>CAKQKE010000001.1 GCA_934247935.1 uncultured Clostridia bacterium
AACAACTTTTCGATAAACCGCAGTTGCAGCAGTTACAAACGGATTTTTACGAAGCAGTCGGAAAACGTTGGGGCTTACAGCGCGGCAAAGAAGGCAGTCAGAAGAAACACCTTTCCACCGCCGAATTTAAGGCGAAAAAGATAATCGAGCAAGCAGAAGCCATACGGGAAGAAAATCAAGTTTACGCCGATGCTTTAACCGAGGCGAAAAGCGAGAATATTCCACGGAAACGCGGAAAGTTACAAGAACAAGTAATCGCTTTAACGGCGGCAAACAACGACCTTTCAAAACGGCTTACAAAATCTATGAACGAAACGCTCGAATATGTCCGAAAAGCAGAAACCTTACAAAAGGAAAAGGATAACAATTCCCATTATACAAACGTCGGCAAAGAACTTGCAAGGACGAACCCTACGGAATATCGGCGTATAGTCCACGGCAAGCCGAAAACAATCGGTAACTTTTTCGATTCCGTTCTTTCGCTCTTCACTCCCGACGTCGTTCGGCAAGTCCCGCGTTTACAACAAATAGAAGCGGAAATCGAAGAAGAACGCAAAAAACAAGAAAAAATGAATAACAACGACAATTATAAGAAATAAAGGGATATTTTCTGCCCGTTCACAAAAAGAACTTGACTTCGGATCATAAAATCGCTATAATATGTATCAATACGATTTTATATTTTCGGAGGAACAGTTTAATGGAACGGAAAGAAGATACTCCCGTGCGTAAAACGCGCAGGAAGTATGAAGAAAAGAATAAAGAAAAGAGAAAGCAAGCGAGCGGCAATTTCGGAACGATGATACCGAGAGCCTTATATGATGAAATAAACGCTTTTCTCGAAGAAAACGGAATAACGAAAGTTCGACTGATAAAAGAAGGTTACGAAGCCTTGAAAAATATGAAAAAAGACGGCAAGTTATAAGCCGTTACTTCCTGCCGTTTTACGTAAATAAATCATTGATAAGGAGATTATATTTACGGAAAACACGGCTAAAATTATAAACACTAATACTCACAACGTGCGCGATTGTCGTGCTGAATATTTTATCGTAGGCGATACGGTTTACGCCGTTTGCGCCGAGGAAAAACCAAACGCCACGCAAACGCCGCTTGATATAATGCAACGGCTGATTGCGCGGCAAACGGACAACTTAATATCGGAACGAACTCGCTGTTTGCATCCGGACGGAGGTAAAAAATAATGTCAGGAATACAAATAGCAAAAACAAATAACAACAAAACTTATTACGGAGGTGAAAAAATAACCGCATTATACGGGCGGCTCAGCCGCGACGATGAACTCGTCGGGGACAGCAACAGTATCGTTCATCAGAAAGAAATGCTTACAAAATATGCAAAAGAACACGGTTTTACCAACACTGCATTTTATATCGACGACGGTTTTTCGGGGACGAATTTCAATCGTCCGGATTTTCAAAGAATGATGTCCGACGCGGAAGAAGGTAAAATTGCCACTATTATCGTAAAAGATATGTCGCGTTTCGGCAGAGATTACATAATGGTAGGATATTACACCGAGATTTATTTCCCTAATTCGGACATTCGATTCATAGCAATTAACGATCAAGTGGATACCATATCCGCAACGGATAACGATTTTACTCCGTTCAAAAACATAATGAACGAATGGTACGCAAAGGATACGTCGAAAAAAATCAAAGCGGTGTTAAAAACAAAGGGAAATTCAGGCAAGCATTTATCCACGCTTCCGCCGTTCGGGTATAAGAAAGATCCGAACGACAAGGAAAAATGGATTGTGGACGAAGAAGCCGCGGCTACGGTAAAAGAAATTTTTGATTTATATATCGGAGGGTTGAAAATTAACGATATTGCAAAGCGATTGACTGAGGAAGGCAAAGAAACGCCGCAACTTTACGCAATGAAGCGAGGACTAAAATATCGTGGCAGAAGTCCGTATCCCGAAATATGGAACAATTCTACGATACGATATATTCTCGTTCAAATGGCATATACGGGCTGCACTGTCAATTTTCAGACCTATCGGAAGTCGTTCAAAAGCAAAAAAATGGCGTTTTATCCGAAAGACGAATGGAAAATCTTTGAAGGCACTCAGCCTGCGATTATAGACCGACAAACTTTCGATACCGTGCAAAAAATGCGGGAGCATAAAAGAGTATATATAAAATCAAACGAAACAAATATGTTTTCAGGACTTCTCTATTGCGCAGATTGCGGCGGATTGCTTACGATTCAGCGATACAAGAAAAATCACGATTACGACCATTTTTATTGTTCTACCTATCGCAAGAAAAAGAAAGGATTATGCACGCCGCATCGCATCCGCGTAAACGACTTAAAAGAAGTTATTTTACAAGATTTGCGCAAAACCTGCGAATACGTTGCTTTTCACGAAAAAGAATTTATAGAAAACTACCTGAAATCCACAACGGCGGAACAACAAAAAGCACAGGCGAAAGCCAAAAGCGAATTGTCTAAAACAACCGTACGGATAGAAGAAATCAACGGGATTATCCGTAAACTCTATGAAGATAACGTAAAAGGCAAAATGACAGACGAACGATTTGATTTTCTTGCTAAATCTTATGAAACGGAGCAAGCGGAACTACGGGCAAAAACGGAAGAATTAAAAAAGATCATCGCCGCAACCGAACAGGACAACGATAATCTTAAAAAGTTTTTGAAAATAGTAGAACACTATCTCTGTGTAGAAGAATTGACACTGGAAATACTGCATAGTTTTATCGATAAGATTTATATTGACGAAGCGGAAATTTTCGACGGTAAGAAAATGCAGGGAGTTCGCATTGTTTACAATTTCGTAGGTGCAATAGTATTGCCGCAATACTGTTATTAAAAAACGGGGCTAACGAGTAAATCGGTAAAATACGCCGATTTACTCATATTCCCCAAGATTAAGTATCATATAGTTTTTGCACCGAAATATCGGAGGAAAGTATTTTTTGAAGAAAAGAGACTTGAAATAAGAGAAATATTTAGAAAACTGTGCGAATGGAAAGGAATAGAAATAATAGAGGGAGAGATATGCCCGGATCATATACATTTGTTGGTGAGTATACCGCCTAAGTATAGTGTATCAAGTGTGATGGGATATTTGAAAGGAAAGAGCAGTTTGATGATATTTCAAAAATGGGGTAACATAAAATTTGCATACAGAAACAGAGAGTTTTGGTGTAAAGGATTTTATGTAGATACAGTAGGAAAAAATACGAAAATGATAAAAGAATATATATCAAATCAATTAAAACGAGATAAAGAGTCTGATCAATTGAGTATTTTTGATCTGAGAGACCCGTTCACGGGTAGCAAGTAAAACAACGCCTGACTGGAAGGTCAACAAAAGACGCACTTGTGTGTTGCTAAAAATATTAGGGTCATACCCGAAAAAGAAAAGCCACCCGCTATGCGGGTGGATATTTACCGTTAAAAGCATTTCGTCCAGAGTATAAAAATATCAGACAAATTAAAATGATACGACGAAAAACAATTAAGCCGATAAAATAGAACAAAAACGCCGCGCCTTATTATAAGGCGCGGCGCAATTTATAAAAAATATTATCAGTTTTTATTAAAGCACTTTAGATAAAAAGTCCTGAAGTCTGGGGTCTTTGGGGTGGTTAAACACTTCGTCGGGAGTGCCCGATTCTTTGATAATTCCTTCGTCGATAAACAATACTTTAGATGCAACTTCTCTTGCGAAAGCCATTTCGTGGGTTACTATAACCATAGTCATGCCGTCGTCGGCAAGTTCTTTAATAAGTGCAAGAACTTCGCCTACCATTTCGGGGTCGAGTGCGGAAGTGGGTTCGTCGAAAAGCATAATTTCTGGATTCATCGCAAGGGCGCGCACGATTGCGATACGTTGTTTTTGTCCGCCCGAAAGCGTGGAAGGGTAAACGTCTTTTTTGTCATACAGGCTTATACGTTTTAAAAGTTCTTCCGCCTGTTTAATTGCTTCTTCTTTGGTTTTAAGTTTAAGTTCGACGGGCGCAAGAATCATGTTTTGCATTACGGTAAGGTTGTTAAACAAATTGAAATGTTGAAAAACCATACCCAATTTTTGCCTTGCAAGGTTGATATTTATCGATTTTTCCTTAAATAATGCCTTTACTGCGGCGTTAAATTCCTTGCCTTCGTGTTTTTTAAGCAAGTCGTTTTTCTTGATGTCTGAAATTACTTTCTCGTCCGCTTCTTCTTTTGAAAGAGCGGGGTTGTTTTTCAATTCCTCTTCAATAAGCGTCTTATAAGTTTTAGACTGCCTTATAATATCGAAATGCAAATATGGGTCGACGGGCGTAAGCAAATCGTCGTCAATCCACACTTCGCCGTAAGTCGGCTCTTCAAGAAGGTTCATGCACCTGAGCAATGTGGATTTACCGCTGCCGCTCGGTCCGATAATGGCGATTTTTTCGCCTTTTTCTATCTTGCAAGAGACTCCGTTAAGCACTTTAAGGTCGCCGAAATATTTAAAAATATTATTAACGTTTATCACTTGTACGAAGCCTCCTTTCGATAAATTTTTGTATGAGTGTAAGAATCATTACCACGATTAAATAGAGTAGTGCCGCCGTCAAAACGAATTCCATGTAATATCCCGTTCTCAAGCCTTGTTTGTCGGCAATACCGAGCAAATCCCAAGCCTGTTTTCCGTTTATCATCAAGGCGATATAACTTACCACCGAAGTTTCCTTTACAAGTGTGATTATTTCGTTGAAAATAGTGGGTACAACGACTTTAATCGCTTGCGGAATGACTACTTTTTTCATTGTGGTAAGCCAATTCAAGCCCAAACTTCTTCCTGCTTCCATTTGACCTGCGTCAACCGACGAAATACCGCTTCGAATTATCTCCGCCATATATGCGCCGCTGTTGATACCGAAAGCGATTATAGGCACGATTATAGTGGTGTCCATATATTTTAAGTCAACCAAAATAACGCCGCTCATTATAAGTAATTGAACGAGCATAGGCGTTCCTCTGATGACTGTTATGTATATTCCGCAAATTTTATCCAAAATTTTCATTATGATTGAATTTTTAGGCGCGATTTTTATAGAAGCGACAATTACGCCCAAGACAAAACCAATCAATAATGCGCCGCCTGCAATTGACAGCGAGACGCCGAGACCTCTTAAAATGAGGCCTCGGCAATCCCAAACGTATTTATAGTTTGAAAACATATTTTATAATTCCTTAAGCGTTTGCTCCGCTGTGTTTGTTGATGTATTGAGCGATAGTTCCGTCGTTTATCATTTTAGTCAGAACTTCGTCGATTTTTGCTTTCAATTCGGTTGCGTTTTTGTTCATGTAAATAGCGTAAGATTCGGGCTCGCTGTCAAGTTCGAAACAAACTAAACCGGTGTTGATTTCGCAAATCTTTTGAGCCGGCAATTTATCAACGACTACCGCACCGAGTTGAGTGCCGATATCGTTTGCCGCTAAAAATGCGTTTGCATAAGAAAGGCATTGCGCGCCGCTGTCTTCAAGGCTTCCGGGGACGTGTTCGCTTGTGGTTTCGTCTGTGGTTCCGTTGATTTCGTCTTCAACTAAATACATACCCGTAGTAGATTCCTGTACGCCGATTTTTTTGTTGGAAAGGTTAGCCAGTTTGCTTACAGAAAGTTTTCCGTCAACTAAATCTGCTTCTGTAAATGCGCCGGCTTTTACAACAACGTATTGAACCGAAGTGGTGTAAGGAACGGAGAAAATACCCGACTGCAAACGTTCTTCATTGATGGTGATACCCGCAACGCCGATCGTGTTGGTATTCTTTTGAACTTCGGTGAATATCGAACCGAAAGCAACGTCGTAAACTTTTACTTTATAACCTAATTCGCTGCCGAGTTTGGTTACGATGTCGATATCTACGCCGACAACGTTGCCTGCTTCGTCAACGTATTCAAACGGAGCGAAACCGGAGTTTGTGTAAACGTATAAAGTATTTTCGTCGCTGCCGCCGCAACCGGTCATAGCCGCGCCGCCTACAACGCAAAACATAAGTGCAAATAATAAACTGATAATCTTTTTCATAATTGTGTCCTTCCTTTGAAAAATTTTATGACGCTATTATATACCTACAAAATTTCATTGTCAAACATTTTTGCATAATATTTATAAAAAAGTTAAAAAATTTTATAATTTATTCAATATTCATAATTTTATGCAAATATTATACAATTTTATGCAAAAAATATACAATTATTAATTTTTTGAACGGAACAAAACCATAAATTGTCAGAAGCAAAAGGGCGGTTTGGCGATAAAAAACTTAAAATTTGCTTTTTGTTATACTAAAATTACACGACAAAACGAATACTATCATAAAATGTAAACGCCGCATTTAAATACGTTGCATATTTTTTAAAGAATGAAAACATCTGCAAGCATTCATATTAAAATACGCACGTATACGCGTATATGCGCATATGTGCGCGCAAATTAAAAATAAAATATTGATTCCGTACGAAAAATATGATATGATAGTTAATGTATCGTCGAAATATGTATGTTATTTTGCGCAAAGAATAATGCCGCGGCAATAAATATCAGAAAATTTGTTTAAGATAAAAGCAAAAAGGAGAGTTTGGCTATAATGTCAGATATAAATTCGGAAATAATAAGATTACTTAACGACGAAGAGTATCAAAAAATGGCGTTAAACAGTTTTAGCCAAGGAAAATTTTTTGGCGTTTTCGATAATAGTAAGTTTCTAAAAAATTATCCTTACGTTGTTTCGGAAGAAAATTTTTTCAAGATAATAGAAAAGGCTTGCGAATCCGAACAATTTAAAGAGATTTTTATAAATATCGAACCTTTTATAATGTATAGTGAAAATATTACCGATGCGTTATTCGAGAAGTTGTTAGCGTTTGCAAAAGATAAAAACGAATGGGTTTATTTGGGGTTGTGCCATGCAAATTTATCGGAAGAGAAAAACAAACGCTTGAAAACTCTCGGGTTAGACGATAGTCTATGGTATTGATAAAAAGCGGTCGATTCAAATATAAAAACTAATTTTCTGCGGATTTTAAATTCAGTAAGTCGCAAGAGGTGATACGTTGAAGAATTTAAACAAATTTGTATTGAAAATTCTTGAAGATAAAAAGAATTGCGATAAAAATGAAATTTCTAAAGAAAAAGTTTTGGTTTTAAATAAATATATGTTAAAGACTTAATGTTTTCGGCTGTCGCGAATTTTTGCGACAGCCTTTTTTAGTCTTTGCAAATTTTCAATCGTCGGTAGTTTGTTGTTTCAACCCTTTATTTGACCCTTTATTATATAATAATAAAACCTTGCGTAGAGTGTAGGTGTGTATATCATTTTACGGCAGGCATTTGTGTTATCAGGCGGTGGGCGCATATATCATTATATATATAATAATGATACCCCGAAAAAAAATTTTAATGAAAAAGTGTTTACAAATCTTAAAATATGTTATACAATTAAAAAAGTTTATATTCGGAGGAAGGTTATGAAAAAGGTAAAACCAAACTTCAATAAGTTAATTGCAATTATATGCACCGTACTTGTTGCGGTGCTTGTCGGCGGTTTTTCAATCGGGTCGACGGTCGTTCCCAAAACGCGCGTAAGGACGGGCGTGTCGGACAGCGGTCTTGGGCCGTATGTCGTTTATAAAATCAACGGAGAGGACGCCGTAGCCGCTATGGATATGTTTGTCGGCGATTACAGGACGTATGACGCCAACGGAGCGGCAGTGGTAGAAATACGTTTCCACACCACTGAAAGCGCGGCGAAAAACGGCACTACGTACGTAGGCGACGAAATAAAGGCTACGTTCTCTGCCGATAAAGCGGGCGATTTATACACTTTCAAGAGAGTATTCGAGGGCGAAAAGCGCACCAGCCGCTATATGAGAATTGATTTCAAAAGCGATATGGACGTATACGAAATGGCTCTTTACAACAATAAAGGCGAGAGGTTGTCCGTAAGCCTCCTCGGCGTAGGTTTTTACAACAACTCAAGTTATTCCAATTCTACAAAAGCGTTAAACGCCTTTAAAAATCTCACGGACGAGCAAACCAAAATGCCTTATACTCACAGCAAGTATACCGCACTCACGAAATACGAGACGAAAATGATAAGTTCTGTCGAGAGCATGCTTCATGCCGACGGACTCACCGTTTCGGACAGCGCAATGCCTCTCGGCGTGCTTGTAAACTCGTTGGGCGTATTGCTTTTCGGTGCAAACGCGTTCGGTGCGAGATTTATGTCTTATTTGTTTATGATTGCGACGCTCGTGCTTTTGTATTTCATTGGTAAAAAATATTTCGGCAAAATTCGTTACGGAATAATTTTATCCGCGCTTTACTTATCGTCAACGGTGGTGTTGTCGGCGGCAACTTTGTCGTCGGTGGCAAATATGACGGCGTTTACGTTGCTTCTTGCGTACGTATATCTTTATAAATATTTATTCGAGACTAAAAACGAAAGGCAACTTTATTTGTCCGGTTTGTTTTTGGGCTTGGCAATCAACGTGCAGTTTATAGCGGTGTTTGCGCTTATCGGCATGCTTGCGATATTTATTTACGCAAAAACTCAACGAAAAGAGTTGTCGTATAAACAATTTGCCATTGCATTTGTCGCAGTGCCGCTGGTGCTCACGTTTATCACTATAATGATTTCGATATTCTTCGGTTATGCAAACTATTTCGAGACGGCAAACCCGATACTCGTATTTGCAAAGACCGTCGCGCTTACTCTCGGCGTAAAGGCGGGCGCATGCGGCATAGGCGGACTTATAGGTCTCGGCGCGCTCGATTTAAACGGCGACGGAAAATATTTTGCTTTCGTCAACCCGGCATACGCGCTTTTGACCCTTGTTTCCGCTATCGCTCTTGCGGCTGTTACTATTACCAAACTTGTTAAAAAACACAATGGTACGGGAGAAGGATTAGACAAAAAATCTTTAAGGACGAACGTTCTTTTGTGGTCGAGCGTGTTGCCTATGGTAATTGCTTTTGCTATTTTCGCAAAGTCGTTTACCGTTGTCGATTTGCCAATAATTCTGGTGTTCTATACGGGCTTCGGTGCGATTACTTTAAACGCCGCATTCAGCGATAACGCAACAGCAACTGTAAGGGCAAACTTTATATTGTGGGCTGCGCTTTTAATGATATTCTTTGTTCTCGGTTTTGTCGGCGTAGCGGGTTACGATATACCGTCAAAGGCGGCTAAGTATCTTTATACGTGGTTTGTTTTCTAAAACGATTTGCCGTGTTTACAGCATACGTTTGACGTAAAAACGGCAAATTTCGACTTATTAACAACACTTTAAACGCAATATCGAAAATATTAAATACAAAGTTTTTTACAAAGAAGGAAAGGATTATGTTAGCGAAGACAAGCAGTTTTGCACTTGTCGGAATAGAGGGGTGTCCCATCGACGTAGAAGTCGATATCAACAGCGGACTGCCTAAATTCGATATCGTGGGGCTTCCCGATACGGCGGTAAAAGAGTCTAAAGACAGGGTGCGTTCGGCGATAAAAAACAGCGGAAAGAAATTTCCCATTTCAATAATAACGGTCAACCTTGCGCCTGCCGACGTAAAGAAAGAGGGCGCGCATCTCGACCTTGCCATTGCCGTTGCCATACTCAAAGCAAGTTCGGTGCAAATGCCTAAATTAAAAGATTTTATTCTCGTCGGCGAATTGGGACTTGACGGAAAACTCCGCGGAGTAAACGGCGTGCTGCCCCTTTTGATTTCGGCGAGCATGTGCGGCTATAAAAACTTCATCATTCCCGAAGAAAACGCCAAAGAGGCGAGTTATATCGACGGAATAAACGTTTACGCTTTCCCCACACTCAACGGCGTTCTGGGCTTTTTGTCGGGAGAAGACGAGGTCAGCCCTATAGAAAAATCGGAATTTGCCGATTTGCCCGACGACGTAGAATATCCCGTCGATTTATCCCTTGTCAAAGGTCAGGAAGTCGCAAAGCGGGCAATAGAGATTGCCGTCAGCGGCGGTCACAATATTCTGTTGGTAGGCGCACCGGGCGCGGGTAAAACCATGCTTGCAAGGTGCATACCCACCATTATGCCCGACATGACTTTTGAAGAGGCTCTCGAAACGACGAAAATTCACTCGGTGGCGGGCACGCTTACCGACGAAGGCATCGTCAGGACGAGACCTTTCATGACTCCCCACCACACAGCGACTAATATCGCGCTTATCGGCGGCGGAACGAACGCAAAACCGGGTGTAATCAGTCTTGCCCACAACGGCGTGTTGTACCTTGACGAACTTCCCGAATATCCACGCGCAACGCTGGAATGTCTGCGCCAACCGCTCGAAGACAGGGTTGTCACCGTGTCGAGGGCAAAACTTACGGTAAATTACCCCGCAAGTTTTATTATGTGCGCCAGCATGAACCCTTGCCCGTGCGGAAATTACGGCAGTAAAAAATTAGAGTGCAAATGTTCGCCCGCGCAAATAATGAAATACAAGGCAAAAATTTCCGGACCTTTGCTCGACAGAATAGACTTGCAAGTCGAAGTCGATTGCGTAGAGTACGACGACCTTGTGTCTAAAGAAGTAGGCGAAAGCAGCGCGAGCGTAAAACGCAGAGTCAACCGCACGCGCGCAATTCAGAGAGAAAGGTTTAAAAACGACAAAATCAAGACAAACAGCGAGATGACCGAAAAACATCTTGCTAAATACTGTAAACTCACCAAAGAGGAAGAAGAGTTGTTAAAGGCTTCGTTCGAGGCGTTTAAACTTTCGGCAAGGGCGAGGGGCAGGATACTCAAAGTAGCCCGCACGATTGCGGATATGTCTTTATCCGAGGACATTTTGCCCGAGCATCTTCTGGAAGCGATAAGTTACAGAAAATTCGATATAAATAAATGATGAATTTAAACGAAAACGAAAAAGCGATGTTGTTTCTCGACTCGTTTGTCGGGCTCGACGCCGAAAAGAAATTAAAAATTCTTTCTTATTATTCATGCCCGTCCGAAATGATCGAAAATCCCGAGGAAATTCAAAATATTCTTGAAGAAACGGCGGGAAAGGAATTTTATCGCGACTTTAAGGATAAAATAAAAAGCGGTTACGTTGAAAAATTAATCGCATATCTCGACAAAGCGGGCGTAGTTCCGGTGACCGTCGAATCTAAAAATTACCCGTCCGATTTACTTGAAATAAATAATTATCCGCTCGTTTTGTATTGTAAAGGCAACTGCGATTTGCTCAACAAGAAAAATCTTTTCGCAATAGTCGGTTCGAGAAACACTCAAAGCGTAAATTACGCTCTGGCAGAAGAAATTTCAGGCGATTTAAGCGAAAGCGGAGTGGTTGTCGTAACGGGAACTGCCGACGGCGGAGATACAGCCGCAATTAACGGCGCGCTGAAAACGGGAAATATAATTTGCGTGGCTGCTTCTGGCATAGATAATATTTATCCATCCGTAAATCAAAATTTAATCGACAAAGTTGCCGGAAACGGGCTTGTAATTTCCGAGTATTTCCCCACGGTAAAATCCCGTCAGTGGATGTTTCCTTACAGAAACCGCATAATCGCAGGACTGAGTAAAGGTGTGCTTATCGTCAGCGGAAGTTTTAAAAGCGGCACAAGGCATACCGCAAATTACGCGCTCGAGTACGGCAAAGACGTGTTTGCTTTTCCCTACAATCTGGGCGTTGTTTCGGGCGAAATTTGCAATTATCTCATCAAAAACGGTGCATATTTATGCGAAAGTTCGCAAGATATTTTGTCCGTATTGGGCGTAGAACCCACTATACAAAGAGAAATCGCGCTTACCGAAATCGAGAAAAATGTTTACGACGCGATAAGTCCGGGCAGCGTTCACGTTGACGTGATTGCAAGTCAGACGGGCTTAAAACAATTTCAACTCACGCCCGTCATCATGAGTCTTGAAATAAAGAAAATTATAGTAAAAGACGGACTTAACACATACAGTCCGCTGAAAATATTAAACAACGAAAACGACAATAGTAAAGACTGTTAAAAAGGAGAGACAATATGCAGTTAGTCATTGTGGAGTCGCCTAAAAAGGCGATAACGATAGAAAAATATATCGGGGGAAAATACAAAGTAGTGGCGAGCGGCGGACATATAAGAGATTTGCCCGTACACCGCTTCGGCGTAAACATTTCCGGTGATTTCTCGCCCACGTACGAAATTACGCCCAAGGCAAAAGACAGAGTGGAAAGTTTGAGAAAAGTCATCGATAAAGCCGACGGAATTTTTCTCGCAACCGACCCGGACAGAGAGGGTGAAGCGATAAGTTGGCACATTCAGGAAGTCTTCGGGCTTAAAGGCAAGTGCAAAAGAATAGAGTTTAACGAAATAAGCGAAAAGGCTGTTAAAAACGCGCTCGCAAACCCCAGAGACATCGACTACAACCTTGTAGACAGTCAGCAGGCGAGAAGGGTGCTCGACAGAATAGTCGGTTATAAATTGAGTCCGTTTTTGTGCAAAAGAATTAAAGACGGCTTGTCTGCCGGCAGAGTTCAGTCGGTAGTACTTAAACTTATCGTAGATAAAGAAAGGGAAATCAAGGCTTTCGTTCCGCAGGAATATTGGAATTTAACAGCCACTTTCGGTGCGAAAAAGCCGCCGCAATTCAAGGCTTTGCTCCTTGAAAAAGATGGCAAAAAATACAAACCCGCAACAAAAGAAGAAGCCGACGCCGTTTACGAACAACTCAGACAGGCGGTGTTTACGGTAAAAGACATTGTAAAAAGCGTAACTTCGACTCATCCGTTCCCGCCATTTACCACGTCCACGTTAGAGCAGGACGCCGCGGCAAAACTCGGCATGAATTCGGCGACGACGATGAAATACGCTCAACAACTTTACGAAGGTATAGAAATCGGCGGCGAACACGTCGCGCTCGTCACATATATCAGAACGGACTCCACAAGAATTTCCGTCGATGCTCAGAACAGCGCGAGGGGATACATTTCCGAAAAGTTCGGCAAAGAATACGTGCCGACAAAACCCAATATATACAAGGCTAAAAAATCGGCGCAGGACGCGCACGAGGCAATCCGTCCCATCGACGTAAAATTCACGCCCGAAAGACTTGAAAAACTCATTTCCGACAAAAAACTTTTATCGCTCTATAAACTTATTTACAACCGCTTTTTGGCATCGCAAATGAGCGCGGCTGAATACGACACGGTAAAGGTCGAAGTCGAGGCAAACGGCTACGTTTTCAAGACGAGCGGCAAGACAATGAAATTCAACGGCTTTACCGTAATTTATGACGACTTTACGGCAAACGATAGCGATGAAGATGACAATGGCAGTAAAAATTTACCTGCGATGGAAAAGGGGGATATACTCAATTTAAAGGATATCAAGCGCGAGCAAAAGTTTACCAAACCGCCCGTAAGATACACCGATTCGTCCATAGTAAAAGCGATGGAAGACAAGGGTATCGGCAGACCTTCCACTTACCACACGATACTCGATATGCTTTCAAAGAGAAAATATATCGGCAAAGACGGCAAATCTATCGTTCCCAACGAAATCGCTTACACCATGACGGATATGCTCACGAAATATTTTGCCGACATAATGGACGTTTCGTTTACGGCGAATATGGAGACAAAACTCGACGACATTGCCGACGGCGATATCGATTGGAGAAAACTTATCGAGGATTTTTACGTTCCGTTCAACGAAAAACTTATCGAGGCTACAAACGAGGGCAACGAAATTACGGACATAAAGTGCGACGCTTGCGGAGAAAATATGATAAGAAGACTGGGCAGATACGGCAAGTATCTGTACTGTCCTTCGTGCAAAAAAATGAAGTCCGAAAGCGAAGAAATTTCGGATATTCCCTGCGAAAACTGTAAGGACGTAAATTACGTGTACAAAACGGGCAAATACGGCAAATTCCTCGCTTGCCCCAAGTGCATGAAGACGAGACCTGTCGAAGAAAAAATTTCCGCCGAAAAGTGCGCTAAATGCGGCGGCGAAATGGTGGAAAAAACAGGAAGATTCGGCAAGTACCTGCAGTGCAAGGTTTGTAAAAACACAAAATCGATTACCGAAAAAGCGGGCATTTGCCCCGAATGCGGTTCGGCTACTCAGAAACTCACAAGCAAATCTGGCAAAGTATTTTACGGTTGCACGTCTTATCCTCATTGCAATTTTTACAGTTGGGATATGCCAACGGGCGAAAGATGCCCCAAGTGCAACGCATATCTCATATATTCTAAAGACGGCAAAACCATAAAATGCTCTGACAAAGATTGCGATTACAGCGTTAAAAACGAAAAGCATTAAAAGCAAAAATGAAAGAAATCAAAGTAATAGGCGGCGGACTCGCCGGCAGCGATTGCGCGTATTATCTGGCAAACAAGGGGTATAAAGTAAAACTTTACGACATAAAGCCCACCGCGTTTACCCCCGCGCACCACAGCAAAAACTACGGCGAACTCGTTTGCAGCAACTCGCTTAAAAGCAACGACGTTTACGGCAACGCATGCGGACTTCTTAAAGAGGAGTTGCGCATTTTGGGCTCTATGGTAATCAATTGCGCCGATTTGACAAAAGTCCCTGCGGGAAACGCACTCGCCGTTGACAGAGAGAAATTTTCGGCGATGATTACCGAAAAAATCAAAAATCACCCCAATATCGAGTGTATCGACGAAGAAGTGACCGAAATTGATTTTTCGCAGCCAACCGTCGTCGCCACGGGTCCGCTGACAACGGACAAATTAAGCAAATTTATCGGCGAAAAGTTTAAAAAACAAATGTATTTTTACGATGCCGCCGCACCCATCGTTTCGGCTGAAAGTATCGATATGGAAAACGCGTTTATTTGCGACCGTTACGGCGAAAACGGCGTAGGCGATTATATCAACTGCCCCATAGACAAAGAGGGTTATTTAAACTTTTACGAGCAACTTATAAATGCCGAAAGGGCAGCCCTCCACGATTTTGAGGACGTAAAAGTTTTCGAGGGGTGCATGCCGGTGGAAATAATGGCTAAGCGCGGGGTAGACACTTTGCGTTTCGGACCGTTAAAGCCGGCGGGACTTACCGACCCCAAGACGGGCAGGTGGCCTTATGCGTGCATGCAACTGAGGAAAGAAGACAAAGACGGCAAAATGTACAATCTTGTCGGTTTTCAGACAAACTTGCTCTTCAAAGAGCAAAAAAGGGTTTTCGGGCTTTTTCCCGCGCTTAAAAACGCGGAGTATTTCAGATACGGCGTTATGCACAAAAACACCTATCTTTCATCTCCGGAAATACTCGAAAGCGATTTTTCGGTAAAAAACAGTCCGCTCGTGTTTTTTGCGGGACAAATCACGGGTGTCGAGGGATACGTGGAAAGCATCGCCTCGGGGCTTTTGTGCGCGATAAACATGGACAGAAAATTGCAAGGGAAACAAAGTCTCGTTTTGGACGACACCACGGTGATAGGCGCGCTTTCAAATTACGTTGCCACGCCCAATGCCGACTTTCAACCCATGAACAGCAATTACGGAATACTTAAAAAACTTGACGAAAAAGTAAAAAAAGACCAAAAGAAGAGAATATTATCCGAAAGGGCGATTGTGGAAATAAAAAAAATCAAGGAGTTTATAGATGGCTAACGAATTCAGAGGAACGACCATTTGCGCAGTAAAAAAAGACGGCGTAACCGCCATTGCGGGCGACGGTCAGGTTACTTTCGGCGAAAACATTGTTTTTAAAAACAACGCCGTAAAAGTAAGAAAAATTTACAACAATAAAGTTATTTTAGGGTTTGCGGGTTCGGTTTCGGACGCATTTTCCCTCGAGGAAAGATTTGAAGGTATGCTCAACAAATATTCCGGCAACCTGATGAGAAGCGCGGTCGCACTTGCCGACCTTTGGAGAAACGACAAAATGGGCAGAAAATTAGAGGCGATGATGATTGTCGCCGACAAAGACTGTCTTTTGATATTGTCCGGCAGCGGCGAAGTTATCGAGCCGGACGGAGGCGTTTGCGCGATAGGCAGCGGCGGAAATTACGCTCTTGCGGCGGCGCGCGCGCTTTATCAGGAAACCGATTATCCCGCCGACGTCATTGCGGAAAAAGCACTTAAAATTGCAAGCGAAATTTGCATTTTTACAAACGATAATATTATAGTCGAAAAGATTTAAGGAGGAAAAATCATGAATTTATCACCCAAACAAATCGTAAACGAACTCGATAAATATATTATCGGTCAGGAAAAGGCAAAACGCGCGGTGGCGGTTGCGCTGAGAAACCGTTATAGAAGAAGTATGCTTCCGCTTGAACAAATGGAAGAAATTACTCCCAAAAACATAATCATGAAAGGACCTACCGGCGTAGGTAAAACCGAGATAGCAAGGCGACTTGCAAAACTTGTAAAAGCCCCCTTTATAAAGGTCGAGGCGACGAAATACACCGAGGTCGGTTACGTCGGCAGAGACGTCGAGTCCATGATAAGAGACCTTGTGGAAAACAGTATTCGTCTTGTCAAAGAAGAAAAGGGCGAAGAGGTTGCAATCAAGGCGAAAGCCGCCGCCGAAAAAAAGGTTATGGCTGCGCTTTCAGACGCGCTTAAAGACCAGAAAGGCGAGACCCCTTCTGACATCTTTGAGAAGAACGTACGCAGTGATTTTGACAGCGGAAAGCACGACAACACAATTATCGAGATAGAAGTAAACGACAATCCCAAGGGTCTTGAAATAGTCCCCGGCGGCGGAGAAATTTCCATCGGTTCGATATTCGGCAACATGCTTCCCAAGAAAAAGAAGAGAAGAAAAGTCGCCGTAAAAGAGGCGATGAAACTTATCATCGACGAAGAAACCGAAAAACTCGTCGATATGGACGCAGTGCAAAGCGAAGGAGTGAAAAGAGCCGAGCAAGAAGGCATTATTTTCATTGACGAAATAGATAAAATCGCGGGCAACAGCGGCAGAAGCGGCGGACCGGACGTGTCGAGAGAAGGCGTGCAGAGAGACATTCTTCCCATAGTCGAGGGTTGCACGGTAATGACAAAATACGGTCCCGTAAAAACCGATTATATTTTGTTTATTGCGGCGGGTGCGTTCCACGTTTCGTCGGTTACGGATTTAATCCCCGAACTTCAAGGCAGATTCCCAATTCTGGTAGAACTCGAAAGTCTCACCAAAGAAGACTTTGTAAAAATTCTCACCGTTCCGCAAAACGCAATCACAAAGCAGTACGGTACGCTGCTTAAAGTGGACAACATCAATTTGATTTTCACAGATGACGCAATCGAAGAAATCGCCGAAGTCGCATTCGAGACCAACGAAACCAAAGAGGATATCGGCGCAAGAAGACTTCACACTATTATGGAAAATCTTCTGGAAGACATTTCTTTCAATGCAAGCGGCGATTATCCCTTGTTCGACCTTACAATCGACAAAAAGTACGTCGAAGACCACTTGGGCGAACTTTTGCAAAATCAAAATCTTAAAAAATACATTTTATAAAAGAGGCAAATATGATAAACATACCAAAGGGAACGAAAGACGTACTTCCGGAAGAATCTTATAAATGGCACTATATCGAGGGATTGGCGCGTAAAATCGCCGATGACTTCGGATTAAAGGAAATACGCACCCCCACTTTCGAGCATACCGAATTGTTTTTGCGCGGCGTGGGCGATACCACGGATATAGTAAATAAAGAGATGTACACTTTTCTCGATAAGGGCGAAAGAAGCATCACTTTAAAACCCGAAGGCACTGCGGGCGTAGCGAGAGCGTTTGTCGAAAACGGCTTGCAAAACACGGCGATGCCACTTAAAATGTATTATATCACCCCCGTTTTCCGCTATGAAAACCCCCAAAAGGGCAGACTCAGAGAACACCACCAGTTCGGCGTCGAAGTTTACGGAGCGTCCGGCGCGGATACCGATGCCGAAGTAATACTTATCGCTTATACTTTGCTTACAAAACTCGGACTTAAAGTCGCGCTCAATATCAACAGCATGGGTTGCAAAGAGTGCAGACAAAAATACAACGCCGCATTAAAGGCATATTTTGCCGACAAACTCGACGATATGTGTCCGACTTGCAGGGTAAGATACGATAAAAATCCCCTTCGTATACTCGATTGCAAAGAAGAGGGTTGCAAGAAAATTTCAGTCGACGCACCCAAAATCACCGATTATTTGTGCGACGATTGCAAAGCGCATTTTGAAAGATTGCAATCTCTTTTAAAAATCGCGGGACTCGATTTCAAGGTCAACCCGTATATCGTCAGAGGGCTCGATTATTACACGAGAACGGTATTCGAGTTTGTCACAACCTCGCTCGGCAGCCAGGGTACCGTTTGCGGCGGCGGCAGATACGACGGACTCATTTCGCAAATCGGCGGCAATTCCACCCCGGGCGTAGGCTTTGGTATGGGTATTGAAAGGGTTTTGATGCTTATGGAAGCCGAAAATGTGCAAATTCCCGATGAACGTCCCACCGATTTATATATCGCCACCATGGGCGAAAAGGCTTACGATATGGCTTTCAAAATGGCTTACGACTTGCGTTTGAAGGGATATAAAGCGGAAATCGACCACATGGGCAGAGGGGTAAAGGCACAGTTTAAATACGCCGACAAAATCAAAGCGAAGTACGTAGTAGTAATCGGCGACAACGAAATCGAAAGCGGCGTAGTTTCGCTTAAAAACATGCAAGACGGCACTCAGTCAACCGTAAAAGCGGACGAAATCGAGAAATATCTTGCGTAATTTGTCGAAAAATACATAAAATTAACGAAAAAACGAATACTGTTTTAGGAGGTTTATATGAGTAATTTTGTAAAAGAATTAAATGAAACCGAATTTAAAAATCTTCTTGAGACGACGGATAAGGCTGTTTTAGTGGATTTCTGGGCGAGTTGGTGCAATCCTTGCAGGATGCAAACGCCTATAATTCACGAACTTGCCGACGATTTACAAGGCAGGGCGGAAATAGTTAAAATCAACGTTGACGAAAATGAAAAACTCGCGTTTGAATATAAAATAATGAGTATACCGTGTCTTATGGTCTTTAAAGGCGGCGAGATGGTAGAAAAAACAGTCGGTCTTTCCACAAAAGCGGAACTTTCCGAAATGCTTATTAAGTATATTTAAAGCAAAATCGTTTAAATATTCCGGCGAAAACCCGAATTTGCGCAAATTAAGCGGCTTAAACGATTGTTTAATTAAAACCGATAAGCAATGAAAATCCATTAAAGGACGATACTAATGAGAAAAACTTATTATTACCACGATGAACTCAACGACGATTTTGCGGGCACTAAAATAAACACCAAAATTATACCCGATGATTATAAATACGTCGACAGAAGTCTGTTTTTCAGAGCGGGCGAAAACGTTTTAAGATTTATCGCTTATCCCATAATTTACGTTACGCTCAAGGCTAAATATAAAGTCAGATATAAAAACAGAAAGGTACTTAAGGAAGTAAAAAATCAAGGATATTTTATTTTCGGTAACCACACCAACTGTTTAATGGACGTGTACAATCCGTCTATAATTTCTTTTCCTAAAAAGGTGCATATCATCGCAAATCCCGATGCGGTGTCTATAAAAGGACTTGCAACGGTTGTGAAAATGCTCGGCGCCGTGCCTATTCCCACTTCCTTTAAAGGTATGAAAAATTATCGCAAGGGCGTCGAACAACTGATCGAAATGAACCGCACCATTGCGATTTATCCCGAGGCGCACGTTTGGCCTTATTATACCGATATCCGCAATTTCGGCACGCAATCTTTCCATTATGCGGTCGATTTTAATACGCCTTGTTTTGCTATTACGAGCGTATACGTCAAAAGAAGACTTAAATTTATAAAAAAGCCCAAAGTCGTGACTTATATCGACGGTCCGTTTTACCCCGATTTGAGTCTGGGTAAAAAAGACGCTGTGGAAAAATTGAGAGACGACGTGTACGGCGCAATGAAAAAGAGGGTAGACGAAAATCCAAAATACAATTATTGCGATTACGTCTACGTCGACGACCCCGCAATGGTGACCGATACGCACAAAAAGAAGGAAAAAGAAGATATCGACAAAGCCGTTTGATTTCATGGCAAAAACGTAAAAAACAGATAAATTAAGTAAAAAAAAGACGTCGCAAAATAGCGACGTCTTAAATATTATTTTAATCAATAATTTTTAGCGTTTACTTCGAAATAACTTTGCGGATGAGCGCAAACGGGGCAAACTTCGGGGGCTTTAGTGCCGACAACGATGTGTCCGCAGTTTCTGCACTCCCAGACTTTAACTTCGCTCTTTTCAAAAACTTGAGCCGTTTCGACGTTTTTCAAAAGCGCGCGATAACGCTCTTCATGTTCTTTTTCGATTGCGCCGACAAGGCGGAATTTTTCTGCAAGTTCGGGGAAGCCTTCTTCTTCAGCCGTTTTTGCAAAACCTTCGTACATATCCGTCCATTCGTAATTTTCGCCCGTTGCAGCCGCACCGAGGTTTTCGGCAGTGCTGCCTATGCCGTTAAGTTCTTTAAACCACATTTTAGCGTGTTCTTTTTCGTTGTCGGCAGTTTTAAGAAACAACGAAGCGATTTGTTCGTATCCTTCTTTTTTAGCGGTAGAAGCAAAATAAGTGTATTTATTTCTCGCCTGAGATTCGCCTGCAAAGGCTGCTGCGAGGTTCTTTTCGGTTTGAGTGCCGGCATATTTGTTGGCAAGTAATTCTAATTTATCTCCTTTTTGTTTGCAAACGGGGCAAACAGGTTCTTCATTGCCTTGAACGGTAAAAATCTTTCCGCATACTTTGCACTTATAAGTTTTCATAATGTCACCTTTTTTGTTTGTATTTAATAATTTAAACGATTAAAACAAGCGATTTTACCGCAACTTTTCGGGTAAATCTCGTAATACAACCAAATTGTTTGTCAAGCATTTAAAAAAATACCCGTAAAGCATTTTTATTCGTTTATATATATTATAATAATAATTATAAAGAAAATAAAAAAAAAGTCAATAGTTTTTTCGTTTTTCCTTAAAAAATCACTTCATATCTATGTTTTTCACAATAAAAGTATTTATTAATTTTGTCCTGTCCCATCGTCGCAAAAACACGAAATAGGCAATTTAAGTTTTATCGCAAACGTTAAGACAACGTTAAGGCAGGCTTTGTTCGTAAAAAAATAAAAACCCGAGACAATTTGTCTCGGGAATGGTAGCCCCATGCGGAATCGAACCGCAGATTTTGCCGTGAGAGGGCAACGTCTTAACCGCTTGACCATGAGGCCTTCTTTATTTACTTATAAATATTATCATATTTTGTAAAACTTTGCAACTAAAATAGCATTAATTTATTAAAATATATTTGTTTCAGACATTAAAAACATATTTATTGTCGTCAAAACCGACGCTTTTTAAAGAGAAAATCGTTAAAACAAAAGAGCGTTTAAACAAAAAATAAAAGAGCATTTAATAAAAGCGGTTAAAAGCGCGCGTTTAAAAAATGCAAAATTAAAATCATAAAAAAATAAAACGATAACGGCAAAAACAATCAAAAATAAAAAACCCGCGTGTGCCGTACGGAGCATAAATTAACCCGCTTTCATAGCAGGTGGGTGTTCTGCCGCGCACATCTGACTTCCTGAAATATAAGGACTGCTCAACAGACACGTCCACAGGCTTTGCATATTGCGCCGGACTCCGAACTCCCTAATAAGTTTCGTGGATTACCTTCAAACTCCGCCTCGAACACTGCAGGCTACTTTTAGTATAACAAAGTATACGATAAAAGACAATTAATTAAATAAAGAAATTTATAAAAATATTGACAATTTATTCCTATGGGAGTAAAATCAATAATCGGGTAGTAAAAATTTTGACAAAACGTTGAAAATCGTGACGAAATTTGTCGAAAGCACTAAAGAGGGGGGAGCGAAATGAAATTATTTAATTACAGACCGTTGATGTTTATCGCTTTGTCTCTCATTTCGGGCGCAGTGTTTACTTACGTCTGTTTTTATTACAGTATACCTGCGCTTGCGGTGTTTTCCGCAATAATAATATCTTTCGGCGTTTATGCTTTTATCAAAGATAGCGAAAACAAACGGCGCAATATAATTTGCATTTGCGTTTGTCTTATGTTTTTCGCGTTCGGCGCGCTTTCGCTGTTCAGCAGAATTCAAAAGGTCAACAGTTTCAACGTTGAAAGCAATTATTACGATTTCAGAGGATACGTTTGCTCTAAAACAGAGGACAACGGCACGTTTTTATACGAACTCGAAGACGCCGAACTGTCTCGCGATTACAAAATTAAAGGAGTAAAACTTTCTTTTTGCGACACTCAAGAGTTGCAGATAGGCGATAAAGTAAAAGGTTATGCTTACGTGCAATTCGTCGATATCAAAGGCAACGGTTATATCAACAACGCACCCATAGTCGACGGACCAACTTACGATTTGGCAAGCGTGCAAAACTTGGAAGTGGTGGACAACGAAGTCCGTCCGCTGTCTTACGTGTCTTTACAAGTACTCAAAAAATTCAAAAAGTATATGCAAAGCGACGCTTTTCCCATTGCGTACGCACTTTGTTGCGGCGACAGTTCTTTTATGCCCGACGAAGTGAAAGGCGTTTATCGGTTTGCCGGCATAGCGCATATTTTCGCCGTTTCGGGTCTGCATATAGGTTTTTTGTGCGGAATGTTGACTTTGCTTTTGCGCAAATATAAAAACAGGTACGCAAAAACGGCGATAATTTCTTGCATTTTGATATTTTATGCAGGCGTTTGCGGGTTCAGACCGTCTTCTGTAAGAGCGGTCATTATGTGCATAACGGCAATGTTGTTTTCCGTTTTCGGCGGTAAAAACGATTTTATAAGCAGCATTTCTTTAAGCGCAACCGTGATTTTGCTATTGGATATAGGCAATTTGTTCGACGTGGGCTTTCAACTTTCGTTCGTTTCGGTGGTGGGCATCGCGATATTGTATCCTGCGCTGTGCAGAATAAATAAACTCGGCGGCAAAACCGTGAGTTCGGCTGTAAATTTAAGCCTTTCGGCGTCTTTGGCGACTTTGCCTATTGCTTTGTTGGTGTTTGAAAGGGTAAGCGTCGCGGGAGTGGTGTTCAATTTGTTGCTCGTGCCGGTTGTCAGCATAATTTTCTATATGCTGTTTGCCATTACCGCGTTGAGTTTTATATTTCCGTTTTTGTCTTATTGCCTGGTTGTTCCCGGTTTCGGGATAAAAATAATCAACTACGTTTTAAACGTGACAGACTTATCCGTGTTTTACGTTCGCATCAAGGCAAACTTATATTTTGCACTCGCTTATTACCTTGCATTTTTCACTGCAAGCGACCTTATAAACCTTTCGGTAAAGAAAAAATGTATATTCGGCACAATATTTTTAATTTCTTCTGTAATGTGTCTTATATTTTGATTGCTTTTTATAAAAAAATGTGATAAAATATTAAAGTCGATTGAAAGGAGGGGCTCAACTTGAGGTTTCAGCAACTCAAAAAAAGTCTTATCGCATCGTGCGACCCGATATACCTCGTCGAAGGCGACGATTCGTTTTTACGGGATAGGGCGGTTGCGCTAATAAAAGACAAATATCTCGACAACCCCGAATTGAATTACGTGCAATACGACGGCGGCGAAATAAACGCAAAAGCCGAAGAAATTGTAATGGCACTCAATTCTTATCCGTTTTTAAGTCCTAAACGTATTGTGCTTATAAGGGATTATTACCCGACGGCAGCAGAGGCGAAATCGTCTAAACTGATTAAATATTTAGACAATCCTTGCACCGATTCTATACTCATTATTGCAAACTTTACAAAAAACGACGTGCTTAAAAAGGGCAAATTCGTCACTTTTGTCGATTGCAATAAAGGCGATACGGACTTAATTAATTTATGGGTAAAAAGCACCGCTAAAGCAAGCGGTTTAAGCATAAAAGTCAATGCGTGCGAACTGCTTTCAGACTATTGTCAGGGCGATATGACGAAAATCAGCGGCGAAACGCAAAAACTTATTTCTTATTGCGACGGCAAAGGCGAAATTACCGAGGACGATATAAAAACGATCGTCACCAAAGATACCGACTTTCAGATTTACGAAGTGGTGGAAAACATCGCCAAAGGCAAACGGGAAAGAGCGTATGAGGGCATTTTGGATATGCTCGACAAAAACACCGACAAACAGAGACTTTTTGTTGCGGTGTACAATCATTTCAGAAGGTTGTTGTTTTGCAGTATTTCAAATTTGAGCAGTGCCGACCTTGCGCAAAACTTAGGCGTTAAAGAGTATGCCGTTACGAAAATCAAGCAACAGTCAAAACTTTTTACGCCGAAAAAATTAAAGCATATCGTTGAAACGTTTACGTTTTACGACCGCTCGTTTAAAAGCGGAGATACAGCCGTAGACAGCGCAATGTGGAACAGTATTTTTACCGCAATCGCGCAAGAATAAATTAAATATAAAGCCGTCGACAAAAAGTTTAATTTCGACGGAACAAATGCTGCTGTGGCTCAGTAGGTAGAGCACGTCCTTGGTAAGGACGAGGCCACGGGTTCAAATCCCGTCAGTAGCTCCAGAATAAAAAGAAGCGACAATTATGTCTCTTCTTTTTATTTTTTGTGTAAAACTATGAAGGCGGGATTTGGACGGGAGCGACGGCGCAAAGCGACGGAAAAAGTTGCCGGTGGCAAGTTTTTAGCGACTGACCGAAGCGATTTGCAAAGCACAAGTATATGATTTTTAGAAATGCTTTGCAAATTGCAAGAGCAAATCCCGTCAGTAGCTCCATTAGAGTACACTAGTCTTGATACTTTGAATAAAAGGTGTCAAGACTGTTTTTTTATATTTTTTAGGGGTGAATTGACACTTTTAGAGCGAAATTTGTTTTGAGTTTTCGTTCTTGTTGTGTTTCTTGTTCCTTTTATATCAAAATCATATCGTTGCTTTAATAGGTGTTAGAACGATTACTGAGGTAGTAGAACGATTGGTAGGCGAAAATCAGTGGTAGAACGATTACTTCCGACACCCCTAAAATTTTTGTAGATTGATTGAAAAAAATGTTAAAAAATGTTATAATAAATATAACATTTAAAAAATACAATAACAATGTCTAGGAGGTATACTATGAAAGGTGAAGTTCAAAATTTTAAATGGTTTAAAGATAGAATTTTTGAGATTCCTTTTTTTCAAAGACCCTATGTTTGGAAAGAAGATAATTGGGAAGAATTATGGAATAACATATTCTCGAATTCAGCTGAAGAAATGCCTTTTATAGGTAGTTTCATATTACAAATTAAGGATGATAGAGGATTAGTAAATTACATTGTAATTGATGGCCAACAACGATTAACAACTCTTTCAATTTTGATTAAAGCCTTTTTAGATTCATCTAGTGATTTAAAAAATGATGATGAATATTATGGTGCGATTAACGAAATTGAAACTAGTGGATACTATGACTACAAATATAATGATCAAAGTTTACGTATTCAAAAGAAAGATTATCGTGGTATTACATGGGACTATATTTATGATGGTGATAAATTAATTTTTGAATCATCTCCATATGGAAAATTAAACTTCTTACAATTATTAAAATCAGATGGTTTTAATTTAAAAAACATATTAGGTATTGCAACTTATTCGATTGGTGATAGATTCAAGCACTTTGGAGATTATGCATCGATGAGTACATCAACAATAGATACATAACAGGATATGGATTTGCTCTTTATAATGTTGGTTGGGCAATTGGTGCAGCAGTTTCTGATGATTATGAAAAGATTGCTAAGTATAGAAAATATAAATTATACTAGGGTATAATTGATTTTATTTATTATTGTGGAGGTCATTTATGAAAAAAATATTAAAAATATTACTAATAGTTGATGCATGTGTTGCTGTTATTTTTTTATTCGGTGGTATGATTATGGAAATATTAAGAGCAATACCATTTTCAAAAAATTCCACTTTTGATCTTATATGGTATATATTTTACGGAGGTGCTTACATTACTGGTGCTCCTTTTCTTATAATTTTTATAGTTTATTTTATAAAATTTTTGATTCAAAAACTCAAAAAATAAATAATAAAAAAGATTTCAAATACAGAATAAAAAGAAGCGACAATCACGTCTCTTCTTTTTATTTTTTGTGTAAAACCTTGAAGACGGAATTTGTAAGGAGAAAAACGACGGAATAGCGATTGTTCGCTGTAAAGCGCAATCGCGTCACGGGAGTGACGTTTGCTCGCATTTTTGGCTTTAAAAAGGTTAGAATTGCAATTTTTCGACAATACAATAAAATTGATAAAAAACAAGGCTACGCGCTCAGCGCGTAGCCTTGTTTTAACATACAAATTAAATTATTTTTGATGAAATTTATTAATAAATAAAATTGAATTGTTTTTAATAGAATCTATTTTACTACTTTTAAATCGTCTGTTTTTACAGAAATGCACTTGCCGTAAAAATTCCCGTCGTTATCTATGCCCGAAAAATCGACTTCGATATAGTTTTCGACGGCGTTGTCGTCCATTACGCAGCCTCTGTCGCCTTTGTGTATCCCGAATTCAGAGTATTTATCGTCTTCGACAATAAGTTCAACTATATCGTATGCGCTAATAACCAAAGGCGTAAATTTTTCTTTGCTCTTTAAATTTTCGATTATTAAGTCCAATTCATCAATTATTTTATCGGGCAATTTTTGATTTTCTTTAATAACGTCGTCGGCGTTTATTTTTGCAATTATATAATCGCCTTGATTTTTCGGGTTGAAAAACAAAACGCTTAATTTATTCAAATCGCAATCGATAATAACGCCGTGCATATTTTTTTGAAGAGCATATGCTTTATAGGACTTTTCGTTATTCAGTAGTATTAAATCGTATTTTTTCATTTTAAAAAGTATTGCATTTTATTCAGCCGCCCGCAAATCTCAAAAGTATAGAGTACGCCGTTTTGAGTGATTTTTACTCGACAAGGGACAAGAAAATAATTCCCGCCAAAATGATCATTATAAACAAATATTGCAATTTTGTCAGTTTTTCTTTAAGAATTATTCTCGAAAGCGTCAACGACACGATTACGGTGCCCGCGCCCAAAATTACCGCGGCAATACCTTTACCTTCCGAAAGGGCGAAAATATATGTCGCTTGACCTATCGTCTCGAAAAACGCCGCAAGCAATTTGTCTTTTTGCAGTAAAACTTTTTGATACCATTTAAGCGGAGCGGAGTTGGTTGCGTACGCAGAATTGCCGTCGGCTACCGAAGTTGAGCCAAAAGAATTTTCCGCTTGTTCCATAGTTGCACAAACCGCGTTTCCGCACGCGTCGGGGGAGACTACCGCCGATTTTTTTGCTTGTGCAGGCTCGGAATCGAGAGAAAACAGTTTTACGTGTTTGATTTTAAGGAAAATCAAGATGCCGATTGAAATAATGAAAAACGTAAATTCATATGAGCAATTAGCCACATGTTCGAGAGTGTCTTCGGTTACGCCTTTTAAAACCGAAGTTGCTGCGTCGTCGGTGTAGAAAATATCCAAAAACGTGCCCGTCGCATCTAAAAGAGCGTAACAAAACGGCATTGCAAATGCAAGTACTGCCAATTTTTTGCCGAGTCTTTTGCTCAAAGCGGTAGTGCCGTTGTTCTCCACAAAGCCCACACCCAAAATACCGATTACCACAACTACGATCGCGACGATTTGCCAAACGCCTATTTTTTCGTGCATAAATATAGCGCAAAGCACGGGTACGATTGCGCCCGCGGTGTTTTCGATAGGGTCGGAAATAGATTCTTCGATAAACCTTACGCCGAAGTAAGAGCAAGTCATCGAGATTATGTAACACAACGAAACCGGTAAATACAATAAAAGATTTATCGGATTGTAATTTATGTTTTGAGTCAACAAAATGATAAGAGCGTACACGCCCATAAACAAACCTACAAAACAAGTCGATTTTAAATGCGAATATTTTTCATTGGCAATATTACCTTTTTTGTAGTATATTTCGGCAATGCCCCAAGACAAAGTCGAAATAATCAAAAACAGCCACAACATAATTGAAACTTTTAAAAACTCCTTTTAAAACGTTACTTTACCTATCATAGCGAAAAAACAGCCGAATTTTCAAACGGCGAAGTTTTTTCGGGTAAAATATGTTTCAGGTAAGTTTTTAAAGGTAAAATTTGACTTTAAAGAGTTTCGATTTTATTTTTGATTACGTTTTTCAGCATAAAAAACGAAACGACGGCTGTCAGAAATTCCGAAATCGGGAAGGTGAGCCAGACGATACTTGTCACGTTTGACGAAAGGGTAAACAAATACGCTACGGGAAAAACAAAAACGACAAGTCTTAAAAGTGCGGTAAAAAACGGCTTAAAAGCATATCTCAACGCTTGTAAAACGCCTTGTACTGCAACGCTGAAACCCATGAAAACATACCCGATCGAGGCAATTCTCGTCGCTTTTTCGCAAACGGGAATCAATCCTTTTGTAGAACCGCCCGACAAAGCGAACAGTTTTGACAGCGGATTTGCCGCAATTTCAAAAATAGCGGTGATTATCAGCGTGACTATAAAAGTATCCAAAACGCCGTATTTTATGCAGTCGAGCGAGCGTTTTTTGTCTTTCATGCCGTAGTTAAAGGACAAAAGCGTAATAATGGTATTTGACAAGCCGAAGCAGGAAAACAGCGCGATTTGTTGTATTTTATAATAAATACCGAACGAACCGACCAAAACGACAGTGTCGGCGTCGGCAGAACTTAAAATGGCGTTCATTCCCGCCATCATTACCGAAAGCAAGGCTTGCATAACCGCTGCCGAAATGCCGATTGAGTAAATTCCTTTAATTATTTCTATATTCGGCTTGATATATTTCGGGTTGCCGTTTATTTCATTGTTTTTAACGTAATGCAAAACCATTGCCACACCCAATGAAACAAATTGCCCGAAAACCGTAGCCCAAGCCGCACCGGCAACGCCCATTTTTAAAGGAAAAATGAATACGTAGTCAAAAACGATGTTTATTACCGCACCCGCAATTTGCGCAATGGTGGAATGTATCGTTTTTCCTGTCGCTTGCAAAAATCTTTCGTATATGGCAAATCCTATTGCTCCGAGTGAAAGGCTGCTGCAAATCTGAAGGTAAGTTCCGCCCGTCTTTATAATTTCTTTGTCTTTTGAAAAAAGCGATATAAACCTATACGAGAAAAACAACCCGAAAATCAAAAACACGGCATATATCGCAAAAGCCAGAAATATGCCGTTTCCCGCAATTTTGTTCGCCTTTTCTTTATCTTTTTCGCCCAGACTTTTAGAAAGCAGAGCGTTTAACCCGACGCCCGTGCCTACGCCGCTTGCAATAATTAAAATTTGTATAGGGAAAGCGTAGGTGAGTGCCTCGTTGGCGAGCGCGCCGCTGCCTTTTATATTGGCGACGAATATGCTGTCGACCACGTTATAGAGTGCTTGCAAAACCATCGAAACAATCATAGGCAAGCCCATTTTCCACAGCAAACTTTTTATAGGTTTTTCTGCCATTTTGTTTTGTTTTAATTCTTCCATAAAATCTCCTTTTTTATTTTCAAGCAAAAAAATTAAGCGCAAAATAAAAAACGCGCAAGTCCGAAAATTCAATCGGACTTACGCGTTTTTGCTACTCATTGATTCGATTATTATATCAAAAAATTTTAGTTTTTTCAAACGATAAAAAGCAAATTTATAAAAAAATTTTTCGTTTGCGCTTTTATTATTTGGGTTTAGTGTGCGCTTTACCTTGCCTTATTCCGCAATTTGTGTTAAACAACCGCCGAAAATTACGAAATAGGGCTTGACACCGAAACAATGCTTTATATAAAGACAAGGTTCGATTTATTTATGTCTCAAAAAGGGTAGAGAAATTAAGTGTCGTATTTATAAGGCGTTTTATTTTTCTTTTCGCCTTTCAAATTTATAATAAAACCGTTTTCGACTTTGCACCAACAATCTTTATGATTTTCGGGCAAACTGTCGTAAATATAATCGTCGCCTTTATTTCCGTCTTTAACGACTATTAAGTCTTTTATTTTTATTCCCAAGCAAATATCTCCGTTTAATTTAAAAACGTTTTGCTTGTTTTTCATAAATTCCTCGTCGTAAACTCTTTGGTCTTGAAAACAAACGAAAAACTCGTCCCAACGTATATCCGCCTCGATAATCGTGCCAATCGCTCCCGCTTTAATGCCTTGACTTGCATAATTGTCGTTTATCACTTTAACGTCGTCTGAAAGTTTCATTTTCAATTCCTTTTATATATTGTTTTAAATTTTGGCAAGATATCCGAGAGAATGTTCTTGTAAAACAGAGATATTTTGTAAAAAGCGTTTGCTTCGGTATAAAACTACGTATAGCGGGGCAGAGTGAGTTTTTATACGTTCATATTATATCAAATCTCCTTATAAAACGCAAAAGGTCAAAGAAAACTTGTTTCTTCAACCTTCTTTTATCTGCATTTTAATACAAAAATATTTAAAATCAATATAATTATGACGCAAACCGCAAATTTACAAAAAATTATTCTTTAAATAAATGGATAAGCATATTTACGGTTTCTTTTTTCATTTCTTCGTAATTAATGTAGTCGTGCCTGTCGTAAACGTATTCGTGAGAGAAAAACTGTATAGAATTCATCGCAATGTGTATTTTTTCTTTCAAATTGGGGGTAGTGACGCCGAATTTCAGCAAAGTTTCGGTTACGTTTGTGGAAATGTGGTCTTCAAGCCATAAAAACTTTTCCCTGATTTCTTCGTCCGACGCGGAAAGCGAATGTAAAATATTGTGTAGATTGGCGTTATCTTTGTGTATCTTAGTCGTCATGTCGATTATGTCCAAAACGATGGAGTCAATGTCGACAGGCGCGCTCAATTCGGTAAAATAATTCATACAAGGCGTCGCTACTTTTTCTATATATATATCTATAACGTACAATAATATGTCGTGTTTGTCTTTGAAGTACCCGTACACTATACCCGTAGATACGCCCGCCTTTTTGGCAATATCCGTCGTGTTGGCGTTGTAATAGCCAACGTCAGAAAAAAGTTTGTACGCCGCTTTAATAATTTTATTCTTTTTTTCGATAGAGCGCGATTGAACAGGCTCTCTTATTTTTTTGCTTTCCATATTTTCATTATATCATTACAGTTTAAAAATTGCAAGAAAAAAAAGAACAAAAAAAATTTTTTATGAATATGAATAATTGTTCATATTTTTGCTTGACAAACGTTTTTTCGAGTGTTAAAATAGACTTGCGAATATGAAGTAGGGTTCACATTACAAAATATCCGTTTGATTTATAGCCGCATTACAAAATATTCGCACAATTAAATATTCTTTGCAATGAAAAATTTGCAAACTTATATAAAACGCAGGAGGGTAAGGTTTATGCCTATAGTTTTAGCACCTGTCAACGTTCCTTTAAGGATATTAAGGATTGTTGCAAATGACGAACTTAAAAAACATCTGGAAAGTTTGGGTATCACGATAAACGGCGAATTGACAGTTGTAAGCAGTTCGGGCGGCAGCGTAATTTGTTATATAAAAGACGGAAAAGTTGCTCTCGACAGCGATTTGGCAACGAAGATATTCGTTACCGAAGCAAACGCTTAAAAATTTCGGTTTCAGCCGTGCCGTAGATACTAAGATTAAATGAAACGACCGCTTCAGGTCGTTTGTTTACTGTTGCAAGGGTAGCAGAGGCTAACTGAATTTAGCAGCGGCTGACCAAATTAATGGCGGCGGATAACCGAAAACATCAATAAGGTTTAAATTTATTTAACATAAACAAAAAAAGGAGAGATTAAGCATGGAAAAGACACTTGATAATTTTTCCGTCGGAGAAATCGGAACGATTAAGATGGTAACCGGCGAGGGAAAAATCAAAAGAAGATTGTTCGACATGGGTATTACTCCCGGAGCGGAAGTCTATTTAAGAAAAAAAGCACCTCTCGGCGACCCGATCGAAATCACTATCAGGGGCTATGAGTTGACGCTCAGAAAAACAGAAGCGGAATGTGTTTTGTTGGAGGTAACTAAATAATGAAAAGATTTGCTTTAGCGGGTAACCCCAACTGTGGTAAAACTACTTTATTCAACAGTTTGACGGGTTCTACCGCTCACGTAGGTAACTGGCCGGGGGTAACGGTAGACAAGAGGGACGGCGTTTATAAAAAATGTGCCGAACCCGTTGCAATAATCGACTTACCCGGTATTTATTCGCTTTCTCCGTATACTCCGGAAGAAGTTATTGCAAGAAATTACATATTGGACGAAAAGCCCGACTGTATCATTAACATAGTCGACGCAACCAACCTTGAAAGAAACTTATATCTGACTACTCAGATAATGGAAATCGACGTTCCGATGGTAATCGCGCTCAACATGATGGACGCGGTTGAAAAAGCGGGAAACAAAATCGATGAAAAAGAGTTGGAAAAAAGACTCGGCGTACCCGTAATTAAAATTTCCGCATTAAAGGAAACGGGACTTAAAGAGTTGATGGATAAGGCTTACAACGAAAGCAAAAAGACGAGAAGGGGCGTAACCGTTTTACAAGATTCGGCAATTTCTCACTTAATCGGCGACGTAACGATTGCTCTTAAAGGTCAATCGGTACAAAACCCGCTTTTCCACGCAGTTAAACTTGTAGAAAACGATTCTATCGAAGTCGCAATGCATAAAGAAACCGTACCGATGATAGACGAGTTTAAAAAGACGTTCAACGACGAAGTTTTCGGTACCGATTTCGAGGCTCTTGTTGCCGACGGAAGATATAAGTATATTTCCAAACACTTCGGTGCGGTAGTTACTCGTAAAAATAAAGACAAAGTCAAGATGACGACGAGCGATAAAGTAGATAAGGTATTGACTCACAGAGTTTGGGGTATACCCATTTTCCTTGTGGTTTTGTTCCTTATATTCCACTTGACGTTCTCCGAAAACCTCTTCTTTATCAACGGATTTACCGAAAATCAGGCATGGATGCCTTCACTTTCCGAAAATACGGCATTTCTTGAAAAAGATAAAGACGGCAACGTCGTTTACGAAGAAGAAGACGGCGCGCCCGTTCTCGATTACCTCATGGACGATAAGGGCGATTACGTCACTACTACAAGCGAAGGCGTAACGGCTAATGCCGACGGCGTAACTTACACGGTTGAAGGCGAAGACGGCGAGTTTTATGCCGACGAAAACGGATATCTCGGCAGCAAAATCCCCGTACTCAACTACGGCGCAAGATGGCTCGCGACAATCTACGACGGAACGCTTTATTCTCCGGGCGTAGTTATCAACAACATCTGGAACGACATGATAGTCGGCGATCTCTTCGGTCTCGTTAAAACGGGAGTTGAAAAGTTGGAACTTTCCGAGTGGGCAACCGGACTTATCAACGACGGTATTATCGAGGGTCTGGCAGCAGTGCTTTCTTTCTTACCGCCCATTCTCGTACTTTTCTTGTTCTTCTCGATTCTGGAAGATTCGGGTTATATGGCTCGTATAGCGTTCATACTTGACAGAGCATTCAGAAAATTCGGCCTTTCGGGTCGTGCGTTCATGCCTATGATAATGGGGTTCGGTTGTTCCGTTCCCGCAATGATCAACACCAGAACGCTTGCCGACGAAAAAGAACGTACTGCAACGGTCAGAGTTATTCCGTTCTTCAGTTGCGGCGCAAAATTGCCCATTCTGACTGCAGTTGCGGGCGCGCTCGTTCTTGGCACTTCACTCAATGCGGATCTCATTACTTATTCGATGTACCTTCTCGGTATCGTAACCGCTATCGTTTCGGTACTTTTGATGAGAAGTACTTCGTTAAAAGGCGAGACGCCTCCGTTCATTATGGAACTTCCCGCATACCATATGCCTCAATTCAAGAGTTTGATGGCTCTTCTTTGGGACAAGACGAAACACTTCGTAAAGAAAGCGTTTACAATCATTCTTGCTTCTACAATCGTTATTTGGGTACTTACTCACTTCGATTTCGCATGGCATATTTTGCCCGACGAAGAAATCAACAATTCAATCCTTGCAAATATTTCCAAACTCGTTCAACCCATCTTTACTCCGCTTGGATTCGGCAGTCAACTCGGTGAATACGGTTGGGTATTCGTTCTTGCGGCGGTTTCGGGTCTTATCGCAAAGGAAAACGTTATTTCTACGTTCGGTACGCTTGCCGCTTGTCTTGTTTCCATTCCTGCGGTTGCAACTAAAATCGGTCTTGCAAACATCTCGAGCGAAGCAGGTATCGGTGCGGTAAAGGCTATGATTGCCGCTACGGATATTACAAATCCCGCACTTATATCTTTCATCGCGTTCAATATGACGACGATACCGTGTTTTGCGGCAGTCGCTACGGCTAAAGCAGAATTATCGAGCAAAAAGTATTATCAAAGGACGCTTCTTTTCTGGATTGCAACTTCTTACATCGTTTCCGCTATGGTTTACACAATCGGTTCCTGGTGGTGGACGGCGTTCATCTGGGCAGCAGTTGCGGCTGTAGTAACGTATATAATAATACTTAGAAATAAAAATGCAGACAGAAAATTAAAGGCGTAATGAAAAAGGAGTGAAACAATGAGACTTGTAATAGAAATTCTTTTGATAATCGCTTGTGTTGGCATTGTAGCCGGAGTGGTTATAAAATCCGTTATCAACAAAAAACGCGGCAAATGTTCGTCGTGCGAATATTGCAACGGAGATTGCGCTCATTGTGCTCATCGACAACACGAAAAGAAATAAAAAGTCTAAAAGCCATCGCCGGATTTTCAGCGGTGGCTTTTTACTTTAACAGGAGTAAATAATATGGAAATAATTAAATTTAATAAATTAAGTAAGATATATCAAACGGGTGATCACGAATTAAAAGCGTTGGACGAAGTGGATTTGTCGGTAGAAAAGGGCAAATTCGTGGTTATTTTAGGACCGAGCGGAGCAGGTAAAAGCACGCTTTTAAACATGATTGGCGGCTTGGACAGTCCCACAAGCGGTAAAATAATCGTTGACGGAAAAGATATTTCCACGTTAAGCGACGATGAATTGGCTGATTACAGAGCGAGCAAAGTCGGTTTTATTTTTCAATTCTACAATCTTATTCCCACGCTTACCGTTCTGGAAAACATAGCGATAGTAAAGGACATTTCGGCAAATCCTCTCGATGCGGAGAAAATGCTTGACGAAGTGGGGCTTTTAGACCATAAAAACAATTTTCCCGTCGAACTTTCGGGCGGCGAACAACAAAGAGTGTCTATCGCGAGGGCGATAGCGAAAAACCCCGAAATAATTTTGTGCGACGAGCCTACCGGCGCGCTCGATTCGAAAACGGGCGTTCTCGTGCTTAAATTGCTTTTAAAAATGGCAAAAACTTACGGGAAAACGATTATTATAGTTACTCACAACCAAAATATCGCAAAAATGGCGGACGTGGTGTTAAACGTTAAAAACGGTAAAATCACGTCGACGGTGGAACAAGAAAATCCGTTAAACGTAGACGAAGTGGAGTGGTAATATGCTTAACAAAAAATTATTCAGAACGATGAAACAATACAAAGCGCAGTTTATTTCGATGATAATAATGATTGCGCTGGGTATCGGAATTTTCGTCGGGTTTAATATGGAGTGGTATACCATAAAAAAGGATACCGATTATTTCTATCGTTTGACGGGTTTTGCCGATTATAGGGTAGTAAACGACAATTATGCGGCGTTTACTTCGCAAGATGAGGAAAAAATCAGAAGCATAGAGGGCGTTGACGAGACTTCGAGATACATTTCGATAAACGTTAACGTAAAAAACGTCGAGGGTAAATCTCTTGCGCTTACCGTAAGCAAAAACCCAAAAGTTTCATTTTTCACGCTTATGTCCGGCAACGCTTACGACGAAACGTCTATAGACGGCGTGTGGCTTTCCGAAAAGTACGCCGAGGTTAACAAAATTAAAATCGGCGACAGCATTTCCCTTCAATACAACGGAATTACGCTTGACGGAAAAGTCGAGGGACTTGTAAAGTCGAGCGAATATCTTATTTGTACAAAAGACGTAACGCAATTGATGCCCGATTACAGGTCTTTCGGATTTTGCTATATTTCTCCCGCTTTTTACGAGAGTAAAGTGGGTGAATATTATCCGCAAATCAACGTTTTGTCCAAAAACGACGAAAGTGCTTTTAAATCTGCGGTAAACGAAAAATTGGGCAAAACTACGCTTGTTTTGACAAAAAACGAAGTAATTTCTTACAGTGAGGCGCAAGGCGAGGTCGAAGAGGGTAAAACGATGGGTCTTATTCTTCCCGTGGTATTTTTGCTTATAGCGGTGCTTACCATGGTTACCACGATGCACAGAATAACCGTCAAAGAAAAAACGCAAATAGGCACTTTAAAGGCACTGGGATACAAAAACAAGACTATTTTACGGCATTATTCGATGTATGCTTTAATTGTCGGAGTTTTCGGTATAATTTCAGGTATTGCAATCGGGTACGGTATTTGTTTTTACATTATGAACCCTGACGGCATGATGGGCACTTATTTCGATATGCCGGTCTGGAAGATTCATACGCCTGTTTTCTGTTATTTCGTTCTGGTTGCGATACTTGCGTTGCTCGTTATTATAGGTTTTTTGTCAGTAAGAAAAATGCTTAAAGGTACGGTTGCCGACACGTTGAGACCTTACGTCCCCACAAAAACCAAGGCTCTTTTAATAGAAAAAACAAAGTTATGGAATAAACTTTCATTCGGCACTAAGTGGAATACAAGAGATATGTCGAGGCATAAATCGAGATTTTTCATGAGTTTAATCGGCGTTATCGGGTGTGTGGTTATACTTGTGGGTTCGCTGGGAATGTATGATACTATGAAAGCATTTGTTTCGGTCTATTACGACGGAGCAATGAAGTATTCTTCAAGCATAATGTTATCCGAAAACGCTACAAACGAGCAAATAACTCAGTTGCGGCAAAATTATAATGCGGACGCAAAACAAACAATTGCTATAGAGTTGAAAAACGAAACTTATTCTCTCGAAATTTACGACATAAACAACGGCACGGTCAAATTTATCGATAAAAATGACAATTATTTCGACATAAAGGACGGCGGCGCGTATGTTTGCGTGAGACTTGCAGATAAATATAATATAAAGGCCGGCAGCACGATTTCATTTAGTCCGTTCGGCAGCGAAACGGTTTATAAGATCAAGGTGGCGGGCGTTTGCCGTTCGCTGACCGAAAGCATAGTAATAACAAAAAATTATGCCGAGTCGCTTTCGCTTGACTTCAGAGCAGATTGCTTGTATACTAAAACAGCAAAGTCCCGGATAGAATCGACAAACGCCATAAAATCAATTCAATCAAAGAAAGAAATTATGGACTCGTTCGACAGTTTTATGGCAATCATGAACACGATGATATACTTGCTTATAATCGTTGGCATGGTGCTTGCGATAGTTGTTTTATACAACCTCGGCACGATGGGTTATACCGAAAGATACAGGGAAATGGCAACGCTGAAAGTCGTTGGATTCAGAAATAAAAAAATTGCAAGGCTTTTAATCGGTCAAAACGCAGTCGTTACTTTAATAGGTATAATTTTAGGTTTGCCGCTCGGGTTCGGGGTGTTGAAAATTTTGGTCGACAAACTTGCAACCGAGTACGAAATGAAGGCGACGGTAAATTTTGTTTCTTATCTTTTAAGTGTTTTACTTACGTTTGCCGTGTCGCTTTTCGTGGGACTTTTAGTAGCAAGAAAAAACAAAAAAATCGATATGGTAGAAAGCCTGAAAGGAGCAGAGTAATTTATGGGAATTTTAAATTTATTTAAAAAGAAAGATTTGATAAAGTCGACTTTTAAAATCGACGGCATGATGTGCGGGATGTGCGAAGCCCACGTTTGCGACGCCATAAGAAGGGGAATGAAGGTAAACAAGGTAGAAGCCTCTCATGTTAAAGGAGAACTTTACATTTACTCCGACCGAGAAATAAGCGTCGACGAAGTCGAAAAAGTGTTGGGGCCTACGGGGTATAAAGTAATAAAATAATTTTATACAATTTCCCGCTTTACACGATACGTATTGCGTAAAATTGGCGGTTTTTGTTTTTTTACACTGTAAAAACAAGCGGTTAAAATCGCAAAAGAAAGAAATTTTACGATATATGTGCGCATCGGATATTTAAATAAACAAAACGTATTATATTAATTAAGACCTCGCTCATTTTTCTCGGCGGGGCTTTAATTTTATGAAACGACATGTTAAACGCTGCAGTGGCGCGCTTATTTTTAAAGTTTTTAGTGGCAGGCGTATTCAGTTTGTCGTATAAAGAGCAGACGTGTGCTTTAAAACGTGCAACGTTTACTTTCAGGTAAAAAGATGTAAAAATTGTTAAAATCAGTAAAAAATTAGTATAAATATATATATTAATTAAATATAAAATTTAAAAACGCTTTACAAAACGCCGCAAATACGCTAAAATAGATACTGCAATTACAAGTTTATTATATTTTACATATAATACTTTGTCGCATTTATTAGTTTTCGGTACTTTGGAGGAAACATGAAGGGAATCGGTAAACAAATTAAATACGCTTTTGAGAATTTTAGCGGCGTATCGCTACTTTATATGATTTTATTTACGGCGATATTTATGTGGATGATTTGTGTTGCCAGGAAAAACAATGCAGGTATAGTAAATTTATTTACGTTTATTTTTCTGCTGCTTTCGGCGGCTCTGTTTATCGTAGCAGGATTTCCGTCATATATCTATTTAGCGATAATAGTTGCGATTGTGCTTATTTACGTTATACTTTTTGCTACCGAAATGAAGAGGGCAATTTATTCGTTCGGCAACAACAAAACGTTAGACGTCAAACACAACGACAATTATAAAATTAAAGTTACCGACGAAAAGTGTATCGAAAGTTTGACTAAATCGATTCAGAATATGTCTAAAAACAGGGTAGGTGCGCTTATCATTTTAGCCAACAACAATTTTCCGTCCACCATTCTGGACTCGGGCGTGAGGCTTAATTCGGATATTTCTTCCGCTCTTATAGAAAGCGTGTTTTTCCCAAACACGCCTCTTCATGACGGAGCAATGGTAATTTGCGGGACTCAGATTATTGCTGCGGGTTGTTTCCTTCCCCTCACACAGGAGACTAATATTCCCAAGGATTTGGGCACGAGACACCGCGCCGGCATAGGCATTACCGAAACCGTCAACGTCACATCGATTATCGTTTCCGAAGAGACGGGCGTTATTTCAATCGTCAACGGCGGAAAGATAGTCAGGTACGTCAACAGCGAAGTTTTGAGTAAAACATTAAGTGATTATTACTGGCAGTCCAAGGAGGAATTATGAAACAAGAAAAAGGTTTTTTGGCATTTATCGTCGAATATGTTCCGTCGTTTTTACTCGCGGTGATATTCGCACTGATTACTTACGTTGTAGTTGCGAAATATTGTAGTTGAAAGTTTGCAAATTCGGAGGCAGTTCGCTTTCTGACGCCAACGGCGTAAAAGCGGCGGCGGATATTGTCCTCGGAGATTGCGAAAGAAAAATAATCGTCGTTTCGGCAATCGGCAAAAACGGCGAAGAAAAAATTAAACTTACCGATGCGCTTATAAAAATTTACGAATATTCGCATTGCGGAAAGGATTGCGATTTTTTATGGCAAAACGTATTAAAACGATTTAAAAACATGCAATTTTTGTTAAACGTCGATTTTAAAGCGGACGACGAAATTGCGTTCTTAAAAAACAGCGTTTTGTCTGCGACGTATGACGAATTCGTGTCCGCGGGCGAAAGGCTTACGGCAAAACTGTTTTCTCAATATTGCGGCTTTACGTTTTCAGACGCCAAAGACGTAATTTTTAAAAACGGCAACCGGGATTTTAAACGGCAATGCAGGCAAAGCGATAAAAGCGAGCGTGGCAGTACAACCGACGTAAATAGCCAAGATACCTTTTTCGTCGATACGGATAAAGTGCGGTTTTTATTAAAGAATGGTAAAGGCGTGGTTATTCCCGGTTTTTATTATTCTTCGGGTGGTAAAATCAGACTGTTAAAGCGTGGCGGCGGCGACGTGACGGGCGCGATACTTGCGCGTTCGTTTTCGTGCGAGTACGAAAATTTTACCGATACCGACGGAATTTATTGCGCTGTTCCAGACGATTTTACCCCGAAAATGCTTGAAACGGTCGGTTATAGACAGTTGAGAGCATTAAGCGATTACGGTTTTTGCGTGTTTTCAAAAGAAGCAAGCGAATATCTTATCGGTTCGGGCATAAATACAAGGGTATTTAATACTTTTACAAAACGCGGCGGAACGATAATAAGCGATTCCGTCGATATTTTTCCGTTTGCCTTAGGAGAAAAAGACGGTTTTATAGCCGTAGCATTTGACGAAAGATATAAAAAGGTCATCGAAAATTTTTTGGTTGAAAACAAATTATTGAATTATGCGTTTTATACAGACCGAAATTTTATTAAGATTTATTGCGGAGGCGACGCTCGGCGAAATATCAAAAGGCTTTATGCGTCGTTGATAAATTAAACAAGGAGTACCAATGAAAGCGTATTTAAAGAAAAAACTTATGTATTTGGCAAGTTTCATTCTGATTGCCGTACTCATTGAGTTTATTACTTTTAACGTGATGAAAATAGGGGTTTTCCCTCAATATTTTTGGCTTGATTTACTGTTGCTGCTTTCGATAGCAATGGTAATTTTTCTCATTCCGTCGTTCAAGGCGGAGGCGGTGTGTATAGTCGCAATGCTCGTTCTTCAGGCGACGGTGTCGTTTGTAAATCAGGCGATGTACAAACACCCGACGATGAAAAATATTTTTACCGTAGATATGCTCAATCTGGTTTTTGCCGTAGGGGACGTTTTTTCGAGCGATTTCGTCAGTATGCCGTTCCTTGTGGGGTTATTGGTGCTTATCGGTGCAGAAATATGTTTTCTCGTATATCTGAAAAAGTATAAAACCATAAAACCGCACGGGAAACAATTCGTTTCGTTTATTCTCGTTGTATTTATGGCTATGGAAACGTTGACGGGTACAATTTATACGGTAGCAGCAAACAGTTTGAAAGTTCCGTCCGATAAAGATTATTATTTACTTCAGGACGACCAGATTTTGTACAAGGATTTAAGTTTTACTTTAAAAGTAAAAGCGTTTAGAAAATTCGGAACTTACGCGTTTTATTTCAGGAATATCTCAAAAGCACTCGGTTTTTCAAATAATAAAAACAAAGCAACCAAACTTTACGAAATTAATCAATTTTTAAAACAAGGCAAAATGTCATCGCAAAGCGGAAATTACACTCCGTACACGGGCGTATGCGAGGGAAACAACCTCGTTATGATAATGATGGAATCGGGCGAGTGGTTCGGCGTGAGGGAGAAATTCACTCCTACGTTATACGCGCTTATGACTCAGGGCGTGTCGGCGGTGAATTACATAAGCAAAAACAAAACAAATCAATCCGAAGGTATTTCTATTCTCGGTAGTTATCCCACCGAAACGGTGCTTTCGACCGAACTTGTAGAAGACTCTCAAAAGGGTAAAATAAATTGTCAATTCTCATTGCCTGCGGTTTTTCAACGCAGCGGGTATTCTACTTCTTATATGCACAACAACGTAGCAAAATTTTACGACAGAGGCTCGTCGCACCATGCTCTCGGATTTACAAATCTGTACTTTTTGGAGCAAATGCCTTCGCTTGACGGGCATAACGGGAAAGAAAGTTTTTATAATCTCGATTCCGACTATAAAATGATGTCCACAATGAGTGGCGAAATTTGTCCGGATTCTGAAGACTCGCCGTTTTACACTTTCGTGACGACGATTACGATGCACGGCAATTACGACAATCTGGTCAGTTATGCAAACGCTAAAAACGAGCCGTTCTGGGATTATACTTCCGAAACGACGCAAACCGAAAAAGTTGCGTTCAGAAAACAAGCCCCGATACCGTTTTTGTGCGATTATTACGAATATATCACAAAAGCAGATTTCATTGCGGAGTTTGTCGACACGGGCATAGTAAAAGCCGAAGATTTCACCGAAGAAGAATTGCACGTTTTATATTTAAGATACAAACAATATCAAGCCGCATATATGGATCTTGACAGAGGTATCGAGTCTCTTATAAAAAAATTGAGCGACGAGGGCAGGCTTGAAAACACGACTTTCGTTATGTTCGGCGACCACAACGCATATTACCACGAACTTGCTTTTATACTTAAAGGGTACGACATAAACGACAATTATCATCAAAGCCTTTATACCGTGCCGTTTTGTATTTACGACGGAAGTTTACCCCTTAAAGTAAACAAAGACGGCAGAGAAATCGTGTACAGCGAGGGCAGCGCAACCCCGAGATTCAGCGTAGGAAAGGGTAATATTACGAAAGGTTATGCAAAATGCACAAATAAAGACGAAGGCATGATTCTGGAAAGGTGGACGAGTCCTTACGACACCGTGCCCACGATTCTGGATTTATTCGGTTTTAGTTTTAATAAAAACTTGTATCAAGGCTGTTCTATGTTCTCCGACACGCCCGAAAGGGAAAGAAGTTTGTTTGTGTCTATGGAAACGGGATATTGCAACGATAAATTTTTCTGTATCGATAACGACAATTATTATTACTTCGCTTCCGACGGAGAAATATATGTATTCAATTTTGAAACCGATTCTATTCAGTGCGGACTTATCGGTCAGGAAAAAGAATATTTCGACAAAGACCTGGAAGAAAACAGAGAAAAGAAAGAGGATTTGGAAACGTATTTCAATCAATACGAAAACTTCCAGAAAAAGCAAGCCGTTTACGAATTGATTTACGCCGACAAATTTTTCAACTATAAAGGTTACGTTGGTAAAAACGGAATAGTTTACGATTATACCGATATAGATAAACTTATCGTTAAGTTGTAAAACTGTTTTGTTTGCGGTATACGTATTGCGTAAAACCGACAAAATATACTGAATAAAAGAGATAGAAAAACTAATAATCAAACAATATAATAAAAAAAATACGGCAGAAAAAACTGCCGTATTTTTTTATGTGGAAATTTAGTATAAGGGATATTTTAAATAATAAAGTTGTGATGAAAAAAAGTTTTGTTTCGCTTATAATGGCGACTTATAAATGTAACGAATCTCGTTTATTGCATGCCAAAGACGCCGCAATTTTAATTACAAAAGCCCGGGTAAATTTATAACATTTTTATTAAAATCCAAAGACTTTGTTTTGTGGTTTTTTGTCGGGCAAAACAACAAAAAACCAAATTTTACATATATTGTTACGTAAGGGTTCTCGTTTTGTAATTTCGCCGCTTTTGCTTAAAAAACCAGATTTGTCTCGTGCTTTTCGGGAGCGTATTTATTATATCGCGTGGGCATATAATTTCTCATTTGCCTTAAATTTTTTCTCGACACGATGTTTACGCTTTTATAATACGCCTTCCACAAATCGACAAAGTTGGTTTCGTTTTCGGAAAGATAAATGGTTACGGGAGAATCGCAGTTTACCGTTTTGCGCTCTTTACCGTTAGACATAGACATTTTGTTTCTCTTTACGTCGTGCAAAACAAACGGAATGTTGCCGTAGCGTGCGGCAAAGTGTGGCAAAAGCAAATCGACTATATCGTTATCGGGTTCAAACGGGGCGTAAAAAATGCCTTCCTCCGTCTCCATAAAACGGATAAATCCCGTAAAACGATGTACTTCAAAATAAATTTTGTCGAGCATAAATATAAAATCTCTCGATTTTGCGTTTATGAAATTTTCCCTTAACGAAGAGTTTGTGTCGATTATTTCGCAAACGTAATCGAAAACTATTTTATGTTTGGTTTCGTCTTTATATCTCAATGCGTCGGTAAGCGTTTTTATGATTCCGTTTCCGCAAATCGTCTTTAATTTTCTTTCTACGCGCTCGGCTTTTATTTCGTCGCTTGCGATATCGTAAGTAATGTCGCACATGGTGTACTGCACGGCGTCAGTGTAAATAAAATCGGGTTTGATTTTATTGCTGTAAGAAAAGAAAATGCAACTGAGCAGACCGACGATGCTGCCGTCGTAAATAAAAATGTTCATAATTCTCCCGTAAGGACGGAAAGCGTAGTGCCCGCGTCGGACAACATAGACAGTTGTTGATAATTCGCGTCCTTATCCAATAAATTTTGTTTAATGAGTAAATGATTGTTTATTCCGAAAAATTTGCCGCCCACCGTAATGAAATATCTGGCTCTTTTCATTACAACGCGCATTTTGGCGAGGTTTTCGTAAGAGATTTTCCCCCATCTTCTCGAGGCAATGATTTTATACGCGCTTTTAAGTCCTATTCCCGGCACTCTTATAAGCATTTCGAGCGGGGAGGTGTTTATTTCTATGGGGAAAAATTCGGGGTGTTTAATCGCCCACGAGCATTTGGGGTCGACCTCCATATCGAGATTTTCGTTCTCATCCGCAATCTCGCTTGAAGAAAACCCGTAAAAACGTATAAGCCAATCCGCCTGATACAGCCTGTGTTCTCGCATAAGCCCCGTAGGAAGGACGGGTAACAAAGAAACGTCTTTATTCATAGGTATATATGAGGAGTAATATACCCGTTTAAGTGAAAACTTTTTATAAAGAGCCTCGGTCAATTTCACAATCTGACCGTCGCTTTCGTTTGATGCGCCCACAATCATTTGCGTGGTTTGACCCGCGGGCAAAAATTTCGACCTTTTGTCGCCGCCGACAATCAATTTTTTTTCTTTAAGTTTTTTCATCGGCGTAATTATCGTTTCTTTATTTTTTTGCGGGGCTAAAAGTTTTAAACTTTTTTCGGAGGGCAGTTCTAAATTGAAAGACATTCTGTCCACGATTTTGCCCGCCTCGAGAATCAGATTTTCGTCCGCGCCCGGTATTCCCTTTAAATGGATATAGCCGTTAAAGCAGTATTTTTCGCGCAAAAGTTTTACCGTGCGGTAAAGCATTTCCATTGTGTAATTCGGGTTTTTAATCACGGCTGACGACAAAAACAAACCTTCGATATAATTGCGCTTATAAAAATTGATGATAAGTTCGCACAATTCCTCGGGCGAGGCGGTCGCTCTCGGTACGTCGTTGCTCCTTCTGTTTACGCAATAGAGACAGTCGTAAGCGCAGTCGTTTGACATAAGTATTTTAAGCAAAGAAATACACCTTCCGTCCTCGGTAAACGAGTGACAAATTCCGCCAACCGCGGCGTTGCCAATACCGCCCGTGTTTTTTCTCGCAGAACCGGAAGAAGAGCACGACACGTCGTATTTTGCGCTTTCGGTCAATATTTTAAGTTGCGTTTCGTCAATCATAAAACCACCAACACAAACATTTGTTTGTATTTTTATTATACTACCGTAAAAAGCAAAAGTCAAACATTTGTTTACATTTTTTCAAAAAATTTTCAAAAGCGAAAAATAAGGCAAAATACACAGATATAATACGCAAAGAGGGATTAATATATGTTAAAAAAAGGCAAAAACTGCAAAATTCGGCATAAACGCACGGTAAAAATTAAAGGAGAAGTAAGCGTCGGCGATAATTTTTTATGCGAAGGTTATTGCGAAATCGAAAATTGCGTCATCGGTAAAAACTGTTTTTTGGGCAGAGACGTAATGATAAAAGACTGTTTCATCGGCGACGGCGTAAAAATTTGCAGGAGTTTTATAGAAGGCTGCACCATTGGCGATGGCTGTACTATCGGACCATATGCGCGTGTGCGCGGCAGCAGCGAAATAGGGAAAAACGTAAAGGTGGGCAACTTTGTGGAAATCAAAAATTCGCGCGTGGGCGACGGCTGTAAAATAAGTCATCTGGCGTACGTGGGCGATTGCCGTATAGGCAAAAACTGCAACGTCGGTTGCGGGGTGGTTTTTGTAAATTACGACGGAAAGAACAAATACAAAACGGTTGTCGGCGACGATTGTTTTATAGGCAGCAACGTAAATGTAATCGCGCCCGTAAACATCGCCAGCGGCACTTATATTTGTGCGGGAACAAACCTGACCGAAGACACAAAAGAAAACGATTTTATCATCGGCAGGGTAAAGCCCGTTGTAAAAAACGAAAGGGGAATGATAAAAAAAACGACCGAATAAATTTCAAGCGCAAAACGGGGGTAAAATTATGAAATTCGGCACTGACGGCATACGTGGAATTTTCGGCGAAGAAATTACCGAAAAAGAGGCGTTTTTATGCGGAAGCGCGCTGTCGCGCGGTAAAAAAATAAAAGTGCTTATCGGCAGAGACACGCGTACAGGCGGTAAACAACTGGCTTATGCTTTTGCTTGCGGACTAAAGCAAAACGGCTCTTCTGCGGTTGACGCAGGAATTTGCACCACGCCCGGAATCGCTTATCTGACCAAAAAACTCGGTTTCGATTACGGCGTTTCGGTCACAGCCTCTCACAACCCGCCAAAGTACAACGGAATAAAAATTTTTTCATGTAAGGGCGAAAAAATATCTCCGCAAACCGAGCGCAAAATTTCAAACGAACGGCGAGAAAATTTTGACGAAAGTCTTATTTTAAAAGGAGAAAAACCCGGAAATTGCCTTTTAAACGAAGATGTTGTAAAAAACTACGTCGATTTTTTAAGCGATGCGGGCGGCAATTTGAGCGGGTTATCCGTCGTTCTGGATGCATCCGAGGGTGCGGCGTATAAAATCGCGCCTACCGTGTTTGAAAATTCGGGTGCAAAGGTAAAAGCGATTTTTTCAAGCGGCGACGGGAGTAAAATAAACGTCGGTTGCGGGGCGTTGCACGTTGAAAAGTTAAAAAAACAAGTGCTTTATGAAGGGGCGGATATAGGTTTTGCTTTCGACGGAGACGCCGACAGAGTGGTGGCGGTCGATAAATCCGGAAAAATAATCGACGGGGATAAAATGCTGTATATTTTGTCTCTTTATTACAAGAGTCGCGGAATTCTTGCAAACGATTGTTGCGTCGGTACGATTTATACCAATTCCGGAGTGCAGGAAGAACTTGAAAAAAGCGGCATTAAGTTGTTCAGAGCAAAAGTCGGCGACAAATTCGTTTGCGAAAAAATGAAACAGACCGGAGCAGTTGTCGGAGGAGAAAAGTCAGGGCATATAATTTTAAACAATCTGCATTGCACCGGCGACGGAATACTCACAGCCAAAATTTTGTGCAGATGCCTGCTCGATGACGAAGAAGTGTTTTATTCGCATAAAAATTTAAAGTTATGCCCGCAAATCAACGTAAATTTAGATAATGACGATATTAAAACGGGCATTAAAGATTACGAAACAACCGCAACAATAGACGGCTGTAAAATTAGAATTATCATAAGAAAAAGCGGTACGGAGAAAAAAACGAGAATTACCGTAGAAGGAGAAAAATATGCAAAAGAGATATCCGACGCCATAATTAAGGAGATAAAAAAGGGGTAATGTGTGGAATAATCGCCTATATAGGCAGCAAAAACGTACAAAAAATGCTCATTCAAGGGCTTCAGCAAATGGAGTACAGAGGTTACGATTCGGCGGGAATTGCTTTTATATCCGGCGGTAAAATCAAAGTCGTAAAGGACAAGGGGAGCGTAAATAATCTTGAAAGTCAAATTAATTTCGGCGAAAAAACTTCGGTTGGTATAGGGCACACAAGGTGGGCTACTCACGGCAAAGCGGACAGAATAAACGCCCACCCGCACACTTCGGCGGACAAAAAGTGGGCGATAGTGCATAACGGCATTATCGACAATGCCGAAGAAATCGAAAAGACCTATTTGCAAGGCGTGAAGTGCGTTTCCGATACCGATACCGAGCGCGCCGCAGAACTTTTGTCGACCTTTGATTGTGACGAGTTAAACGTCGTTTTAAGGACGTGCGGAATAATAAAAGGCAGTTTTGCTTTTGCGTGCATAAAAGAGGGCGATAATAAAGTGTATCTCGCAAAACGCAGCAGTCCGCTGTATGCGGCAGTGGGAGAAAGCGGTTGTATGGCGGCGAGCGACGTAAGGTGTTTTTCGTGTTTTGCCAAAAAGTTTTATTCGCTTAACGACGACGAAATCGCGGTCATGAAGTCGGACGGAATAGAGTTTTACGACTTAAATGGCAATAAAATTCAAAAAATGACCGAAATTTTGCCCGAGTGTTACGGCGGTGCAAAGGTAAAAAGCGGCTACAACACAATAAAAGAAATAAAAGAAATCCCCGCCGTGGTAAACGCCGTCGACGGCATATACGATAAAAAATATTTAGACGAAAAACTAAAAGGGATCGATTTGAAAGAGTACGACAAAGTTTATCTGATAGGTTGCGGCACGTCTTATCATGCGTCGCTTTTCGGCGCGGAAATTTTCAGACGGCGGGGCATAAACGCATACGCCGTGATAGCGAGCGAGTTTATCGTGAGACCGGTGAGAAAAGACGCAAAAGTTCTTGCGTTTCTGGTGTCTCAAAGCGGTGAAACAGCCGACGTTTTGTCGCTGATCGCCGACTTAAAAATCAATAAAATAAAGACTGTAGCCGTCACAAACGTGACTTGTTCGACTCTTGCGCGGCTTGCGGAGGTTTATCTGCCCATGTGTGCGGGTGAAGAAATTGCTGTGGCGAGTACAAAGGCTTACGACGCGGAATTGATTGTTTTTTACAAACTTGCAGAGTATTTTTCGGGCGAAAACGCTTGCGATTTAACCGCGCTTTCTCAAGAGGTAAATGGCTATCGCCTCGACGAAAATTTGCTTAATAAAATATCAGACAGCGAAAAAATTTTTTCAATCGGAAGAAATCTCGATTATTATACGGCTTTGGAATGCGCGTTAAAACTCAAGGAGATTACTTACAAAAACGTAAACGCTTACCCTGCGGGCGAGTTGAAACACGGTCCGCTTGCGCTTATCGACGATAAAAGTCTTATAATCGCTTTTGCGACGGATAAAGATGTGTTTTTAAAGACCTTAAACGGCGTAAGCGAGGGGGTATACAGGGGTGCCGATTGCGTAATTTTCACTACCGAAAAGTGCGTAAAAGGCTACACGGGCGATAAAAGCAAACTTTGTATTTTAAAAGATTTCGGCGAACTGACTTCGGTTTTAGCCATACTCCCCATGCAATACTGTGCATACGAAATTTCGGTAAAACAGGGTATAAATCCCGACAAGCCGCGCAATCTCGCAAAGTCAGTCACGGTGTTGTAGCGTGATTTGCGGCGGCTTTATAAAGGCTGTTTTATAAATCTATTCACGTGTGCATACGCGCATACGACAATATTAATCAATATAGCGAAGGCGTTTGGATAATAAAACCCCACGCTTTCGTTTTTAATTTTTGCGGTAAAATAATTTGGAAAAAAATAGTTGTCTCAAATTTAAAAAACGATATTGACAAGTAAAAAAACGTATGATAAAATAAAATCGGTAAATATGGAAACGAATTTAAAAAAAGGCGTGTACAAGCATTTTAAAGGCAATTATTACACTTTGTTATACGTTGCGTCCGACAGCGAAACTCTGGAGGAAAAGGTTGTTTATCGGGCGGAATACGGCGACAAACAAATTTGGGTAAGACCGGCTGAAATGTGGGACGAAGAGATAATTTTGCCAAACGGCGACAAAGTAAAGCGTTTTACTTACGTCGGAAAACGTTTTCCGACAAAATAAAATAAAAAAACATATAATTTTTTTAAAAAACATATGTAATTATCACATAAAAATCACAATAATAGTTTATTATATAGGCATAAACAAAAAGGAAGAGAAATTCTTTTAAGTTTATTTAAATTGTTCACCCATAATCCCCCTTAAAATACAAACAAAAAGAAGACACTCCCTTCGGGGTTTGTCTTCTTTTTGTTTTGCTTTGAATTTTCAGGCTGACGGCATAACGTTGCAAATATAACAACTGCACTCAATAACCGCGTACAATAAATAATGATAGCGCGGGCGCGTTGCGTGCGCGCGTATGTATATAAATCGGGTATAAACCTGTTTTTGTTATATATATTTAAACCGCGCGTATTAATAAAGTATATGTCGCGCGTATATTGCCGATATTTAGCAGATATTGATTAAAATTAAAGCATATACATAACGATTGACGATTTAAGCGTGTAATGTGATATTGTCGAATATTAAACACGCATAAGCCTTTGCCGCATACGAAAGGTAAGCCGAATAAAAAATACCACTCAAAAAAAGTCAAAAGTAAAAATAATTTCAACGCTTCAAAAAAAATAAAAAAATTTTTAAAAATATTACATAAAACTGTTGACAAACGAAAAAATAAGTTATACAATATAGTCAAAATTAGCACTCGGGTACGTTGAGTGCTAACAAACAAATACCGAGAGTGCCAATCCGGTAAGCGAAAAGGAGGGACAAAATGGAATTATCCGACAGAAAAAAGAAGATACTTCAAATTGTGGTAGACGATTACATCGATACCGCCGTTCCCGTTTCATCTAAAAGCATTACCGAAAAGTACATGTCAAACGTAAGTTCGGCGACCATAAGAAGCGAGTTGTCCGCGCTTGAAGAGTTGGGCTTTTTGTCTCAACCGCACACGTCGGCGGGCAGAGTTCCTTCTGCGGAAGCATACAAACTTTACGTCAACGAGTTGATGGTAAAAGACGATCTTACGGTTGAAGAACTCGATTACATTAAAGAGGCGTTCAATCAAAAGACACAAAACATTGAAAGCGTGCTTAAAAACGCCACCAAGGTAATAAGCGAACTTACGTCTTACACCTCGGTTGCGGTTGCTCCGCACGACGGCACCGACAAGATTATCAATTTAAAACTTTTCCGTTTTAAACAAGATAAGGCTCTTGTCATAATAGTTACGGAAACAAAACTTTTAAAGGACAACTACATAGACGTTCCGCCGCAAATGACCGACGAACAATTAAACGACGCCGGCGATATTCTGGCGAGAATGTTTACGGGAAGAACGGTTGAAGAAATATGCTTGATGTCTCCCGAAATCGAGGACAACTTCCTCGGTTATAAAAACGTTTTTTTAAACGTAATCGAGGCATTGAAAGAGTATATCCGCAACAACGAAGACATCGTTTTGGAAGGCGAAGACAAAATTCTCGACCACCCGGAATATTCGGACGTCGGGAAAATCAAAAACTTTTTGTCGGTAGTGACGAGTAAAGACAAAGTAATCAAACTTTTAGACGACAACGGAAAGGATATCGAAATCAACGTAAAAGTCGGGTCCGACGGATACGACGACGTCCCCGAAGATTGTTCGCTTATATCCGCCACTTACAACGTAAACGGCAAAAAATTGGGTACGTACGGCGTAATAGGACCGTCGAGAATGGATTATCAGAAGGTAATAGCCGTTCTTGAAAACGTGGGCAAGATTCTGGAAAATATTTTAAGCAATAGGTAGTAAAAATGGAAAAAGAAAATAAAAAAGATATAAAACAAGAAGAAGATAAAGAAAAAGAAGCAAACAAGGCAAACAAAGAGCACGAAACCAAGCATCACGAAGAATCCTTTAAAGATCAAGCGGAAAAAAACGCAAAACTCGCAGAGGAATATAAGGATAAATGGTATAGAGTGACAGCCGAGTACGACAATTACAGAAAGCGCACGCAAACCGAAAGGGCAACCGCTTATCTCGACGGACAAACGGACGCAATCAAGAAAATTTTAGTAATCGGCGACAACCTCGAAAGAGGGCTTGCTTTCGACCTCGACGAAAAGACCAAACAAGGACTTCAACTTATATTCAGGCAATATAACGAAGTCATTAAAAATCTCGGACTCGAAGAAATAAACCCCGTAGGAGAAAAATTCGACCCCAACTTTGCCGAAGCGGTAATGCAGGAAGAAGCAAAGGACGGAGAAGAAGAAGGTACGGTAAAAACCGTATTCAGAAAGGGTTACAAACTTAAAGACAAAGTTGTGCGTTATGCGCAAGTTGTCGTTGTAAAATAAAACGTTTTACGGCTTTTTGCAAAAGCCGGGCATATAAATTTCAAATCAGAAAAATACACAAAAAGGAGATATAAAATTATGAGTAAAGTTATAGGTATAGATTTAGGTACTACAAATTCTTGCGTAGCGGTAATGGAAGGCGGCGAACCCGTCGTAATCGCAAATGCCGAAGGTTCGAGAACGACCCCCTCGGTAGTAGGTTTTCAAAAAGACGGTGAAAGACTTGTCGGTCAAGTAGCAAAACGTCAGGCGGTGGCAAACGCCGACAGAACGGTTATCTCCATAAAAAGACATATGGGTTCCGATTATAAAGTAAATATCGACGGAAAACAATATTCTCCTCAGGAGATTTCCGCAATGATACTTTCAAAACTTAAAAAAGACGCCGAGGCTTATATCGGCGAACCGGTTAAAGACGCGGTAATCACTTGCCCCGCATACTTTACCGACAGCCAAAGACAGGCAACTAAAGACGCAGGTAAAATCGCAGGTCTCAACGTACTTCGTGTAATCAACGAACCTACGGCGGCTGCGCTTGCTTACGGTCTTGATAAAGAGTCTAAAACTCACAAAGTAATTATTTACGACTTGGGCGGCGGTACGTTCGATGTGTCTATTCTTGAAATAGGCGACGGCGTATTCGAAGTTTTGGCAACCAACGGTAACTGCATGCTCGGCGGCGATGATTTCGATAAGAGAATAATGGATTACCTTGTAGACGACTTCAAGTCCAAAGAGGGTATCGATTTGTCAAAAGATAAAATGGCAATGCAAAGGTTGAAAGAGGCTGCGGAAAAAGCAAAGATAGAACTTTCTTCCACTTCTTCCACAAACATCAACCTTCCTTATATAACTGCTGACGCTACGGGTCCCAAACACCTCGACGTTACGCTTACTAAACAAAAATTCGACGCGCTTACCGACGACCTTGTAAAGATGACTATGGAGCCGCTTCAAAAGGCTATGAAAGACGCAAACTTATCATATAGCGACATTGAAAAAGTTATCCTTGTCGGCGGTTCTACAAGAATCCCCGCAGTTGTCGACGCGGTAAGAAAAGAAACCGGCAAAGAGCCGTTCAAGGGTATCAACCCCGACGAATGCGTTGCAATCGGCGCGGCAATTCAAGGCGGCGTATTGAGCGGTGAAGTTAAAGACGTTCTTCTTCTCGACGTAACTCCTCTTACGCTCGGTATCGAAACGCTCGGCGGCGTATGCACTCCGCTTATCGAAAGAAATACCACTATCCCCGCTAAAAAGTCTCAGATATTCTCGACTGCGGCGGACAACCAGACCGAAGTTACCATTCATATTTTGCAAGGTGAAAGAAAGATGGCTGACGGCAACAAGACGCTTGGTCAATTCAATCTTTCGGGTATTGCTCCGGCTCCTAAGGGCGTTCCTCAAATCGAAGTTACGTTCGATATCGACGCAAACGGTATCGTACACGTTACCGCAAAGGATTTAGGCACTCAGAAACAAGCCGACATCACGATTACTTCTTCTACAAACCTTTCCGAAGACGAAATCGACAAGGCTGTAAAAGAGGCTCAACAATACGAAGCGGAAGACAAGAAGAGAAAAGAGGCGGTTGACGCTAAAAACGGTCTTGACGGACTTATTTTCCAAATCGAAAAGACTTTGAAAGACAGCGGCGACAAGATTTCCGCAGAAGACAAGGCAAAACTCGAAGACGCGGTAAAAGAAGCAAAGACCGAACTCGAAAGCAACGATACCGACAGAATTAAGGCGGCTACCGAAAAACTTTCTAAAGAGGCTCAGGACGTATTTGCAAAACTTTATCAACAAGCGCAAGGCGCACAAGAGCAGCCCGCTGACGGAGACACCGAATTCCACCAAGGCAACTAATCGATGAAAATCGAATAAAGATTTGCAAAAATCAAACGAATAACACACATATTGCGGATAAAGGAGGAAAATTTTCCTCCTTATATCCGTTTATTTAAAGAATAAAAGGTATATTTATGGCAGCAGATTATTATAAAATACTCGGAGTGGAAAAAACCGCTTCACAAGACGAAATCAAATCGGCATACAGAAAACTTGTCAAGCAGTATCACCCCGATCTTCATCCGGGAGACGAAAAGTGCGCCGAGAAGTTTAAGGAAATAAACGAGGCAAACGAAATTCTTTCCGACCCCGAAAAGAGAAAACAATACGACTTCGAACTCGAGCACCCCGGTGCTTCGTCGTTCGGCGGCGCAGGTGGATTTTCGGGTCAGGGGTTCAGCGGATTTTCGGATATTTTCGGCGATATTTTCTCGCAATTTACGGGTGGAGGCTCAAGGGCGCAAAGAAACACCAAGGGCGACGACGTAACGATCGAAGTCGAACTTTCTTTTCTCGATGCGGCAAAAGGTTGCAGAAGAGAGATAAATTATATGCGTAAAGAGCCTTGCAAAAGTTGTAAAGGTAACGGCAGTAAAGACGGCACTGCGTTTAAAACGTGCGATAAATGCCAGGGCACCGGTCAGGTGCAATACTCGGCGGGCAACGGATTTTTCCGTACTGTTTCCACGCGCGCATGTCCCGCTTGCGGCGGTTTGGGTAAAATAATTCTCGAGAAATGCCCCGATTGCGGCGGTAAGGGCTACAACAGAAAGCAAAACACGGTTGTACTTGACATACCGGCTGGTGCGGATACGGGCAGTTATATGACCAAAAAAGGTGCCGGCAACGCGTCTCCTTACGGCGGCGAGTGCGGTGATTTGATTGTGCTTTTCAAGGTTGCTCCGCATAAAATGTTGACGAGAAAAGGTTTCGATTTATACGTAGAAGTTCCTATTTCTTACAAGACGGCTGTTTTGGGCGGCACGGTAAAAGTACCTACGGTCGACAATGCAGTTGATTTCGACGTCCCGGCAGGCACTCAAAGCGGAAAGACTTTCGTTATGAGAGGCAAGGGTATTCAATCGTCGAGAGGAGGCACCGGCAATTTGTATATAACCGTCAAAATCGAGGTACCCATGAAGGTCGGCAGAACGCAAAAGAAAATGCTTGAAGACTTCGACGACGAGTTGGAAATTAAACAGTATTCCGATATCAAAAACTATTCAAGCAACGTACAAAGTCTATACGGTGTAGACCCGTACGAGAAAAAATAAACATATACGGCAACTTTTATTGCCCATTGGGACTATCGATAACTCGGTAGTCTTTTTTTTACGACTCTGTCGCAACCTCCGATTGATTTCCGGCGGAAAAATACCGCATAATTTCACGCGTTTTGCTCGGCTATGCGCCCTCACAACAACGCGTGCCTTATTTGTATTTTTCTCGCCATAACGCAAAATGCTAATCAATCATTTATTGCGACATCGCCTTGTTTCGGCTTTGTTTTGACTTGATTTAGTATTGTTTCACTGCCGCATAATTTATCACGAAATTACTTTTTTCAATAATTAAACAAAGAGAAGAACCGCAAGTATACGTTTAAGCGGTTTTTAAAGATAAATATAGAAAGGATTATGCAAAAAATTGTTGTTAAATATAAAAAAATATGTTAAACTTTATTGTATGAAATACGTTGAATTGACAATATCGACAACGTCCGAAGCGCAAGAACTCGTTTCGGATTTAATGTGGGAATACACCGATTACGGCGTGGCTATCTGCGACGTAAAGGACGTTATAGAACTCATCGAAAACCGCCGTTCTACATTCGATTACATCGAAGACGACATAATGAAATCTTTTACAAGCGGCACGCTTGTAAAGGCTTATTTCGACGTGAACTCAGCGGCAAAAATAATACCGCAAATCGAGTCGCGTTTGCACGAAATGAAGAAAAACGCGCAAGGCTATTTAGATTTCGGCTCGCTCGAAGCGGTCAAAAGAGAGGTTGACGGCGACGATTGGATAGAGGTGTGGAGAAAGCATTACCGCCCGATCGATCTCGGCAAAATTCTCGTTTGTCCGGAATGGATAGACGCACAGCCCAAAGAAGGGCAAAAAATCGTGCGCATCGAGTCGAATATGGCGTTCGGCACGGGCGAACACGAGACGACTTCCATGTGTATAGAGTTTTTAAGCGAGTACGTAAAAGAGGGAATGACCGCCGTCGACGTAGGTACGGGCAGCGGAATTTTAGGCATAGCGTGCGCAAATCTCGGCGCGGGAAAAGTGTATATGGTAGATAACGACCCCGTAGCCGTCGAAACGGCAAAACGCAACTGCGCGTTAAACAACGTAAGCGACGTTTGCGTCGTTGACGAGGGTAATCTTTTAGACGATAAAGACGTGTGCGCCGACCTCATAGTTGCCAATATTACAGCAGACGTATTGCTCATTCTTGTCAAAACGATAGATAAACATATCAAAAAGGGCGGCAGGATTATTTTAAGCGGAATATTAAACGACAGAGTAAACGACGTAATTTCGGGCTACGAAAAGCATGGTTTCAAAGTCGATAAATCGAGGACGAAGGGAGAGTGGACGGCACTTTCTATGGTGAAACAATGAGCGGACCGAGAAGATTTTTCGTCGACGGAGTAAGCGACGTAACCACCGTGAGCGGAGAAGAATACAACCACGCAGTCAACACTTTAAGACTTCGCGTGGGCGACGAGATAATACTTTGCGACAACACCGAAAAAGAATATCTCGCAAGCATCACGCAAGTGGATAAAAAAAGTTTTTCGGCAAAAATAATCGAACAAAGGGTTTCCGAATGCGAGTGTAAAAATTTCGTCACGCTGATTTGCGGGTATTTAAAAGGTGACAAAACCGAACTCGTCGTGCAAAAAGCGGTCGAACTCGGCGTGAAAAAAATAGTCGTGTTTTCGTCAAAGTTTTGTTCGGCTTATATAAACGACAACAAACTTCAACGCCTTAAAAGGGTGTCCGTCGAATCGGCAAAGCAGTGCGGCAGAAGTATCGCGCCCGAAATTTTGTACGAGGACACGTTTGAAAAGGCTCTTTTCCACGGCGAAAGTGCGAAAAACAAGTTGTTCGCCTGTGAATTTGTCACCGAAAATTCAACTTCTTTGGGAAAAATCGACGGCGATACGGCGATAGTCGTGGGCAGCGAAGGCGGTTTTTCTGCGGAAGAGGCGCAAGCGGCGACAGACCTCGGCTACAGCACGGTTTCACTGGGTAAAAGGATTTTGCGTGCCGAAACGGCGGCGATTGCCATGACTTCCATAGTCGTATATTTATTGGGAGAATTACAATGAAGGCGGTAGTTTTTACGCTTGGTTGCAAAGTAAATTTTTGCGAAAGTTCGGCACTTATAAACGGGCTTAAAAGTCTCGGGTACGAGACTTCGGACGAACTCGGTTATGCCGATTTATACATAATCAACACTTGCGCCGTTACGGGCGAGGCGGAAAAGAAATCCCGTCAGGCGGTGGCGAGGGTGAAAAAATACAACGAAAACGCCAAAATCATCATCACGGGTTGCGCATCGGAAAAAGCCCCTGAAGACTTTTTAAACAAAGACGGCGTCACGCTCGTCACGGGCACTAAATCAAAAGACAAAATTCTTTCCATGCTTGAAGAAAAGGGCGAAAAAATCGACGATTCCGCCGATTATTATGAAGAATATCTGCCCGCAAAAACGAGCAACGCAAGGGCGTATATCAAGGTTCAGGACGGCTGCAACAACTTTTGTTCTTACTGCATTATTCCTTATTTAAGGGGCAGAAGCCGGTCGAGAGACCCGCAAAACGTGTTAAAGGAAATCGAATATTTGTCGCCCGCCGAGGCGGTAATCACGGGCATAAATCTCACGGCGTACAATTACGGCGGCATGGGCTTGACGGGGCTTATTGAAAGCCTTAAAGACGTAAATTGCCGCATTAGGCTGGGTTCGCTCGAAGTAAACGTAATCGACGAGAAATTTTTGTCCGCGACTAAACAACTTAAAGATTTCGCCCCGCATTTCCACTTGTCCTTGCAGTCGGGCAGCAACAAAGTACTTAAAGAAATGAACAGGCACTACACGAGAGAGCAGTTTAAGCAAAAAGTCGATTTGATAAGGAAATTTTATCCAAATGCCGGCATAACCACGGACATAATAGTCGGCTATTCCACCGAGACCGAGCAAGACTTTTCAGATACGCTCGCGCTTGTAAGCGAGGTTGAATTTTCCGACGTGCATTGCTTTCCGTATTCGAGGCGTGAGGGCACTGTCGGTGCGAAACTTAAAGAACTTGCGCCCGAGATTAAAAAGGACAGGTTAAACAGACTTATCGAAGCAAAAGAAGTGCAAAAAGATAAGTTTATCGATAAAAATCTCGGCAAAATTTTAGAGTTTTTGCCCGAAGAAGAGCAAGACGGCATGACCGTGGGTTACACCGAAAATTACATCAGGGTATACGTAAACGAAAAACCGAAAAACAAACTCGCAAAGGTAAAACTTACCGAAAAATATCTCGACGGTGCAAAAGCCGAAATAGTGAAATAACCCATATATAATAGGACGAAATTGTTTAAGACCAATAAAAACCGCCGTAAACAGCGTTAAAATTGCCGCAAAAACGGCAAAAATAATAAAAATGCCGCTTAAAATAAGCGGTTAAAACATAAAGGAGAATAAAAAATGGATTGTTTATTTTGTAAATTCGCAAACGGAGAAATTCCCGTAAACAAGGTGTATGAAGACGAAAACATGATAATTATTTGCGATATCGAGCCAAAGGCAAAATATCATTATCTCGCCATACCCAAGACGCATTTTAAATATTTAAGCGAAATGACCGAAAAAGACGAGGTTATGCTCGGCAAAATTTTAGCGACAATACCCACCCTTAAAGACGTGTTGCATTTAGAAGGGGGATACAGACTCGTGATAAATCAAGGCGACGATGCGGGTCAAAGCGTGCCGCATTTGCATATTCACATACTGTGTGGTCAAAAAATGGGCTGGCAACCGGCATAAATTTTACAAATTGCGATAAAATTTGTTGACAATAGGCATATTTTTCTATATAATATATATGCTTAATGTGAAAGTAGTCATTTGCCATAGGGCAAAGGAGGGTTGAATATACATGTCTACGGTAAGAGTTGGTGAAAACCAATCGTTGGAAGACGCTCTTCGCAGATTTAAAAGAAAGTGCGCAAGAGACGGCATCATCGGAGATTTACGCCGCAAAGAATTTTACGAAAAGCCTGCGGTAAGAAGAAAAAAGAAGGCAGAAGCTGCCAGAAAGAGAAATATGAAAGGCTAATTTTTACACCCGCTGAAATTTTTTGATTTTGGCGGGCGTTTTTTATTTCGGCACTGCCACAATCTATCATTGATTTATGACGGCAAAATACCGCATAATTTCAATTATTTTTTGTAGAAACGTTTATTTAAATTGACGGTCTATTATGCCGCCGCTTGTAATTTTAAAGGAGAAATATGGATAAGGAAAAAAGTTTTCGCCAAATGGCGAAAGAGGCGAAAACCCGCATGAAATCGGGTTTTTGGGAAAAACACAAAGAGGAAGTAAACGAGCAAATTGCAAAAGCCGATCAAGAGGGCGTAAATGCGTCCAAGGTAATCGAGTATTACCAAAACAAAGCCGCTACCGCAGTAAAGGGCGGCAGTAAGGAAGACGAAGAATTTTACCAAAAGGTAAAAACCATTCTCGATACGGTGGGCGAAACGAGCGACATTCTGGGCAGGCTTACCGATAAAGAATATTACGCGTCGCTCACTTACGAGCAAAAGCAACGCTATTCGATGGAACTTTCCAACAAATATCGCGCCGCGCTCGAAAGATATAAAAACGAAATGCAGTATGAAAAGTTTGTATAAACGCAATCAAATTTAAAAATTTTTGCCGCCTTTTATTTTAAACGAAAAGGGCGGCTTTTTAAATGCGTAAAACAGTGTGGTAAAATGCGGCTTCTGTCGTGTTTACGGCATACGTTTGCGGTAAACACGGCAGAAAATATGATATTAGTTGTAAAAATCGCACTTACAGTCCGCAAAAATTCATACGGTTAAAAAGAGGTTAAAAACGGTCGATTAGTTGCGAAATTTCCTTGAAAATAATCTTACTATATGTTAATATATATTAGGAGAAGAATATGTACGATTATTTAGACAAACTCAATGAAGAACAAAAAAAGGCGGTTTTAGACACCGAGGGCGCGGTGCTTGTGCTTGCGGGCGCGGGCAGCGGAAAAACGAGAGTGCTTACAAGTCGTATCGCTTATATAATAGACAAACTCGGCGTGTTGCCGCAATCGGTTCTGGCGATCACGTTCACCAACAAAGCGGCGGGCGAAATGAAAGAGAGGCTCTCTTTAATGGTCGACGGCGCGGAGTATATCTGGTGTTCTACAATCCACAGCATGTGCGTGAGAATTTTGCGTTCTACGATAGACAGACTAGGGTATAGTCTCAATTTTACCATTTACGACGAAGTGGACAAAGAAAACCACATTAAGCGCATAATCAAAAGAGACTTTCACGACAGCGAAGAAGGCACTTTAAGAAAAAAGGCTAAAGATGCCGCCGATTTCATTTCAAACGCAAAAAGCAACGGAATCACTTGCGATCAGATACGTTATAAAACTGTAAGGCTTTACAACGCCGACAAATATTTACCCATTTACGAGACTTACGAGCAAGAAATGCAAAGTTCGTCGTGTCTCGATTTCGACGATTTGCTGTGGAAGACCTGCGAGGTGCTTGAAAGGTTCGACGACGTGAGAGAGCATTACGCCGAAAAATTCAAATACATACATATCGACGAGTTTCAGGACATCAACGCCGTGCAATACCGCATTGTGAAAATGCTCGCAAGCGTACACGGAAACATTTTTGCCGTGGGCGACGACGACCAAAGTATTTACGGTTGGCGCGGCGCGGAGATAAAGACGATACTCAATTTCCACAAAGATTTCAAAGGTACTAAAATTTACAAATTAGAGCAAAACTACCGTTCGACGAAGAAAATTCTCGACCTTGCCAACACCGTCATTAAAGACAACGTTGAAAGGACGGACAAAGAATTGTGGACGGAAAATCCCGACGGCGCGTCCATCGAATCATTCGAGGCGGAAAACGGCAACGGCGAAGCGTTTTTCGTTGCAAAAACCATTAAATCGCTTTCTTATTACGGCTATTCTTATTCCGATTTCGCCGTACTTATGAGAGTGAACGCCTTATCGAGGTCGTTCGAGCAAAGTTTTTTGGAGTACGGCATACCTTACAAGGTTTACGGCGGCTTTAAATTCTTTGAAAGAAAGGAAATCAAAGATTTGCTCGCTTATTTTAAAGTGCTTATAAATCCGCTCGACAACGAGTCGATTTTGCGTATAATCAACGTGCCGAAACGCGGCATAGGCGATAAAAGCATAGAATTTCTCGTTCAATACGCCGCCGACAACAAAGTTTCGATATACGAAAGTTTGTCCGACGTGGAAGATTTTCCTTTATCGAAAGGTGCGAAAGACAGGTTGAAAGAGTTCAGAAAACTCATTTCTTCTTTAATGATAGACAGGGAAATTTGCGACGTGGTCGAACTTTATGACAGAGTGCTTGAAAAAACCAATTATATGTCAATGTTTTCCGACGACACCGACGAGGCGGACTCTAAAAAGATGAACGTCGGCGAACTTAAAAACTCCGTCGTGGAATTTGTAAAACAAAACGAAAACGCAACCCTTGCCGACTATTTAAATTCGGTCACTTTGTCTTCCGATACAGACGAAATAAACGACGGCGATTTTGTTACCATTGCGACGGTGCATGCGGTAAAAGGTCTCGAATACAAGGTCGTGTTCGTTGTGGGTATGGACGAAAATTTATTCCCCTCGTCAAGAACTAAAGATGAAGGCAACATAGAGGAAGAACGCAGACTTTTCTACGTGGCAATCACGAGAGCGGAAGAAAGGCTTTACATTACGAGAGCAAAAGAAAGAAGACTTTACGGACAAGAGTCGCAGTTTATGTCCCGTTCGCAATTTTTATCCAAAATCGCCTCGAAAATCGGACTTCCCGAAAAGGGCAGCCGCTCCGCTTACGGCTATAAAAGCAATTCGTACGGCAGTTATGGCGGCGGCTACAATTCTTATGGCAATAATAGATACGGCTCGGGCGGATATCAAAATAATTATCAAAACGGCAACCAAGGCGGGTATAGCGGCGGCAGCCAAAACAGTTATCAAAAATCAAATTATTATAAGCGAAACGACGATTATAACGACGATTTCGGCGACGAATATCCGACTTATGCGTCCAATTCAAACACTTTTGATAAAGGCGCAAGTAAAAGCAAATCCGCACTCGGCGGGGTGGGGTTAGGGTTCTCATCGTTAAACGCAAACAAACCCAAAGCCGCAAAGTCCGACGTATACACCGGCTATAAAACGGGAATGAAAGTAATACACGACAAATTCGGCGAAGGTATGGTAATCACCGTCAAGGGCGAGGGCGAAAACCTGATTGTGGACGTAGCGTTTAAAAACGTGGGAATAAAATCGCTTTCGGCGAAGTTCGCCCCGATGAAACCCGTGCAGTAAATTAAAACGAACGTGCAATAAAAAGGTTTTGCGCAATACTACAAACACAAAAATTAAGAAGCAGCATTAAGGTGGCATTAAGGAGAAATTATGGCAGACAGAATGAGACAACTTGTCAATTTACTCAATAAATACGCATACGAGTATTACGTGCTCGACAATCCCACCGTATCCGACGGCGAATACGACAAACTGTACGACGAACTTAAATCGCTTGAAGAGCAAAGCGGAGAAGTGTATTTCGACAGTCCCACAAAAAGGGTGGGGGGCGAGCCGATAAGCGCGTTTAAAAAACACCGACATATCACAAGACTTTACAGTCTCGACAAGGCTGTCAGCGAGGACGAAATAGGTTCGTTCGACGCAAAAATCCGCAAGGTAATGGCAGACCCCGAGTACACCGTGGAATATAAATTCGACGGGCTTACCATTTCGCTCACATATGAAGACGGCAAGTTCGTCAGGGCGACCACGAGGGGAAACGGCGAAGTGGGCGAAGACGTAACGGCGCAAGTGCTTACCATAAAAACATTCCCCTTATCGATTGCCTATAAAGGCACGTTAGAGGTAAAAGGCGAGGCGGTAATACGTCTTTCCGTGCTCGACGAAATCAACAAAACATCGGAAGAAACCTTAAAAAATGCGAGAAACGCGGTGGCAGGAGCAATAAGAAATTTAGACCCCAAAGTTACCGAAAAACGAAAGCCCGAGATATATTTTTACGACGTAAATTACATGTCGGAAGGGCAACTTGACAGTCAGACGGAAGCCATTGATTTTTTAAAGAAAAACGGCTTTAAAGTATACGACTTTTTGCGCATTTGCAAAAGCGTGGACGACATTTTCGACGCACTTAAATACATTGAAGAACAGCGAAAAAAAATCGACGTGCTTACCGACGGCGCGGTAATTAAACTCAACTCGTTTAAAGCGAGAGACGTGCTCGGCAGTACCGAAAAATTTCCGCGGTGGGCAATAGCGTTTAAGTACGAACCCGAGGAAGTAACCACCGTTCTTGACGACGTAATCTGGCAAGTCGGCAGAACGGGCAAACTCACTCCTCTCGGCATACTTCAACCGGTTGAATTGTGCGGTGTAACGGTAAAGAGGGCAACGCTCAACAATTTCGGTGATATTTTAAGGAAAAAAGTCAAAAAACCGGCGAGGGTGCTTATTCGTCGAAGCAACGAGGTTATCCCCGAAATTTTGGGTGCAACCGAATATTTCGACGACAGCAAAGATATCGAAAAACCCGAATTTTGTCCCTATTGCAAGACAAAACTCGAGGAAGCAGGCGCAAATATTTTCTGTCCCAACAAAGATTGCAGACCGAGGGTAGTTGGCAATTTAGTCAATTTTGCCCAAAAGGACGCAATGAATATCGACGGCTTTTCCGAAATGACGGCGGGGCAACTTTTCGACGAACTCGGCACAGACAAGTTTTCCGATTTGTATAAACTTACCGCCGAAACGCTTGAAAAACTCGACGGTTTCCAGAAAAAGAAAGCGGAAAATCTGATAAAATCTATAGAAAAATCCAAAAAAGTATCGCTCGAAAGTTTTATTTTCGCGCTCGGTATTGACGGTATAGGCAAAAAAACGGCTAAAGAACTCGCTAAAAAATACGGCAGTCTCGACGCACTTGAAAAAGCCGAAAGAGAGCAAATTTTGTCCATCGGCGACATAGGAGAAGTGCTTGCGACAAATATAATCGACTACTTTAAAGACGAAGACAATTTAAAAGAAATTGCCGAACTTTTGTCTTTGGGGGTAAAGCCGCATTATGAAGATATAAAAATCGGCAACACGTTCGAGGGGCAAAAAGTTGTGCTCACGGGTACGTTGTCATCGTTTAAACGCAGCGAAGCGCAAAAAATAATCGAGTCGCTCGGCGGCGAATGTATGGGCAGCGTAAGCAAACTTACCACCCTTGTGCTTGCGGGCGAAGAGGCGGGCAGCAAACTCGATAAAGCCAAATCGCTCGGCATAAAAATCATCGGCGAAGACGAGTTTAAACAAATGATAAACAAGCAATAAAATAATATAATACTTTAAGGTGTGGCAAAACGAAAATATGTTGTCACACCTTATATTTTACCATGTCGAAAAATTACAACAATTAAGATGGTGCGGTCAATGCGGATACACCGTTATTATTGTTTTAATATTGCCGTCTGTTTTTTAAAATTATCTCTCGCATAGGTGATTGTCTCTCTTATTCGGCTGTTTATCGACCCGACAGCCTCCTCCCGTTAAAATTAAAAACACATAAATTCCGTATATTAAAATTAATTATATTAATCTATAATAAAAATTGCATTTAAATGCTTGAAATATAATTGGTTTAGTGATATACTTATGTATAAGTGGTATTTTGTGGTTAAATTGCGCAAGTAAAGCAAAGGGGCAAAATCCGCTCATACAAAAATTCACACAAATAATAAAGAGCATTTTAAAGTGCGACGGAGAAAATTATGTACAGTATGACCGGTTACGGCAAAGCGGAATACAGCGGCGACGGTATAGAACTTACCGTAGAATTAAAAACCGTAAACAACAGGTTTTTAGAGGTAATTCCCAAATATCCCCGCATGTTTATTTCGTCGGACGACAAAATCAGAAAAGCCGTTCAACAAAAGATTAAAAGGGGCAGAGTGGAGTTGTTCGTCACTTATTCTGACAAAAGGCAACTTCCCAAGGCGGTAGAAGTAGATATCGCGCTTGCAAAGGGATATATGGAGGCGGCAACCGCCCTCATGAAAGAATTTCCCTCGCTTGAAGACGATTTTACGCTTACGTCGCTTATGCGCACGCCCGACGTGCTTTCGCAAACCAACACCGCCGAAAACACCGAAGAACTTGAAAAAATTCTTATCGATACGGTGCAAAAAGCGTGCGATAATCTCAATTTAATGAGACAAACCGAGGGCGAAAAACTCAAAGGCGATTTGCTTAAACGTATTGACACAATCGGCGGCATTGTCGACAAAATCAAAAAGCGCGCGCCGCTCGTCGCCGAAGATTACGCCCAAAGACTTCGCGAAAAGGTAGAAAATTATCTCGCAGCGGTAAAACCCGACGAAACGAGACTTTTGCAAGAAGTCGCGTTGTTTGCCGACAAGTCAAATATCGACGAAGAATTGACGAGACTTTATTCGCACGTTTCGCAGTTTAAAAGCATCGTAAACGAGGCGGAAGCGGGTAAAAAACTCGACTTTTTAGTGCAGGAATTCAACAGAGAGGCAAACACGATTTGCTCTAAAGCAAACGATATCGAAATTACCAATGCGGGGCTTAGTCTCAAGTGCGAAATCGAAAAAGTAAGAGAGCAAATCCAGAATCTGGAATAATATTAAACATAAAAAACTAAATTGACGGCAATTTTCCGGGATTTTTATTTCTTTATAAAATTTTCGGGAAGTCTGAATATTAAAAACGATTTTAACATTTAACGGAGGTGTTAATTATGATAAACGAACCACCAATCGATGAAATAGCGGCAAAAGTAGGATCTAAATACGCGCTTTGCGTTGTTGCGTCCAAGAGGGCAAGACAACTTATCGACAATGCGCACAATCAGGGACTTACCGAAGTCCCCGGCGGAGAAAAACCCCTTTCGATTGCCGCAAGAGAAATTTACGAAGGCAAAGTTACGGTATCAAAATTTTAAAGGATTTTCTTGACGAAAAATGTTCATAGCGCGGCTGTGAACATTTTTTCAACGTTTAAGTTTTTTGTTTTTTCGCGACTGATAAAGCGATTTTAAAGGCGGTTATGAAAACGGTGCGGTTTCATAACGGAACTTATAAGGTGTGGTTTCATAAACGTATTTTCAAAAAGACAGAGCCGCATTTAAAAACCATAAAATTTTAAACGTATAGAAAAAACCAAAGGACAAACAGTTTAATTTTCGGAGAAAGGCATATGGTAGCGGAAGTGATAGTCGACGTGGCGATAAGCGAAGTCGACAGAGTTTTTGATTATAAAATCGACTGCGACAACGTTTTTGTCGGCAGTCGTGTAGTCGTGCCTTTCGGTCGCACTTTCAAAAGCGGAATAGTTGTCGACATAAAGCAGACTTCCGATTATCCCGAAGACAAATTAAAGCACGTTTTGCGCCCCGTAGAGGACACGCCCGCGCTCACCGAAGAGTGCATGCAAATAGCAAAAGCGATAGTAAAAAGGTATCACGTGCCGATGGCTTTATCGCTCAGGTTGTTTTTGCCCGCCGAAATGCGTACGGGCAAAGTCAGGGAGAAAAACCGCAACGTAGTCACTTTGGCTCAAAATTGCAACAAAGACAAAATTTTAAGCGAATTAAAGAAAAATGCGGTTAAACAAATCGCGCTTTTGTCTTTTATGGAAGAAGGCAAAAAATATCTTCTTTCCGACCTGAACAAAACTTACGGCTCTCAAGCGGTAAAAGCCCTCGAAGAAAAGGGTTGTTTTATAGTAAACGAAGAAAGAATAAACCGTTCGCCGTATATCGGGCTCGACGAAAATTTCAAGCAAGTCAATCTTTCTGCCGAGCAGAATAAGGCAATAGAAAGCATTCTTAAAAGCGACAAAACCGTTCAACTTTTGCACGGCGTTACGGGCAGCGGAAAAACGGAAGTTTATTTAAATTTAATAAAACGCACGGTAAATAGCGGCAAAACCGCATTGATGCTCGTGCCGGAAATTGCGTTGACGCCGCAAATGTTGTCTCAACTGAGGGCGAGATTTTCAAGCGCGGTGGCAATACTTCACAGCGGACTTTCCGCGGGAGAAAAATTCGACGAATGGTGGCGTATTCGCTCGGGCGAGGCAAAGGTGGCGGTAGGTGCGAGAAGCGCGGTGTTCGCTCCCCTTGAAAATCTGGGACTTATCATCATCGACGAAGAACACGACGGCAGTTACGAAAGCGAAACCAATCCAAGGTATTCCACCGCCGACATAGCGAAATATCGCGCCGCATACAACGGTTGTAAACTCATTCTCGGCAGCGCGACGCCAAAAGTAGAATCGTATTTGCTTGCAAAAGAGGGCAAATACAATCTTGTCGAAATGAAAAACAGAATAAACGGCAAGCAGTTGCCCGAAATAATAATCGCCGACATGAAAAGAGAATTAAGGCGAGGCAACCACATGGAGTTTTCTCGCGCGCTTATAGACGAGATGACCGAGTGTTTAAATTCGGGCAATCAGGCGATGATATTTTTAAACAGGCGCGGTTATTCTCAACAAATCATATGTAAAGACTGCGGCTACGTGCCTAAGTGCAAAGAGTGCGACGTTTCGCTGAATTATCACTCGGTGGGCAACGTGCTTAAATGTCATTATTGCAACACGACGTACAATATGCTTTCGGCTTGTCCCGAGTGTGGCAGTACAAACATAGGGTTTATGGGTACGGGTACGCAAAAAGTCGTGACGAGACTTAACGAACTTTTCCCCAAAGCGCGCATTTTGCGAATGGACAACGACACCACGCAAAACAAAGACGGGCATTTTAAAATACTTAAAAAATTTTCCTCGCACGAGGCGGATATACTTGTCGGCACGCAAATGATTGCAAAAGGTCACGATTTCCCGGCGGTAACGCTTGTTGGGATACTCGACGCCGACATGAGTTTGTATTTTTCCGATTACAGAAGCGGAGAAAGGACTTTTCAATTGATTACACAAGTTTCGGGCAGAAGCGGCAGAGCGGACAAACAAGGCAAAGTCGTACTTCAGACTTATTCTCCCGAAAACAGCATACTTCAGTACGCCGTAAGGTATGATTACGTCGGGTTTTTCAATAAAGAATGTTCTGTAAGAAAAATGACCAACTTCCCGCCGTTCGCGCTTATCGTAAGGGTGATGGTTGAAAGCGGCGACGACGAACTCGCTTTGGAAAAACTTAAAGAAGTATATTTGAATATAAAAGAAATTTACGACAACAACAAGCAAGCGTTTTTGTTCTTCAACAAAATGCGCAGCCCCATAAAAAGGATAAAAAACAAATATCGTTATCAGGTGCTTATGCGGCTTAAAAGCGGCAACGGAAAAATTTTGGATGAAATTTATACCGTCGCGGAAAAGGCAAAGGATAACAAAACGCTTGTATACATAGAGGAAAACCCCGGCAGCATGTCTTAAAACGGCAAATTTTAAACGATGCGTTTTAAGCGATTACGGGCAAAAGGTTTGGAGGTAAAAATGGCAATAAGAAAAATAGTTCAGTTGGGCGACGACGTATTGAGGAAAAAGTGTTTCCACGTGACCGATTTCGGCGCAAAAACAAGTCAACTTTTAGATGATATGAAAGACACACTCAAAAAGGCGCAAGGCGCAGGGCTCGCCGCTCCGCAAGTGGGGATATTAAGGAGAATTTTCGTCGTAGACGTAGAAGAAGGTTATTTCGAGTTTATCAACCCCGAAATCATCTCTGAATCGGGCAAACAATACGGAGTCGAGGGCTGTTTGTCGATAGTAGGCAAATGGGGCGACGTCGAAAGACCCAAGAATATAAAAATCAAGGCGCAAGACAGAAACGGAAATTGGTTTACGCTTAAAGCGAGCGACTTTTTCGCAAGAGCCGTTTGTCACGAATACGACCATCTTGACGGAATTTTATATATTGACAAAGCGGACAATATCCGCAGCGAGGTGGAAGATTGAGACTGATATTTTTAGGCACGCCCGATTTTGCCGTGCCGTCGCTTGAAAAAATAGCAAACAGCAAACACGAAATACTGTGCGTAGTCACTCAACCCGACAAACCGAGGGGCAGAAACGGCGAAGTTTCGTTTTCTCCCGTTAAAGAGTGTGCTTTAAAGCACGGTTTAAAAGTTTTGCAATACAATAAAATAAGATTCGAGGGTGTAGAGGACTTAAAGGCGTTAAAACCCGACATAATGGTTACGTGCGCTTTCGGACAGATTTTGTCTCAGGAAATTATAGACATCGCTCCGCACGGCATAATCAACGTGCACGGCTCGTTGCTACCCAAATACAGAGGAGCGTCCCCCATTCAGTGGAGCATTTTAAACGGCGATAAAGAGACGGGTATTACAATAATGAAAACCGAGGCGGGCATCGACACGGGCGACATTTTGTTTGTCAAAAAAACGCCCGTTAAAGAGGACGAAACCGCGGGCGAACTTTTTGACAGACTTTCGGTTTTGGGTGCGGAAATGATTGTTGACGCGCTCGATAAAATAGAAGCGGGCGACGTTCACCCCCAAAAGCAAGACGACTCGCAAGCGACTGTAGTGAAGATGCTTAAAAAAGAAGACGGAGAAATAAATTGGAACGATACCGCCGAAAAAATTTACAACCAGGTGCGCGGAATGAACCCATGGCCGTCGGCTTATACTTTTTTAAATGGCAAAATGCTTAAAATTCACAGTGCGAAAGTAAGCGAAGAAAGCGGAGATGCCGGCAAAGTGTTAAAAGCGGACAAGCAATCGCTTTTGGTGGGTTGCGGCAAAGGCTCGCTCGAGATAAAGACGTTGCAACTCGAAGGCAGTAAAAAAATGGATTATTACAGTTTTTTACTCGGCAGAAAAATAGAAAAAGGAGACATTCTCGGGGTAAAAAATGATTAACGTTTTTTACGATTCTTACTGTGTTTTAAACAAAGTTTACAGTGAAAAGGCATTTGTAAAACAAGCCATAAACGGCACGTTTATCGAAGAGAAAAACCGCCCCAAAACGACCAAAATCGTCTACGGCGTACTCGATAACGACGTAAGACTTTCTTATTATATAAGTCGGTTATGCCCCAAAAATCCGAAACTCGTCGTGCGCACCATACTCAAAATCGCAATGTACAACATAGAATTTTTGGGTAAATCGCCTTATGCGGTAACCGACAGCAGCGTCACGCTGTGCAAAAAACTCGGCAAAGGCGGTATGAGTGGTTTTGTCAATGCGGTTTTGCGCAAATTTATAGACGAAATACCGCCGCTTCCGCAAGAAAAGATACAAAGACTATCGGTAGAATATTCTTATCCGCTTTTTTTAGTGAAAAAACTCATTTCTTCTTACGGCGAAGACAAGGCTGTTAAAATAATGTCTTGCGATACCGAGCGCACTTGCGTAAGGTTCAACAAGGGCGCAAACGGAGAGGAATATTTGGATTATTTGCGTTTTGCTTATGAAAAAACGCCGTTTGACGGGGCGTATTTCGTCAACGGATTTAAAAGGAATAAAGACTTCGACGAAGGTATTTATACTTTTCAATCTGTCGGCTCGGTTGCCATTTGCGACGCTGTTTCGGGCGGAAAAACTTTGCTTGATGCATGCAGCGCGCCCGGGGGAAAAACCGTAAACCTTGCGGACAAATTCGAGCAAGTCACCGCTTTTGAATTGCACGCCCACAGGGCGCAACTTATAAAAGAGTACGCAAGCCGAATGAAAAAACACAACATTACGGTAGAGCAACGCGATTCATCGGTGTACGATGATTCTTTAAACGAAAAATTCGACGCGGTGCTTTTAGACAGTCCGTGCAGCGGAACGGGCGTTCTTAAAGACAACCCCGATATAAAACTCAACCGCACCGAAGAAGACATTAAAAATCTCATCGAAATTCAAAAGAAACTCATTTTTACCGTGAGCAATTACGTGAAGGTCGGCGGTTATCTTTACTATTCCACGTGTTCGATTTTAAAAGAGGAAAACGCCGATATAATAAGCGATTTTTTAAGTAAAACCGACCGATTCGAGGAAGAAAAAATACAATCGAAGTTAAACGGAATTTACACGAAACACGGCTTGCAGTTTACTCCCGACGTAAGTTTCGGTGCGGGCTTTTTCGTCTGCAAATTGCGTCGGATTAAATAAAGAATAAAAATTGCCGCAAATATAAAGCGACTATAAAATAGAAAAGAGGAGGATAAAAAATGCGTGTTCTTGCGGATTTAAACCTTGAAGAATTAAAAAATTTAATGCAAGAATCAGACGAAAAGTCTTTTCACGCATTGCAGATATACAAAAACGTTCAATCGGGCAAATCCATCTCTGAAATGACCGATATATCCAAGGCTTTGCGCGAAAAACTTTTAAGCGACTTTTGCGATACGCCTTGCGAAGTTATCGAGACGAAAAAGTCAAAAGACGGAACCGAAAAATACTTAATCAGACTCCACGACGGCAACGTTATCGAAAGCGTATTTATGACTTATAAATACGGCAACACGCAGTGCATTTCCACTCAGGTCGGTTGCCGAATGGGTTGCGCGTTTTGCGCCTCGGGCATCGGCGGACTCGTGCGAAATATGACTTCGGGCGAAATTTTAAGCGAAGTTGCGGTGGTAAACAGGCTTCACGGCGGCACTTTGGACAAACGCAGCGTGACCAATATCGTGCTTATGGGCAGCGGCGAACCGCTCGATAATTACGACAACGTAGTCAGGTTTTTAAAAAACGTAAGCGCGAAAGAGGGGCTTAACATAAGCCAGCGCAACATAAGTTTGTCTACGTGCGGACTTGTTCCGCAAATGCTTCGCCTTGCCGACGAGGGAGTTTCGGTAAACTTGACGGTTTCTCTCCACAACGCTTTCGACGAGGGCAGAAAACAACTTATGCCAATCGCAAAAAAATATAAAATATCTGAAATTTTAGACGCTTGCAGTCATTATTTCGACAAAACGGGCAGGAGATATATTTTCGAGTATTCGCTTGTAAAGGGCAAAAACGACGGCGAGAAGGACGCCGAGCAACTCATTAAAATATTAAAAGGCAGACCGTGCCACGTCAATTTGATAAGGTTAAACGAGGTTAAAGAAAAGCACTTGCTCGCCACGAGCGACAAATCGGCTTACGCCTTTGCGAAACTTTTAAACGACGGCGGCATTTCGGCAACGGTAAGAAGACAACTCGGCAACGACATCGACGGCGCGTGCGGTCAACTTCGCAGAAAGTATATAAACGGCAAGGAGGAAGACTCTCATTAAAGGACAAATAATTAAAGTTCATTCGGGCAGATATTTCGTCTCGATAGAGGACGGAAATATCGTCGAGTGCATACCTCGAGGGGTGCTTAAAATCAAAGCAGACGGAATAATTTTGGGCGACTTTGTCGAAATCGATGAAAAAAGCGGGGTAATTACCGAAGTTTTCGATAGAAAATCGCGGTTTATTCGCCCCAATATCGCCAACGTCGATTGCATAAACGTGGTGATATCTTATTCCCCAAAGCCCGATTTCGTTGCCGTCGACAAACTTATCGTCGCGTGCGTAAAGGCTGGCGCAAAGTTTATAATCACGCTCAATAAAGGCGAAACCGACAGCAAACTTTTCGATAAAATTCAAGAGGAATACTCGGGTATTGCCGACGGAGTTTTCCTCACTTCGTGCAAAACGGGTGAGGGAATAGACAAGTTAAAAGAGTATTTAAAGGGTAAACTCGTCGCGTTTGCGGGTCAGTCGGCGGTGGGTAAAACCTCGCTTATCAACGCAATCAGCGGACTCAATTTAAAGACGGGAGACCTTTCTAAAAAAACCGAACGCGGCAAGCAAACCACGACGGTTTCGCAAATTATTTCCTGCGCCGATTTCGAAATCGCCGACACCCCCGGTTTCAGTATAATAAAAAACGAGATAAAACCAGAAGAACTCACGTTGTTTTATCCCGAATTTATTGACCCTTCAAAGCAGTGTTATTACAGGGGTTGCGTGCATATCAACGAACCCGACTGTTGCGTGAAAGAATACCTTTCCGAGGGCAAAATTCCCAAGGGAAGATACGACAGATATATTGAAATTTATAAAGAACTTAAAGAGGCTAAACGAGTATGAAAAAAACTTATATCGCTCCGTCTATTTTATCGGCTGATTTTGCCGAAATGGGCAAGGAAGTGCAAAATATCGAAAAATGCGGCGCAGATTTAATTCATTGCGACGTAATGGACGGCGTGTTTGTGCCTAATATTACTTTCGGCATAAAAATGGTGGCGGATTTAAGAAAGAGAACGAACCTTCCCTTAGATTGCCATTTGATGATTATAAACCCCGAAAAATACGTCGAAGACTTTAAAAAGGCGGGTGCGGATTATATCACGGTGCATTACGAGGCGTGCAAAGAAAACACCGCCGAAGTGCTTAAAAAAATTTCATCAATGGGCGTAAAATGCGGCGTTGTAATCAATCCCGACACTTCCGCCGACAAAATCATAGACTTGTTGCCCCTTTGCGATATGGTGCTTGTAATGAGCGTTTTCCCCGGTTTCGGCGGGCAAAGTTTTATCGAAAGTTCGCTTGACAACGTAAGAAAAATCAAGCAAGAGTTAAAAAATATCGACAAACAAATTCTTATCGAAATCGACGGCGGCATCAACGAAAAAACGGCAAAACTCGCAAAAGAGGCGGGCGCAGACGTGCTTGTTGCCGGCAATTCGGTGTTTTCTTCGCCAGACCGCGCGGCAATGATTGAAAAATTGAGAAACGCATAAAAGCAGATAACAGCATATAAAATCGATAATTTATTATAAAAAATTCACTTAAATAAAAAAGGTTTCGCCAAAATAAAAAGCGAAACCTTTTTGCGTTTTAAAATATTAAAAGTTTTTATTTCCTGTCAAACAAATCGTCGAGCGAAACGTCGTAAAAATCGGCAATTTTTATCAGCGTTTCATAATCGGGGCGTACTTTATCGTTTTCATATCTCGTGTAATTTACCCTTGAAATTCCCAATAAATCTGAAAGCATTTCTTGCGTTAAATTTTGTTGAATACGCAATTCTTTTAATTTTTTTCCTATATTCATATTGACATTGTACATTATTTGTACTAAACTATGTATAAAAGTACAAAATATGTACATTAGTAAACCGCAAAACAAAAATATTAATCGGTTTTCTAAAAGGAGGATAAAAATGTTTGACCAAATAGGGCAAAGAATCAAAACTTTGGCAGTAGTTATAACCGTAATCGGCATGATTGTTTCGGTGATTGCGGGGTGTGATTACATATTTAACAAATCAAGACGCATTTACGGGTTAATCATAATCGTCGGCGGCATAATCGCTTCCTGGGCAAGTACGTTTATATTGTACGGTTTCGGCGAAATTATAGACAAACTTTGCGATATATCTCAATCGCTTAACGAACAAAAGATATTGGCTGTCGCAAAAGAAGCCGAAAACATCGACAATATCGACAAACAAGCGGTAAAAAATTTGGCAAGCGGAGTAATTTATTCGATTATAGAAGAAAACGCCGAAGAAGAAAACGCCGAAGAAGAAAACAAGCAAGAAAACGCCGATTAAATTTTTACGCGCAAGCAAAACAGCAAAACGGCGTTAAACAATAGAATTACAAACTTAAATAATTAAAAAAGGTTTCGCCAAATAAAAAGCGAAACCTTTTTGCTCAACAAACAAGTATTTAATAATCCTTTTCCGTCAACAATAATAGCATACGTTTCTATATCACGGATATTTACGCGCGTTTTGTCGCGCTATATAAAAACGCCAAAAAAAATAAAAACCCAAAGCCGCACACAAAATCCAAAAGATTCCAACAAAAGTCCCGAAAGAGACCGAAACAATAAATTCAAAAGCCTGAAAAAGCAAAAATAAAAGAGGTTACTTAAAGTAACCCCGATTTATAAAGCAAATTAAACTCTTGTAACTTTGTTTGCTTTAAGGCATTTAGTACAAACGTAAGCATATTCGGCAGAACCGTTTGCATTAGCAACCCTGACTTTTTGTACGTTTGCGCTGTACAAACGAGGAGTTTTACGGTTACTGTGGCTTACTTTGTTGCCTGAAAGTCTACCTTTTCCACACACGCTGCATACTCTGGACATAATTATTAACACCTCCAAACGGGATTATTTTCTATTTTACTGAACTATTATAACAATTATTTTTTAAAAAAGCAACAAAAATCGACCACTTTTAAATAATTATCGTAAAAATAGTTCAAATATTAAAATGTCTATAAAAATCCCTTGCAAAATAATTGCGTTTATAGTAAAATGTTATATAGGAAAAAATCAGGAGGAGGGTACGCAAATGTCTGTCAGTACGTCAAATGTTTACGGCAATATATCTATATCGAACAAAGCGATAGCACGGGTTGTAGGGCATTCGGCACTCGAATGTTACGGAATCGTCGAGACAGTATCCCGCCGTTTTTCCGATAGTTTATTGGAATTAATTAAAAAAGAAAAGATGGCAAAGGGCGTCAAAATCACTACCTCGGGGGACAGAATTTACATCGACGTGTATGTAATTATCAAGTTTGGAGTCTCAATTTCAGCCGTTGCCGAATCTTTAAAACAGACGGTTAAATACAATGTGGAAAAGTTTACAGGTATGATAGTAAACACCGTCAACGTTAATATTATGGGTGTTAAACTGTAACACCTTTTTCGGCATGTTTTTTAATGCCGCCCAAAATAAGGAGATTTTAGTATAATGAAGACGATAAATGCTGCAATGTTTACCAAAATGGTAATGGCTGCAGCAAAAATGCTCGATATAAATAAGGAAAAAATAAACGCACTCAACGTATTCCCCGTGCCTGACGGAGATACGGGTATAAATATGTCGCTTACAATGCAAAGCGCGGTTAAAGAACTTAAAAATTGCAAATCCAACCGCATGAACGACATTGCCGACGCGGTAAGTAAAGGCGCGTTGAGAGGCGCAAGAGGAAACTCCGGCGTTATTCTTTCGCAAGTTTTAAGCGGAATTTGCTCGGTTATAAGGGATTGTCAGACCGTCGACACAAAGACGTTGGCAAAGGCTCTTAAAAATGCAACTGCGGTTGCTTACAGCGCGGTATCCAAGCCCAAGGAAGGCACGATTCTGACGGTATCGAGAATGATATCGGAAAAGGCTCAGGAATCTTACAGGGGAAAAACCATAGAAGAATTTTTCGCCATCATTATCGAAGCGGGTCAAGCCGCACTCGAAATGACGCCGCAACTTCTTCCCGTACTTAAAAAGGCGGGCGTAGTGGACTCCGGCGGTATGGGTCTTATGACCGTATACAGGGGCATGAACAAAGCCATTCTGGGCGAAGAAATCGAGGGCGAAGTTTCCGCCGACGTCGAGACCAAACCCGAAAAGGCAGAGATATCCGACCATGCCGACATATTAAATTTGGGTGAGATAGAATTCGGCTATTGTACTGAATTTTTCATTATTAACCTCAAGAAAAAAACCACTGTTGCGGCGATAGATAAATTGAGAGAATATCTCATGTCTATAGGCGACAGCGTAATCGTAGTGGGCGATTTGTCGTTTGTAAAAGTACACGTTCACACCAACAACCCGGGTCTCGCGCTTACAAAGGCGTTGGAACTCGGCGAAGTCGATAAAATCAAAATCGAAAACATGCTTGAAGAAAACCGCGAACTCATCAGAAAGTACGAGGCTGAGAAAAAACCGATGGGCATGCTTGCAATCAGCCAAGGCGATGGATTAAGTGCGATTTTCAAAGATTTGCTTGTCGACAGCGTTGTCGAGGGCGGTCAGACTATGAATCCGAGTGCTTCGGACATTGCCGATGCGGTTTGTAAAATCAATGCGGACAATATTTTCGTTTTCCCCAACAACACCAACATAATTCTGGCGGCAGAACAAGCAAAATCGCTTGTCGAGGGTAAAAAAATACACGTAATACCCACCAAAAACGTGCCGCAAGGCTTCTCGTCGGCACTTGCGTTCAATCCCGAGGCAACTGTTGACGAAAACTTAATGAATATGCTGCACGCAATCGACAACGTAACTACGGCATCGGTGACGTATTCTATCAAGACCACCAAAATGGACAGAATGAGCCTTAAAGAGGGCGATATTTTGGGTCTTGACAACAAAAAAATACTTGCAAAAGGCTCTTCCGTACCCGAAGTAACCAAAAAACTTGTTTCCAAACTCGTAAATTCTACGCACAGCATCATCAATCTTTATTACGGAAACGGTATTACGGAAGAAGAGGCAACCGCTTTGGCCGACGAAATAGCCGAGGACTATCCCGACTGCGACGTGCAGGCGATTTACGGCGGTCAACCGATTTATTATTATATCATCTCGATTGAATAATACTCACTTTTTAATCATGACGACTCAAGAGGAAAACAAAAGCGGTTTTCCTCTTTTTTACTACATATTACTTGATTGCGGAGGTAAAAATGGACTTAAAATATATTAAAGGAATAAGCGATAAAAGGGCGCAGGATCTTAAAAAGTCGGGCATTTTTACCGCGGAAGATCTTGCAAATTATTTCCCGCGAAATTATCTCGACATGACGCATATCAAGCCGCTTGACGAATGTTATCACAACGACATGGTGCTTACGCCCGCATACGTAATATCCGTTCCGCACACCTTCGTTTCGTCCAGAAAGACGAGATATATTAAAGTTTTATGCAGGCAAAATGACTTGGTTTTTACGGTATTATGGTTTAATCAGCCTTATGTTTTGAATAAACTTAAAGAGGGCAACGAATACTTGTTTTACGGCAGAGTGCGCAACTCTGTATCGGCGGTGTCGCTTGTAAATCCTTCGTTTGAAGAGATAAACAGCGTAAAAAAATTAAAGGGTATAGTCCCCGTTTATTCGGTAAAATCGACCCTTCCTCAATCGGTAATGCGAAACGCCGTACTTTCCGCCGCCGAGAAACTTCCGCTTTTATCTTTCATTCCCGATAAAATCGCCTTATCTCACTCGCTTTCAAGCCTTAAAGAGGCATATTTAGAAGTGCATAATCCTCACGATTTCGACCTTTTACGAAAAGCGTCCGACAGAATAGCAACAGAAGAATATTTCTTGCTTATTTCGGCTTTTAAAATAATAAAAGGCGACAGTAAGCAACCGCGTATAAACGCTTATACGACTTCTGCACGCGATACCGTGGCGTTTACTCAAAGGTTTCCTTTCGAGTTTACCCAAGGTCAAAAGGATGCCGTAAACGACATTTTCGCCGACATGACGAGCGGAATAGTAATGAACAGACTTTTGCAAGGCGACGTAGGCAGCGGAAAAACCGCAGTTGCGCTCACGGCAATGTACGTTTGCGTGTCGTCGGGCTATCAAAGCGTGTTTCTCGCCCCCACCGAGGTGCTTGCAAGACAAAATTACGAATTGGTAAAAAGGTACTTTCCCGAATACGGAATAGTGTTTTTAAGCGGCAGTATGACCGCCAAAGAAAAAAAAGAGATTAAAGACAAAATAAAAAGAGGCGAGGCGTCGGTAGTAGTCGGCACGCACGCCATACTCGAGTCAAACGTAGAGTTTCGCTGTTTAAATTTATGCGTTTGCGACGAACAGCACCGTTTCGGCGTGTCTCAACGCAGTGCTCTTTTGTCAAAGGGCGGCATGCCCGACCTTCTGGTTATGTCCGCAACGCCAATTCCAAGGACGTTATCGCTTATTTTTTACGGCGATCTGGATATTTCGGTTATAAAGGACAAACCCAAAAACAGAAAACCCATAAAGACCAATTTAGTGCCGCAAAAAAAATACGAAGACATGCTCGGTTTTATAAAAAACGCCATAAAACAAGGCAGGCAAGCATATTTTGTTTGTCCCAAAATCGATGGTGACGAAGAGGGAACTATCATGAGCGTAACCGAACTTTTCGAGCAGTTGCAAAATACGATGATAGGGTGTAATATTGCTTTACTTCACGGCAAAATGAAAGATAAAGACAAAAACGACGTTATGCTGAGGTTTAAAAACGGCGAAATCGACGCGATAGTCAGCACGACGGTAATAGAAGTAGGCGTGGACGTGCCCAATGCGACGGTAATGGTGATTTACAATGCGGAAAGGTTCGGGCTTTCTCAACTACATCAACTTCGCGGAAGAGTTGGCAGGTCAGACCTCGACAGTTATTGTTTTTTACTTTCGGGTAACGAGACCGACGTTTCAAAAGAAAGACTTACCGTAATGTGTAAAAGCAACGACGGTTTCGAGATTGCCGAGTACGATTACGAACTCCGCGGTGGCGGCGATTTCATGGGTACGCGCCAAAGCGGGAAATTCATCACTTCTTTGGGTGCTTTAAGGTACGGTACAAACGCCGTTTTCGAGGCGAAACGCATTTCCGACGAGGTGTTCGCATCGAATTCCGACCTTACCGCAATACGTAAAAAAGCAATGGAAAAGTACGAGCAATTAAAGGACGTTTCTTTAAACTGATAAGTCAAAAATACGACAATTTACCTATAAAAATACACAAAAATCAAAACAAAAAGCAAAGGCAAGCGGTTTACATTATTCCCCGTTTGCCTTTTAAAATTATTGCTTGATTTGCGGTTTAAAACATTTGATTTAAGGGTTAAAGCGTTTAAAATTTTTGCACCGCGCGTACTCGGCGTAATCGTCCATACCGTAAAGTCCGCCCGGCATATGTGCGATAAATTTTGCGATATTAAGCGCAGAGCGTGCAAAAAGGTTGCGACTTAGCGCGGTGTGTTTTACAGAAATAATTTCGTCGCTACTCATAAAAAGAACCTCGTGTTCGCCGAAAATTCCGCCGCCGCGCACCGAGTGGACGGGTATGCCGTTTATTTTTTCGCCAAAACGTCCCGTTTTGGCGTTTAGGTCGGTCAGGTTGCTGTCGTGATTGTTTTTAAGGTTTAAATACGGCGAAATTTCGTTTGCTATTTTTATCGCCGTGCCGGACGGGGCGTCTTTCTTTTTGTTGTGGTGTTTTTCGATTATTTCGACGTCAGAATCAAAGAAGTTATCGCAAATTTTTTGGCAAGCGTTTATTAAAGAATATATGCCTAAAGACAAATTTTGCGAATAAAAAACCGGTATTTTTTCGCTGTAAAATTTAATGATTTCAAAATCATTTTCGCTGTATCCCGTGGTTGCGAGCAAAAGTGCCGACTTGTGTTTTTCGGCAAATAAAAGCAAGTCTTTAAGCGCAGACGGAGAAGAAAAATCGATTATTACGTCAACCGTTGATTTTTCTTTTTCAAAAGGTAAATTAATTTTATCAAAACTATCGAAAACGGGCACGATTTTATTGCTGTTGTTAAAGTTGCCGTCAAAATTTTTATTGCCGATATTTTTATTTCCGCGCGAAAGCCCGTCTAAAAACCCGCCCGAAAGGGTATTTTCGCCGCTTTTTTTGTCCACACCAAATATTATTTTAAAATCATCGTCGTTTTCGGCTATGCTAAAAACGGCGTTTCCCATTTTGCCGCAAATTCCGCAAATCGCAAGATTAATCATAAATTCTCCTTTAATTTTTTAAGTTTTGCCAAAGAAAATCACTGTATATCGTTTTCTTTTAAAATTCCGTGATTTTTCAGTGCTTTTTCTATATGTTTTTTCACTATTTCGTCGGGAGATGAAAGAGGCGGGCGGCAATCTCCGGCGCAAAGCCCCATCAGATTTGCGGCGTATTTCAGCGGAATGGGGTTTACGTTTTCAAACAAAACCTCGTTTAAATCGCTTATGTTTTCCGAAAGGTCGAGGCAATCTTTAATTTTTCCATTTTTATATAGGTTATAAATTCGCTTTATCGTCTCGGGGATAAGGTTCGACGTGACCGAAATGCACCCGTTTGCGCCCTTTAAATAAAGCCTTGCGTTTAAAGCGTCGTCGCCGGAATAAACAGCCGTTTTGTTTTTCATCATGTCGGCGATTAAACAAGAATTTTCCAGATTGCCGTAAGAAAGTTTGATTCCGCACAGGTTTGGTATAAGCGAAAGGGCAGAAAAAGCGGATAAACTCACTTTTACACCCGTGCGCCCGGGCACGTCGTACAAAATCACGTTGTTTTGCGTGCTGTCGCAAATTTTTTCAAAGTGATAAACAAGCCCTTTTTGCGTGCATTTGTTTACGTAAGGAGTAATTACCAAAAAGTTTTCCGCACCCATATTTTCCGCTCGTTTTAAATTTTTAATCGTTTGAGCGGTGCAGTTGTTACCCACGCCAACAATAACTGGCAACCCGCCGTTTACCGTCTGCAAAGTAACGTCTAAAATTTTGTCTTTTTCATAAGAAGACAAAGTATACGGCTCGCCGGTTGTACCAAGCACGACAAGCGCGTCGATTCCGTTTTCGAGTTGTCTTAAAATATTCTTTTTGAGTGAAGAGTAGTTTACCCGGTTGTTTTTTATGGGTGTAAACAATGCGGTAGCCACTCCTTCGAAAATAATTTTATTCATTTTTTTCCTTGATTTAAATTTAAAACTAAATGCTAAATATATTATTTCGCGCTGAAATTTCGCGCCGAACGATTTAATTGTCGCGCGCTTACAAATAAAAAATCGCACACTTTATTTTTCGGCGAACAATCAGAAAATTACGCTGAACGTTTTCCGCTTGCGGGTTTTAGGAGTATTCAACTGTTTTTCATTAAAAATTTAAGTATTTCCACGGCGTTTGTAGCCGCGCCCCGGCGCAAGTTGTTGGCTACGATCCACATATTTATTGCATTTTCCCGCGAAAAATCTCTTCTTACCCTCCCGATAAAAATATCGTCCGAATTTACGCAGTCCATTGCGGTGGGGTAATAAGGCGTTTTCAGTACGTTGACGTTGGGTTTTACAGTCAAATCACAAATAAGTTCGTCCAGATTAAACGGCAGTTCCGTCTCGACGTTTACGCTTATGCTGTGGCAGTAATACACGGGCACTCGCACGGCGGTGGCGGTAATTTTTATGCTTTCGTCGTGGAGTATTTTTCTCGTCTCGAATACAAGTTTATTTTCTTCCTCGGTATAGCCGTCTTTATCGAAATCGCCTATTTGCGGCAGAGCGTTTGAATAAATCCGGTACGGAAATTTTCCGTATTTATAATACATTGCTTCGTCAAGCGCGTCTATTCCCTTTTTGCCCGCACCCGACACAGATTGCAGGGTGGTAAAAACCAGGCGTTTTATTTTGTATTTGTCGTGCAACGGTTTAAGTGCGTTTACCGCCTGAATGGTAGAGCAGTTTGGATTTGCTATTATGCCGTTTGAATTTAAGCAGTCATCGTCGTTTATTCCGGCGCACACCAAAGGCACGTCATTTCTCTTTCTGAAAAACGACGAATTGTCTATTACCGTCGCTCCTTGTTTTACAAAGAGTTCGGCGTATTTCTCGCTTACGGCAGAACCGGCGGCAAATATCGCGTAATCGAAACGCTGTTTTTTTACTTCTTCTTCGGTCAACTTCTGAAATACGTGCATTTTACCAAAAAACTCAACTTTAAGCCCTTCGCTTTTTTGAGAAGAAAACAAAACGTAATCGCCGCAGATTAAGTTTTCTTCGAGTACGTTTAAAATCGTCCTCCCCACAAGACCGCTTGCGCCCGCAACGGCAATTTTTTTCGACATAAAACGCCTCCGATACAGTATATTCCTGAAAAACGGAAAATAACACATAAAAACCGCATAGTGCCGGACTAACTCATTTAATGAAAATTACCGCCTTTAATTGCGGAAATGCTGTCGTATAAATCGCTTTATCATGTTTTTATATGAAAATTTTGTTAAATATTATAAATTTTTATTATTTTATAAATATTTTATTGAAAAGGTTGAAAATTTATGTTAAAATAAACCGAAAGCGTATATTCCGGCGACAATCGGGCGGACATTGTTTAATTTTTACCGCTTTTTCAGTCGCCGCGCTTAAAACGCTTTAAAAACAGATTAAATTACGTTTTTAGTATTCGGAGTAAAAAATGGCAAAGAAAAAAGGTTTTATCGCAAGATACATCGAAGGGCCGGACATAACCGAAGAGCAAGCAAGGGCAATGCTCCCCGGCAACAGATGGGAACTCGGCTGGGATATCTTTAAAACAAACTTTACAAAACTCGTACTTTTAAACTTGCTTGTGCTTTTATTTTGTCTCGTGTCGGTATTCGTGATAATATCGATACCCGCATACGTGCAAATCAACGCCGGGCTTTACCCGTTTTCTCAAAACATAGCGGTTGGTTATCCCTCTTTCACGCAAAACGTGGGATTGGCTGAAAAAATCAATTTGCAATCGGGTATAATCGCGTTTGCGCTCGTTCCGCTTTCGCTTTTGGTGGCGATCGGTTTGTCGGGCGGCATGTACGTAATGAGAAACCTCGTCTGGTCTGAGGGAGTGTTTGTAAAAGGCGACTTCTGGACGGGAGTAAAGAAAAATTACAAGCAATTTGCAGGCGCGGGTTTGATTTACTCGTTTTTTATGTGCGCTTGCTATATGTCGTTGAATTTTGCCAACGCATATATTGCCGCCAACGAAGTAAGTTGGTTTATGTCTATATCAAAAGTAGTCACCATTATTTCAATGATTTTCGGCACGATAATGTTTATGTATCAATTATCGTTTGCGGTGACTTACAAAATGAAATTTTTCAGACTTATCAAAAACTCGTTTTTCATGGCAATCGCGCTTTTGCCTCAGAACTTGTTTTTCTTGGCGTTTGCGCTGTTACCGATACTTTTGCTTTTGATAAATTCGCAAATAATATCGGGACTCGTGCTCGGCATAATCATTATGTTCGGCGCGTCTTATATTTTTTTGGTCTGGTCAAACTATTCTCAATGGGTATTCGACAAGTTTGTCAACGATAAAGTCCCCGGGGCAAGGAAAAACAGGGGTATTTACCAAAAGGAAAACAAAGAGGGTTATTCTTACAAAAAGTCCAAACTTAAAAGCAAACACGTCAAACCCATTACCGACGAAGAGGTCACCATTGTCGAACTTCCCGAGACCTTCTCGAGAGCAGACCTTGTAAGGCTGGAAGAGAGTAAAGAGGCGATGAGACAAGACAGCGACGATTACAGAAAATATGGTCAGTCACGCCCCAAAACCGACGATAAAGGTAAAAAGGAAGATAAAGAAAGTAACGCCACGACCGAGGCAGATAAAGACGAAAACAAAGGTAAAAACAATGGATAAACCGTATGGCGCATTGGCTGAATTTTACGAATATTTTATTGCGGACTGCGACTATGAAAAATGGTCGCAGTACCTTTTACTTGAAGTAAAAAAGCATTATAGCGGCGGCAATTGCCTCGATATTGCGTGTGGCAGCGGATATTTTACACGCGCCTTAAAAAGAGCGGGCTTTGACGTGACGGGTGTCGATATTTCCCCCGAAATGCTTGAAGAAGCGGGTGAAAAAACGCTTAAAGAGGGTTTGCGCATTGATTACGTTTTGCAGGACATAGTCAACCTGAAAAGCATAAACAAAGTAAATTTCGTCACTTGCATAAACGACGGTTTCAATTATATTCCGCCTCAGAAATTGGGTAAAGCCTTTAAAAACGTAGCCGCTTGTTTAAAAAAAGGCGGTTTGTTTTTCTTCGATATTTCTTCGGCTTATAAACTTGAAAATATTCTCGGCAACAACATGTTCGGCGAGGACGGCGAAGATGCGAGTTATATGTGGTTCAACGAGTTTTCGGGGGGCAAAGTCACAATGGATTTGGTCGTGTTTAAACGTGAAAACAACGGCTTGTATTCAAAGAGAGAAGAAACGCACGTTCAATACGCCCACACGCAAGAATTTATCGGGCAAAAACTAAACGAAAACGGCTTTAAAGTCTTAAAAATTTGCGCTCATTTGGGTCAACCTCTCAAAAACGACAGCGAACGCATAGAATTTATTGCGGTAAAAGAATAAGTTTCGCCGTATTTTAAACGTTATGCGGCATATTTGAGCCGAGCGGCAAAGGAAAAATATAAAAATTATGGGTAAAGTATTAAAAGGATTGGTTTTCGACAATCAGGTGTCGCTCACAATCATAGACAGCACCGACATAGTAAACAAGGCGATAGGTTTCCACAAACTTACGCCGCTTACGGCGGCTGCGCTCGGCAGGTCGCTTACGGCGTGCGTTTTTATGTGTTCCACCATGAAAGACGCCGACGACAGACTTTCGGTGACAATCGACGGCGGCGGGGTCGGCGGCAAAATTGTGGTTTGCGGCGATTCTTCGCTTAAAGTAAGGGGCAGTATAGAAAATCCGTCGGCGACGTTGCCGCCGAATAATAAAGGCAAACTCGACGTTGCGGGGTGCGTCGGTAGTCAAGGCAAAATCACGGTTGTGCGAGCAAACGGAAATCACACGCCGTACGTGGGCAGTTGCAACATTGTCAGCGGCGAACTTGCAGAAGATTTTGCGGCATATTACGCTTACAGCGAACAGCAACCCACGGCAATGGCTCTCGGCGTAAGGGTGAATAAAGAAGGTTTGTGTCTCGGCGCAGGCGGAGTGATTTTTCAACCGCTTCCCGACACTCAAGAGGAAAATATTGTAAAAATCGAGAAAATTTTACCCGACTTAAACGACGTAAGTTATCTTATCGGGACTTTGGGCGCAAAAGGAATAAAAGACAAATACTTCGCCGGATACGATTTGGAAGAGAGTTTTGCCGAATATAAGTGTATATGTTCGGACGAGTATATCGACAAAATCGTTTTGTCATTGGGCAAGGCGGAGTGTGAAGACATTTTGAAAAAAGAAGGCAAAATAGAGATATGCTGTCATTTTTGCGACAAAAAATACACATACTCAAAAGAAGATATCGACAAACTTTTCGGCTGACGACCTTACGATAAATTAAAAATTAAGGGGTATAAAAGGTCGGGCATTAAAGTTTTTGACAAAGGAAAAATATGGGAGAAATCATACGATTAAACGTTACCGAGAAAAATAAAATCGACGTTGCGTTCGGCAAAATAGAAAACGGAGACGTAATAGGGGGCGTTTCCATGCTTTTAAACGCCGCAAACGACGGCGCGTCGGACGAAGTATATTATCATCTCGGTGTGATTTACAACGAAATAGGACTGTACGATTACAGTTTAAACAATTTTTACAGATATCTCGGCACGGCAGGCAAGCACGGCAAATGCAGGGCATACAACGGCATTGCGAGTTGTTTCGTTCATCTCGGCAACAACGAATTGGCGAGTTATTATTACGACAGACAACTCGACGTTTCAAAGACGTTAGAGTGCGATTTTGAAGACGACATGTACGACTTTTTCGATTTTATGGTCGACAAAACGCGCGACAAAAGCAATTTCAGAATAATCGACGATGAAGAGGAATATTCAAACGCCTTAATAAACGGTAAAAAACTCATGGCCGACGAAGATTACGACGGCGCGCTTAAAATGCTTGACAGGGTGCCTATGTCCTCTGAAAGTTATACCGAGGCGGCGACTAACTGCGCGATCTGTTATTTCATGCAAGACAAAATCGACGGGGCTATTTATATACTTCAAGACCTGATTGCGGGCGGCAAGGCTGATTTTTCCGCTTATGAAAACATCGTCAATATGCTTTACGCAAGCGACAGAACGGACGAGGCGGAAGCCTACGCAAGGGAAATGTGCAAAATAAAAACCGACGACTTAAACGACGAAGTCAGGGCGGTGGTCGCGTTGTGCAACTTGTCGATGGATAAAGAAATCGAAAAAAAGACGGCGGAAATTTTAAAAGACAATCCTTATTTCGTTTCCGTTTATACCGTCAGGGGAATCGCCCTTTACAATCTCGGCAAATATAAAGAAAGTTATAACATTTTAAGAAAAAATTATTTGCTCACGAGAAACGAAATCGCCTTTCATTATTTGCTTAAAGTGCAAGCGGTAATGGACGGAAAAGCCGAATATACGCCCTTTAAATATGCGAGAGATTTTAAAAACGAAGCGTTCGTGCAGAAGGTGGTACGCATAGAAAGTTGGAGCAAAATGCCCCTTTCTGCGCTTAAAAAAGAGAGCAAAGACGAGTTGTTTTCCACTTGCGAGTGGTGTATCGACGTTCAGTCGCCCACGCTGGTAACTTCCGTTTGCACCGTAATCGCTCGGTTAAACTCGAAAAAAACCAACGAATTTTTGGCAAATTTGCTTTGCAGAGTAGATATCGCCGAAAACGCAAAAACGTTTATAATTTACTTGCTTGTAAAAAACGGTTACGACAAAACAAAAGGCGTGGTTTTTGCCGATTTATATATGCCGCTCAAATTTTACAAAGCCGAATTCGACGGCGACGACGGCAGATTTTCAGAGGCGTACGCATATGCTTTCAGCAAAATCGCTCCGCTTGTCGGGGATAAATCGAAAAAATTAAGAGAGTGCGCTTACGAATATTTCAACCGTTTTCACGGCGACGGCATCGACGATAAAATCGACGGATACCAGTCGCTTGCTACGGCGATAGTGCTTGATGCAGGGCTTAATCCCGTGAAAAACAAAAATTCGCTTTACAAATATTTCGGAGCAAACAAAAGTCAGGTTTTACGCTTACAGAAATTGTTTATGGGGGTCGATGATGAAAATAATTGACGTTGACAAACTTTTTGAAGAATATTTTACTCAATACGTAAACAAAAACAAGGGCAAATTCACCGCGGAAGAGTGGGAAGACCGGGTGCCCGTGCTTTACGAAAAATTTTCAAATACCGCCTTTGACGCACTTGACGGAAAAACGCCAGAAACTTATTATAAAGAGGTTTCGTCAAACGACCTTATTTCGGTTTTTTTAAGCCATATCGAAAAGGGCGTGCCCGTTTCCGACTTTTTATTGAGGGAAATTTCAAAAAGGGGCGATACGGAAAAAGTCGTTTCGCTTATAAACGAAAACAATTCCGACGAAATAATATCTTACGCCATTTCCTTTTTAAGCGATTTGGGCGGAGACAAGGCAAACGAAACTTATTTAAAAGTGCTTAAAGGCAATTTCGCCGACGAGCATAAAGAGCATGCGACCGAACTTTTAAGCGAAGTCGCCGACAATGTAAAGGAAGAAATACTTTCTTTATACGGCAAAGACGAAACTCTCGACGATTATCTCGTTGAAATCATTTCTAAAATGAAAATCGACGACAGGGCGACGAAAATACTTATCGACGGGTTTAATTCTCACCCCGAAAAAACCGCGCTTTACAGTGCGTATCTCGCAAAATACGGCGACGACAGGGCAATTCCATACATTTTAAACAGAGTGCAATCCACTGTGGACAAAGCCGACTTAAAAGAGTTGAAATATGCTTTGGACGCATTGGGTTATGAAGGCGGCGAGACGAATAAAATCGTACATTGAAAAATTATTGAAACGACAAACAAACTCGCCCGCAAAAACCTGAAACAAAATCGTCAACCTGAAACACGGATACAAAACGAAATCCGGCAATCGGCGCGGCGAACGAAAACGACGAAATAATTTATTGAATCATTAAAAAAATAAAGACTTCATATCAATAAGGTATGAGGCCTTTAAAAATTATATCTTCGTCGTTTTTGATAATCGGCGGAGTAATCGGCGCGGGGTTTATCACCGGCAGAGAATTGTTGTCTTTTATCGGCGTAAACAACGCGTCAGGCATAATAAGTTTATGCCTGTTCACGTTTGCATTTGTGCGTATATTGTTTGCGTTTCCCTTAAATTCGCCGATTGAAAAACTATTTAAATATATGGCAGCGTCAAGCAATTTCATTATTGTTTCCGCAATGCTTGCATGCGCCGACGGTTTGTTCGGTGCGGTGTTTAATTTGCCCGCAAAATTGCCGATAGTTTCTATAATTTTGCTTTCCGCTTGCGTGTGGATATGCCTTGACGGAATAAAACGAATAGAAAAATTCAGTCTTTTCGTCGTGGGGTTTACGGTGGCGGTAATCGTTGTTTTAAGTTTAATTTACCGCGGAAAATCCGCGCCGCAAAACAATTTTTCGTTTTCGCCGATAATGTATTCGTCGATAAATTTGTTTTTGTCTTCGACCATAATAAAAGAAACCGGCAAAAGTTTAAGCAGGCGCGAAAAAACTGCGGTTTCGTTTACCGTAAGCGCGATTATTGGCGCATGCGCATATTGCGTTTTGTCGGTGCTTTCTTCGGGTAAAAATATTGACGGAGACATGCCGATAATCGCCCGTTTTTCCGACAATTTATGGGTAAAGACGCTGTGCGCCGTCTGCATAATCTGCGGCATTTTCACCACGCTTACTTCCTCGTTTTACGCAAGCGTAAGCGTGCTAAACGAAAAAGGCTTTTCTTCAAGTAAAACAATTGCCGTCGGGGTGGGCGCGTTTGCCTTGTCGAGGACGGGGTTTTCTTACATCGTCGATTTTTTATATCCCGTAATAGGCGTTTTCGGGTTGATATATATTTTTATCAATGTCTGGTTACAAGTTTTTTCTCGATTAAAGCGATGCAGGCATACATCGCGCCGGCAAGTACGCACAGAATAACGGTGCTTGCCATCACAAGGTCGAGTTTAAACGCTTGCCCGCCGTACACGATTAAATAACCGATTCCTTCTCTCGAAACGAGATATTCGCCCATAATAGACCCTATCCACGCCATACCGACGTTTACTTTAAGCGTGCTTATAAGGGTAGGCAGCGACCCCGGCATGACGAGATTGAAAAGTATTTGTATTTTTTTCGCTCCCATCGCCTCAAGTAGTAAAATTTTACTTTTTTCCGTGAGCAAAAAGCCGTTTAAAAGGTTAATCACGGTGACTATTATTGTGATTAAAACGGTCATAAAAACTATCGATTTTCTTCCGCTGCCGAACCATATGATTATTATCGGACCCAACGCTATTTTGGGTAAACTGTTAAGCACGACTATATACGGCTCTAAAACACGTTTCAATCCGTCAGACCACCACAAAGCGACCGCCACGGCATAGCCCGAAAGGGTGGCTATAAAAAAGCCGAGCAACGTTTCGTAAAGGGTTGCTCCGACGTGCTTGTACAAATCGCCCGACGAGTGCAAATCCTTAATGGTCGCGAGTATTCTTGAAGGACTGCTCATTAAAAACCCGTCGATAATTCCGACTCTTTCAAAAATTTCCCACAGTAAAAGAAAAACAATCAGAATCGAAAAACGCAGCACGGTAATTATCACGTTGCGTTTTTTTATTTTTTTTAAGTATAAGATATGTTCCTGAGAATATTCGTTATGTTTTTTCATGAGTTAAGTTCGCTCCACAGTAATTCAAAATAACGTGAAAAATCGCGTTGTTCTCTACGTTTTAAGGGCGGTAGAGTGCTGTCGAAAGTCACGTCGTGTATTGCAAAAACCGAAGTCGGGCGTTTTGACAAAACGATTATTTTGTCGGCGACCGAAATCGCTTCCGAAATGTCGTGGGTGACGAGTATTGCGGTTTTCCCTTCTTTTCTTATTATGTCGTAAACGTCGTCGCAAACGCTTAATCTCGTCTGATAATCCAGTGCGGAAAACGGCTCGTCAAGCAGTAAAAGCCCCGGCGAAAACGAAAGAGTACGAATAAGCGCGACTCTCTGTCTCATGCCGCCCGACAACTGATTGGGGTAGTGTTTTTTAAAATCTTCAAGTCCGTATTTGTCGAGTAATTCGTCGATGTATTCAAGATTTTTTTTGGTCTTGATTTTTTTGATTTTTAAGGGCAAACAAACGTTGTCGTAAATGGTAAGCCAAGGGAAAAGTTCGTCTTTTTGCAGCATATACCCGATATTTTCCGAGGGCTTTGTTACGGGTTTTCCGTTGTAAAAAATGCTGCCGCCCGATGGTTTAAGCAGTCCCGAAATTAAAGATAAAATCGTTGTTTTTCCGCAACCCGAAGGTCCTATAATAGCGATGAATTGTCCTTTGTTTACCGAAAAAGTCAAATTGTCGATTGCTTTTGTTTCCTGCGTTTCGGTATGATACGATAGAGAAACGTTTTTTAGTGTGAGTATTTCGTCCATATTAGCCTCTCGAGTTTTTTAAATGGAAATTTTTGAGGGGATTATTCTTTGTGCGATTGCGCGTAAATTTTATCGGAAACGTCGTTTAAAGTAAGCGCGTCGTGAGACACTCTTTTTTCAAGTTCGCCCGCACGTTCCATAATCGTTTGTAAGTTGTTGAGCGCGGTCTCCGTCATAGACATATTCGTCACCCAAGCGTCTATTTCTTTATACATTTCTATCGACCTTTTAAGCGATTCTACGCTCGTCGCGGGGAATTGACCTTGTATCGCTTTTGCCACTTCTTCGGCGTCGGTTGAAAGGGTATAATCGATTGCTTTATACATTGCCTTGACGAATTTTTCTATCTTGGCGTTGTTTTTGCCTATATAACTTTGCAGCGCGCAAAAACAAGTGTAGGGTACTTCGCCGCTTTCTTTTCCCACGCTTGCAACCACGTAACCGTTGCCGTTTTGCTCGCATTCGGAAGCGGTAGGTTCGAACATAGTCACGTAGTCGCCCGTGCCGCCGATAAACGCCGCCGCGGTAAGGTTGAATTGTATATCGTAGTTCAGTGTGACGTTTTGTTTATCGAAAAGCCCGTTGTTATTCAGCACGTATTCGAGCGTCATTGCGGGCACGCCGCCTCTTCTTCCGGCGATTATCTCTTTATCTTTAAGGTTTTGCCACGAAAAAGTGCGTTTTTCGTCCACTCTCGACACCAGAAACGAGCCGTCGCGCTTTGTCAGTTGAGCAAACACTTTGGGTAAATCTTTTCTGCCTCCCAGATGCACGTAAATCGCCGCTTCCGGTCCGAAAAGACCGACGTCCGCGCTGCCCGATAAAATAGCAGTCATACATTTGTCCGCACCGCCGCCGTTTGAAAGAGAAATATTCAAACCTTCGTCTTTAAAATAACCGTTTTCTATCGCCACGTATAAGGGAGCGTAAAAAATCGAGTGGGTTACTTCGGTGAGTCTTATGGTATTGTCGTCGCGATTTTTATCCTTACAAGCCGAAAAAGGCAAAATAAGCATACAAATCGTCAAAATTATACAAATTATTTTTTTCATTATGATTTTCCTTGCAAAATTCTTGCATAATATATTCTATGTTAAAGCGCATTTATTTGACAATCCGGCAGAATTATAATATAATTAAAGATACAGTGTTATTTATAAACGATTACGGTATAAATAATCGCTTGCGTATTTAACGATTATATATTTCAAGAAACTACGGCAACGGGAGGAAAATTCCATGGAAATGTCAACGACGTACAATCCGAGAGAATTTGAGAAAAAACTATATGAAAAGTGGGAAAAAAGCGGATACTTTAAAGCGCAGGTAAACAGAGAGAAAATTCCGTTTACAATCGTTATTCCGCCGCCGAATATCACCGGTCAACTTCATATGGGACACGCCCTCGACGAATCTTTGCAGGACTGCATCATCAGGTTTAAAAGAATGCAAGGTTACGAGGCACTCTGGCTTCCCGGCACCGACCATGCGTCAATCGCTACCGAAGTGAAAATAGTAGAGCAACTTCACGCCGAAGGACTCAAAAAAGAAGACGTCGGCAGAGAAGAGTTTTTAAAAAGAGCATGGGCATGGAAAGATAAATACGGCAACAGAATAGTCGAACAACTTAAATCGCTCGGCTCGTCGTGCGATTGGTCGAGACTTGCTTTTACCATGGACGAAAGATGTTCTGAAGCGGTTGTGGACGTATTTATAAAACTTTACAAAAAGGGTTTGATTTATCAAGGCAGCAGAATTATCAACTGGTGTCCCACTTGTCGCACGGCTCTTTCCGACGCGGAAGTAGAATACGCCGAAGAGCCGTCGTTTTTCTGGCATTTAAGATATCAGATAAAAGGTACGGACGAATACGTCGAACTTGCGACTACAAGACCCGAAACAATGTTCGGCGATACGGCGGTTGCGGTCAACCCCAAGGACAAGAGATATACTCACCTTATCGGCAAAACGCTTATTTTGCCCATTGTCAATAAAGAAATACCCGTCGTTGCCGACGATTACGTAGATATCGATTTCGGTACGGGCGTAGTAAAAATCACTCCCGCTCACGACCCTAACGACTTCGAGGTGGGTCTCAGACACAATCTCCCCGTTGTAAAGGTAATGAACGACGACGGCACCATGAACGAACTTGCGGGCAAATATTGCGGCATGAACAGATACGAATGCAGAGAGGCTGTCGTTAAAGAACTGGAATCTTTGGGCAATCTCGTGCGTATCGAACCGCACGCTCACAACGTAGGTCATTGTTATCGTTGTCACGACACGGTGGAACCCATTATATCAAAGCAATGGTTTGTCAGCATGCAACCCCTTGCAAAACCAGCCGTTGAAGTAGTAAAGAAAAAGAGTATCAAGTTTACTCCCGAAAGGTTTACCAAAATTTACTACAACTGGATGGAAAACGTAAAAGACTGGTGTATTTCCCGTCAACTTTGGTGGGGTCACAGAATACCCGCATATTATTGTCAGGACTGCGGCGAAGTGGTCGTTGCCGATAAAATGCCCGAAGTATGTCCCAAATGCGGCTGCAAACATTTCAAGCAAGACGAAGACGTGCTCGACACGTGGTTTTCTTCTGCGCTTTGGCCGTTCTCGACGCTGGGTTATCCCGAAATGACCGAAGATTTAAAATATTTCTATCCCACCGACGTACTCGTCACGGGATACGACATTATTTTCTTCTGGGTAGCGAGAATGATTTTCAGCGGTCTCGAATACATGAACAGAATTCCGTTTAAGGACGTGCTTATTCACGGTCTCGTAAGGGACGCTCAAGGCAGAAAAATGAGCAAGTCTTTGGGCAATGGTATCGACCCGCTCGAAATTATCGACGAATACGGCGCGGATACGCTCAGATTTACCTTGCTCAACGGTATTTCACCGGGTAGCGATACGAGATTTGCAAAGGATAAACTCGACGGCAACAGAAACTTTATCAACAAAATCTGGAACGCTTCGCGTTTCGTGCTTATGAATTGCGAAGGGATAGAGCCGCTCGATATTTCCGAATGTAAACTTTCCATGGCGGACAAGTGGATTATCTCCAAACTCAATTCCGCTATACGCAGCGTAACCGTCAACATGGAAAAATACGAAACGGGACTTGCTTGCGCGAGTTTGCACGATTTTGTCTGGGACGATTTCTGCGATTGGTATATCGAACTTTGTAAACCGGTATTATACGGCGACGACGCTCAGAAGAAGCAGTACACGGTAAGCGTGCTTATTTACGTGCTTAAAAACATGCTTAAACTTCTTCATCCGTTTATACCTTTTGTTACCGACGAAATTTATATGAATATCCCGGGAGTGGACAAGTCCATCATGATTTCCGATTTCCCGAGATACAATTCTAAATTCACTTATAAAAAGGACCTTGAAAACACCGAAAAGGTCATGGAAATTATCCGCACGGTAAGAAATATCAAGTCCGAAGTGGGCGCGCCCCCGTCAAAGAAAGTCGACCTTTACGCCGTGACCGAAAACAAGCGTCTTTTAAACAACGCCAAGTTGTACATTAAAAAACTTGCGGGTGTTGAAGACATAACGTATTTCGATAATAAAAACGACATCGACGTAAAAGTAATTTCGCGCATACTCGACGGAGTGGAGTTGTACGTTCCCTTGGGCGAACTTGTCGATACCGAAAAGGAAATCGCAAGGCTTAAAGCCGAACTCGACAAGGTTGACGGCGAAATCGCAAGGGCAAACGGCAAACTTAACAACAAAGGCTTTACCGACAAAGCCCCCAAAGCACTCGTCGACGCCGAAAAGGAAAAAGTGGAAAAATACGAGGCGATGAAACTTACCATAATCGCAAGAATAAAAGAATTTGAAAACTAATGCTGAATTAAGGGAGTCTATAATTAAACGGTAGACTCTCTTTTTAAAGAGAAAACTTATTTTAAACGGCGAATTTTTAAAATAGATTTTTAAATAAACAACTTGTTTATACAGGCAAATTTTCTCATTTATCGGCAGACGTTAAAATAACAAAAAGAGGTAATATGAAAAAGAAAAACACATTGAAAGTAAGGTTTTTCGGCGGTGTGGGAGAGATTGGTAAAAACATGACCGCTCTCGAATACGGCAAGGACATAATCATAATCGACGACGGACTCACGTTTCCGTCTGACGATATGCCAGGCATAGATCTTGTCATACCCGACACGACTTACCTTATGCAAAATAAAGAAAAAATAAGGGGACTTGTGCTTACTCACGGACACGAGGACCATATCGGCGGCTTGCCTTATCTTTTAAAGGATTTAAATATCCCCGTATACGGCACGAAACTCACGCTTACTCTCGCCGAAAACAAAGTAATAGAGCGTGGAATAAAAGACTACAATTTCAATTGCGTTACGCCGTCAAAAAGCGTGCAACTCGGCTGTTTTAAGGTTGAATTTATCAACGTAAACCACTCGATTGCGGGTGCGTGCGCTCTTTCGATAACCACACCCGTTGGCGTAGTGTTCCACTCCGGCGACTTCAAAGTCGACCTCACACCCATAAACGGCGACGTAATCGACATTACGAGAATTTCCGAAATAGGTAAAAAAGGCGTGCTGTTGCTCCTGTGCGAATCGACAAACGTCGAAAGAGAAGGATATTCTATGAGCGAAACCGTCGTCGGGGCTACTTTAGACAGAGTATTTTCCGAAAACGTGAGAAGAAGACTTATAATAGCAACCTTTGCCAGCAACGTACACAGATTGCAACAAATACTCAACCTTGCGGCAAAACACAAAAGGAAAGTCGCTTTTTCGGGCAGGAGTATGTTAAACGTGGTTGACGCCGCGTCAAAAATAGGAGAACTCGACGTTCCGCCAAATATCGTTATCGACATAGACAAAATCAAAAACGTCGCCGATAAAGATCTCGTTATCGTCTCGACGGGCAGCCAGGGCGAACCGATGAGCGCGCTTACGAGAATGGCGTCGGACGACTTCAGCCAGGTAAAAATCGGCGGCAACGACACCGTCGTTATTTCGGCGTCGCCCATCCCCGGCAATGAAAAAAGTATTTACACGGTTATAAACAATTTGTATAGAAAAGGCGCGGAAGTGGTGTATAAATCAATCGAAAACATTCACGTTTCGGGTCACGCCTGTCAGGAAGAACTCAAAATTTTACACTCGCTTTTAAACCCGAAATTTTTCATACCCGTTCACGGCGAATACAGACACCTTAAAAAGCATTTGCGCCTTGCAAAAGAAATGGGCATGAAAGAAAGCAATATGCTTATCGCCGAAATAGGCAACACGGTCGAACTCACCGAAAAAACGATGAAATTCGGCGAAAGTTTCCAGGCGGGGGCAAAACTTGTCGACGGGCTCAATATCGACGACAACGAAATCGTTGTGAGAGACAGGCGACACCTTGCGGAAGAAGGCATCGTGGTGGCGGTTTGCTGCGTTTCGTCATATAGCGGCGAAATTTTACAGGAACCCACCGTCATAAACATGGGCGCGGGTCTTTCCGATGCGCAAATCAAAGAGGCAAAATCCATAGTTTTGCATATTCTTTCCGATTTCGACATAAAAGAAGAGGTCGACACCAAGGAAATGCGCGCGCAAATAAGGCGTTCGCTTAAAAATTACATTTACAAAAAAACGCAGAATAATCCCGTCATTTTGCCGATAATCACAGAAGTATAAGCGGGATAAATTTACGGAAACAAAAAAATGATTGAAGAAAAAGACAGCGCGCTTAGCAGCGAGCGCATTATCGACCGAGGCAGGGGCATACCCACCATTTTAGATGACGGGCTTAAAATTTTACTCGAAAAAGTAAAACAAAAAAATCCGCAGAACATTCTCGAAATAGGCACGGCGACGGGGCTTTCCGCAATAGAAATGCTTTCTTGTTGCGACGGCAAAATCACAACTATCGAGATAAACGTAAAACGGCATAACGAGGCTGTTGAAAACATAAAAAACTACGGCTTTGAGGATAGGGCGACTTTGCTTTTGGGCGACAGTGCCGAAGTGCTTAAACAAAATCTCGGCACGTTCGATTTCGTGTTTTTGGACGGCTCTAAATCGCATTATCTCGAGTGTCTTGACCTGATAGAACCAATGCTTGAAAAAGGTGCGATTGTCGTTGGAGACAACGTGCTTTTCAGGGGCTTTATCAGGGGCGGAGTCAAATATCCGCACAGACAAAACACCATTGTCAACAAAATGCGCGCGTTTTTGGACTACGTCGAAAACGGCGGCAAATACGACACCGTTATTTACGAAGTCGGCGACGGCGTGTCGGTAAGCGTATACAAAGGATAAAAGCCTTAAAATCGGCGAAAATCAAAAGTAAAATTCGGCGAAAATCAATACCGGACAAAGGAAAAAACTGATGGATAGAGTAGAATTATTAGCCCCCGCGGGCAATTTTTCAAAACTTAAAACGGCAATATATTACGGTGCGGACGCGGTGTACGTGGGCGGAAAATCGTTTTCACTTCGCGCTCTTTCGGACAACTTTACCGACGAAGAACTCACCCAGGCGGTGAAATACGTGCACGAAAAGGGCAAGAAAATATACGTCACGGTAAACATTTTCGCGCGCAACGCCGATTTTGAAAAGGCGAAAAATTATTTCGTGTTTTTGCAGAATATAGGAGTAGACGCCGCCATAGTTTCCGATACGGGGCTAATCTATATCGCAAGGAAGGTTGCGCCAAAACTAAAAATTCACCTTTCCACGCAAGCCAACACGACCAATAAATATACCGCGAAATTCTGGCAGGAATACGGGCTTGACAGAGTGATTCTGGCGAGGGAACTTTCTTTAAAAGAAATCGGCGAAATATCGGCGTTTAACGAGGGACTTGAAATCGAGGCGTTTATTCACGGCGCAATGTGCATTTCTTATAGCGGCAGATGTCTTATGAGCAATTATTTTACCGGCAGAGACAGCAACCGCGGCGAGTGCGTGCAAGCGTGCCGCTGGGAATACAGCATAAGAGAAAAGAGCAAAGACGGAGATTTTTACGACGTTCAGGAGGATGGCAGAGGCACTTATATAATGAACAGTAAGGACCTCAATATGATAGATTACATCGCCGGATTTATAAATGCGGGCGTTTGTTCGTTTAAAATCGAAGGACGAATGAAAAGCGAATATTATTTGGCTACGGTAATCAACGCATACAGGCGCGCAATCGACGATTATTACAAAATCGGCGAAAAATATAAAGAAAATCCCATATATAATGCCGAATTATGCAAAACGGCGCACAGGGCGTTCACCACGGCTTATATGCTCGGAGACAACAAGCAGACGGTAAATTACGACAATTCGCAGTCAAAGGGCGACAGCACGTTTATCGCGCTTGTCTTGGGCTATGACAAAGAAAATAAAACCGCGCTTGTCGAAATGCGCAACCGCTTTAAAGAGGGCGACGTGCTCGAAGTGCTTTCCCCGTCAGAACAGTTCAACGAGAAAATAACCGTCGGCGAAATGTACGACGAAAAGGGCGAAAGGGTATCCGACGCCAAAATAGTACAGCAAAAACTGCGTTTAAAAACCGATATTGTATTAAACGAAGGCGATATATTAAGAAGCGTTTAGGCGCAATTCGACATATTTATTTAATTAAAGACATATTTTTTATCGTGAGGTAAAAAGTATGTTTTTTGATTTTTTAGTGCATTTTTTCAATAGAATAATATGTTTTTGTTCGTCGGTCGGCGGCGAATCTTTTCCAAAGCCGCTTTCAAGCGAAGACGAAAAGAAATATATCACCGCCTTCAGAGAAGAAGGGGATTTAAAGGCGAAAGAAATACTTATCGAGCACAATATGCGTCTTGTCGCGCACATAGTGAAAAAATATCAGGGCGCAGCCGAAAACGACGATTTGATATCCGTCGGCTCGATAGGGCTTATCAAGGCGATAAACACTTATATTCCCGGCAAAGGCACTCAACTCGCCACTTATACCGCAAGGTGCATCGAAAACGAAATACTTATGTTACTTCGCGCAAACAAAAAGCATAAAAACACCCTTTCTTTATCCGACACTATCGGCGTAGACAAAGACGGCAACGAACTTGAACTTATAGACCTTATGAGCGACGAGGGCGAAAGCGTAATCGACAAAGTTGAAAACGGCGCGGTAAGGGAAAAATTTAAAGAAGTAATAAAAAACTGTCTCGACGACAGGGAATATCAAATTATCACTTTAAGATACGGCTTAATCGACGGCGTGCCGCTTCCCCAGCGCGAACTTGCTAAAAAATTGCATATATCGCGCTCTTACGTGTCGAGAATAGAGAAAAAAGCCTTGCTTAAAATCAAAGAAGAAATCAAAGATAAACGGTTTTTTACCGAATAAACGGCAGGCGGTTTATTTGGCGTTTGCCCGTAATGCAGCCGCACTTTACTGCCGTTTTGCCGCTTGGGTATCAAGAGGTAAACCGCATTTTGCCGATAATTCAGCCGTGCTTTGCCGCAACTTAAAAGACAATTTAATAAGGATTTTTATAATTAATTTAAAGTTTTAAATTTAATATATCGATTGACTAAAAACTAATAATAGTATATACTTATAAAAACGTCGATTAAAAAACGCATCGGCAAAAACAGCCTTGTGTTTTTTAATATATAAAAACCGCGGCAGAAAATTTAAACGTAAATTAAAGCGGAAAATTTAAACGGAAAAACTCAAGGGGTAAAATGCAATATACGTTTATTACGGGAAGCACCGGCGTGCTCGGAAAAGAATTTGCGACCGCATCGGCAAAATCGGGCGAGAATTTGTTTTTGACGGGCAGAACCGAGCAAAAATTAATCGATTTAAATGATTTTTTATTAAAAATCAATCCCGGTATACAAATAGATTATTACCCGTGCGATTTGACCGACGAAAAAAAACGGCAAGAAATGTTTGATTACGCCCAAAATAAAGGTTTTAAGTTTAAAAAACTGATAAACGTAGCGGGCGCGGACATACAAAAGCCGTTTACAGACTACACTCAAGAAAAGATTGTTTTTCAAGTGAGAGCAAATTTTGAAAGTGCGGTTTCCGTCACTAAATTTTTCCTTGACAACATGCAGGAAAATGGCGAAATTCTGACGATATCGAGTCTCACTTGCGCCACACCCATGCCGTATTTCGCGTTGTATTCCGCCTCGAAAAGCGCGCTTACTTCGTTTATGCGCTCTTTAAGGTACGAACTTAAAAGCAAGGCAAAAGTCACGGTTGTTCTTCCTGGCAGCATACCCACGAGAAAGGACGTTATCGAGGACATAAAAAGGCAAGGTCTTACAGGCAAATTATCATCAAAACCCAAAGAATTTATAGTAAAAAAATCGCTCGCCGCATTAAAGAAAAACAAGGCGGTCTGCGTACCGGGGTTTTACAATAAAGTAATATATTTTTTCACAAAAATCACGCCGCTCTCGTTGCAAATGAAAATAGTGGCGAAGAAATTTTCACAAAAAACAAAGGATGCGTTTTAACAATGAGTTCAGCCGATAAAATTTTTATAGAAAATTGCAAAGACATAATAGAAAACGGAATTTGGGATACCGACAAACCGGTAAGACCCAGGTGGCTCGACGGCACGCCCGCGCACACCGTAAAAAAGTTTTGCATAGTAAATCGCTACGATTTAAGCAAAGAGTTTCCCATTATTACCATAAGAAAAACGGCTTTCAAGTCGGCACTTGACGAAATTTTGTGGATTTGGCAAAAAAAATCCAACAATATTCACGATTTAAACAGCCATATATGGGACAGTTGGGCTGACGAAAACGGCAGCATAGGCAAGGCTTACGGTTATCAACTCGGCGTAAAACATCATTATCCCGAGGGAGATATGGATCAGGTCGACAGGGTGCTTTACGACCTTAAACACAACCCGACTTCGAGGCGTATTCTCACCAATATTTACACGTTTGCCGACCTTTCCGAGATGAATTTGTACCCGTGCGCATATTCGATGACTTTCAACGTTACGGGAAACAAACTCAACGGAATACTCAACCAAAGGTCAAACGATATGGCTGTTGCCAACAACTGGAACGTGGTGCAATACGCCGCGCTTATAATGATGTTTGCAAAGGTGTCGGGTCTTGTCCCCGGCGAACTCGTGCACGTAATTGCCGACGCCCACATTTACGAAAGGCACATTCCCGTGATAAAGCAAATGTTTGAAAATCCGCAATACAATGCTCCCAAGGTGTACATCAACCGCGACGTAAAGGATTTTTACGACTTTAAGGTGGAAGATTTCACAATCGAAGATTACGAATTTACGCCGCTTAAAACCAAATTTGAGGTGGCTGTATGATAAAAGCGATTGTCGCCGTAGACAAAAAATGGGGAATCGGCAAAAACAACGGCTTGCTTTTTTCAATCCCCGAAGATATGAAGTTTTTCAGACAAAAAACAAGCGGAAAAGTCGTGTGTATGGGATACAACACATTGTTATCTTTTCCCGAGGGCAAACCGCTTAAAAATCGCACGAATATCGTGCTGTGTTCGGACGGAACTCCTCACGTCGAGGGGTGTATTATCGTCAATACTTTAAGTCAACTTTTTGAAAAATTACACGACTATGACGGACAAGAAATTTTCGTCATCGGCGGAGCGATGTTTTACCGCACGATGCTCGATTATTGCGAAGAAATTTACGTCACCAAAGTCGACGCGGACGGCGGGGCAACGGTGTTTTTTGAAAATCTCGACGAAAAAGATAATTGGCAACTTACTTACGAGAGCGAATCCGTGCAAACAAACGGATATACAATCCGCTTTACTACATATAAAAATACCGACGTAAGACAATATTGATTGTTTCTTACCTTGTTATAAAATACAAAAAATTAAAATAACCGACATATTATCGTTATTAAATTAAAAATAACGTGTCGGTTTTTTATTTTATAATGAAAAGAGCAGTAATAATAAAGCGATTTTAAATCGGAGTTTACAAATCGGAGAAAAAGGCTTATAATTATAAATATGCCCGTGTCGAAATTTGTCGAACGGCAATATAATACGTCAATACAACGGCAAATACAATACGGCATAACGAAAGCGGCATACCGAATGATAACGTCAGTTTAACAAAGCGGCGTACCGAATTAAAAAGCATATAAAAACATTCAATATATGCGAAAATACGGAGGAAAATATGGAAAATAAAAACAATTACGTGTTGTTTACCGACACCGATACCGATATGACGCCCGCGGTTGCGGCAGAGTACGGATATAATTTAATTTCAATGCCTTACACTTTAAACGGAGTGGATTATTATCCTTATGCCGACGGCAAAGAAATCGATTTCAAAAAGTTTTACGATACGCTTCGCGGCGGCGCAATGCCCACCACAAACGCGCTTAACATGAATAAATATCTCGACTATTTCGAGCCTGTTTTCGCCTCCGGCAAAGATATTTTATACGTGCATTTTTCAAGGGCGATGAGCGGCAGTTTCGACCAGATGGACAAGGCAATAGAGTTGCTCAAACAAAAATATCCCGAAAGGCAAATTTACCTTATCGACACCAAGGGCATAACGGTAGGTTCTTACAATATCGTGCGCGAAGCAGGCGATATGTATCTCGATGGCAAAAGTGCGCAAGAAATCGTCGATTGGGCAAAAACCGAGGTCGAAAAATTCCCGGCGTATTTTTTCGTCAACGATTTGACATTCTTTAAGCGCAGCGGTCGGGTAAAGTCGATTTCGGCGATAATGGGCAACATTTTAGGCATACGCCCCATACTCAACATGGATTCGGACGGACTTATGAGCCCTAAATTTAAAGCAAGGGGTTTAATGGGCGCGATAGATAAAATCATGAGCATCATCGACGAACTTCAGGAAGATATCACGAAACACAGAGTAATAATCACGCACTCGGACAGTATGGAAACCGTAAAATTAATCGAACAAAAATTGCTTGACAAATACGGCAAAGATTTAAAGATAGAAATAGTCAACGTAAATCCCACGGCAGGCAGCCATTGCGGTCCTGACGGCGTAGGCGTAAGTTTCCACGGGATTCACAGATAATTCAATCGGTTTAGCGGCGGAAAAATTATGGATAAAGTACAAATCGACGGCAGACTCATTAAAGAAATATTAATCAACGGTTATGGCTGGCTGTATAAAAACAAAGAAATCATCAACGATTTAAACGTGTTTCCCATTCCCGACGGGGACACCGGCGACAACATGTGCATGACTTTTTTAGGCGGTATCAACGCCATTAAAGACAGCGAAAGCGACGATTGTTACGACGTAGTCAACAAATGCGCATCGGCAATGCTTAACAGCGCAAGGGGAAACTCGGGCGTGATTTTGTCGCAAATATTTTACGGCTTTGCAAACGGACTTGCAAAAAAAGATAAACACAGCGTAGAAGAGATAATAAAAGCCTTAAACGGCGGCGTAAAACAAGGTTATTCGGCGGTTGAAAAACCCGTTGAAGGAACTATGCTCACAGTAATAAGGGAAACTGCGGAATTTTTAAACGGTCTCGACTTAAACAAAACCGACGTATCCGAAATGCTTACCGGATTGTTGCAAGCAGTGCAAAAATCGGTTGAGCAAACCCCCGAAAAACTCGACAAATTGAAAGAATCGGGCGTTGTAGACAGCGGCGGCGCGGGTCTTTACTACATTTTCGAAGGGGTAGACAAGTATTACCGCGGAGAAATTATCGACGTAAACGGCGAGGGTATCGCTTCGCAAGAAATCGATTACAGCAAATTCAACGAAAACAGCGTGCTTCAATTCGGGTATTGTTCGGAAGTTTTGCTTCAACTTACGAGAAGCAAAACGGATATCGACAAATTCGATTTGCAAGCACTTAAAGACTTTTTAAACTCTATCGGCGACTCGATAGTCGTTTTCCAGACGGGTTACGTGGTAAAAGTGCACGTACATACCTTCGAGCCGTACAAACTTTTGGAGTATTGCGGCAGATACGGCGAGTTTTTAAAGATAAAAATCGAAAACATGACTTTGCAGCACAGCGAAGTCACAATTCAGAACAGATTCGAGCCTAAAAAGGTTGTCAAAGCCGAGAGAAAGAAGTACGGCGTCGTTGCGGTAGCCAACGGAAAGGGCATAATCGACACGTTTAAGAGTTTCGGCGTTGACGTTGTCATCGACGGCGGGCAAACAAACAATCCGCCCGCGAGCGACTTCATTGCCGCTTACGAAGAAATTAACGCCGAAACGATTTTTGTTTTTCCCGACAACGGCAACGTTATTCTGACTGCGAAACAGTCCGCAAAAAACTACAAAGCGTCGAATATTATTGTTATCGAGACTAAAAATATAGGCGAGGGCTATGCCGCGCTTTCAATGCTCGACCTGACCGTCGGCGACACGCAAGCGATTATCGACGGAATCGAAGAGGAAATAAAAAATGCCGTTACGGGCGCGATTACCACCGCCACAAGAACGACTACTTGCAATAATATTTCGGTGACTAAAGACGACTACGTGGGTATTTATAATAAAGAAATAGTGGCAAGCAATCCCGTAAGAATAAGGGCAGAGTGTGAATTAATCGACAAAATGCCCGTTAAAGACAAGTATTATGCCGTATTGATTTTCGGCAAAGACATCAGCGATAAAGAGAAAAACTTTGTCAAAGAATATTTAAAGGACGTCAATGAGAATATCGAAGTCTATTTAATCGACGGCGAACAAGACGTGTACGACTTGTATGCGGTTTTGAATTGATTAAACGACCGGATAAAAACAAAACTCAATAAAAGAAAAACAAAAGCAAGCCATTTTTATCGGCTTGCTTTTAAAGTGCAAAAAATTTGACTGAAATAAGTTTTTAGCGGTTAATTACACGAAAACAATCGCTTTATCGCATGCGCGAAAATAAAAAAAGGCAACCGCCGTAAAAAGCGATTGCCAAAATAATCGATTTATTAAATCAAATTATTATAAAAGGGGAATGGTAGCGAGGAAAATTACGTCTTGTCTGTATGCAGCGTCCGCCTCTGCAAGGACGAAAGCCTTTTTGTGTACGATTCCGCCCGCTTTTTGCACGAGGTCTTCAAGCCCCTCGAGACTTGCGCCCGTGGAAACGACGTCGTCCACAATGCCCACTTTTTTGCCTTTAATAAGTTCAACGTCGTGTTTAGAAAGGAAAAGTTGTTGAATTTTTCCCGTAGTGATAGACGCTTTCATAGTGACTTCGATTCCGTCTTGCATATAAAGTTTTTTAGATTTTCTCGCAACTGCGTAATAAGGTTGACCGAGTTCTCTCGCGACCACGTGAGTAAGTTGAAGACCTTTCGATTCTGCGGTAATAAGCACTTCGCAATCGCCGAGATATTTAGCGAGTTCTTTTCCGCAATGCTCGGTAAGTTGCACGTTGCCGTGAAGATTAAAAAAACAAATCTTTATGCCCGAAGGAAGGGGAAGAACGGGCAATTCGGTTTGATAGCCTTTTATGTCTACTTTATAAACGTTGTTGTTTTCCATTATTGCACCTCTTTAAATTGTTTGTCGCAAATAGTTTGTAGTTGCCAACCTCTTTATTGTAGCACATTTAATCTATAAAAGCAAGATATTAAATTGCACATAAAGAAAAAAACATTTTCATATATTTATTACATAGAAAACTTTATTGCGAAAATAAAGCCTTTTTCAAAAAATACAAATAAAAAGGTAGGTATATGGAAAAACTTAACGCTCGGGTCGAAAAATGTGTAAAAAAGTACGGCACAGACTCAAAAAACGGTCTTACCGACGAAAAAGTGGAGGAAAACAGGCGTTTATACGGCAAAAACGAAGTAAGTGCGGTAAAGGGAAAAAACCTTTTCCGCAGAATAATCGACGCGCTTTTCGATCCCATGCTTGTAATTCTGGAATTTGCGGGAATTGTCACTTTCGGCGTAAATCTGGGCAAGGCGATAAAAAGCGGCGACGGCAATTTTTACGAGTGTCTGGGCATATTATGCTCGGTAATTTTGTCCGTCGCACTCACGGTCGTTACAGAGGGAAAATCTCAAAAAGCCTTTGAAGTTTTAAACAAAATTTACGACAAATCGGGCGTAAGGGTGATAAGAAACGGAAAAGAAGACTACGTGCCCAAAGAAGAAATAGTGGTCGGCGATTTAATCAGGTGCGAAAGCGGCGATAAAATTTGCGCCGACGCGGTAATAGTGAAATGTTCCGAGTTGACCGTTGACGAATCCACTTTGACGGGTGAAAGTCACCCCGTGAGAAAAGAAGAAGGTTTTGTCGGTGACGAAAGCACGCATTTATCCGAAATGAAAGGCAATCTTTACGGCGGTACCTGCATTACGGGCGGCAACGCTCTTGCGATAGTGACCGCCGTTGGCGACAATGCCGAAGTGGGCAAAATTGCGGGCGAACTGCAAAAGCACAACACCATTTCCGCGCCCCTTAACGAAAAACTCGACAGACTCGGCAAACTCGTCACTTTAATAGGCGTGGTATCGTCGATAGTGGTGTTTTTACTGTCGGTCGCAAGACTTGCGTACACCAAAAGTCTCACGTTTGAAAGCGGACAAAAGGCACTTATCGAGGCGATAGTAATGCTCGTTGCGGCAGTGCCGGAGGGACTGCCCACCACGGTGGCGGTTTCGCTTTCTTTAAGCGTGGTAAAACTCGCAAAATCCAACGCTCTCATTAAAAAACTCGTCGCAGCCGAAACTGTGGGTTGCGTAAGCGTGATTTGTTCGGACAAAACGGGTACGCTTACCGAAAACAAAATGACGGTCGAAAAAATCGACGGCAATATAAAACAAATTTTTACAAACGCTTGCGTAAACAGCACCGCCGAAATAGGCGTGGGCAAACAATTTAAAGACATAGGCAACGTGACGGAAAGAGCGGTTTTAAGATATTTCAGCGAGCAAAAATATGATTTAATTAAAGAAAAAAACAAATATTTAAAGGTCGGCGGCGAGGCTTTTTCTTCGGCGAAAAAATATATGACCACAAAAGTCGGAATAAACGGGAAAACAGTCACTTACATAAAAGGCGCGTTTGAAAAAATAAGCGAATTTTGCGAATTTAAGCAGGGTGAAAAACAAAAAATCGCCTTGCAGATAGAAAGTAATCAAAACCAAATGAAAAGGGTGCTCGGCTTTGCTCACGGAGAAGAAGAGGGAAAGTTTGTTTTCGACGGTTACGTCGTGCTTGACGATAAGTTGAGACAAGACGTAAAGCAGTCGGTAGACGAGTGTATGCGCGCCGGTATAGACGTAAAAATACTCACGGGCGACAACATCGCCACTGCGACGGCTGTAGCCGAAAAATTGGAATTAAAACGCCAAGGCAGTCTTATTTTATCCGCCGATCAGGTCGAGCGCATGACCGACGAAGAACTTAAAAAACATTTGCCGGCAATTACAGTCATCGCAAGAAGTACGCCGGCAACAAAACTCAGGGTGGTAAAGGCGTTGAAAGAATCGGGCGAAGTGGTAGCGGTCACGGGCGACGGAGTAAACGACGCGCCGGCAATTAAACACGCCGATATAGGCATAGCCATGGGCAGTGGCTCGGAAGTGGCAAAAGAGGCTGGCGACATCGTGCTTTTGGACGATTCGTTTTCAACGATAGTAAAAGCCATTTCGTTCGGCAGAAACGTCTATAAAAATTTCAGAAGTTTTATAATGTTTCAGTTGACCGTCAACGTGTCGGCTGTGCTCGTCACTATAATCACGTTGCTTCTGGGTATGCCCGCGCCGTTCAGCGCATTACAACTTTTATGGCTCAACATAATCATGGACGGACCGCCCGCGCTGTCGCTCGGGCTTCAAAGCGGCGACGAGTCGTTTATGGACAGAAAACCCGTAAAGCGCAGCGACAACATAGTCGACAAAAAAATACTTATGCGCATACTCATTCACAGCGCGATAATCACGGCTATAATCATGTTGCAAACGCTTGATAACTTTCTCGGAATATCTCCACAGTCTCAAAAAACGGTAATTTTTACTTTGTTTACCGTGTTCCACTTAATCAATGCCTTCAACTGCAGAGAAACGGGCAGCAGGAGTATTTTTACTGGACTAAAGAAAAGCAAACTCATGCTTGCGGTGTTTGCCGTGACGTTTGCGGTGCAGGTGATTCTGACGCAGTACGTAAAGGGTTTTTTCGGCACGTGCGCACTCACGTTTTCGGATTGGATAAAAATACTCGGCATATGTTTAAGCGTGGTAATTATTTCCGAAGGTTACAAATTTTTGTACAGATTACAAATAAAGAGACAAAATTTGCGCAAACAAAAACGTTTTTCGATAAATGAAAAAAGAATATATCGCATACAATAGAAATATGGGAATTATAAGAGTATCCGACAGCAGCGCAAACAAAAGCAATTTAATTTATATTCACAACGCCGTGTGCGAACTTCTCGGGCAGGTCGGCGGGAAGAGTAAAGCGGATTGCGACGACAAGCGGTCGGTAATAAGTTTCAGCGTAGACGAGCCTTACGCATTGTATTTAAAAGGGGAAATTGAAGACAAAATCGCAGATATAATTTGCGTCAACTATAAGTACAGATATTTTAAAAAGAACATAAACCCCGTTGGGCTCAACGACTTCGAGTACGAATTGTTGTTGACCGCGCTGATTTCCGCGGATATCGACGACGACAAAAAGTACGTAATCAACAAAATCGGCAGATTCGACGAATACTCGGTAGACGGTACGTTCAATTTCAGAATGAACGCATTAAAGGAAAAATGGAAAGACGTCGCCGAGTATATTCCGCCGTATTTCGTGTCGGGACAGTTGAAAGATTTTATCGTTTATTTAGTGAAAGAGAAAAAAGGCAGAAGGGTATTTGTGGAAGACGACAAAGTTTACGACAGGCATTTCAATCGGCTGACGAGGTGTTTTTTGACAAACGGCGACTTTGGCGACGGCTACGTAATAAGGGAAGTGTTGCTTTCGGGCAGCGGAGAAGTGGAATTGACTTCTCCCGTCAACAAAACCGACGAGTTTTACTTAAAGGAATATTTCGGGGATAAAATATTTTTCAGAAAGAAAAGTTTTTAACGACGTAATTATTGACAAATTTTTATTTTGATATATAATAATACTACACGCTTTTAAGGGGAAAACTTGAATTATACGTTTTTCGGATTTCGCGCAAGCGGTAAACTAAAAAACGACGAGCGTCTTTAAAGACGCTCTTTTTATAAGAAGCGCGATCATTATTCGATGGTTTAATGCGGGGAAACTTTGCCTGACTCAATAAATTTTGCGGAATTTTGTTTTCCTCGTCGCTTGAATGTCAGATTGACTATTCATTGCGTTTTATTACGGCAATATCGACAAAAGGTAAAATTATGCTTATTACATTTGCAAACGGAGAAACAAAAGAATATACAAGCGGGCTTACGGCGGCGGATATAGCCAAAAGCGTAAACGACTTTACGGCCCGCAATGCGGTGGCGGCAAAAATCGACGATATGCTCGTCGATTTAAGCACGGTTGTTTCGGACGATTGCAAATTGATTTTTATTACCTTAAAGGACGAAGAGGGTTTAAAAATATACAGGCACACGTGCGCGCACGTGCTTGCTCAGGCGATAAAAACCGTTTATCCCACGAGTTCGCTCGCTATAGGGCCGACTATTGAAAGCGGTTTTTATTACGACGCAGAATTCAGAACCCCCATCGCTTTTGAAGATTTGAGTACGCTCGAAGACGAAATGAAAAAGATAATAAAAGCCAACTTACCCATAGAAAGGTTTGAAACGACGAAGAAAAAAGCCATCGATTTGATGAGAAAGTACGACGAGCCATATAAAGCGCAGATTATAGAAGAACTGCCCGAGGGTAAAAAAGTCTCCCTTTACAAGCAAGGCGCGTTTATCGATTTGTGCAAAGGTCCGCATTTGCCGTCAACGGGAAAAATCAAAGCGTTTAAACTCACGTCGCTTACGGGCGCGTATTGGCGGGGCAATTCGTCAAATAAAATGCTATCGAGAATTTACGGCACGGCTTTTGAAAAGAAATCCCAACTTGACGATTATTTAAAGAAAATAGAAGAGGCAAAACAGCGCGACCACAACAAATTGGGGCAAGAACTCGGTTATTTTATTTCGGTCGGGCAAATAGGTCAGGGACTTCCCGTTTTTCTGCCCAAAGGGGCTAAAGTTTTGCAGATTTTGCAACGCTTTGTGGAAGACGAAGAGGAAAAAAGAGGTTATCTTCTCACAAAAACTCCCGTACTTGCAAAAACCGATTTTTATAAGACGGCGGGGCATTGCGGCGATTACGGCGACAAAATGTTTGTGGTCGGCGACGAGACGGGCGGAGAAGAGACGTTTACTTTAAGACCGACCACGGGTCCTTTCCAATTTCAGGCGTACCTTACGAAGTCGAGGGGATATAAAGATTTACCTTTAAGATTGCACGAAACGGCAACGCTTTTCAGAAAAGAACCGTCGGGCGAAATTCGCGGGCTTATAAAACTCCGTCAGTTTACCGTTTCCGAAGGGCATATTGCTTGCAGACCCGACCAGACAGGCGACGAATTTAAAGGTTGTTTCGACCTTGCGGTTTATATGCTCGACTCGGTAGGGCTTAAAGACGACGTGTCGTACAGGTTTGCAAAACGGGGCAGAAGCAACGTTTCAAAATACATAGGCAGCAAAAAAGAGTGGGAAACCGTCGAAGGAGAGATGAAAAAAGTACTCGACGACGCCGGCGTGAATTATATCGAGGCGGAAGGCGAAGCGGCTTATTTCGGACCGAAACTCGACGTGCAGATTAAAAACGTTTACGGTAAAACAGAAACGCTTATTTCAATTCAACTCGACTTTTTGCTTGCAAAAGAGTTCGGTATGACTTATACCGACAGCGAGGGAGAGAAAATATATCCTTACGTAATTCACCGCACGAGTTTGGGGTGTTATGAAAGGACGCTTGCGCTTTTAATAGAAAAATATGCGGGCAAATTGCCGCTTTGGCTTTCGCCCGTGCAGGTAATAATAATAAACGTAGCCGAAAGACACGAGGGCTACGCCGACAAGATTTACAACAGATTATCTTCCGCAAATATCAGGGCAGAAAAAGATTTCAGAAAAGACACGGTAAATAAAAAAATCCGCGACGCGATACTTGAAAAAATTCCTTATACTATAATAGTAGGGGACAAAGAAGAGGAAAACGGAAATCTGCTTACTTACAGCGGAAGGGACGAAAATTCGGTTACGACTGATATAGATTCGTTTATTTCAAAAATAACAACCGAAAATATTACGAAAAAATTATAAAAAACGTTTGACATTGCGATTGATTTAATGTTATTATGTATAGGCTGAAGTAGAAATTTGTTCTCGCCGTACGACGATTCAGGTTGTGCGCGCTCGTTAATCGCAGTAAATTTATTAAATTAAATTGATTGATTAAAGGGATAATTATGGACGGATTGCTATTTTTCGGCAATCCGTTTTAAATTTTTATAAGGTGGGTACACGATCATTAGTAGGGACGATTATCAAATCAACGAAGAAATCAGAGACAGGGAAGTAAGAGTAATCGGCAGCACGGGCGAGCAACTCGGTATCATGTCGACTTCCGCCGCACTTGCGCTTGCAGTCGAGTCGGATCTGGACCTTGTCAAAATCGCGCCGGGCTCTGTTCCGCCCGTATGCAAAATAATGGATTACGGCAAATTTAAGTTTGAAAACGTAAAAAAACTTAAAGAGGCAAAAAAGAATCAGAAAGTCGTCGAAATGAAAGAAATCTGGTTGTCGATGACAATCGACGTGGGCGATTTAAACGTCAAGGCAAAGCAAGCGTCCAAATTTTTAGCGGCAGGCAACAAAGTAAAAGTGTCGATAAAAATGAGGGGCAGGCAAAACGCGCACGGTGAAATGGGCGTCGAAGTAATGAACAAATTTTTCGAGATGCTCGGCGGCGCAGCCGTAATGGAAAAGAAACCTATGTTCGAGGGAAGAAACATTCTTATGATTCTCGCTCCGGCGAAAAACTAAACAAGGTTTTAAATTAAATAAGTAATAATAAATGGAGGATATAGATTATGCCTAAAATGAAATCACACAGTGGTTCTAAAAAGCGTTTTAAGGTAACGGCAACCGGTAAGGTCAAAAGAGGACACCAAGGAAAAAGCCACATCCTTAGCAAAAAGGACACTAAGAGAAAGAGAAGATTAAGAAGCGGTACTTACGTATCGCCCGCACAGGAAAAGACGGTTAAAAAGAGCCTTATTCCTTACAAAGTATAATCGGGAGGGTAGTATAAATGCGTATTAAAAGAGGAGTCAACGCTGTTAAAAAGCGCAGAAAGATAATGAAACTCGCCAAAGGTTATTTTGGCGCGAAGAGTAAACTTTACAGAGTAGCAAGAGAAGCCGTAATGAAGTCTTTAAACTACTCTTACGTAGGCAGAAAGGCAAAGAAGAGAGATTTCAGAAGACTTTGGATTGCCAGAATCAACGCCGCTTGCAGATTAAACGGCATTTCTTACAGCAAGTTTATGCACGGTCTCAATCTTGCGGAAATCAACCTTAACAGAAAGGTTCTTGCAGATATGGCTGTAAACGACGCTGCGGGATTTACCGCGCTTGTAGAAAAGGCTAAAGCAAAGTTGGCTTAATCACCGTTATCGTAACTGCCTTTTGTATTTAAAAGGCAGTTATTTTTGTGCAAGTAATATGATATATACTTCGGTAAACAACCCAAAAATCAAACTTATTTCATCGCTTAAAGATAAAAAAGGCAGGAAAGAGCAATCGGCTTATTTTGTCGAAGGCGTCAAAATGGTCAAAGAAGCGTTAAATTGTCGCGCCGACGTAAGATGTATCGTCGGCACCGAAAACGTTTTGAAAGAAAACGGCTTATTCGGCAATGAAATGGCTATTTGCGTGGACGAAAAAGTGTTTAAATACGTGTGCGATTCGGTTACGCCTCAAGGTCTTGCGGCGGTAATCGGCATACCCGAAAACGCGAAAACTTCTCCGCAAGGCAACTGTATCATTCTCGACGGCATACAAGACCCCGGGAATATGGGCACAATCGTGCGTACGGCGGCAGCGGCAGGGGTAAAAGATATTTACACCCTGACTTGTACCGACCCGTATTCGCCCAAAGCGGTGCGTTCGAGCATGAGCGGAATTTATTTCGTCGATATTCACCAAATCGATTATGCCGATATCGAGGGTTTGTTTAAAAATCACAAAATACTCGTCGCGGATATGCACGGAGAAAATATTTTCTCCTTTAAAAACGAGGGTAATTTTGCCCTTGTGATAGGAAACGAGGCAAACGGCGTAAGCGATTTTATGAAAGACGCCGCTCAAACAAAAATCAGCATACCCATGAGCGAAAATATCGAAAGTTTAAACGCCGGTGTTTCTTGCGCGATTGCATTGTATCAATTAATTTTTACCAAATAGAGGAGGAAGAGTATGTCAGGTCATAGCAAATGGGCTAACATTAAAAATAAAAAGGCAAAAGCCGACGCGGTAAGAGGTAAAATCTTCACAAAACTCGGAAGAGAACTTGCCGTTGCCGCAAAAGCGGGCGCAGACCCTGCTTCAAACTCCAAATTAGCCGACGTTATAGCAAAGGCTAAGGCTGCCAACATGCCCAACGACAATATCACAAGGAGCATTAAAAAGGCTGCGGGCGAACTCGGCAACGTAAACTATGAAAACCTCACTTACGAAGGTTACGGTATAGGCGGCAGCGCGGTTATCGTAAAGACGCTTACGGACAACAAAAACAGAACCGTCGGCGACGTAAGGCATATATTCGACAAATACGGCGGAAGTCTGGGCACTTCGGGTTCGGTTTCGTTCATGTTTGAAAACAAGGGCGTAATCGTAGTCGAAAGAACTGTAGATATGGACGAAGATTCCATGATGGAACTTGCCCTCGAGGCGGGAGCGGACGACGTAATCACAATGGACGACGCTTACGAAATCAGGACAAACCCCGGTGACTTTTCAGCCGTAAGAAAATATCTCGAAGGCAAGGGTATGTCGTTTATCGAAGCGGATATCTGCATGATTCCCAATGATAAAATCACCTTAAACGACGAGCAACTCGTTACTTTCGGCAAAATGCTCGATGCGCTTGATGACAACGACGACGTGCAAGAGGTATACCACAACGTAGACCTCCCCGAAGACGAAGAAGAGGAATAATTTTAAAATCAAATCAAAACACACCGCGTTTTATTGCGTCGGTGTGTTTTTATATCGTTCTTGCAAATTTGTTTCAAGATTTACTACATATAGTTTATAAAAATCGTAAGACGGCAAAAAGTCGAAGACAAACTTGCCGATTTAAGGCTTGCAAAATGTATAATTGTGTGTTATAATTGAAAAAATAAATTGTTTTTATACAATTTTACAAGAGGTAAAAATGAAAAAAATAATATCGGTAGTACTGTTGACTGCGATGTTCGCGAGTATAATCGGTTGCGGTCAGTCTGAGCCGCAAGCGAAAAGAATTGACCTAACGTTTGACAACCAGATCGAAAGTTACGACAGTAATTTGTTTTACGTAAACGAACTTCCGTCTCAGGACAACAACCCTCAAAATTTGCTCGGCGCGGCAGATCCCACAATCGTGTACGTCGAAAAGGGCGAATATGCGGGTTGGTTTTTCATGTACTGCACAAGCACCACAAACACGGGTTACAGATGCTGGAAGAGTAAAGATTTACACAGTTGGGAATACGTAAGCGAGGCTTTGCGCATTACCGACAAAACCCAGAACTGGGGACAACACAGTTATTGGGCTCCCGGTATAATTTACGACCCGTCGGACGAAAATTATTATATGTTTTACAGCGCATACAGCAATAAATTCGGCCGGTTGTCGGGCGGTATAGCCGTTTCGTCAAGCCCCGCCGGTCCGTTTGTAAACCTTTCGGGCGAAGTTGCCGCGGGCGTATACGCAAACGGTCAGGCGTACGCAGGTTACACCGTGACTACGGCAGACCCGATTTTCGATTTTGAAAAACTTAAAGACATCGTAAACGGCAGTTACGACTACACCGAAAACGGACCTATCAAAGTAATCGATTTAGAGCCGTTCATCGATCCGATTACGGGCAAAAAATACGTTTATTTCTGCAGAGATTTGGGCGACGGCAATTATATGAGAAGCGCAATAATGGGTATGGAAATGATAGATTGGCTCACGCCCGATTATTCCACGCTTAAACTTCTCACGTTGTGCGGATATTATACGCCGGAATTTTCTCAGGAAAAAACGCCCGAAGGCGATGTAAACGAGGGCGCGTACATGACTTATCACGACGGGAAATATTATCTCACTTATTCGTGTTTCGGATTCCAGGATAAAATGTATCAGGTTCGTCAGGCGATAGCCGACGGACCGCTCGGCGATTTTGTAAAAGTTCCATTATCGGACGGCGGTCAGGTAATTGCTTGCGAGCCCGATTGGGATTTCTTGTCGGGGACCGGTCACCACACTTTCGTCGAATACGGAGGAGAGTTGTATATTGTTTATCACGAACACGTCAACAGAAAAGACGGCGCGGGTCATAGGGCGATAGGTTTCGACAAATGCGTGTTTATCGAAAACAATAAAGGTCAGACCATAATACACGCCAACGGACCAACTTATTCAGTCCAGCCCCGACTTAAAGAAGTTTCGGGATATAAAAACGTCGCTCAGACGGCAAAAGTTTCGATAAGCGGTGCAAAATCGAGTGCAAGCGCAAGTTGTTTAAACGACGGAGTAGTCGGCATAAGAGAAAACGACAACAGCAAAGTTTTCAGAAGCGAATCGTCGAAGACAATTAAAATAACTCTTGAATTTCCGCAAAAAATCGACGTAAAATCTATCCTTATTTACAACGATTATTTATACGACTACAGTTTTGACAAAATCGACAAAATAGAATTGTACGGCACGTGCCAAAAGGAAGACGGCAGCGTATTCGACGGTATAGGCGTATTGAATAATTTGTTGTTCGATACGGCGAAATACGTAAGTAAATTAAACGAGTACGAAAGTCTCGTTCACCCCGCAAGCGCGGCAATCGCAGTACTTGATAAAGAGTTCTCGGCAAACAAAATAGTCATCACTGTTTCGCCAAAACAATACGCTTCGGGTATAGGCTTGACCGAAATTGCGGTACTTACAAAAAACTGAAATTGCGGCGTTTATCGGAAAACGATACAAGCGACAGCAAGAGAAATAAAATAATTAAAAAATAAATAATTTTGTGCATAAAATTCGTTTCGGGGCAGATACTATTACTGTCAACGGCGTGGAATATTTTATTTAACGAAAGTTATCGACAAATATTTCGAAAGGGAGTCGTTGCTTATATAGCACTGCCTACAACGGTGCGTTGCTTTTTAACAAAAATTATCACAAAAGACAGAAGCAACGACATCCATTTGTCAAAAGACAAACGAATAGCGGACAAGACGAAAATTTTAAGCGTCGCTCTGCTTTCGGGCAGAGCGTAAAGACCGCTTTTTAAAGGCGGTCTTTTATAATTTTTTAATTTCGGTAAAAACCGAATGGAGACATTTAAATGTTTAAAATAAAATTTTAAATCAATTTAATCGTATTTTTGTCGTTTTTTATCTTTTTATATACAAAACTAAGCGATTTTTTGCAGTAATGTCGTTTTTTAAAGCAATCTGATTGAAATTTTAACAAAAATATCATAATCGTTACATATGATTATAATATCTTTCGGTTATACTGAAAACATAAAAAATCAATCAGGAAACTAAAACAAAAACATATTCGGCAATGCGCCGGATATAAGGAGTTTAATTTTATGCGAGACAAATTCAATCGTTTTGCCGTGCTTATTATGGTGATTGTCGCGATGTTTTGTTTTGCTTCGTGCGACGCGTTCGACGCTATTAATTCGGCGTTAAGCCCCGACAGCGAGCATACAACAGACAGTTCGACGGATTCTACCATAAAAAAAGACAACGATTTCGGCAACACAAACGGATTTTCCGAAATAAAACTTGTAATAAACAAAGTCGACCTGGGGCAAAATACCTCTGCCGACGAATTGCACCTCAAAATGAGGGAGAGCGTAGTCGAAGTTTACGCTACTTTATCAAACGGAACAAGTGCGGGCGCAGGCGTGATAATTGGTTATGACGAAACCGAAGCAGTGTATCTGGTGGCAAGTTGTCATCACGTTATCGAAGACGCATACAGCGTGCAAGTGCGCACCATTTACGGTGATGAATACGATGCTTATCTTGTAGGCAGCGACCCCACTTCCGATATTTGCGTTATGTCTGTAAAATCCGATAAGCAACTCACTTGTGCGGCAGTCGGCAACAGCGACGAACTTAAATATTTCGACGACGTGTACGCAATCGGCAACCCGACGGGTACGCTCGGCGGAACGGTTACTCACGGTATTATCAGCGCATTGGCGAGAGAAATCGAGGTAGAGGGAAATAAAATGACTCTTTTGCAAACCGACGCGTCGATAAATTCGGGCAATTCGGGCGGCGGACTTTTTACCACGGACGGACTGCTTATCGGCATAGTCAACGCCGGTGCGACTTCTTATCAGGGACTCAACTTTGCAATTCCGTCAAACGATATGTTAAACGTGGCAAATTCGCTTACAAAAACGTATAAAGCGGGCGAAACTTACGGTTACGTCGAGGGAAGATTCGATATCGAGTGTACGGTGGCAGACAAATATTCTTCGTCGTTCGGCGAGGTGAAAAGATATGTTTACGTGGCGAGCGTAAGCGCAAACAGCAGTTTTTGTCATCTTAAAAAGGGCGACTATATCAACAGCGTGCAAATAAATAACGACAGCGTGATAAATATCACTTCGGCTCAACAATTAGCAGAGGTAATAAACGGCGCAAATCTCAAATTAAACGACGTGGTTACGTTTAACGTAGTGCGCGGCGGCGTTGTCAAGGAAATTAAAGAAACGATTGTGCAGTACGTGTACAATCCGCCCGTTGCGGCATAAGGAATAAAATCATAATCAAATAAATTTGAGGTAAAACATAAATTAATCACGAATTATAAAAATTGCGGTGCAGCGACAATTTACTGCGCCGCAATTTTTATAGTTAAAAGGTTTTTAATCGGCGATTATCAAATTGTTTTTGCGATTGAATTTAATATTTTTGCGAGGCAATATGTTTTGCCCGCCGCCTTGCGTTTACTAAATTGAACGCGAAACATTAAACCGCTTGACTAAATTAAATATATATATTAAAATAATATATAAACAAATCGTTAAAAAGTCGTTTATTTATTTAAAAGGTGAAAGTATGAGAATTTTGGGTGTCGACCCGGGGCTTGCGACAATAGGCTGGGGCGTAATCGACGTTGAAAAAGGTAAAGCCAAAGTCGTGAGTTACGGCATAATCAAAACGCCTAAAGAAGAGACGATACCCGTAAGACTTTGCCTTATAGAAAAAGGGATGAAAAGTTTGATTGCGCAGTTTACTCCAGATGAAATCGCTTTGGAAGAGTTGTTTTTCAATACAAACATCACCACGGGCATCAACGTTGCGCACGCAAGGGGAGTTATACTTCTCACTTGCGTAAAAGAATGCGGAAAACTTTACGAATATACCCCTCTTCAAATCAAGCAAGCACTCACCGGTTACGGCAGAGCGGACAAACAACAAATTCAACACATGGTAAAGACATTTTTAAATTTAAACAAAATCCCCCGTCCCGACGACGCCGCCGACGCACTTGCGGTCGCGCTTACGCACTCGCAAACGTCGAGACTCAGTTCGCAATTCGGCATAAGGTGAGTATATGATAGGTTATTTAAAAGGAAACGTATTGAATATTTCGGGCAACACCGCCATTATCGAAGTAAACGGAATAGGTTATGAAGTTTACTGTTCTTCGGGCGCATTGTACCGCATTTCTGACAAACAAGTCGGCGACGTGTGGACTTATATGGCGGTAAAAGACGACGGAGTATATCTTTACGGTTTTGAAAGCATCGAAGAAAAAAATATGTTTTTAAAACTCATCAGCGTTTCGGGCGTAGGTCCTAAAATGGGTATTATGGTTTTGTCTGCGATGAATTTGCACGACCTTGCTTTTGCAATCGCAAGTTCCGACGTAAAAATGCTTTCTTCGGTAAAAGGTCTCGGCAAAAAAACCGCCGAAAGATTGATTTTGGAATTGAGAGAGAATATTTCATCTCTCGATTTGCCCGCAGAACCGAAGAGCAAAAAATCATCCACGAAAACCGCCGACGCACTTCCCAAAGAGGACGAAGACGCGATTATCGCGCTTATGACGCTCGGTTATAGAAGAGAAGAAAGCAAGCAGGCTGTAGAAAAAGCCAAAGAAGAAGGTGCGGTTACGCTCGAAGAAATAATTACGCTCGCATTGAGGGGATTTTAAAGTATGGATTTCGATATAATGTACAACGAGGACGAAGAAAACAGACTTGTTGCCACCACAAAAACCGAATACGACGAAATCGAAAACGTCTTGCGACCCAAATCGATGGACGGGTACGTCGGTCAGGAAAAAGTAAAAAATAATTTAAGCATTTTCATGCAAGCGGCAAAAATGAGAAACGAGCCGCTCGACCACGTGCTTTTGTACGGACCTCCGGGACTCGGTAAAACCACGCTTGCGCATATCGTAGCCGCCGAAATGGGCGTTCAGATTAAAGTCACAAGCGGGCCGTCAATTGAAAAATCTGGCGATTTAGCGGCAATTTTGACTAACTTAAACGAGGGCGACGTGCTTTTTATAGACGAAATACACCGCCTTAATCACAACGTGGAAGAAATTTTGTACCCCGCAATGGAGGACTATTCGCTCGACTTTATCATCGGCAAAGGTCCGTCCGCAAGAAGCGTGCAAATTCCATTGAAAAAGTTTACGCTTATCGGCGCAACCACAAGGGCGGGCATGCTTTCGTCGCCACTCAGAGACAGATTCGGCGTGCTTTGCCGTCTCGAAATGTATTCCACGCAAGAACTTGCCGAAATAATCACTCGTTCGGCAAATATGCTCGGCACGTCGATCGACGAAGACGCCGCAACGGAACTTGCTAAACGTAGTCGCGGCACGCCCAGAATAGCCAACAGACTTTTAAAGAGAATACGCGACTTTTCGTCAGTGTTAAAACACGATTCTATCATGCTCGGCGACGCAAAACTCGCGCTCGAAAGGCTTGAAATCGACGACCTCGGTCTCGACAATACCGACAAAAACATTCTTTTGTCCATGATGGACAAATTCGGCGGCGGTCCCGTGGGACTTGAAACGTTGGCGGCAACCGTCAACGAAGACGCAAACACGTTAGAGGACGTGTACGAGCCGTATTTATTGCAACTCGGCTTTATCGCGCGCACGCCGAGGGGAAGAATGTGTACGAAAAGGGCATACGAGCATATGGGAAGAAAAATGCCCGTCGCGAACAAAAATCAAATTTCGTTTTTAGAGGAATAAAATGCTTAAAACAAGCGATTTTTACTACGATTTACCCGAAAGTCAAATTGCACAGACCCCCGTTTACCCGAGGGACAGTTCGAGACTTTTGGTGTATGACAGAAAACAAGATAAAATTTCACATAAGATTTTCAGAGATATTGCCGACATTTTGCAGCCGGGTGATTTGCTTGTGGTCAACAACACCAAAGTTTATCCCGCAAGAATGTACTCATACACCGAGCACGGCGGCAAAGTGGAAATTTTGCTTTTAAAAAGAATAAAACTCGACGAATGGGAAGTAATGGTAAAGCCTGGCAAAAAGGCGAAAATCGGTGCAAAACTCACCGTATCGCCCGAACTTTCGCTCACCGTTTCAGACAAAACCGACTCGGGCGGAAGACTTGTTAAGTTTGAGTATCAAGGCGTTTTCGAGGACATTTTGTCAAGACTCGGCGAAATGCCGTTGCCGCCGTATATTCACGAAAAACTCAACGACCCCGACAGGTATCAGACGGTTTATTGCAAGCAAGAAGGCAGCGCGGCTGCGCCCACGGCGGGGCTTCATTTCACGCAAGAATTGATACAAAAACTCAAAGACAAAGGCGTAGAGTTTGCCGAAGTAAGGCTTAACGTGGGTCTCGGCACTTTCCGTCCCGTAAAGGCGGAAAACATAGAAGACCACAAAATGCACACCGAAGAATACGAAATCGACGAGATTGCCGCCGAAAAAATCAACAAGGCTAAAAAAGAAGGCAGGCGAGTCATTGCTGTTGGCACTACAAGCGTGCGTACTCTCGAGACGGTGGCGGACGAAAACGGCTTTGTAAAAGCGCAAAAAGGCGACACGAGTATATTTTTATACCCGCCTTACAAGTTTAAATGCGTCGATTCTTTAATCACAAACTTCCATTTACCCGGTTCAACGCTGATTATGCTTGTATCGTGCATGGCAACGCGTGAAAAAATACTTTCAATTTACAAAACGGCGGTTGAAGAGGGGTATAGGTTCTTTTCATTCGGCGACGCGATGCTTATCTTATAACCGTCGAAATACTGCGTTACTGTCTGCACTGCGGACTTCGATGACCGAAAAGGTCTATCTCATCCCGCAGTTTGACGAGCCTTGTCTTTCTCGGTTCTAAGCCAAGCATAAGACGATATAAAAAACGAAATACTGCGTTGTGCTGCGGCAACTCTCGGTCGTTTACGAAAAAAGTAAAGTCCCTCGAGTTATCCTCGCGCGCCTTGTCTAACTCGTTTCTAAAACCATAAATAATTTAAATAACTGCGTTACTGTCTGCACTGCGGACTTCGATGACCGAAAAGATCTATCTCATCCCGCAGTTTGACGAGCCTTGTCTTTCTCGGTTCTAAAACCATAGATAATAAATTTTGGCGATATTTCAGCCTTCCTTGTGCAAAGGAAGGTGGCACGCAATTTATTGCGTGACGGAAGGATTGTTAAAGTAATTTTTAATAAAATAAGCTGAATTTAAACGCAAAAAAGACAATCCCTCAGTCGCTTCGCGACAGCCCCCTTTGCACAAGTGGGCCGATAATTTGGTCGTAAAACTCAATTTTCGCTCGGCTCGGAAGGTGGCACGCAATTTATTGCGTGACGGAAGGATTGTAAAGGCAAATTTCAGAAAATAAGTGATTTTTAATAGAAAAAGCATTATCAACAAAAAACGTTCAACATCACAAAAACAAGAGTAAAATTATGGAAAAATTTTCTTACGAAGTAATAAAACAAGACGCTAAAAGCGGCGCGAGGGCGGGTATACTTCACACTCCGCACGGAGATATCGAAACCCCCATTTACATGCCGGTAGGCACGCAAGCCACGGTTAAAGGCGTGTACCCGAGAGACTTAAAAGAGGCGGGCGCGCAAATCATTTTAGCCAATACTTACCACCTTTTTATGCGACCCGGCGACGAAATAGTTAAAAACGCGGGCGGTTTGCATAAATTTATGAATTGGGACAAGCCTATTTTGACCGATAGCGGCGGTTTCCAGGTCTTTTCGCTTGCAAAACTCAACAATATCACCGACGAAGGCGTAATTTTCAGTTCTAACGTAGACGGCAGTAAGCATTTTATCACGCCGGAAAGGGCAATCGACATCGAAAACAACCTCGGTGCCGATATCATTATGGCTTTCGATCAATGCAGCGAGTACGGCGCAGACCACAAATCATCGGAAAAGGCAATGAAACGTACGTTGAGTTGGCTCGATAGGTGCTATAACCACCATAAAAACGAAAATCAAGCGTTGTTCCCCATAATTCAAGGTAATTTATACAAAGATTTAAGGGAAATCAGCGCAAGAGAAACTTTGCCTTACGCAAAACACGGTATCGCTATAGGCGGTTTGTCCGTCGGCGAACCGAAACCGTTAATGTATGAAATGCTGGACTTTTTATTGGATAAATATCCGACCAACGTACCTCGTTATTTAATGGGCGTTGGTAGTCCCGATTGCCTTATCGAAGGCGTTTTAAGGGGCGTGGATATGTTCGACTGCGTGCTTGCGACGAGAATCGCAAGAAACGGCACGGCAATGACTTCGAGGGGCAAAATCGTCGTAAGAAACGGCAAATATAAAGACGATTACACGCCGCTCGATCCCGAGTGCAACTGTTATTGTTGCAGAAATTACACAAAAGCGTACCTTCGTCACACCATAAACGTTGGCGAAATGATCGGCGGCATGCTTTTAAGTTTGCACAACATAACTTTCCTTTTAAAATTGATGAAAGACGTGAGAAATGCCATACTCGGCGATTATTTGCAAGATTTTGTCAAAGAGTTTTATGAAAAATACGGAAAAGTTTAACTATTGTGCGGCAATCGCTTGCAAAACTTAATAAAATCATTTATTATATTTAGTGTAAAAATATTGGAGGAACAAATATGTTATATAATTTATGCGCCGCTAAAAACTACGCAAGTTTGATTATGCTTGGCTTTTTGGTTGTTTTGTTTATCGTTATGCTCGTTGTAAGCAACAAACAAAAAAAGAAACAACAAAAAGAAATTCAAGAAAAACTCGACTCGCTTAAAGTTGGCGACAGAGTAAAGACTATCGGTCTTATTTGCGGAATAGTTGTGGACGTAAACCCCGAAGAAAACACTTTCGTGCTTGAAACCGGCAAGGGCAACCACGGTTCGTTTATCAAATTCGATAAAAGCGCGATTTATCAGATTTCATCAAAGAAGAAAGAAGATAAAAAGGCAGAAGAAACTGCTGCCGAGGTAGAGGAAAACACCAAAACCGAGGAAGAAGTTAAAGAAGAAACTGCAGAAAATAAAGACTGATTATCATAAAAAACAAGTTCTCCGCATATATCATTTTTGATAGGTGCGGAGGTTTTTTTATGTCATTATTTCAAGATTTCAAATTTTTAAAAAGCGTTAAGGCGGCGGCGATCGCAATCGTAACCGCGCTTGTTTTCGTTCTTGTTTTCTCTTTTATAGTAAAACTCACTGGTTTAAGCGGCGGGGCGGTTAAAGTAGTCAATCAGTTTATAAAAGTCGTTTCGCTTATCGTCGGCTGTTTATTTGCGCTCGGCAGCGAAAAAGGACTTATAAGCGGCTGTTTGGCGGGGTTGATTTTCGGCGTGATTACATATTTTCTTTTCGGGTTGATAAGCGGCGGCGTTTCCGTCGGCATAGAATTTATTTGGGAAGTAATGTTGTGTTGCGTGATAGGCTGTCTTTCGGGCGTGCTTGCCGTAAACGTAAAGAAAAGATAACAAAATCGCTATAAATCGGTGCAAAGATTTAGTATAAATCCGGAGAATAACGGCGCAAGAATTAAAAATGAAACCGCCATAAAGCGGCGCAATATTAAAAAACGAAATCACTATAAATCGGCACAGAGCAAGAAACAAATATAAAGCGGCGCAGTGCAAGAATAAATAATAAATATGAAATTCCGGCGTAGGGCATAAGTTTGCTCTGCGCCGTTTTCGTGCGAAAAAAACAAGTTTTAAAGCGGCGGTTGAAGTGTGTTTTTCGCTTTAAAACAATACGTTTTAATAGTCGGATTGCAAATATAAGTCACCAAACGGCGGTTTAAGCATTATTAAGCAAACCGTTTGTCGCAATCAAAGCCTAAATTTAAGCAAAAAGGCAAAAATTTTCCCGAAAACTATTGACTTAAACTTCATTTAGTCTTATAATATATAAGTATTATATTATAGATATCCATGCGGTATCTATGTCAGCAAGATAAATGCTTTAATCGGCAGGAGGCAAAAATGAGTAAGACAAAATCAATTATCGTCATTACCCTTATCACCATAATCGTGGCAATAGTAGGCGTTATGTGTTTTGCAAGTTTCGATTTACCCGGAAACAGCATAAAAAGATATAACTCTATACTCAGCACCATCGATAAAGGTATTGACCTTAAAGGCGGATATTACGCCGTACTTGATCCCTCGACGGTAGACGGAAAGGACGTCGTTCTTGACGATGCAATTACGGTGTTACAAACAAGACTTGACAATAACGGATATACCGAAGCGACCATATCCGTACAAGACGGCTCTAAAATCAGAGTCGAAATTCCCGACGTAGACAACGTTGAAGAGGTATTCAAACTCATCACCAACACGGGCGAACTTCAGTTCAGAGATTCAACCGGTTACGTTTGGATAAAGGGCAGCGTTCACCTTAAAAGCGCAGAGTTGGGTATGGATAACGACGGAAAATATTGCGTCAACATCAACTTCAACTCAAAAGGTGCGGCAAGATTTTACGAGGCTACTTCCGCAATCTTAAAATTGGATACAAAGACGATGCCTATTTACCTCGGCGACGAACTTATTTCTTCTCCCACGGTAAACGAGGCAATTAATAAATCGTCCGCGTCGATTACGGGTTCTTTCACAAGGGAAGAGGCAGAAACGCTTGCAAACGTAATCAACAGCGGTAAATCCACTTACGTGTTTAAAGTCGAAAGTTCGCGTAGAATAAGCGCAACTTTGGGCGAAGACGCATTGAGCAAGGCTATTTTGGCTGCAGGTATCGGTCTTGTGATTATATTCGTACTTATGTTAATCGTTTATAAGGGTCTCGGTCTCGTTGCAGACTTTGCACTTATAATTTATACGATTTTCTACGTAGTGCTTCTTGCAATTATCCCCGGCGTACAACTTACGCTCCCGGGTATTGCGGGTATCATACTTTCGATAGGTATGGCGGTCGACGCAAACGTGCTTATTTTCGAGAGAATTAAAGACGAATACGCAGTAGGCAAAACGGTTACCGCCGCTATTAAGTCCGGTTTCAAACGTGCCGTCGTTACGGTACTTGACTCCAATATTACCACGGTAATCGCGGCAATATGTCTTTTCTTATTCAGTAACGGTTCTATAAAAGGCTTCTCTGTTACGTTGCTTTTGGGTATCGTTGTTTCTATGTTTACCGCGGTGCTTGTTTCAAGAGGACTTATCGCTCTTTTCAGACCGCTTTCAAAGCATCAGGACAAGTTCTTTAATCTTGTAAGAGAGGAGGGCAACGAAAATGCGTAAGAAGTTATCTAAACTCAATTTAAAAATAGTTGAAAGTTTTAAAATTTTCGGACCTATCGCTTTGGCGGTAATAATTGCCGGCTTTGTAGTAATGGCAATCATGGGTATGAATCTCGGTCTTGACTTCACGGGCGGTGCCGAAATTCAGGTTAATCTCGGCGTAAACTCCACAAACGAAGTTCAAACCGTAAAAGAGTATATCGAAAAAGATATTATCGAGGCAAACGACCTTGTGCTCGGCGCAGCCTCCAGAACGGCTAAAGAAGACGACGGTACGTATTCGCTTACTTTCCGTCTTGCTTACCATATGAAGGGTAAAAAGAACGTAAATCAAGAAGAATATCTCGATTTCGTTCGTAACGATATCAAGGATAAAATCACGAAGTATATCGAAGACAATTACGACAGCGAATTTACAAGCGAAGACGTTTTGGTTTACGACGTCGGCGCAAGTACTGCAAGCAGACAACTTAAAAACGCGATTTTCGCTACGGCAATCGCAATAGTTGCAATGCTTATATACATTATAATAAGATTCCAGCTTGCAAGCGGTATTGCCGCTGTTATCGCGCTTCTGCACGACGTACTTGTTATGACTGCGCTTACCACTATATTCAGAATCGAAGTAAACTCCACGTTTATTGCGGCGATAATCACCATTATCGGTTATTCAATCAACGCAACGATCGTGCTTTTCGACAGAATAAGAGAGTACACCAAGTCCGAATCGAATGCGTCGCTTACCGATACGCAAATAGTAAATAAATCTATTGCCGATACGCTTTCGAGGACGATTTATACGACGGTTACTACTTTGGTAATGATTTTGTTGCTTGCAATCCTCGGCGTATCTTCTATAAGGGAATTTGCTTTGCCGATTATCTTCGGTTTGGTTGCGGGTACTTATTCTTCTGTGTTGCTTTCCGGTTCGTTCTGGGTTATGCTTCGCAAGGTTATCAAACCGAAAAAGAACAAAAAATCCGGCTACGCTGCAATTGCTAAAAGTAAAGCGGAATAATAACTGAATTATTTTAAAGCGAGTGGGATTATTCCTACTCGCTTTATGTTTTTTTATAATACAATTGAAAAAATTCGCTTGCAAGGTGTTTTCACGCCGTATTTCAACGGACGGCTATTATTTGCAGACTGAAATAATAAATTGCGTAAACAATGCAAAAATTTATTTTTGCAAGCCGTGTAATGTTATAATCGAAATTTTTAATTTAAAGAGATTTTACAACCGCAAAATACAATTCTGCATGAAAAAATTTTAAAGGGTATATATGATTACTGTAAAAAACAAACTTGACGAAAAACAATTGAATATTGCAGAAACAATAGCCGAAAATTGCGGTATTTCTTTAAAAACGGCAAGCATACTTTTTTCTCGCGGTATCGATACCGTCGAAAAAGCCAAGGCGTTTTTGCATCCCGGTAAGTCGCATTTTATAGATCCTTATCTTCTTTCGGGTATGAAAGAAGCGGTAGAGAAAATCACCGAGGCGCGCGACGAGGGTAAAACGGTTGTCATTTACGGCGACTACGACGCCGACGGCATTTCCGCGACTACGGTTGCGTATTTCGCTTTAAAAGAATTCGGTATAAACGCTTACACTTTTATTCCCGAAAGAGAAGAAGGTTACGGCTTAAAAGTGCAAAATATCGACATGCTCGTCGAAAAATATTTGCCCGATTTGATTATCACCGTTGACTGCGGAATAAGCGCGAAATCCGAAGTGGAATACTTGCTCGATTTGGGCGTGGACGTAATCGTGACCGACCACCACGAAATTCCCGACGAATTGCCGCCTTGCACTGTGGTAAATTGTAAAATACCAAATCAAGAATACGAGTTCGACTCGCTGTGCGGCGCGGGAGTGATTTATAAAGTCGCTTATGCGCTCATCGGCGAAAAAGCAAATAAATATCTCGACGTGGTTGCGCTCGCTACCATTGCGGACAGCATGCCGCTCACGGGAGAAAACAGAGATATTGTTTACGAAGGGCTTTCGCTTATAGAAAAAGGAACGTGTCATCCCGCAATAAAAATGCTTGCCGAAATGAGTAAATTAAAGCAAGTCAAGTCCACCAACGTAGCGTTTACAATCGCTCCGAGAATAAACGCCGCCGGCAGAATGGGCGACGCGCGTTCTGCTCTTAAATTATTTTTGGCGGATAATCCCGCCGAAATGTGGGAATTATGTAATTTATTAAACGAATACAACGTAAAACGCCAGGAAGAGTGCGAATATTTATATAAATTTGCAAAGGAAAAACTCAAAGCAAAGGGTGTAAACAAGCGCATAATCGTCCTTGAAGACAAAGAATTTAAAAGCGGTCTTGTGGGTATTGTTGCGGCAAAACTCGTCGAAGAGTACAATCGCCCCGTGATTTTGTTTGTACATACGGGTGACGGAATAATCAAAGGTTCGGCGAGAAGTATCGAGTGCGTCAACATTTTCGAGGCGATAAGTTGCGCCAAAGAAATGCTCACCGATTTCGGCGGACATGCTCAGGCTGCGGGCGTTGCCATAAGAATCGAAGATATAGACAAATTCGAGCAAAAACTCGAAGATTATATGCATCAACACTACAATCCTCAGGATTTTGTGTCTTGCACGGAAGTTGAAGAGATTGTAGACGAAGAATTTACATTGGATTTTGCCAAAGAACTTGACCTTTTAGAGCCGTTCGGCACGGGTAACAAACGTCCGCTTTTTGCAATTAAGGGCGAAAGTTTGCAAGCCTCGCCGATAAAATTCGGCTCTCCGCACATTAATATCAAAACCGATTATATCAATCTTTTATATTTCAACGGCGAAAGCAAATTCAATATCTTGCGCGAACCTGTCGAAAAAACGCTTGTGTTCGAGTGCAACGTCTCCACTTTTATGGGCGTCGAATCGCATAAAGGATTTATAAAAGAAATCGAAATAACCGCTGCGGCGGACGAAAAGACCAAGTGGATATCGTTCCGTCAAAATTTAATCAATATAAAACAGCCGAATTGCGACTATACGCCGCTTAATTTGGCTCAGACCAAGGCGAAAATCGCCGAATGTCTTGAAAATCCTTACGAAACGCTGTTTATTCTCACCAATCCCGACAATATTTCAAAGTTCGAGGAGTTGAAAAAGTTTAAAATAAATATTTATTCTCCGAGCGATAAAAGCGTGATAAACAGTCTCGTAACGGCTTTTAGCGGCGAAAATTGCGAGGACTATAAGACTGTAATTTATCTCGACAAGCCGTTCAATCCCATAAAACCGCAAAACGCAAAATGTTTCGTAAACGTCGAGACTCAAGGCTTTAATAAGACTGAAATTCAGGCAGACAGGTCGGCTGTCGGACGAATTTACACGAAATTTAAGACGGAAAAACCGTTTATTCGCAGCAGTATCGACGCGCTTTGTTTCTCTAGCGGCTGCGACAATATAGAGCAATTCATTTTTGCGGTAGAAACGTTGCTTGAAATCGGCGTTTTCACAACGTCCGGCGGTGTGATTCGCATAGACGGTTCGGTAAAGAGCGACTTAAATCTGTCCGAAATATTCCGCAATTTTATACAATAAGGTAATTTTATGTACGAAATACTTGACACTATCAACAAATTATACAGACCCAACGAAGTCGTTGTAATGGAAAAGGCGTTTTATTTCGCAAAGGCGGCGCATGCCAACCAAAAACGCGCCTCCGGCGAAGAATATTTTATTCATCCGTGTTCGGTTGCTTCCATACTTGTCGATTTAGGCTTGGATTACGCCACTATTTCGGCGGCTTTTTTGCATGACGTAATAGAGGACACCCCCGTTTCAAAGGGTGATATTCAAAAAGAGTTTGGCAACGAAATTCTTACGCTCGTACAAGGGGTGACGAAACTCGATAAAATCGAGTTTAAATCGCATGAAGAAGAGCAAGCGGAAAACTTTAAAAAGATTTTCGTGTCGATGGCTAAGGATATCAGGGTAATCATCATCAAACTTGCCGACCGTTTGCACAATATGCGTTCGCTCAACTTTTTGTCGCAAGAAAGACAGTTGAGAATGGCGCATGAAACGCTCGATATTTACGCGCCGCTCGCGGGCAGACTGGGTATTTCGCAAATCAAGTGCGAACTGGAAGATTTGTCGTTAAAATACATCGACCCCGAGGCTTACGAGTATTTGTCCACCAATATACATGCAAAACTCGTCGAAAGACAAAAATTTGTCGATTCGGTCGTTAAAGATCTGGAAGAAATTTTAAAAGAATCCAATATAAAAGGCACGGTAAGCGGTAGACCCAAGCATTTTTACAGTATTTACAAAAAAATGAAAAGGCAGGGCAAAACGCTCGACCAGATTTACGATTTGACCGCAGTGCGCGCCATTGTCGATACCGTTGACGAATGTTATGAAGTTTTGGGCAAAATTCACAACAAGTGGAAGCCTATTCCGGGCAGAATTAAGGACTATATCGCCATGCCCAAGCCGAATATGTATCAAAGTTTACACACGACCGTAGTCACGAGTTTCGGGCAGACTTTTGAAATACAAATTCGTACCGTCGAAATGCACAAGACCGCCGAACTCGGTATTGCGGCGCACTGGAAATACAAGACCAACACTACTAAAGAAAACGACAATTTCGACGATAAACTTGACTGGATAAAAGACGCAATCGAGTGGGAAAAGGGCGTAAAAGACTCGGTCGAATTCCTCGAAACTTTAAAAGGCGAGGTTTACAATTCCGAACTTCTGGTATTTACGCCGACAGGAGAGGTCGTCAGCCTTGTAGATAAAGCCACGCCAATCGATTTTGCATACAAGATTCACACTGCGGTCGGCAACAGATGCGTCGGGGCAAAGGTAAACGGAAAAATCGTTCCGCTTAATACCGAATTGCACCTCGGCGACGTAGTTGAAATCATTACTTCAAAAACAAGCAAAGGTCCGTCATGGGATTGGCTTAAAATAGCAAAATCTTCTGGTACAAAAGCCAAGATTAAAGCCTTTTTCAAAAAGTCCATGCAAGAGGACAATATAAAACTCGGCAAGAGCATGCTCGAGGCGGAGGCTAAAAACAAGGGCTATACCTTAAACGATTTGTTAAATTCATCCGGTTTTGCACTTATTTCAAACAAATTCAGTTTTTCTACGACCGATGAAATGTATGCGGCTGTGGGTTGCGGCGCGATAACTGTCAACCAAATACTTGTAAAACTAATCGATTTACACAAAAAAGAAGAAAAGCAGAACGAAAAAAGTTCTGCCGACGGCAATTTTACCATAAAGCATAACCCCAAGAAAAACGAAGTAATCGTCAAAGGAATGGAGGGGCTTTTGTGTAGATTTGCGGGTTGTTGCAACCCCGTGCCGGGCGATACGATAATCGGCTTTATCTCGAGGGGTAGGGGAGTAACCATTCACAGGGCGAATTGCCCGAATATGAAAAACGAACCCACCGACAGAATACTCGAAGCGCGTTGGGCGGACGTAAGCAGCGGTAACTTCATTGCAAGTATCAAAATTCATGCTGTTGAAAACGCGGCGTTGTTGTCCTCGGTTTCGGCAGTGTGTCAACAACTCGGCTTGTTTATCACTTCGATAAACGGTCGTATCGATTTAAAATTAAGAATGACTATCGTCGATATGACGGTAAAACTCAACAGAAGTTCCGACCTTGACGAACTTATTAAAAAGTTGAAACAAGACAAGCAGGTCATCGACGTATTCAGAACGATTAACTAAACATGAAGATATTAAAATACAACACGGGCGCGCTCGACGTCAACACTTATCTGGTGTTAAACGAGCAAACTAAAGAATGCGTAATTATAGATTACGGCGGGCAATCGAAGCAACTTTTATCTTATATAAAAGATAATAATTACACTCTTTGCGGAGTGCTTCTGACGCACGGACACTTCGACCATGCGGGCGGTTGTGCTGCGCTTTCAAGGCAAGGTATACCCGTTTATTGCGACGAAAAAGACTTGGCTATGCTGCAAGGCGTGGGACAGTGCAATGACTTGGCGGGCATCGATTTTGACTGTTTTACGGCAAACGTATTGCCCAAAGATGACAAAATCACGCTTGCGCATATTGATTTTGAAATATTGCGCACGGCAGGGCACACATTGGGCGGCGTATGTTATAAGGCGGGCGATACTTTGTTTTCGGGAGACACGCTTTTTTATCACTCGTGCGGCAGATGCGATTTATACGGCGGAAACAAAGCGGCAATGTTTACCTCGATTAAAAAACTGTTGTCGCTTGATAAAAACTTAAGGGTGCTTCCGGGACACGGCGATGAAACCTCAATAAAAGAAGAAAGAAAATTTTACGGTTTACGCGACTGAATTACAATAATGAAAGACTAAAATTTTCGCTTGATATTTTTTACGATTATTTTTTGCAATAAATATAAGCGGCAAAATTTTGCGGGTCGATTTCCGTTAAACAATTTTTCAATTAAAAGGAAAGGATAAATTAAAATTATGATAAAGACCAATTTGCTCTCGATGGAAAACGAATTTCTCGAGGAAATCAATGAATTTTGCCCGCAAGACGAAGCGGAAGTAAGTTTATTTTTTACTCAAAACGGCAAAATTTTTCATTACGATATATCGGTCAACGGAAAAGAGTATGTTTACGATTATCCCGACGAATCGACAAACGACCTCGAACATAAACGTTACGTCAAGCGTTATGCGAAATTGGGGCTTTATCGTTCGCTTTCAGACTCGCTTAAAATCATTTTGGAGTGGGGTGCGCTCACGGGTATAAGACCTGTAAAATTTGCTTATCAATATGGCGACGGCTTTGATAAATATTTAAAAGAAGTTATGCTTGTAAGCGATAAAAAAGCGGACATGGTTTCGAGAATAATTAATGCGCAAAAGCCTTATTACACACTCGACGAAGATAATTGCGACTTTTTCGTTGGTATTCCGTTTTGTCCGTCGAGGTGTCTTTACTGCTCGTTTATCAGCAATGAAATCACGCCGAAAAGTCCCGTTTCGGAGTATACGTATGCTCTGATCAAGGAAATTTCAGAGGCGAAAAAACTTGTAAAAAATCTTCGCAGTATATATATCGGCGGCGGCACACCCGTGTCGCTTCCGATAAATTTACTTGAAGAAATCTTAAATGCGGTAGGCGAAAACACAAACCATACAGAGTACACCGTAGAGGCGGGACGCCCCGATTGCATAACGGACGACGTGCTTAAACTTTTAAAAGATTACGGCGTAACGAGGATATGTATAAATCCTCAGACGTTCAACGACAAAACATTGCAACTTCTCGGCAGAAAACACACGGTTAAGGACATTTACGACAAGTACGAAATGGCTTTAAAATATGATTTTTCAATCAACATGGATTTGATTGCGGGGTTAAACGGCGAAAATTTCGACGATTTCAAGCACAGTATCGACAGCGCGGTATCGCTTGATCCCGACAACATAACGGTGCATACTTTATGCGTTAAAAAAGGTTCGAGATTAAAAGAAACAACCGACAGGCTCGACGACGGCGAAGTTCCTCAAATGATAGATTATTCGTCGGGTACTTTGATTTCAAACGGCTATAATCCCTATTATTTATACAGGCAAAAATACATGGCGGCGAGTCTTGAAAACGTTGGCTATTCAAAACCCGGTAAAGAGTGCGTTTATAATATAGACACCATGGAAGAAATCGCGCAAAACGTCGCATGCGGGGCAAATTCTGTATCAAAAAAGATTATTCCCGGCGAAAACAGGATAGAAAGGTACGGCGCACCCAAAGATATAAAGACTTACATTGAAAAGGTGCAACGTATCTGCGAAGAAAAAAGTCAACTTTTTAAGTAAAAACAGTTGCTTACGGCTGTTAAATATGTTATTATATAGTAGTACTTAAAGCGAGGGGGCGCGAAGACTCGACGGCTTTCTTCGTTTTAAGCGAATAAATTTCCATTCAGGAGGATAAAATCATGGAAAAAGAAAGAAAAGCAAGTATTATCGAAGAGTACAAGAGACACGACGGCGACACGGGTTCGGTTGAAGTTCAGGTTGCGCTTTTGACGGAGAGGATCAATCACCTCAACGAGCACCTCAAGACAAACATTCACGACAACCACTCGAGAAGGGGTCTTATGAAACTTGTCGGACAAAGAAAAGGTCTTTTAGACTATCTTAAACAAACCGACATTGAGAAATACAGAGACCTTATCGCTAAATTGGGTTTGAGAAAATAATAAAACGGTTGATGGGGAGTATAGTTTTATATTCCCCATTTTATTATTTTTCTTATATTATTTGAAAATGCGTAAAGGCGCGCAAACTCGAAAAAGTTTTAAACGCGCGTAAAATTAACAAAAGGCGCAAAACGCTAAATAAAGATACTTAAAACTCAAAAAGTAATTTAAGGGGCAACAATAAAGTTAAAAATTTTAAATTTGATAGAATTCGTTTTCCGCAAGGTTATTTGGAAAACGTTGACTGTAAATAGAGTAGAATAGGAGAAAAAAACAAATGGTATTAAAGGAAAAAATGTTTGAAAATCCGAGAGTATTCAAAACTACTGTCGGTGGCAGAGAAGTAATTGTCGAAACAGGCAAATACGCTCAACAAGCAAACGGTTCGTGCCTTGTAAGATGCGGTGAAACGGTCGTTCAGGTTACGGCAACGATGTCTCCCACTCCGAGAGAAGGTATGGATTTCTTCCCCCTCAGTGTAGACTATGAAGAAAAGATGTATGCAATCGGTAAAATCCCCGGGGGATTCAAAAAGAGAGAAGGCAGAGCAAGCGACAAGGCTATTCTGACTTCGAGACTTATCGACAGACCCATCAGACCCCTTTTCCCCAAGGGAATTTTCAACGACGTAGTCGTTATTGCGACCGCGCTTTCGGTTGACGCGAATATTCAACCCGAACCTCTTGCAATGATGGGTTCGTCAATCGCTCTTTCCATATCCGATATTCCTTGGGCAGGACCCACCGGTTCGGTAGTGGTCGGTATTGTAGACGGCGAATACGTAATCAACCCCGACCTTGCTCAAAAGGAAAAAAGCACACTTGTGCTTAACCTTGCCGGAACAAAGGACGCTATTATGATGGTTGAAGCGGGTTCTAAAGAAATTTCCGACGACGAAATGGTCGGTGCAATTCTTTTCGGACACGAAGAAATCAAACGTCAATGCGCGTTTATCGAGGAAATACAAAAAGAAGTAGGCAAGCCCAAACTCGAACTTGACTTGTATCACGTTCCCGAAGAAATCGACGCAGCCGTCAGAGAATACGCAAGCGAAAAACTCGACAAGGCTCTCGCCACGTTCGACCGTCAGGAAAGACAAGCGGGACAAGATGCCGTTACGGCTGACTGTCTCGAGCATTTTGCCGACATATTCCCCGACAAAGAAAGAGAAATCAACGACGCTCTTTATTATCTCACCAAAGAGAAAGTCAGAGCGAGAATCACAAACGAAGGCGTCCGTCCCGACGGAAGAACGCTTACCGAAATCAGAGATATCTGGTGCGAACACGGCTTGTTGCCGAGAGTTCACGGCTCGGGTCTTTTCACGAGAGGACAAACTCAGGTACTCACGACTTGTACTTTAGGCACTGTTTCCGAAGTACAAAGACTTGAAGGTCTCGACGAAGAAGAAGAGAAGAGATATATGCACCACTACAACATGCCCGGTTATGCTTCCGGCGAAGCGAGGGCACTTAAGAGTCCCGGCAGACGTGAAATCGGTCACGGCGCACTCGCCGAAAGAGCACTTCTTCCCGTAATTCCGTCCGAAGACGAATTCCCGTACGCAATAAGACTCGTTTCCGAAGTTCTTTCTTCCAACGGTTCTACTTCTCAGGCGTCGGTATGCGGTTCGACAATGGCTCTTATGGATGCCGGCGTACCCATCAAACGTCCCGTTGCCGGTATTGCTATGGGTCTTATCAAAGACGTTGAAAGCGGCAAAGTTTCGGTTATGTCCGATATTCAGGGTCTTGAAGACTTCCTCGGAGATATGGACTTTAAGGTAGCGGGTACTACAAAGGGTATCACCGCTATTCAAATGGATATCAAAATCAAAGGTATCGACGAAGCAATTCTTCGTAAGGCGATTTCTCAGGCAAACGAAGGCAGACAATTCATCCTCAACAAGATGCTCGCTTGTATACCCGAAGTTGCTCCCACGCTTTCCAAGTATGCTCCTAAGATTATTTCTTTCGATATCAATCCCGAAAAGATTAAGGACGTAATCGGTTCGCAAGGCAAGACAATCAACAAGATTATCGACGAGTGCGGCGGCAGCGAAGTAATTAAAATCGATATCAACGACGACGGCAGAGTAAACATTGCCGAGTACGGCGAAACAATCGACAACGCAAACAAGGCAAAGAATATTATTCAGGCAATCGCCAGAGACCTTGAAGTAGGCGACGTGTTTATTTCTACAGTTGCAAGAATTTTGCCCAAGATCGGCGCATTCTGCGAACTTGCTCCCGGAAAAGACGGTATGATTCACATTTCCAAGATGAGCGAAAAGAGAATCAACAGCGTTGACGAAGTGCTTGCAATCGGCGATATGGTTAAAGTCGAAATCATCAAGATAGGCGAAAAGGGCATCGACCTTAAACTTCTTGAAAAGATGGGCGAATAATTAAATTATAAAAGCAAAAAAGAATTGTCTTAATTTCAGGGCAATTCTTTTTTCGTCTGTTGCGAATTTTGCAGTAAACTATACAAGTTTAATCGATTTTATGTAATTTTTTTGTAAAATATATTGACAACGTTTGCCCTTTGTGATATCATTTTGATATCACTTATAAAACGAGTGAAATGCGGCGCATATATTTTTAGTCGGCTGACTCAACGTGTGCTTGCCGGTATAACGCGGTGGCGGACACTGTGTAATATTAAAATAATGTTGTGTAGTTGTTATTCGTATGCTAAAATATGCGGCAGCAAATATTATGCGCGCGCTAACTTATTTAGTATACGCTAAAATGCAATAAAAGGGGGGGGGATAAAGTGCAACTTACGGAAGAAATAAGACAAACTCTGTTTAGTTATGCGGACGAAAATTTTGCCGGATTCAGCCAAAAACTTATCCCGACTTTAAAAATAGAGTGTTTTATAGGGGTAAGGACCCCGCAACTGAAAGCGATTGCCAAAGAGTATGCAAACAGAGAGAATACCGACGAGTTTTTAAACGATTTACCGCATAAATATCACGAAGAAAACAATTTGCACGCATTTATTTTATCGGGAATAAAAAACGTTGACGAGACGGTAGATAAAATCGAAAAATTTTTGCCGTATATAAATAATTGGTCCACTTGCGACCAGTTGAGGTTGAAGTGTTTTTCTAAACACGGCGAAGAATTGCGCGGTACTTTTTACCGCTGGGTCGAGTCGGATAAAGTTTATACGATAAGGTTCGGCGTAGGAATGCTTATGTCATACTGTCTCGGCGATAAGTTTTCAGATGAAGACGTGGGAAAACTTTTGCAGATTACCGAGGACGATTATTACGTAAAAATAATGATTGCCTGGTATCTTGCGACCGCGCTTGCAAAAAATTACGACGAGGTTTTGCCTTATATTCAGGGCAAAAAGTTTTCGCCGTGGATACACAACAAGGCGATACAAAAATCGGTTGAAAGTTTCAGAATTACGGAAGAACAAAAAGATTATTTAAAATCGCTTAAAATCAAATAAAAGGAGAAATTAAAATCAAATAAAAGGAGAATTATGGAAAGCATTATTAAAATCGAAGGACTTAAAAAGTCGTACGGCGAAGTAAAAGCCGTCGACGACATAAGTTTTGAAGTAAAAAGGGGAGATTTCTTTGCTTTTCTCGGTGTAAACGGTGCGGGAAAAAGCACCACAATTTCGATCATTTGCGGCGTTTTGTCTAAAAACGACGGCAAGGTGTATATCGACGGAAAAGACATCGATTTACACATGGACGAACTTAAAAGCAAAATCGGCGTAGTGTTTCAGGACAGTGTGCTTGATAAGGCCTTGACGGTCGAAGAAAATATAAGATACCGCGCGGCAATGTACGGCATTTTCGGCGAAGAATACAAAAAAAGATATGACAAAATCAGGGCTTTGCTCGACCTTGACGAACTTAAAGGCAGGGCTGTGGGCAAACTTTCGGGCGGTCAAAGACGCAGGGCGGACATCGCAAGGGCTTTAATATCTAACCCCGAAATACTCATTTTAGACGAGCCGACCACTGGACTTGACCCGCAGACGAGACAACAAGTCTGGATGGTTATCGATAAACTGCGCAAAGAAGAAGACCTTACGGTATTTTTGACTACGCATTACATGGAAGAAGCAGCCGATGCCGACAATATAGTCATACTCAACAAGGGTAAAATCGTTGCCGAAGGCACGCCGATAGACCTTAAGAACAAATACACCGGCGATTACGTCTCGATGTACAACATAGACGAACAAATTGTAAAAAGTCTCGGCAAAAAATATGAAAAAATCCCCAACGGATACAGACTTTTCGTTGCAAACACCGAGGAAGCGACAAACTTGATTTTGTCCGCACCGCAGTATTTTAAAGATTACGAAATAACTAAAGGTAAACTTGACGACGTTTTTATCAACGTTACGGGAGAAAAGACGGGGGTAACCGAATAATGAAGACTTTGATTTCCTTTATAAAAAGAAACGTAAAAATGTTTTTTAAAGATAAGGGGTTGTTTTTCACTTCGCTGATTACGCCGCTTATTTTGCTATTGTTGTATTGCACATTTTTGTCAAATGTCTATAAAGATTCGTTTTTATCTTCGATAGAGGCGGCGAAAAAATCATACAATATGCCCGATTTAATCATTTCGGCAAAAAATATAAACGGAGTTGTGGGCGGACAGTTGTTCGCTTCGCTTCTCGCTGTGTCGTGCATAACGGTTTCGTTTTGCTCTAACATGCTTATGGTACAGGACAAAATCAACGGACCGGCAAAAGATTTTGCCGTTTCGCCCGTAAAAAAGACGACTTTGGCGGTAGGTTATTACATAGGCACGCTTTTAAACGCGCTTATAATCGCGCTTGTCGCAATGATTGCGGGATTTGTGTATATCGCAATAGTTGGTTGGTGTTTAAGCGTTGTAGACGTAATTATGATAATTATCGATATTTTGCTTTTGGTGTTTTTCGGCACTGCGCTTTCGTCGATAGTCAACTTTTTCCTTTCGACTCAAGGTCAGGTTTCGGCTGTGGGAACATTGATAAGTTCTTGTTATGGTTTTATTTGCGGCGCGTATATGCCCATTTCGCAGTTCGGCAAAGGATTGCAAAACGTGCTTTCGCTTTTGCCCAGTACGTATGCCACGGCAACCATTAAATATCACTCGTTAAGGGGAGCGATGTCTGCACTCGAGGCTGACGGAATACCCGCCGAAATAGTTTCGGGAATACAACAATCGGTGGACTGCAAAGTAAATTTCTTCGGCCATACCGTGTCTCCGATCGTGTCGTTTTTAATTTTGCTTCTGACTGATATCGCGCTTATAATCGCTTACGTGCTTATCAATCGCTTTGCAAAAAGTAAAGCAAAAAACGCATAGCAAACTATATATAACACAAAATATAATACAAAAAATCGGTATTTTAAATACAATATGAAAATCGGCGTTTTTACGCAGGAGGTTTTATGGAAAAACATTACATAGGCATCGACCTTGGCGGCACTTTTATAAAAGGCGGAATAATCGATTTAAACGGCAAGGTAATTTACAACACGAAAACGCCCACCGAGGTAAACAAAGGCTCAACCGCGGTGGTGACGAATATTGCCAATTTAATAAAAACGCTCGCCGAAAAAGACGGCAGAGAAGTTTGCTCTTATAAAAAAGTCGGCATTGCCGTCCCCGGAATGATCGACGACAAAGCGGGCGTTGTGGTTATGGCGGGCAATTTCGGTTGGAAAAACTTTCCGTTAAAGCAAGAATTAGAAAAACTTTTGCCCTTGGAAATAATTATTTCAAACGACGCCAACGTCGCGGCTCTCGGCGAAGCGTGTTTCGGTGCGGGCGCAAAATATAACGACAGCGTGTTTATCACTTTAGGTACGGGCGTGGGTGGCGGAATAATTATCGACAAAAAAATATTTTCGGGTTACCGTTCGGCGGGCGCGGAAATCGGGCATATGATAATCGCATACGACGGTGAACAATGCACTTGCGGCAACAAAGGTTGTTTCGAGGCGTATTCTTCGGCAACCGCACTTATAAGAGATACAAAAAGGGAAATGCTGTCGAATAAAAATTCCGCAATGTGGAATGCAGGCGGCTTGGATAAAGTAGACGGAAAAACTGCATTTGATTATTACGACTGCGATAAATCGGCAAAAAAAGTGGTCGATAATTACATTACGATGCTCGGCGTGGGGCTTGTAAACGTGGCGAACATATTCCGTCCCGAAGTAATAATGCTCGGCGGTGGTGTTTGCGGGCAAGGCGAAAAACTCGTAAAACCCTTGCAAGAATATCTCGACAAACATATTTTTGCGGGAAACCTCGGTCCTCACGTTCCGATAACAATAGCGACGCTCGGCAACGACGCTGGTTTTATCGGTGCGGCTGCAATGTGTAAAGAATGATAAGAATAAATCAAGACAAAATAAAAACAGCGTTCGGAAATTCAATCAAACGCTGTTTTTTACTTACTTTTTAATAAATTCTATAATATTTTTCTTTTTATCTGTTGGTAAAGACTCGATTAAAGATTTCAATTCGTTGTCCGTTTCATAGTCGGCGATATCTGAACTAAAAATCTTTCGACGGGGAAGTCGCAAATTTATAAAATCTGCAACAATTTTTCCACGGTCAAAACCATTCTTCCGTTTTCGAGTCGAGCGACGTATTGCGGACTCATGCCTGTTTTTGGCTGACTTCTCTTGCGGAAAGATTTACGGTGTTTCTCACGTAGCCTATTCTTGTCGGTATTTCTTTAATTTTCATAACGAATCCATAAAGATAAATCAAAATTTTAGTTTATTCTGCGAATACGTCTTCAAATAGGGTAAATTTCACTTTTCTAAATAACGACATAAGCATTTTCATTGTTGCTTTGGGGAAACGTTTGTAAAAGAAATTCATGCTTCTTGCGTCAAATCCCATAATTTTGCGCGGTTTTTTCTTTGAAATCGTCTTCATAATTTTGTTGACCGCTTTGTTTATGTCCATCGAGAAAAAGTTGACGATTTTTCTTTCTTTGTCGTTTAAGTTTTGCGAGCGCATTATATCAGTCCTAATAAAACCGGGCATAATTAGTCCCACGTACATATTTTTGCGGTTTTCCACCCATAAAGCCTCGGTGTACGACTTCAACGCCGATTTAGACGCGCAATACGACCCCATGCCGCATACCGTCAAAAGGGCAGCCGCGCTGCTCACGTTTATAATAGCGGGCGTTTCGCTGCGCTTTATCATGGGCAAAATATATTCCACGCTGTACACCGCCGACATAAAATTAGTGTCCATTACGGCGGCAACGTCGTCGCTTGAAAGTTTGTCCGCACGCTTAAATTTGGGCATAATGCCCGCGTTGTTTATCATTATATCCGGCTGAATACCGTTTTGTGCCAGATAATCGGCGAGGGTTTTCCAATTTTCCTTTATAGACACGTCCATCTGATACGGCGTGAAATTTTCGCCGAGTCCGGCTTTTACCGCGTTTAATTTCTGCACGTTTCTGCCGATTCCCACAACTTTGCAGTTATTCTCTTTAATAAGCCTCGTCGCGATAAGTTTGCCAAGTCCCGACGACGCACCCGTCAATATCACCGTTTTTTCATTAAACCATTTTTTTCTCATAAAAATATTTTAGCATAGTTGCCTTGATTTATCAACAAAATTATGTTATATTATTATGTAAGTAAATTTAAAAGCAAATTATATGTCTTTCGTTTTCAGACAAGCCGATTTATTTATTTAAATTTATCGACAAACGAGATTTATCGGCGAAAACGAAAGCAAGAGGATACATTATGGAAGAAAACAACAAAATCAGCGTACTGCCTATGGTTGCGCTCCGCGGCAAAGTTATGTTGCCGTACGTGACTACGAGTTACGACATAGGAAGGTTAAAATCGTTAAATGCGATAAACGTTTCGCTCGAAAGCAGCGTATACGTGTTTATTTGCGGACAAAAAAGCGGCGTTGTGGAAGACCCGACCCCGCAAGATATTTACGACGTAGGCGTAATTTGCAGGGTAAAACAAGTCTATAAAAGCGCGGGAGAAAATATCCGTATTCAAGTCGAAGGCGTAAGCAGAGCGAAAATTCTCGAATACGTGCTTACCGAAGAATATTTTTCGGTAAAAGTAGAAGAGATAGACACCCAAGCAGACAACGAAGTGGAAATTGCGGCGTACGTCGACGTAATCAGAAAAGAATACAACGAATACGTAAAACTTTTGCCCAGACAAAACCGCGAAAGCGCGCTTGCAAATCTCAACGTGGGCGACAACGAGCAAATGCTTTTTAATCTCGCGTTCAACATTCCCGTAAAAGAAAGCGTGAAACAAACCATTCTGGAAGAGCAAAATCTCGCTAAAATGTTTGAAATTCTGGGTACGGCAATACACACCTTGGCAGAACTCAACAAGATTGAAGAATCTATTGCGCAAAAGGTAAAAATCAGCATTGATAAAGGTCAAAAAGAGTATTATCTCCGCGAGCAACTCAAGGCTATTCATTCCGAACTCGGCGACGACGAAGACGAAAGACTTACCCTTGAGGAGCAAGTCAAGCAAAAAGGAATGGATAAAGACGTAGAAGAAAAGGTGCTTAAAGAACTCACCCGCATGGGCAGAATGAACCCGTCTTCTCCCGATTATACCGTAATCCGCACTTATATCGATTGGATACTCGAATTGCCGTTCAACAAGGTAAGCAAGGACAGAGAAAGCCTTATCGAAGCCGAAAAAATACTCGATAAAGACCATTACGGTCTTGAAAAAGTAAAACAAAGAATTATCGAATACATAGCGGTAATGAAACTCACGGGCAAAATCAGCGGACCTATACTTTGCCTCGTAGGACCTCCGGGAGTCGGCAAAACGTCGATTGCGGCGTCGATTGCACGCGCTCTCGACAGAAAATTCGTGCGTATGAGTCTCGGCGGCGTAAAAGACGAAGCCGAAATAAGGGGGCACAGAAAAACTTACATCGGTGCAATGCCGGGCAGAATAATGTTCGGTTTAAAAGAAGCCGGCACTTCAAACCCCGTGTTTTTGCTCGACGAAATAGACAAGGTTTCAAGCGATATGAGGGGAGATCCGGCGTCGGCATTGCTTGAAGTGCTCGACCCCGAGCAAAACAAAACGTTCAGAGACAGATATCTCGAAATTCCTTACGATTTGTCTCAGGTTTTGTTTATCACAACGGCGAACTCTCTCGATACGATACCCGCACCGCTGCTTGACAGAATGGAAATTATTGAACTTTCCGGTTACACCGAGGAAGAAAAGGTGGAAATTTGTAAGAAGTACCTTATTCCCAAAGAAACCGAAAGCAACGGACTTAATAAAGACGAGATTACCTTTAAAACCGACGCTATTAAAGCGATAATCGAGGGGTATACCAAAGAGGCGGGTGTAAGAACGCTTCAAAGGCAAATCGGCGCGGTTTGCAGAAAGGTCGCAAGACTTATCGGCGAAGGTAATTGCAACGAAAAACAAATTATCAAAAAGAGCAACGTTGCCGACTATTTAGGCGTAAGAAGATTCGAGTCTGACGAACTTTTGTCCGAAAGCGAAGTCGGCGTTTCGACCGGTCTTGCATGGACTGCCGTCGGCGGCACTACGCTCAATATCGAAACGGCTATACTTAAAGGCAAAGGCAACGTATCTATTACCGGTCAACTCGGCGACGTAATGCAGGAAAGCGCGAAAATCGCAATAGGTTATATCAGGTCGATTGCGGATAAATACGGCATAAAACCCGATATTTTTGAAAATTCTGACATTTATATTCACGTGCCGGAAGGCGCAACGCCAAAAGACGGACCCAGTGCGGGAATTACGCTTGCAACGTCTATTTTATCCGCACTTATCGAAAAACCCGTAAGGCGCGATATAGCAATGACGGGCGAAATTACGCTTCGCGGCAGGGTTTTGCCCATCGGCGGACTTAAAGAAAAGGCTTTGGCGGCGTACAGGCTCGGCATTAAAGACGTAATTATCCCCGCGGCAAACTTAAAAGATATTGAGGATATTCCCGAAAATATACGAAAAGAAATCAATTTCCACACGGTTACTACGGCGCAGGAAGTATTCGATCTGGCGATTGTCAAGTAAACGTAAAGGAGCAGACGATGATTATCAAAAACGCCGAATTTATCACTTCGGTTGCAAACGATAAAAACTTTCTGGTGTATACGGACAAGCCGATTATAGCCGTGAGCGGCAAATCAAACGTGGGCAAAAGTTCGTTTATAAACATGCTTGCAAACCGCAAAAAACTCGCTAAAACGTCAAATACTCCGGGTAGAACGCGACTTGTCAATTATTTTGACTTCGGTCAATTTATTCTGGCGGATTTACCGGGGTACGGTTTTGCGCAAGTGTCCAAAGCCGAAAAGGAAAAGTGGGGCAAACTCATGAATTCTTATTTCATGCACGCCCGCACCGTAAACCACGTTTTCGCGCTTGTCGATATAAGGCATAAACCCACCGCCGACGACGTCGCAATGATAAATTTTTTGCATCATTACGCAATTCCTTTTACAATCGTAGCCACAAAATCGGACAAAATCGGCAAGGCGGTCGTTGGTAAACAATTAAAAGAAATCGCCGCGACTTTTGCTCTTATGCCGGGCGATATAATCGCCGTATCAAACGAAACGAGAGAGGGAAAAGAGAAAGTTTTATCTTGTCTCGACAAAATTTCAGAGGTGTTTAACGCCGCCGCCGAAACTCTTGACGAAGAAGAAATCGACGAAAACGGTACGGTTGTTAACGAAAATATAATTGTCGACAGTGACAAAACCTCGGCAGAAAACGCCGACTAAATTTTATATAACTCAGTCGCGGGCAACGAGCAAACCGACGCCCCGGCGCAAAGTTTTCGCTAAATCGGAATTAAAAATTTACAGCACGCCTTTCGGGGCGTGCTATTTTAATAGTTTAAAGCATAAAGTATTGTATGACTTTAAAAGACGTAAAAGAAGGTAAAAAAGCAATGATAAAAAGTATAAATCTTCCACTTGAAGTGCGTGGTAGATTAAGGTGCTTTTTTATAGAGGAAAAGTCGATTTTAAGCGTCGAGGTCAATTCGTTCAACGGAGTGATCGTCGAGGTGCAGGGAGGGTATTACGTGATAGGAAACCGCATTGCAAAGTCTATCGAGGTGGTAAGTGATTAAGGTACTTTTAGTTGGAAATCCCAATACGGGCAAAACCACGCTTTACAACAAACTCACGGGCAAAAAGGAAAAAACCGGCAACTGGAACGGCGTGACTTCAACGGTAGTCAACGCGACTTTTAAGTATAAAGGAAAGGAAATAAAAGTGTACGATTTACCGGGAGTGTATTCGCTTGACGGCGGCACGCTTGAAGAAAAAATCGCGTCCGATTTTATCAGAAACAACGACTTCGATTTAATCGTAAATTTAATCGAGGCAAGGCAACTTAAACGAAGTTTAGCCTTGACGAAACAACTTTCTTTTATTACGAATAAACTGCTTGTCGCAATCAATATGGAAGACGAAGCGGAAATAAGCGGCTATGTTTTGGATATAAAAAAACTTGAATTGTCAGTCGGAATCAAGTGCGTATTTTTAAATGTATACAGTAGAGAAAATTTAAAAAATTTCAAAAACGTAATTATTGATAAAATTTCAAATAAAATCGTAAATTTTGAAACTAATTACGTTTACGAAAACTGCGTGGAATTTACCAAAGTCCGCAACGGAAAAATCAATTTTAAAATGATAAACAATAAGTTTTTTTCGCTTGCGTGTATCGCGCTTACGGTGTGCTGCATTTATCTTTCGTTCGGCAATTACGGCTTGGGTACTTTAATTAAAAACGGCACTGAAAAGTTGTTTTCGGTTGTGCTTATGCCGCGCCTTGTAGCCTTAATGAAAATAAAAAATTGCAGTAATTTTTCAATCGAGTTTGTGTCCGAAGTTTTTAATTCGCTTTTAAGCGTGCTTGCTTTTTTCCCTCAACTTGCGGTGCTATATGCCTGCATTACCGTGCTTGAAGAAAGCGGACTTTTGTCGATATTGTCATTTTCGTTAAACGGCTTTTTAAACGTATTCGGGTTTAACGGCAGGTCGATTTTCCCCCTTTTCGGCGGCTTTTGTTGTACGGCAGCGGCGTGCGGTTTCACCTCGGCTGCCGAAAATTTTTCGCTTAAAAAAAAGACTGCGTTTGTGTTGCCGATGATTCCTTGCAGCGCGCGCATTCCCGTCTTTTTATATCTGATTGCATTTCTCACGAAAAAATATTGCGCTGCCGTAATGATTTGCGTTTATATAGTAGCGGTCACTTTTATGTTGATTTTTTCCCGGGTGTACACGGCGTTTAATCCGCTCACCGTAAAAGATGATTTGCTGATCGAATTGCCGCCGATAAGAAAAGTGGGATTAAATAAAATAATAAAATCCTTGATAAATTCTTTCAAACAGTTTATAATAAAAATCGGATTTACGGTTTTTATCGTTTCCGTCGCGCTTTTTATTTTAAGCAGATTCAATTTGCGCTTGCGAGTTGCAGATGACGTGCGGCAGAGTATTTTATATAAAATAGGCGAAACGTTTTCGTTTTTGTTTTACCCCATAGGCTTAAACGAGCCTAAGTTGGCGGTTGCGGTTTTATCAGGACTATTTGCCAAAGAAGGTGTGGTAAGCACGCTTGTCGCTTTATATCCCGCGGGAATTTGCTTTTCAAAAAGGCAAATAATCGCGCTGATTGCGTTTTTTGCTTTTTACACGCCGTGCTTTGTCGCACTGGGGTGTATGAGAAAGCAAATTGGCTTAAAAAACGCAATAAAAAGCGGAGTTTTTCAATTTTTATTTGCGTTGTTTTTGTGTTACGCGGTATATGCGCTTACAAAATCGGTTTTAATGTGGTCAGTTGGGCTGCTTATCGCACTTGCGGTTATATTGGCGATTATAAAATTAAAAAAATCAAAGCCGAAAGGGTGTTTAAATGAAAAAATTTACTGCAAAAAAACAGAATAAATTGTCGGCGGCTCTTATGGACGAATACGGGCGCATACCTTACGGCGCGCTTTGTAAAATTTTTAAAGACAAAGACGTAAAAGTCAACGGTAAGCGGATATCGGAAGATATGATTTTAAATGCGGGAGATATCGTCGAGTGTTATTATCAAGGGCTTGAAGATAAAAAGGACGAATTAAAGGTGCTTTATGTTGACGAAAACGTGCTTGTAATCGACAAACCGCAATCAATCGACTCGGATAAAATGTTTGAAAGAGTGAAAGAAGAGTATCCTTCGGCGTATTATTGCCACCGTCTCGACACAAACACCTCGGGCGTAATGGTTTTTGCGCTGAATCAAATGGCTTACGACGAAATTTTACGTGCCTTTAAAGAAAGAACTTTTGACAAATATTACATTGCCGAAGTGTACGGTAAATTTGATAAAAAACAAGGAATTTTAAGCGATTTTTTAATAAAAGACGCCGATAAATCGATCGTCAAGATAGTAAAAAACAAAACAGGCGGTGCAAAAACCGTCAAGACCGAGTATAAAGTGTTAAGTGAAAAAGACGAAAGCAGCATTGTAGAGGTAAAATTGCTTACGGGCAGAACCCACCAAATCCGCGCGCACCTTGCATATTACGGGCATTTTATAATAGGCGACGGCAAGTACGGCGACGAAAGAATAAACGCGCGTTTTCATAAGCACAAGCAGTGTTTGCAAGCGTATAAAATAGTTTTTCATTTTAATCAGGGAGATTTTTTGTATTATCTCGACGGAAAAACAGTCGAGTGCGAACCTCTTTATAAATAGGTCGAAAAATATATGCTTGCTAATAGACTATTTTTTGGTAAAAGCGATTATATTATAAAACTTGAATAAAAAAAGACTCTTGCAATGCCGACAAGCAGGCGAGAGTCTTTTTTGTGTGATTTAAATTATTGATTGTTGTTTTTAAGTATGCTTCCGTCGATATAGTAGCCTATGTTGCTTCCTTTTTGCGGGTCGAAAGTAAAATTGCAGATAGACGCAACCAGACCGTATATTCCGCAAGTAATTATCGATAAGAAAAAGTATGAGCAAGTTCTCGACGACCAGCCGTGCGGTTTAAGTTCGGTGTGGTTAATTATAAAACTACCGATAAATCCGAGGAAAAATGTCAATAAAAAACGCGCTAATTTGTTGTTGTCCTGCATAAAAAATTCTCCTTTAAACAATAATAATATTAAATTTACAGGTCTTTTGACCTAAAACTTTAATATATTATATCAGGTCTTTTGACCTATGTCAATACTTTTGACCTAAAAACGCTTATAATTTTTTTATGCAGTATATAGAAGTAATCAAACAAATAATGCAAGAAAAAGGATATTCTCAACAAGCCTTTGCCGATATATTGGGGGTAAATCAAACGACGGTCAGTCAATGGCTTTTGGGAAAGAAAAAACCCGGGTATGACAGTATTTTAATGTTGTACGAAAAATTCGGGGTAGAGCCTAACTTGTTGTTCGGAATAGAGTAAAAAGAAACAGATTGTGGTTAAACTTTTAAGTTTTAAATTTCATGCGAAGGTGTGGCAATCAGTCTTGATTTTTTGAGAAATATATGGTAGAATATAAAAGGCAAAACGTATTATATATTGATATGCGGAACTATCAACGCCGCACACAAACGCAGGTTTGCGATGAAATTATCCAAAAGGGGTTGACAAGGTATGACACAAACAATGCAATCGAAGACGAGAAAGTCTGCCTATAATTTGAATAAGAGCAACGGAATCTGACCGCACTGCTGCATAGGTTAAACCTATGGGGCGGTGCGATTTTGCTTTTATAAGGAACAAAACACAAAGTTAAAAAAGGTTTTCAGTCGCGTAAGCGGCACGGAACATATCCCCCACAAAAATTAAAAGGAGATAATATTATGGAACACACTAAGGCGAATAAATCAAAAGTATTAGCAATTATACTCGGTCTTACGATGTGCCTTGCACTTATGCTCGGCATTGTGCTTGCAAGCCCGACGAGTACGGTCTATGCGGAAGGAGAAACGCTTACGCCGTATGACGCAATTTACATAAATAATAATGCGTTAAACGATGGTTATCATTTGAAAACGTCTGATGGAGGTCAACTAAAAGGCAACCCCGATACGGGTTACGTTGCCAAATACAAAGACGGTGTTTTGACTCTTAACAATTTTAACGGCGGGAACGTAGGTATAAATCCTGCTGCATCAGGATATTTCACAATCAACCTTATCGGAGACAATATTATTACCGGTGGGCAAAACGGCGTATTTATCGATGGAGAACATGAAGGACGAGTAACTATTACGTCTAATGCAAACGGAAAATTGACGATAAACGCTTCAAGCGCAAACTCTGTATGGGGAATAGCCTGCGGAGCGTCGGTAATGGCTAAGAACATTGACGTTGTTATTGGAGGCAACGCACAAGTCACAATTAACGCAACGTCTAATGGAGAAAACAATCAAGTTCAGGGTATTCATGCAAGGAACGTAACAATTGAAGATAATGCAAGCGTTAATATTACAGCCAAAAACACAAACAATAGCACCACAAGTCAATGGGTATCAGGTATTTTTGCAAAAAACAATGTAACTATAAATACAAACGGCAATATCGATATTGACGTTAGCGAGGCGGGCGGTGATAGTGCTTATAGTTATGGTATTCAAAACTGCAAAACGATGACTAAAGTCAAAAACATGACCATAAAAAATAAGAAATACGTGTCAAACGGTTATCCTATTACCCCGAGAGAAAACACATTTAGTGAAACTCATGCTGTAAACGAATATAGTATTAGCAATATTAACTTTGCGTCCTACCGCTATGGCACACCGCGCTATGTGGCAGCAATAAACGGCACACTTGCAGGTCCGGGCGTACCGGAAAGTTCGGATACAGGTTATGGATATTTCCTTGCGGGCGACTTAGTCACTTTGAATGCGCCTTCTTTGCAAGTGAGCGAAACGGATACGACAAACATACCGTTCGATAAATGGTTTTCGTTTGCAAGTGACGCAGTTATAACTAATCCAACAAGCCAAACCGGAGCGAAAGTTACCGTTCAAGACAAGGACATTGAAGTAAGAGCAAATTATAATGCGTTTACCGTACAACCTGTTTTTGAAAGAGAAAGCGATACAAGAGGTACGGTGACAGTTACTCTTATTAGTAATGAATTTAACCAAGGTAAGTGGCTAAAAATCAGACCGATAAACGATTTAACTATTTCAAAGGGTAATGTTGTGTCCGTTGACGGAACTACTTATAAAGCAACTCTTGAAGATAATGGGACTTATTACGGAACTCCTGCCGGCGAATATGTGGTTGAGGTTGAGTATAATAACAAAACATTATACAGCGCGCCGTTCACCATTGACTACACCGAAAGGAAAGCAACCGTAGATAGCGTAACTATTTTTGGTGAGCAAGGCGAAACGATTGCAAACAAGGATATTACCGTTACTCTTACGGGATATACGTTTGCAACCACTCTTTCGGGTGATTGGATAACAAATCTTCCTGCCGGACTTATTCAGTCTGTTACAAAAGTAAACGTCACCAAGGCGAAAATCACCGTCAGCGGTACGCCTACTGCTCTTAGCGACCAGTTTGTAGAAATCACAATTCCAAAGGCAAATATCACGGGACTTGCAAGCGATTTGACTGTCGAAAGCAATTCGGACGCAAAATTTAATATCATTGCTCCGCTTAAAAAAGTCCTGTATCCAAAGGTTAAGGACATTGAGTATAACGGAAAACCGCAAAGCGGTGTGGAAGAAGGCGAAGGCTATACGCTTGCGGACCATATCGCCACAAACGCAGGCGAATATAAAGCGACCGCAACGTTGGAAAGCGGATATAAGTGGAGTGACGGCTATACCGAACGTTCAAGAATAGTCAAGTGGACCATTAAAAAAAGAACAGCCAAAGCGGAAGACTTTATATTTACTCCGCCGTCAAACCTTGTGTACGACAATAGTGGAAAACGTCCAAGCGTGAAGATAAAGGATGAATTCAACTATACGGGATATTTAAACTTTGATTACAAGTGTGGCGAGTCCGTTGTGCTCGAACCGGTAGACGCGGGCGAATATAAGGTATATGTCAACGTAAGCGGTACCAAAAACTTTAATGCGGTCGGAAAAATACACGACGCGTCGTGGAAATATACTATCGCAAACGCAAGTCAAAGCATGCCTGACGCTTCGAGAATTACCACTGTTGCCCCGACTTCTTCGTCTGCAAACGACGGTATTATGCATGGAATAGGACACGATATGGAATATCGCAAAGCGGGAGATGCTTTGTGGACTCAAGGCACGGGCAGTTCGATTACCGGACTTTCGTCGGGCAATTACGAAATAAGATATAAGGCAAAGTTTAATTACGATGCAAGCCCGTCAATTACCGTAACCGTTCCAGAAAGCGGCGTAGTTTCTTATAGCCTTACCGTAAATAACGGAACGGGTGGCGGTGTATTTACTGAGGGCGCAAGCGTAACTATCACCGCAAACGAGCCTACAATCGGAAAGAAATTTTCGGGTTGGACGATTGAGGGAATAAGCGGTCTTGATACCACTCAAACAAGCATTACCTTTAATATGCCTGCCGGAAATGTAACGGCAACTGCAAATTACGAAGATATAGAGTACACAGTTACCGTAAACGGCGGTACGACTATTAATGAAAAGGCAAAAGCAAAATATGGCGAAACGGTTACGATAACCGCAACAGTTCCTACGGGCAAGAGATTTGTCGAGTGGACTTCGGAAAGCGGCATTGCCTTTGCGGATAAAACAAACGCAACTACCACCTTTACAATGCCTGCCGAAGACGTTACCGTTACGGCAACGTTTGAAGACGAAACGTATAGAATTACCGTCAACGGCGGAACAGGTAGCGGAACTTATAAGGAAGGCGAAAGCGTAACCATTACGGCAGAAGATAAAGAAGGTAAAGAGTTCAAAGGCTGGAAGGATGAGAGCGGAAAAATCGTCAGCACCAAAAAGGAATATACCTTCAAGGTAGAGGGAGAAAAAAACCTTACGGCTGTATATGAAGATATGTCTTCTGGCGGTGGCGAAATCACCCCGCCTGCTAAAAAAGACGGACTTTCGGGCGGAGCGATTGCGGGTATCGTAATCGGTTCGGTAGCGGTCGCAGGAATCGGCGGATTTGCAATCTTCTGGTTTGTAGTCAGGAAAAAGACTTTTGCGGAATTAATCGCAGCAATCAAAGCGTTGTTATTCACCAAAAAGAAATAAGATGAACAAATAACAACAAGCCGTTCGTAGCCATGCGGACGGCTTTAATGTTAAAAGGAAAAAAGGCTCTTGATGCGTGGCAGCAATCAAGAGTCTTTTATGTTAAAAAGCGATTAATTATCTTACAATCAATTCGGTGTGCGGGTCAGAGTCGGCATAGCAGGTTTTGTATTCAAAATAATTTACAAACCCCGGTTTTGCTCCCGACGGCTTTTTTACGTACTTTTTCAAAGTGTAGTCGACCGGTATTTTCGTTCCGCCTTTGGCTTTGGAGTGGCTCACGCAAATTTCCGCGGCGACCAGAATTACGTCGTCGGGTATAGTCGAGCCTTTGCTTTCGATAAACACGTGAGAAGAGTGGAAGTCTTTTGTGTGCAACCACAAGTCGGAATTTTTTGCTTTTTCGCCCAATCGTTCGTTTTGAATATTGTTTTTGCCCATTCTTATGGTATAGCCGTTGTATAAATATTCCGTGCAAATAAGCGGCGCATTTTTATTCTTTTTGTTGTTTTTTACCGTCGCGTCTTTAATTATGCCTTGCAAAATCAATTCTTCTTCGATATCGTTAAAATCGTCTATACACGTGCAAAGTTCGGTCTCGTTTTTTACCGAAGCGACGTATAAAAGTTCGTTTTCGACTTCTTCTATCTGCGGGGCGATTGCCTCTAAAGTCTTTTTTTGTTTGCGATATTTCTTGAAATATTTTTGAGCGTTTTCATTGGCGGAAAGGTTTTTATCGAGCGATATTTTTATTTTTTCTCCCGTCTCGCTGTAGTAATTGTCAAGCACGCACGAGTCAGAACCTTTTGGTATCGCATAGGCGAAAGAGGTGAGTAGTTCGCCTTTTATTTTAAGAGCATCCACGTCTCCGCACGCACGTTTTCTTTCGAGCAGTAACGCCTCTTTCTTTAAAAGTTTTTTCTCGTAAGCGGTAATTTTGGAGTAAATTTGTCTATACTTATTTTCAAACGATTTCGTGTTTTCACGATCGCTGTAGTATTTGTCCTGAGCCTCGTTTACCGTTGAAAAACGCAAAATTTCTCCGCTTACGCTTTGGTATGTTATCGCGAAAAAATCGCCTTCTTTTCCGCTGCCCACAGTGCACGGAGCAAAATCGGAATTATTTATAAAATTAGTTATAAAATCGTAAAATTTGAAAGTATTTATGTTTTGATTTTCGCTTGGATTTGCACGCAGATATTCATATGCGATTTCGTTTGCCGTGGACGATGCCACGCCTTTAAAACGATTGAATAAAAATTCGCCGAGGTCGCCGCCTTGATAAGACGAAAGCACCGGAATCGACTTTTCTTTGTCGAGTAAATTTTCTTTGTCCTGCGGCGGCGGAGAAGTGTATTTCATGCCCGCAAGCATGGGTCTGTAAGAATTGACTTCTATTCCCGGTGTTTTAAGCGAGCCGAGTATCAAGCCGTTTTGCGTGAGTATCGCGTTTGAGTACTTGCCCATAATTTCAAGGTAAAGTTTTTTCTCTTCCTCTTCTTTAAAGTCGTTTAAATGCTCGAAAGTAAAGCAAACGACTCTTTCCGGAAAATCGAGCGATACGTTTTTTATCGTCGCACCCGAAAGGTGCTTCCTTAAAAGCATACAAAAATTGGGGGCTGTCAGCGGATTGGCTTTTTCTTGTGTGGTAAAGCCGACTCTGCAAAACGAAGCGTTTGTGGACATGACGAGTTTTTTCGTTTCTTTGCCCGTGTAAACGGTAAAAATAACTTCGTCGTTATTTGGTTGATTTATCTTATTGACTTTGCCGCCGATAAGCGTTGTATTAAGTTCGGAAACAATCGCTTTAAGCGTAAATGCGTCTTGTGGCATGATTACCTCTATAAGTATAAACAAAATTTTGCGGTTTTAGTTGTGCCGGATGCGGTTTTAATTGCATCAAAAATATTTTAAATGCTTCAAACACGATTTTAAATGCGCCGGAAATGTTTTCAACTTGCGTCGTTTGCATTTTTAAACACGTCAAATGCGATTTTAAATAAGTTAAAAACGTTTCCGAATATACCGAAATCGGTTTAAAATATGCCGAAACGACGGTTTTATTATATAATAATTTAAAATATTTGTAAATTGTTTGCGTATTGATTTGCAATATTTATAAAGATATGGTAAAATATTTTGGCAATTAAAGACGATTGATTAAATTGTTGATTTTATTTAGGAGAGAGTTATGAAGTACACTTACAAAAACGTGGAAAACAGCAAAGTCAGAATCGAAATCACTTTGACGGAAAAAGAATGGAAAGCAGCGCAAGAAAAAGCATACCAGAAGACCAAGGGCAGATACAACGTCCAGGGTTTCAGAAAAGGACACGTTCCGATGAATATGCTTATCAAACTCTACGGAGAAGGAGTATTCTTTGAAGAGGCTATAAATATTGCTTTGCCCGAGTATTATTATCAAGTACTCGATAAAGAGCCGACAATCGAGGCAATCGACAGACCCGAAGTGGATATCGGCAAAGTTACGCCCGCTAAACTTGTACTTATCGCTACCGTACCCGTTAAGCCCGAAGTAAAAATCGGACAATATAAAGGTATAAAGGTTGAAAAAGTTGAGTATAATGTTAGCGACGAAGACTTGGAAAACGAAGTAAAGAAACTTCTTGAAAGAAATTCGAGAGAAGTCGAAGTGACAGACAGACCCGCAGGAAGCGGCGATATCACGGTAATCGATTACAGCGGCAGCGTCGACGGCGTTAAGTTTGACGGCGGCACGGCTCAGAATCAGACGCTTGTGCTCGGCAGCGGCGCGTTTATTCCCGGTTTTGAAGAACAGGTGGTCGGTATGAATATCGGCGAAGAAAAGGATATCACGGTTAAATTCCCCGACGATTATCACGCTGAAAATCTCAAAGGTAAAGAGGCTGTATTTACCGTAAAACTTCACGAAATCAAAATTAAAGAACTTCCCGAACTCAACGACGAGTTCATAAAGGACGCAACGGGCGAAGAATCGGTCGAGGCTTATAAGGCTTCCACAATGGCAAAACTTAAAGAAGCAAACGACAAAAAGGCTGAAACCGAAACCGAAAACAAACTTCTGGACGCAATTTGCGCAACTGCCGAAGTCGAAATCCCCGAAGTACTCGTTGAGAGACAAATCGACGCTTTTGTACAAGATATGGAATACAGAATGATGTATTCGGGACTTCGCCTCGAAGATTACCTTAAATACGTAGGCAAGACTATGGAAGAGTACAGACAAGGTTTTAAGGAGCAAGCGACTAAGCAAGTTAAGTCCCAACTTGTAATCGACAAGATTATAAGGGACGAAAACATCACAGCAACCGAAGAAGAAATCGACTCTCAACTTGAAAAAATGGCGTCGGACGCAGGTAAAACGCTTGCAGAGTACAAAGAAAAACTCGACGACAGACAAAAAGATTACGTTGAAAACAACGTTATTATCGAAAAATTATTCAAATTCTTAAAGGAAAACAACGAAATAGCATAAAAACGGAGGGCTAAATGGCACTTATACCAACGGTTATCGACAACGTTTCCGGTTCGGAAAGGGTTTACGACATATATTCGAGATTGCTTGAAAGCAGAATTATATTTTTGTCGGGCGAAATAAACGACGCTTTGGCGTCCACGGTAGTCGCTCAACTTATTTATCTCGAATCGGTAAATCCCGATAAAGACATACAAATTTATATCAACAGTCCGGGTGGAAGCGTATCGGCGGGTTTTGCGATTTACGATACGATAAATTATATAAAATGCGACGTCATCACCGTATGCGTCGGTCTTGCCGCAAGCATGGGCGCATTTTTGCTTTCAAGCGGAACGAAGGGTAAAAGATTTGCCCTTCCCAACAGCGAAATAATGATTCATCAACCGCTCGGCGGCGCGCAAGGTCAGGCAACCGATATAAGTATTCAAGCCAAGCAGATTCTCCGTATAAAGGACAATATCAACAAGATTTTGTCCGAAAACACGGGAAAACCCGTGGAAGTAATAGCAGCCGATACAGACAGAGATAATTATATGACCGCGCAAGAGGCGAAAGATTACGGACTTATCGACGCTATTTATTATAAAAGGAAAACGGAGGAATAATGGCAAACAACAACGAAAAATTATCCGGACTCAACTGTATATTCTGCGGTAAACCCAAAGAAATCGTCAACAAACTCATTGCGGGACCAAACGGCGTGCTTATTTGCGACGAATGCGTCGAAATGTGCAAAGAACTGTTAGACGAAGAATTGAGAGACGAAATAGACGGAGAGATAAACCTTTTAAAACCCGCGGAAATCAAAGCCGAACTCGATAAATACATCGTCGGGCAAGACAAGGCGAAAAAGGTGCTTTCCGTTGCCGTATACAATCATTACAAGCGCGTAAATCTCGCAAAAAGCAATCGTTTTAAAGACGACGATATGGACACCGAAATAGATAAAAGCAATATTTTGTTGTTGGGTCCTACAGGTTGCGGTAAAACTTTGCTTGCAAGGACGCTTGCAAAAATATTGAACGTGCCGTTTGCGGTGGCGGACGCAACGACGCTTACCGAAGCGGGTTACGTCGGCGAAGACGTAGAAAATATACTTTTGAAACTCATTCAGAATGCCGATTACGACATTGAAAAAGCAGAACGCGGCATTATTTATATAGACGAAATAGACAAAATCGCAAGAAAAAGCGAAAACGTATCCATCACTCGCGACGTATCGGGAGAGGGTGTGCAACAAGCACTTTTGAAAATTATCGAAAGTACTATTGCGTCCGTTCCTCCTCAGGGAGGCAGAAAACATCCTCAGCAAGAGTTATTACGCATAGATACGACGAATATTTTGTTTATATGCGGCGGCGCGTTTGTAGGACTCGATAAAATCATCGAAAAAAGAAAGAACGACGCGGGTCTCGGTTTCGGCGCGTCGGTAAGGGAAAAGGGAGACGATTTCTCCAATTCTTATTTAGAGGATATTCAACCTCACGACCTCACCAAATACGGGCTTATTCCCGAATTCGTGGGCAGATTGCCCATTGTCGTGGGTCTTTATCCGCTTGACGAAACCGCTCTTGTAAAAATAATGACCGAGCCTAAAAACGCAATAATCAAACAGTATAAAAAACTCGTGGGTATCGACAACGTAGAACTTGTTATTACCGACGACGCCGTTTCGGAAATCGCTAAAAAGGCGATGACGCTTAAAACAGGCGCAAGAGGACTTCGTACCATATTTGAAAACATAATGCTTGACAGTATGTATGATTTGCCGAGTATTTCCGGCGCAAACAAACTCGTCATTGACGCGGACGCCGTAAAAGGAATAAAAAAACCGCGAATCATCAAGGAAGAAATAGCGTAAAAGCAAAATGACGGACAACAAAAACAAAGGTCGCTGAAAATGGCGACCTTTTTACATAAATTTTCGTATAATTTAAAAATTTTAGTAACAAAAAAAGGCAAACAGTCTAAATTTTAAGTAAAAGAAATGAGAATTTTTGACGAAAATTTCTTTTTATGAGACTATAAAAGTGTAATTAACTTTACAATTAATTACAATTATTATATAATAATGTAGAAAAATTAAGAATGCCGTTTTATTTTTACATAAAATCGATATTAAAGACGAGTAAAGATTAATGAAAACTTATAAAAACGGCGGTTCTCGCAGAATATGATAAAATTTTAACGTTAAGAGGTGCGTTATGGCAGATGAAAAACAATTTGTAAAAGACATTGCGGATATCGATACCGATTTCACGCAATGGTATACCGACGTAATTAAAAAGACCGAACTTGTAGATTACGGTCCGGTTAAAGGTACTATGGTTATCCGTCCTTACGGCTATGCCATCTGGGAGAATATTCAGGCGGAACTTAATAAGCGTTTTAAGGCGCAAGGCGTAAAAAACGCATATTTCCCCATGTTTATACCCATGAGTTATTTAAAAAGAGAGGCAGAGCACGTCGAGGGGTTTGCTCCCGAAGTCGCGGTCGTTACGCATGCCGGCGGCGCGGAACTTGCCGAGCCGCTTGTAGTTCGCCCCACCAGCGAGACGATTATTTGCGAAATGTTTTCAAAATGGATGAAGTCTTACAGAGACCTTCCCATTTGCATAAACCAATGGGCAAACGTCGTTCGTTGGGAAAAAACCACAAGACCGTTTTTAAGGACGAGCGAATTTTTGTGGCAAGAGGGACACACAGTCCACGCAACGCAAGAAGAAGCGGAAGAAATGACCAGGCGCATGCTCGGAGTTTATAAAGAATTTGCCGAAAACGCAATGGCAATGCCGGTACTTACTGGAAGAAAGACCGAAAAGGAAAAGTTTGCGGGTGCGGTTGCTACTTACGGAATGGAGGCGATGATGATCGACGGAAAGAGCCTTCAGGCGGGAACGAGCCATTTCCTCGGTCAGAACTTCGCAAAGTCGTTTAATATGAAATTCCTCGATAAAGACAGCACTTTAAAATACGGTTGGTCTTCGTCGTGGGGCGTGTCTACAAGACTTATCGGCGCGCTTATAATGGCGCACGGCGACCAGAGAGGACTTGTTCTTCCTCCCGTGCTTGCGCCTGTTCAGGTAATTGTTATACCCGTTGCAAAACATAAAGAGGGCGTCGTGGAAAAGGCGACAGAAATATGCAACGAACTTTTAAAACTCGGCATCAGGGCAGAAACGGACAACAGAGACATGAGTCCCGGCTGGAAGTTTAACGAGTGGGAAATGAAAGGCGTACCCGTAAGAATCGAAGTAGGTCCGAGAGATATGGAAAAGGGCGTATACGTTCTTTCCAGAAGAGACACTTTGGAAAAACAGGAACACGCTTTGGGCGATTACGCGTTTATTACTTCGCTTCTCGATGAAATTCAAAAGAATATGCTTGAAAAATCAAGAGAAAACATGAACGAGAGAATCACTTACGCCGACAGCATTGAAGGTATTTTGCAAGCGGTTGAAAACAAAATGTTCGTAAAAGCACCCTGGTGCGGTTGCAGAGAATGCGAAGACGCAATCAAGGACAGAACCGCCGCTTCGGCAAGAGTAATCGCCGAGGACAGCGCAGAAGGCAAGACTTGCGCCGTTTGCGGCAAAAAAGCCGAAAAGATAGTATATTTCGCAAGGGCGTATTGATAAATAGAATAACGATTAGATTTTAATAAAATCGCGCAAAAACGAGCCGTGCAAACGGGAGTGCGCGCGAAGAAAGTTAAGGGTGGCAAAGTGAAAAGGAAAGCGATAAAAAACAATCAAACCGAATATTTAAAAGCGGGTGTGTGGTACAATCCCAACACGTACAACGCCTTGGACGGAGCGTTGGCGTATATAATCGCGTTGGTTGCGTTTACGTTACTGCCGTATATACTCAGACCGATTGTGTCCGCTTATATAAAAGCGGGCGGAAATTTATCTGCGGTTTTGGTTTTTGACGTACTGGCGTCGCAAGGCACGATTTTATTTATCGCGCTTGCGTTTTCAGGATTAAAAAGAGTTTCCGTTTTAAACGGCGGCGGCTATACGTTCAGAATCGAATGGGTTAATATATTAATGGCGACCGCTTTAATACTCGGCGTATATTTCGTTTTTTCAAGTCTTCATATGGAATTTGTGTCCAATATCGGTGCGGCAATCGAATTATTCGGCGGCTCGGCGACAACGGGCACTGTACTTCCCGACGAAATACTTAAAAATATACCCATTTTGTTTTTATATGTATTTGTTTTTACTCCGCTGCTTCCCGCAATTTGCGAAGAGGCGTTGTTCAGGGGTGTGATTATGCGTTCGCTCGAGGGCTTTGGTACTTTCGTCGCGGTAATCGTGTCGGGAGCGATGTTTTCTCTTATGCACGGAAATTACGGGCAAATGATTTTGCAGTTTTTGGGCGGAGTAGCCATGGCCTGGGTAGTCATCACAACGAAAAACTTTTTGCTCGGCACGGTTATGCACTTCGTCAACAACTTGTTTGTAAGCGTAATTGCCGTGTTTTATCAGGTTATGGGTTCGTTTTTCCCGAAATTTCAATATATAATGAATTCGGTAACGATAATCGTGGGCATCGTTTTGCTTATCGCTTCAATCCGGTACTTTGCGAAAATTGCTTTAAAGAATTATAAAGCGAAATTGTTAAACGAAAGTCAAATCGAATATCAAACGGTGGGAAGATATTGCCTTGCAACCGTTTCTCGGTGCGAATATACAAGCGAGGCGAAACCTCAATATGAAATTCAACCCCTTGCGGAAAGCAAGGACGACGAAAGGTTGTTTTTCTACAGAAACAGGTTCGTTCCGTTTAATAAAAAGTCAAATAAAAAATTATCCGTTATTTTATACGTAATCGGCGTGGTTTTTGCCGTAATATTGATTTTTGCCGACGTGTTTAACGGATAGTTTAATGGGAGTAAAATATGCTTTTGGAAAACGCTATCAGTTATATCGATAATATGGGAAAACTTTTTTCCGAGTTCGGAAGCGGGCAGTTGAGAATATTGTTCATCGCATTTTTGTCATTTACCGTATTATTGTGGATTGTAAATTACGTTTTTATGGGAATAGGTCTTTACAAACTCGCCAAAAACAACGACGTACAACGCGCTTATTTGGCGTGGATTCCGTTTGCTAATTTATATTTAATGGGCAAACTTGCGGGCAAGACTTCTATTTTCGGTTGGAAAATTGCCAATATCGGTCTTATCGTAATGATTTTAAATCTCGTTACCGACGTTCTTTCGGGTTACGTGGATTTTTGCACCTATTTTCCGTTTTCTTACAAACTCGTCGTTAAAGGGGTGCTCGGCACGGTCCCTTCCGCATATCCAAGCGTATGGTGCGAGGCTTTTGCCATAATTGCCGAAATAGCCGATATAGTAAGCATTTTCTTCACGCTTGCATTGCTTTTTGCTTTCTTCAGGAAGTTCAACCCCGCAAACAGCATGATTTTTGCGTTGATATCTTTCTTTTTATCTCCGATTATGGGCGTGTTCGTATTTGCGTGCAGAAACAAAAAAGCAGTTGATTTCAACGAGTACATGAGAAAACGTCAATACGATTATTACACGAGAAATAATCAGAATCCTTTCGGCGGTCAAAATCAAGGCAACCCGTACAATAGCGGCGAAGAAAAGACAAACAATTATCGTCCACCCGAAAACCCGTTTAAAGAATTTCCCGACGGCGACAACGGGCAGAATAATCAAAAGAAAGACCCGTTTGACGGAAAATTCAATTAAGGTAATATTATGAACGAAAATATATCCGCAATATCCACCGCAAGAGGAGTCGGCGGCGTGGCTATAGTGAGAGTAAGCGGCGATACGCCGCTTGAAATAGCGAAAAAAATGTTTAATCCGACGGGAAAAACCAAAGTGGAAAATTTCGAGCCGTACAAAATGTACACCGGCGAAATTGATTGCGGGTCGTTTAAAGATTTCGGCATGTGCGTTTATTTTAAAGGACCTAAAAGTTATACCGGCGAAGACATGGTGGAGTTTCATTGCCACGGCGGCATTGCGGTGTCCGAAGGTGTGCTTAAAGCGACCTTTAAAAACGGAGCGCGCCCCGCGACAAACGGCGAATTTACAAAACGTGCCTTTTTAAACGGCAAATTGTCGCTTTCTTCCGCAGAGGGTTTAATCGATATGATAAACAGCGAAAGCGAAGCGGGTGTAAAGGCAGGGTATTATTTATACAGAGAAAAATTAAACGCAAAAATCAAACTTTTACAAGACAGTCTTACGTATTCGCTTGCGGAAATCGACGCAAATATCGACTATCCCGAAGAGGGGCTTGAAGAAGTTGCGACCGAGAAAACGCAAGAAAGTTTGAAATACGTAAAAGAAGAAGTGCAGAAACTCATTTCCGCTTACGGAACGGGCAGAAAAATCAAAAACGGCGTTAAAGTTGCCATTTGCGGCAAGCCGAATACGGGCAAAAGTTCTATTTTAAACGCGCTTTTGTCTTATGACAAGGCTATCGTTTCGTCCGTTGCCGGCACCACGAGAGACGTTGTCGAGGGCGAACTCGATATTAACGGAGTCAACTTTTTGTTTTTCGATACCGCGGGAATAAGGCAAAGCGACGACGAAATCGAAAAAATAGGCATAGACCGTTCTTCGGATATGATTAAACAAAGCGACGTTTGTTGTTTTGTTGTGGACGGCAGCAGACCGGGCGACGACGAAGATAAAGCGGTATATGAAAAAATCAAGGATAAAAACGTCATTATAATAATCAATAAAAACGACGAAAAGCAAGTAGAGTGCGAGTATAAAGCGGATATCAGCGTGTCGGCGAAAACGGGTGACGGAATAGACGGGCTTAAACGCCTTTTATACCAAAAAAGTTTCTCGTCGGGTATCGATTTGTCTGCCGACCTTCTCACCGAGGAAAGGCATTATTACGCCCTTAAAAACGCACTTGAGTATTTAAACAAAGCGTACGATGGAATAGGAATAATTCCTCTCGACTTAATATCTGTCGATATGAAGCGAGCATGGGAATATTTGGGCGAAATAAGCGGCAACACAGCCAACGAAAACATCATAAACGAAATATTTTCCAAGTTTTGCGTGGGCAAATAATCGCATTGACGCTTTATTGTTTTTAATGAGATATACGGGCGGCAAAACGTGCATTTTTACCCATAAAACAACGGGAATATAATTATATATTATATAATAATGATAAAGCGTCCTTTGTAAGACGCTTTTTTCACGATTTGAAGCAGACATTGAAAAGAGGCGCTTTCGTCGAGCGTTTTGTAATGATAATTAATCAGGGTATAATAATTTTATAAAACTAACAGCAAAGCGGTTGTGTTTTTAAAAAAGAATAAAAAATTTGCTTAAAATAAATTGCTTTTTTTTGTTTTATATATTATAATGATAAAGCGTCGTAAGAAAAGCCGCAAAAATTTAACAATTTTTATGATTAAAGCGTATAGAGAGGTGTCTGAGCGGTTTAAGGAGCACGATTGGAAATCGTGTGTACTCTATAAAGGTACCGAGGGTTCAAATCCCTTCCTCTCTGCCAAACAAAAAAGAGACGAGTTTTATCGTCTCTTTTTTGTTTTATGGTTTGTTGAAGGGATTTGAACGGGAGCAACGGCGCAAAGCGGCGAAAAAAGTTGCCGGTGGCAAGTTTTTAGCGACTGACCGAAGTAATTTGCAAAGCATAAGTATGAATTTTGTATAATTGCTTTGCAAATTACAAGAGCAAATCCCATGCTTAGACGCAGACGGCAAACCTCTCGCAAACACGATTGCTTTCCCCTTATTAAGTGGCGGAAATTCTCTCTTTTTTGTTTTACCGTTTGCGGAAGGGGTTTGTAAGGAGGGAAACGACGGAATAGCGATTGTTCGCTGTAAAGCGCAATCGCGTCACGGGAGCGACGGCGAAGTAAATAGACTTTTGTTTTAACGAGCGAAAGTTTTTTCTGTTTCCGTATACTTACACAAAAAATAATAAACGACGTAAATGCAAAAAATTGCGGGGTTTGATTTATAAAAACAAAACCGATTTTTTATTAAATAACTAATTGAGTATCGATAGAGAAAAATTTGTCATATACAATTAATTTGTTTAAGTGGGGCATACTTTATGGTATTGTATTATTTGACGGAAGAATATGTTGACGATAATAAAGATATTCACTAAAAGCAGAGTATTTTAAAAGCGAGTTTTCGGTTGAAAAAGTACCGTTGATTATTTATTCATCGCGGTTGAAATAAATTATAAAATCTTTGCCGATTTTTATATGCAATTTGCACATATTCAGTATACAAGTTGCACAATTAGAATGTTTTATTTGCACTTAATCGGGAATTAAAGCGTAAATATGATTATAATCGCATAAAAAGGTTAATTTAATAAATTATTGGCGGGATAAAATTTATTTTAAATAAAAAACTCAGTGTTTTGTATTATTTAATTAAATTTTTAACTTGGTTTTTTAAATTAAATATGGCAAATTTTAAAAAAACGTAAAATTTGTTAAATTTAGATATCGTTAAAATTCAGTACAAATGCTTGAAAAATGTGAAATTTTTAAGAATTTTTTTGATAAAACGGTTATAAATCAGTTGACAAGACACCTGTTTATTGATATAATTTTGGCAATTATTTTTACTATATGCTGTTTTAATGTAATTAAAGTAAATAAATTTTGCGCGCGTAGAAATCACGTGAATAAATTTCGGGATTTAATCGAAAATTATTCATCGCAAAATTCAATACCTCGCCCGTATTGAACTTAAGTTATGTTTCGGCATTAGCAAAGGAGGTTTACATGAAAAAGAAACATTTGCTTATTATTGCAACTTGGTTGATGCTTTTGACGGTATCGATGAGTATGTTGACTTTTGTCGGCTGTGGCGACGGCGGTAAAAAAGTTTTGCACGTCGACACGGAAATAGTAGGCACGTATTACGTTGATGACGGCGACGTTGAAAACACGTTGACGCTCGAAGTCGATTCGTTTACGTTGGTTTTCGGCGGAGTTACTCAGACAGGCGAGTATTCTTCATACGACAACTCTTCGGCGACAAACGTAAAAGTCGGCTTAAAACTTAAAGACGGCACGTGCGAACTTGCATATTCTAAAGGCGTAGTTGTTTTGTTGTACAACGGCAACACTTACAGGATGCTCAGAAAGATCGACTATACGGTGACGTTTGATACCGACGGGGGTAGTTCGGTTGCAGCGCAGACCGTTCAAAACGGACGTAAGGCTGCCAAACCCGCAGATCCTCAAAAAGACGGATACGTTTTCCTGGGTTGGTATAAAGACAACGCTTACGCTCAGAAATACGATTTTGAAAACACGACGGTCGTTTCTTCGGTTACCGTATACGCGCGTTTTGTTGAACTCGATCCCGACGCCAAAGTATATACGGTTAATTTCGATCTCGGCGCATACGGTGCAGGATTAGAAATTCCCCCAATGCAAACAATCAACCAAAAACTTTACAATTTACCCGTACCTGAGGTAGAAGGCGAAGAGTTTTTAGGCTGGTGGATCAGCGATTACGGCACTGCAGATAAACTTTCGAGAAAATATAAAGAGCAAACTATCAACGAAAATACTACTTTATATGCCGTTTGGGCAAGCGAAAATCCCGCTGTATCTGTAAACGAAAACGGTGCAGAATGGTCGGTAAAAGGCAACGCGAAAAGATTCTCGGTAGTTATTAAAGATTCGGACGGTAAAGTTCTTAAAAGCGAAACAGGCGAAAAGACGTCTTATGCTTTTGATTTCGGCGCGGTAGCAGCGGGCGATTACACTGTCGAAGTTACTTGCAACGGAAAAACTACGGTTGCTTATTACCGCAACAAACCTTTAAACAAAGTAACGGAATTTACCGTAGAAGGCAACGTTTTGAAGTTTGAAGGCGTTGAAGGTGCGGAAAAATACTTATTGAAAATAATATGCGGAAATCCGACTCACCAAAATAACCATGTGGACGAAATCGATTTGGGTACAAAAACTCAATACGATTTTTCGGCATGCGAAATGACGGAAAACGGACAGATTTTGTTTTTCGTTCAGGCAATGGCGGATGGTCGCGCTACGTCTGCATCCGACGCATACGTTCTGGATAGAGTTCTCGACGCGGTAACGGGTCTTACGGTCGATGCGGCAACCGAAACGGTTAAATGGAACGCCGTTGCAAACGCAGAGGCTTACGCTGTAGAATTGACAAGCGGCGAAACCAAAATCGAAAAGACTTTGACCGGAACTCAACTCGAAATCGGCGAATACGCTGCGGGCGCTTGGACTATTAAGGTAAAAGCGGTCAACAAACTCTACAATTCTCCCGAGTATACTACGTATGAGTATACAAAAACGAGACTTGCAAGTCCTTCTCAGATATCCGCTCGTTTAAACGTTATTACTTGGAACGCTATAGAAGGCGCAACGGGTTATTTGGTTGAAATCGACGGACAAGAATATTCCGCAAGTACTAACAGTCTGACTGTTGACGAAGACGTTTACAATAAAGGTTCGTTTGCCGTAAGAGTAAAGGCTCTCGGCGAAACCGAAGCGCAAAACTCGCTTTACAGCAAATTATTAAACGTTCTGGGCGAGTTGACAGAAGTCAGATATGCAAACGGACTTGCTACGTGGAGTCCTGTTATCGGTGCGACCAAATACGGCGTATCTGTTGACGGCGGAGCAGAGACTTACGTTGAAAACGGTTCGTGCGAATTGGAATACGCATTCACGTCGGTCGGTGCGCACACCTTAAAAGTAAGCGCATATTCGGGCGATACGCTTTTGGACGATATGGTTATCGATTTAAATCTCTATGCCGTTAATTTCAACACAAGCGGCGGAACGAAAATCGATACTTTGTATAAAGTAAAAGGCGACACGGTGCAACTTCCCGCGGATGCTACTCGTACGGGTTATAATTTCGTGGGTTGGTTCGATAAAGCAGAAGGCGGCAGTAAATACAATGCCGAACTTACGGTAGGCGAGGCAAATCTCACTATATATGCTGCATGGAGCGGTAAAACATATCAGGTTACGCTTGTTGTAGGCGACGGCGGAACGATGGAAGGCGAAAACGTATTCACGGTAACTTTCGGCGACGAATTCCAATTCCCGGTTGCAAACTGCAAAGACGTCGATAAGGCGTTCGGCGGTTGGTTCAGTTCGCCGACGAAAGGCGTCTCGTATACGGATAACGGCGGTAACGGAAGATTTAAATGGAATTCTCCCTCGGATACGACTTTGTATGCTCAATGGGAAACGACGGGTTTGATTTACGAACTCAACACCGACGGCGAGTCGTATATGGTTAAAAAGAGCGAGGGCGTCAACTACTTAAAGACGTTGGAAATTCTTGCAACATACAACGGAAAGCCCGTTACGCATATATTGTCAAACGCTTTTGCGGGTTGCGCAAATCTTGAAAAAATACGTATCCCCAGTTCGATTCAGAGCATATTCCTTTATGCCGGCGGCGACGATGATACAAACGGTCCAAACGTAAACGGTTCTGCGTTCTACAATTGTCCTGCTCTTAAAGAAATCGAAGTATATGATGCCGGCGGCGAAAAATTCTATGCTTCCGTAAACGGTTGCTTATATAAATTAAAGAACGAGCAACTCGACAGATTAGAGTACGTTCCTAAGGGACTCGACGTAAAAGGTACGTTTACGGTTGCCGACGGAACAAAGACAATTCCGGGCAGAGTAATGTCAAGTATGTCAAGCATTACCGAGTTGATTATTCCTTCGAGCGTTACTTACGTAGGCGACGGAGCGTTCAACTCTTGTTATTCGTTGAAAACAGTAAGATTCCTTCCCACCGAGGACGGTAGTCTCGGCGAAGCGCTTACGGTTAAGGCTGCGTTTAAATATCATAAAGAATTGTCCACCGTAATTTTACCCAAGAGACTTGTAGATATCGATTTGGAAGCATTCTATCAATTCAGCAGCGACGTTGCATTGCTTAAAGGAATCACTGTTGAAGAGTTGGGCACAGAAAAGGATACTTCCTTGAATTATTATGATATAAACGGTATTCTTTGCAAGGGCAATACGGTTGTATACTGCCCGAAAGGATATGTAGGCGAGTTCAGAGTACCTGTCGGTATTGCCAATATCGGGGCGGAAGCGTTTAAAGATTGTCAAGGTCTTACTTTCATTTATATTCCCGGATATGTAAAATCGATAGGAGAAAAAGCATTCTACGGTTGTACCAACGTTCAAAGATTGGTATTTGACCAAAGCAAAGAAAACGTCGATCTCAGAATCGAAGCGAGTGCATTCTACGGATTACAACTTATCGAAGAGGTAGTTTTGCCTCCCGCACTTGTATATCTCGGGGAAAATGCGTTCGGCAATACTGTTTTACTTGAAAAAGTCACGATGAATATGTCTCGTGAATTCGTGTTGAAAAACGAAGCGTTTAAAAAGACTTCTTCTTCCGGCAACGGAGAATCGTTTGTTCGTTCGCTTACAATCGGTGCAGACGTAAGAGACTTTAATATTACGGGCGTTGTAGGCACGGGGCTTGTAAAGATAGACGTAGATCTTGACAACGAATACTTCCTTTCGGAAGGAAACGTATTGTATGATAAAAACCAGACAAAGATACTTTTCATACCCGAAAGCGTGGTAGAGTACACTATTCCGTCTACGATTAAAGAAATCGGCGCGAACATGTTTGCGGGTAAGACGTTTACTTCTATCACGATAGGCAAAGGCGTTGAAGTAATAGGCGAAGGCGCGTTTGAAGGCTGTGAATATCTTACGTCGATAATATTCGAGCAAGGCGGCACGAATAAAATAACCATCGGTAAAAACGCTTTCAGAGGTGCTAAATCGGTAGAAACGCTTGTTCTTCCGGAAAGGACCGAACAAGGGTCTGTTATCGGTGAGTACGCATTTGCGACAAAATCTTATTCCGGTTCGGGTTTAAAGATTACGACCCTTACTGTTCCAGAAGGTTTCACTACGATCGGCAGATTTGCCTTCAGAGGGGCAAACAGTCTCGTTACTTTAAATCTTCCTTCGACGATAGAAACGCTCGGTATATATGAAGATGGAGACAGATTCCTTGGATCTAGTAGTGAAGCGAAGATGGTACTTAAAAATCCGGGTGTCAACATTGTAAACAACTGTTATCAACTCGAAGCGATCAACGTTGCCGAAAATTGTGAAAAATACGGTTCTAAAGACGGTATACTTTACGGAAAGGATGCACAAACGGGCGAATTTAAATCGCTTCAAGTAGTACCCAGAAACGCAAAAGGAGGCAAGACGGAAGCCGGCGAGGACGGTTATATCGAAGTTCCCGCTACGGTAGATACTGTATGCGACTACACGTTCTATTACAATACTGCCGTTAAAGAAGTTGTTTTCCTTGGTGAGCATGCGACGTTCTCGATAGGTACCAATGCGTTCTATCTTGCAGAAACACTCAGAAAAATCGAATTGCCTTCCGGTATCGATGTGCTTCCCGAAAAACTTTTCTCGAGTTGTAAATCGCTTGAAGAAATAACCGTACCTAACACCGTTACAAGCATTGAAATGAATGCGTTCAGCGGGTGCGTGTCGCTTAAAAAGATTACGTTTGCTCCCGGCGGAGATAAAGAACTTAGAATAGGCGACGGGTCTTATACAAGTACAAGCGGAGCACCTGTTTATACGGGTGTATTCAAAGGTTGTAACGCTCTTGAAGAAGTAGTGTTTACGGATAGACTTACTTACCTCGGTAAACAAGCGTTCCTTGAATGTAAGGCACTCAAGAGAGTAGTTTTGCCTTCAAGTGTTGAAAAAATCGCAGCCAGTGCGTTTAAGGGTTGTAAAGCACTTACCTCGGTAGAGTTTACCGACGCGGGCGAAAAAGCGGCAAAAGAAATGACTATTGACGGTTATGCGTTCCAAAACGTACCTATCACTTCTATAGATTTGCCGGATAATTTGACAGTGATTAACGATTACGCTTTCAGCGGTACGCTTTTGGAGAGTTTGTCTATTCCCGCAAGCGTAACGACTTTAGGTACGTTGAATACGTCTAATCTTACTTCTGTCACTTTTGAAACTAAAGACGGAAAGAGCAGTCTTACGACTTTAAGCGGCAAAGTATTTAATGGATTGAAATTGCTTACGTCGATAGATTTAAGTATGACCGAAATTACCGAAATTCCTTCAGAGTCGTTTAAAAACGCAGCGGCTCTCACTTCGGTTACGTTGCCGTTGACTATTAATAAAATCGGTGCTTCGGCATTCAGCGGATGTGCGTCTCTTACCGGATTTAACTTCCCGAAAGACGCAGACGAAAAGAGTAACGTAACGAATATAGGAAATCAGGCGTTTGAAAATTCGGGTCTCGCAAGATTCGAGTTCCCCGAAACAAACGGCACGCTTACAATCGGAACGAAATTGTTTAACGGTTGTCAAAACCTCACTTACGTTTATATTTCCAACTCGGTTAATCCCGACGAATTGGGTGCTGCTGTAGTGGGTGCCACCGCAATTTCTACGTTCGATACGGCTCCCGGTTCTGCGTTGATTTTCGATGCTACAAACAAACTTATGCTTTCCGTGGTAGACCCCGAAGCGGAAAACAAAACTTATAAAATCATTAAAGCATACGACAAGATTCCTACCGTAAACGGTACGTTTACAATTCCGTCAAACGTAGTCGAAATAGGCGATAACGTATTTGCGAATATGAACTACATTACCACTATTGTCATTCCTTCCAAGGTAAAGGTAATAGGAACAAGCGCATTTGCAAATTGCCGTGCTCTTGAAAGCGTTGTATTTGAAAATACTGCGGAAAATCCCGCGACGTTGGAATCTATCGGTAAATCGGCGTTCAGCGGAACGTTCTCTCTTGCAGAAATTGCAATACCCAACAGCGTAGTTGCAATCGGAGAAACGGCATTCAGCCTTTCCGGCATAAGAAAAGTAACAATGCCCGACGCTCTCGTTCAGGCAGGCAAAAACATATTCTATGCATGTTATTGGTTGGAAGAAGCAAACAATGTATCCAAGATTACTGCAGATACTGCTAATACGGCGGAAACAATGTTTAACGAGTGTGTATCTCTTAAAAAGGTTACGTTCGCAGACGGCTTCGATACGTTGATGAGAGGTATGTTCTATGAATCGGGTCTTGAAACAATCGACCTTACCGGAATAACCAACTATTCTACGGTAGGTAGCGACAGTAACGGTATATTCGAAGGTTGCGCTTCGCTTAAGAGTGTAATTATCGATGAAAACCTTACTAAACTCGATTACAGAATGTTCAATAAATGCTATAATCTCGCAACCGTTACCGTATCGGGCAACGAAGCGGTTGAAGGTTTTGCCGATTTCAGCAACATAACAACCACGACGAAAGCGGCAACTTCGGGTTATTATTCGTTGTTTGCTTCGGCGGGATTTAAAGTTGTAGACATCTCTAAAATGACAAGCAATACGGACTACTTGTTCTATCAAATGCCAAACCTTGAAAAAGTAATCATCTCTGCTGCAAGCGCGATGCTCGGCAATTGTATGTTCTATCAGTGCTCGAGTCTCAGGACGGTTACTTATCCTGTTGTAAATGGATACGCGGGCGAAGACGGTTGCGTAACGCTTCCCGAAGGATTGAGTTTCATGGGTTATAAATCCGGTTCCGGTACGTTTGAAGGTACGGCGATTGAAAAAGTCATTATTCCTAAATCTGTTAAAGTATTGGGAACAACTGCTACTGCAGCATCGGCAAGTTCGTCGGTAAATCTTTTCAAGAATTGTACTTCGCTTACCACCGTTACGCTTCATAATGCGTTGACCAAGTTCTCTGCAAGCATATTCGAAGGTTGTACAAACCTTACGACTGTGAATTACAGAGATGCACAAGGTAATATCACGGGTGAAAACAATGCCGTAACTCTTCCGAAAGCGATTACTCAGTTCGGACGAAAAATGTTCTACGGATGTACGTCTATTACTTCCGTAACGACCGACAGTACGGCAAAACTCGACAACAGTATGTTTGAAAACTGTACTTCGCTTGTTACCGCAAACTTTAAGGCTACTCAATTGGGTGACTTGGTATTTGCAGGATGTACAATGCTTCAATCTACTGAAGAAAATCCGTTGCCGACAAGCAATCTGACGTCGGTAGGCAGCCAGGTATTCCAGAATTGTACTTCGATAGAGTATATCGACCTTTCCAAGTGCGGAACTCTCGGTACAGGCGGCGGTAAAAGCAGCGGTTTCTTCTATAACTGTACAAACCTTAAAAAGGTATTGCTTAAATCTACGATAAAGACGATATCTCAAGGTATGTTTGCTTACTGTACTTCGCTTGAAGAAATAACTCTTCCAGCATCGCTTACTTTAATCAACAGGTATGCGTTCCAATACAGCGGTATCAGAAATATCACTATTCCTGCAGGCGTAACGAGACTCGGCGCGACAAGCGCAACGGGCAACATTACGGCAACGACAGACGGATATGTGTTCCAAGGTTGCGAAAATCTTGAAACGGTTACTCTTCACGACAAGTTCCTGCAAATCGGCGGATATGTATTCAACGGATGTACAAATCTTAAAGAGGTTAAAAATGCAAATAAAGTAACGCTTGTCGGTAGAAATGCCTTCCAGAATGCGGGTTTAACCGTTGATGGATTGACAATGGATCTTTCCGGTGTTCAGACAATAGGTGTTTATGCGTTTGCAAACAGCGGATTGAAAGAGGCTAACCTTACTTCGCTTAAAAACGGCGACAGACAATTCTATTCCGACGCGTTTACAAAAGCCGAAAAACTCACGAAAGTGACGCTTGGCGCAAACGTGACGGATATTACGGAAAGCGCATTCAGTTATTGTACCGCACTTAATAATCTCGATTTAACCAACGTCAAGACTATAGGCGAAAATGCATTTATCGGATGTTCGTCTCTCGATACGGTTACATTCGGTGCTCTTGAAAGTATTGGTTTCCAGGCGTTCTTAAATTGCGGATTCGATACGTTTACGCTTCCCGCAACGCTTACTACGTTGGAAGAAAACGTATTTAACAACAGATATAAACTTGCGATTGCAACAGGAAACGAAACGTTCCGTCTTGACGCTAACGGATATTTGCTCAACGGCAACAACGAGGTTCTTTGGATTCCGGGTTATGATAACGAGGGTAACCCCGTTACCGAAATCACGTTTGCGGAAGGATACAAACTTACGGGTTATATTTTAAATGGTTTTGCATCGGTAACGAAAGTAACTCTTCCGTCAAACCTTGATACGATTGCTTCGCATGCGTTCTGGAACTTCCAGGGTTCGCTCGGCGAAAACTTTAAGTTGCCCGCATCGGTAACGACTCTTGAAGACTATGCGTTCAATAAATGTCAAGGATTAAAAGATATTTCGATTCCTGCAACAGTGACTACTATCGGTAAATATGTGTTTAGCGCATCTTCGGTAGAAAACGTGACGTTCGAGCAAGGTGCAACGAATACGGGTAAATACGCGTTCTATGATTGTAAAAACCTTGCAACGGTTACGCTTCCCGGTTCGCTTGCAAGCATCGACGAATCTGCGTTCCGTTCTTGTCCCGCTCTTACAAGAGTAATCGTTTCGGTTACTCCCGAAGATTTGACGTCTGAAGGTCTCACGATAGGCGACTATGCGTTCTATGAAACGGGACTTGCAGGAGAATTGACTATTCCTTACGGTGTTACTTCGATAGGTAATTATGCGTTTACGTACAGCAAACTTACAAAAGTTTCGTTGCCTGCTACGCTTACCGCTATCGGCAACTATTCGTTTGCATTTATGGATAATCTTACGGATATCAACGTTCCTTACACTGTAAAGACAATCGGGCAAAGCGCATTTGCGGGTAATCCGAAACTTGCAACCGTAACGTTTGACGAAACTCCCGAAGGAGTAGAGGAATCTTCTCTTGTAATTACGGGCGGCGGAGTTGCTACAAATTTGACAAGTACCGGTTATGTTTACAAGGTTGAAGAATTAAATTCTCAGGTAAGAGGTTTGTTTGTAGGAGATATGGCGCTTCAGACAGTTGCGCTTCCCACGAGATTAAAGTCTCTTCCGTCTTATATGTTCGCATATTCCGGACTTGAAAACGTCGTTCTTCACGATGGTATCACTACAATCGATACGAGTGCGTTAATGGGTACGAATATTACTTCGGTAACTATACCGTACACGGTTACATCTATCGGTAATAATGCATTTGCTCTTTGCAAAAAACTTACTACAGTAAACTTTGCGGCAACCCCCGAAGGAGTTGAAGACGTTGTTCTCACGATTAGTGTGATGAGTAGCAATGCGACGCAAAACATTACGTACAACACGTATTGTGAGGGCGACGGTAAGTATTACGGCGGTGCGTTTGCCGGCAGTATGGCAATCGAAACTATGACGTTGCCTGCAAGATTGAAGGAAATACCCAAGTATTTGTTCACGACAATGTCTGTAAAGACGGTTATTTTGGAAGACGGTCTTGCTGATTTGGGTGACTATGCGTTCAGTTACGCTACTCAAATTAAAGAGTTGGTTCTTCCTGCTTCGCTTAAAGATTACGGCACGTCTCCGTTTGTCGGATGGACTAAAGAACAAAAGATTACGCTTCGTTTATACGAGGTATCCGATGTAAATATCAGTTGGTCGTTCTTCAACGGAAACAACGCTAACGTCAAAGTAGAAGTAGTCGTTGATAACACACTATAAACTGTATTTAAAATTACGTTTGTAATTTAAAATACTTATCATAAAGGGGTTGCCGATCCGGTAGCCCCTTTATGCAATTTTCTGTTGATTTATCGCGTATTTAATTGAGTGTTTTTGTGTTTGGCGAGTGTAATCGGGATTATATAAAAAAGAGAAGTTTTGTCTCAAATTTTCCGCTTTTACGCTTAGTTTTACTTATTTTTCACATAATACGCTTATAATACGCTTTACATTTAACACGAGAAAGAGTATAATAATAAAATATAATATATAATCCGTTATTATATATTTTTATATAATAAATATTAAAAGAGGAGGTAAAAATATGGAAAACAAGACCTTAAACAATTTCTATGCAAGACTTAAAAAGGAAGGTATAATTAAAGCAATTTTGTTTGCTTTGGCGGTTTCTTTTGCCGTATTGCTTGTTACTGCGGGCATCTGCTGGTTTACCGATTTCAGCGGTTATTGGCTGTGCATCGTGTTGTTCGTGCTTTCTTTCGGCGCGACGATGCCGCTCATTTATCATTTCAGATTCCGCCCGACTAAAAAGTACGTCGCAAAACGTATAGACAAACTCGGTCTTGACGAAAGAATGCTTACCATGGTCGAGTTTGAAGACCGTGACTCTTACATTTATCGCAGGCAAAGGGAAGATGCGGAAAAAACCCTTCAAAAGTACAATTCGTCCCTTATAAAATTCGTTTTATCCACCTCGCTTATAGTTTGCGCGTCGTTGATTTCTTTCTTCGGCGTAAGCATGACGACGGTGTACGGTTTAAGTCAGGCAAACATTTTGCCCAGCGGTAAAGAACTTGTAAACATAATCACCGCAAAACCGGCAACCGAATATACGCTTGTATACAGACTTTCCGAAAAACAGCAAAATTTTGCAACGCTTTACAGTGCGTCGTCTCCCGAAGGAGCAACGGAAATAACAATCACCGTAAAAGAAGGCGAAAACGGAGAAGTTATTTTGCCCGTAGCCAACAAAGGTTACGTGTTTGTAGGTTGGTCCGACGGATATAACGGGGTTTACCGCACAGACAAAGACGTTCAGGGAAGAGTAATCGTTACGGCTATTTTTGAAGAACTCAATTACAATATCGATGACGACGACACTCCCGGTAGCGGTAAAGGTTCGGATGATACCGGCGCAGACTCTCAACCACCTGCAGATCCGGGCAACAACGAAAACAATAACAACAATCCGGCTCAGGGAGATCCGTCCGATCCCATCGGACCTGCCGGCGATCAATATAAAAACGATCAGTACGTATTCGACGGTAAAACCAAATATACCGGTGCGCCTTATAAAGACGCTTTGGATACGGCGGTAGACGAGGTTTCAAAGTCCACAGGTGTAGACGAAGACGCTAAAAAAGGTGTGCTCGATTATTTCGACGTTATCGGAAAAGATTAATAATTCAGATAAAAATTCAGAGGAAAAGGTATGGTTACGGAACAAAATATAAACATGTTTGAAGAGCAATGCAAAAGAATATTTGAAGAAATTTCTCACGACGTCATAGGACAGAAAGAAGTTGTCGAAAAAACCATAATCGCAATGATTGCGGGCGGCAACGTTCTTTTGGAGGGCGTTCCGGGGGTAGGAAAGACTCGTCTTGTAAGGTCTTTGGGAAGGGTGTTTAACATGCCGTTTTCAAGAATCCAATTCACCCCCGACCTTATGCCCGCCGACGTTACGGGTACGAATATCATTATCAAGGACGGAGAGGGAAATTCTCAATTCGAGTTTAAGCCCGGTCCGATATTCAGCAATATAGTGCTCGCGGACGAAATCAACCGTGCCACACCCAAGACTCAATCGGCACTACTCGAAGCAATGCAAGAGCATAAAGTCACCGTAATGGGCGTATCGAGACCGCTTGACGAGCCGTTTTTCGTACTTGCTACGCAAAACCCCATCGAGCAAGACGGTACTTACCCCCTTCCGGAAGCGCAAATGGACCGTTTTATGTTTAAAATAATCGTGCCCAATCCCACTCTTGACGAACTTATGGACATCGTAGAGATGACTCAAAAAACGATGGACGAAGTTGCAGAGTGCGCTTGCGACAAGGCTCAACTTCTCGAAATGAGAGCAACCGCAAACCAAATACCGGTTGCCGACGAAGTGCTTAAATATGCCATGATACTTGTTTCGGCGACTCATCCGGACAGCGAATACGCTTCCGAAGCCGCTAAAAAATACGTAAGAGTAGGCGCTAGCCCGAGAGCGGGTCAGGCGCTTATCTCTGCGGCAAAGGTTTATGCGCTTATAAACGGCAGATTCAACGTCGCTTATTCGGATATCGTCAATCTCGCAAAGCCGGTACTTCGCCATAGAATCAAATTAAATTTCGAGGCGATTGCCGAAAGAGTTTCTCCCGACGAGATCGTTGAAATGATTTTAAGCGAAACAGACAAAAAATACAAAGATAAATAGTAGGAGAGTTGTATGAAATACACTTATCTTGACGACAAGTTTTTCTCCCGTCTCGAGACCTTGTCGTTTAATTTAAAATCTAATCTTTCCGGATATTTCGGCGGTAAGCACCTCGTAAACACATACGGGCAAACCGTCGAATTTGCCGATTACAGAGATTATCAACTCGGCGACGACATAAGGAGAATAGATTGGAATTTATACAGTCGTTTTGAAAAGTATTTCATAAAACTTTTTACGGACGAACGTCAGATGCAGGTTCAACTTTTTATAGATTGCTCGGCATCGATGGGTAAAGACAAGCCCGAAAAATCATCGTACGCCACGGCGGCGGCAGCCGCTTTGGGCTACCTTGCGGTACACAATATGGATAAAGTTTCTTTTCATATAATGAAAGGCGACCGCGCCGAAAATCCTTTCGGTACGATTGTGGGTAAAAGTTCGTTTTTCAGGGCGATAAAAAGTCTGGAAAGCGTAGCGTTTGACGGAGATACCGACATCGAGTCGTGTATTACAAAAACCGACGTCAGCGCAGGTAACGGTTTGTCGGTAATAATTTCCGATTTCTTCACTGACAGCGATTGGAAAAAAGCGGTAGATTACTTGCTGTATAAAAAGCGGCAAGTGCTTTTAATGCAAGTGCTTATGCCCGAAGAATTAGACCCGTCGTACGACGGCAGAGTCAATCTTATGGACTCCGAATCGGAAGACGTTTTAGACGGTAAAAATCTGAGAATTAAAATCAACAAAGGTTTACAGGCCGCTTATCAGGAGGCTTTAAAAACTTTTGTGGGAGATATTGAAGATTTTTGCAAAAAGAGAGACGTGGGTTACGTTTTACTCAACACCGACACACCTATAGAAAAAGTATTATTCAGCGAGTTATTTAAAACAGGGATGTTATCATGACTTTATTATTGCCTATCGGCTTATTGGGATTATTAAGTTTAATAATTTTATTAATCATTTATATCATCAAGCCGAATTATCAACAAAAAGAAGTTACAAGCACATACGTGTGGAGATTAAGTCTCAAACTTCGTAAAAAAAGATTGCCGACGAGCAAATTAAGGAATATTCTTCTTATTATTTGTCAGGTTTGCGCGCTTATAGCGGGTGCGTTTATTTTGGCGCAGCCCATTATGCCTCACGCGCAAACCAAATATTCAGGTGAAGCGGTAATTATAATCGATGCCTCTGCAAGTATGAGGACTTATTCCGAAGGCGCAACGCGTTTTGAAAAAGCCATAGATTATGCAAAAGAATGTACCGATAAAATTTTAAGCAAAGGCGGAGAAGTTTCGGTTATTATTTCCGACGCAACGCCGCATTTTATCGCAAACAGAATAGGTATAGTCGACAGAGACGAATTGTTTTATCAACTCGACGACATGGTAAGCGATATAGACAACTCTTGTTCTTACGGAGTTACCGACTTAAATCAAGCGATATCCATGTGTGAAGATACCGTGAGAAGAAATCCCACGACCACGATTTTCCTTTGCACCGATTCCGATTACGGTTACGTTGCCGATGGGGTAGAACTTGTAAACGTGGCTAAATCGTCGGAATTCAACGTCGCCATTTTAGACGCCTATACGATTTTTGAAGAAGGTTATTATTCTTTTGTCGTAAAATTGGGTTGTTACGGTCAAATTGCTCAACAAGTTGACCTCAGCGTCACGATAAACGGGGCAAACGACGGAAAACAAACGCTTTCCGCTCCCGTAGAGTACGGCGGGAAATATAATATAAACGAAAATTCGGAATATACGATAATTTTCAGAAACGCCAAAATCGAAGAATCCGACTACGAAAAAGACGCTAAAAATTTATATATCGAAAAAGTGGGAAATTCTGTTACAGGCAATAGAAATCTCACTTGCGTGGTTTCTTATACCGACGTACATATAGAAATCGACGTCGACGACAATTTTGCCGAAGATAATTCGTTGGCTATTTACGGCGGTACGAAAAATCAACTTAAAGTTCAATATGCGACGAACAAAAGAAAAGTGTTTATCACGGGTTTGTTCGGCGTACTCAGAAATCAATACAGCAACAGATGGGATCTCAGGGTTAAAGAAGTTTTATTGCCTGAAGAACAACCCGCATCAAGCGGTTACGATCTATATATTTTTGAAAACTATTTACCCGAATCGTTGCCGACCGACGGTGTCGTGTATTTATTGAATCCCCCCCAAATGCCCGACGGCTTAACCGCTGCCAACACGGTGACTTGCCCGGAAATGTATCTTTTGCAAGAGACGAATCACGATATTTTGAAGTATACCGATTCAAGTAAAATATTTGTAAGAAAATATACAAAACTTGCAACCTGCGACGAATCGCTTTATAAAATTTTATGGAGCGTAGATTCGTCTCCCGTGCTTTTGGTCCGCGAATCCGAAGACGCACAAATCGTGGTATCGCTTTTCGATATAGAGTATTCCAACTTCGTTTTAAGAAGCGATTTCGTCTATTTCTTCGATAATATATTCGATTATTTTATTCCGTCGACGGTTATAGGAAACATCTTCGAGGTGGGTAAAGCCATCACGGTAAATGCAAGGGGCAATACGCTTACCGTTACTAATAATTCCGATTATGAAGAGCAGGTTATTACGCAGTTGCCATCGAGTATTTCGTTAAACAAACCCGGCACGTATAAATTTTCTCAGTCCGAATACATGGGCAGAACGCTTCCCGACGAGTACGTATACGTAAAAGTTCCCGCATCGGAAAGCAACGTGTTTGCTATAGGCAACGATATGAAAGAGTTGTACAGAGAAAAAATCGACGAAGACAATTTCGACGATTTGCTCGTGTATATTGCGGCAATAATGCTGTTCCTTATGTTTGCAGAGTGGTTTTTGCAAGCGCACGATAACGCTTAAGGAGGAAAAAACGTATGACAAAAATAGTATTTTCTTATCCTTTATTGTTATTGCTTTTAATACCCGCCATCGGTCTGGCGTTTATACCTTATTTCAAAATAGCAAAAAAATTCAGAAAAAACAGAAATCGTATTACTTCGTTGGTTCTTCACTGTGTGGGTATACTTTGCGTTACGCTCGCTTTAAGCGGGATGAGGATTGTAAACAGTAAACCCAACACGGCAAACGAATTAATGATTCTCGTCGACGTTTCCGCAACGCAAGAGCAAAGTGCCGACGCGCGCGAAGGTTATATTTTAGACCTGTTGGACGCATGCGAAAAGAATAATTTCACGGTGGGCGTTATCACGTTCGGTTATGACCAGGTGTACGCCGTGCCGTTGACCACGGACGTCGGTTCGGTATACAAAACTTACACTTCGGCTGAATTGCCCGACATAAGCGCAACTGACTACGAAGGAGCGTTCAATTTCGCGCTCGACAAATTCAATCATCCCGAAACGAGTAAAATAATTCTTATTACCGACGGAAAAGAGACCGACGGCAACGTTACGTCTTCTTTGATAGGCAAATACGTTTCTCAAGGAATTCAAATCGATACGGTTTACGTTTCTTCGGAATATACAAACCCCGAAGTTCAATTAGTAAGTGTAGAAACGCCCGATTATTATGTAAAAGCAGGCACTGAATGTTCGCTTAGGTTGAACGTTTTGGCAAAAGCGGACGGATATGTAAAAATATACATGAAAGACAACGATGTACTTGTCTCGTTCGGCGAAGAGGGGGCGACCGTCGGATATTACGAAACGGCTGTGGAAAATGGCGTACACCCGGTTTATTTACCGCACGTATTCGACAAAGAAGGTTTGCACTCGTTAAAATTTGAAATCGAAGTCGTCAAAAACGACAATTTCGACGATACCATAAAAGAAAACAACGTATACAATTCTTACGTATATATACAATCCTTTAAAAAGTTGATGGTTATCGAGAAGTATGAAAACGAGTCGACAGAACTTGTTAAATTGCTTCAGGACAAAGAAACGCTCGGCGAAGACGGTATATACGACGTAAGCGTATACAACCTCACTACCGATACTGTTGCTCATTATCCCGTCGCAGGGGAAAAGGAAGAGGGAAAAGTTCCCGAAACAATCGACGATTTCAGGGCTTATTACCAAATTATTTTAAACAACGTTTCAAATTCCGACCTTACAGACAGAGAAAAACCCATCGACGATTTGATTTATAATTACGTTTATCAATACGGCGGCGGCGTCTTGACGGTCGGCGGAAACGACCCCGTCACAGGTAACGAACATATGTACAACAGGTCCGATTTATACGGTTCTAAATATCAACAGATGCTCCCCGTAGAAGCGGTAAAATATACGCCGCCTCTCGGTGTGTATATCATTGTCGATACGTCCGGTTCAATGACTATGGATAGTGCTATGATAAGCGGCGAATTGCCTTTGCACTGGGCTAAAGTTGCGGCGGCGGCTTGTTTAAACGCGCTTACCGAAAGAGATTATATCGGTATTATGACTCTTGGCTCTAAGTATTCGGATATACTTCCGTTGACTCCGAGGACGAGAGAAGAAGAAATAAAAAGCGCAATCGAAAGTATTAAAGAGGCAAACAGCGGAACGATATTTACCGATTCGTTAATGCACGCGGCCGAACAATTAAGGGCGGCGCAAGTAGAAAAACGTCACATCATTCTGGTCTCTGACGGAGAAATCGGCGATGAAGAAGAGGCCAGTTGCGCGGCTATGGCAAAATTGTTTTACGAACAAGACAATCTGACTGTTTCCGCAGTCGTTATCGGCAGTGCCGAAAAGGCAAACATGGTCGACATAGTTACCGCAACGAGAAAGGAAGGCTGGGACGTCACTCAGGAGGGCGGCGGATATTATCAATTCGACAGCAACAATATTACCGACGTTGCCGAAAAGATGATTAAAGATTTAAGCGTTCCCGAAATTAAATCTATAAATTACGAAAAGTTTAATCCTACCGTTTCAAACAGAATTTCTCAAGTCGTACAAGGGCTTGAAATGCAAGGAAACAGATTGACCGTAACCCTCGGCGGATATTACGGCACTAAAATCAAACAAGAAGTTAAAGACGGCGACGGTCTGATTCTGACGGGTAGTTCTTTAGTCCCCATATACGCAAGGTGGAAGTTCGGTAACGGAAACGTCGGCAGTTTTATGTGCGATTTAAAGAATTCCGAATGGTCGAAAGATTTGTTTACTTCGGCTATGGGGAAACAACTTGTGTACAACATAATCGATAACTTAATGCCGATTTCCGATATTACGCCAAAAGAAATATCGGTAGATATCACAAGTAAAAACTACGGTAATCACCTGACGAGGTACGGCGCATTAAACAGCGGCGAAACGATTAAAGGGACTATAATTACGCCTGACAAAAAAGAATTGTCGATGAATGTTCTCGGCGAGATTGCCGGTTGCAAAATCACACGCGCGTTGAGCGAGGCAAACAAGTTCAGTATTTGCGAGTTTACCACGACAAAAAGCGGAATTTATACGATTGTTTTGCAAAAACTCGATGACGGCGGCAACGTATTGGCCGAAATGACCGACTATTTAGAGTTTTCTTATTCAAAAGAATACGATTTGACGGATGATAGAACCGAGCAGGATTTAATCGATAACCTGAAATCTATTTCAAAAGCGGGCAAAGGTATTTTCGTCGAAAACGTCAACGATTTGTTTATAAATATAAAAACGACGATCGACAAGGTATTCGATTGCAGGTGGTTGCTTATAATTTCGGCTATGATTATTTTCTTGGCGGATATAGCGGTGCGTAAATTTAAATTTAAATGGTTGCACGAAATTATTCGCAGTAAAAAAGCCGACGGGAAAGAAATGAAAGGAGGCGCAAATGAAAACAGGTAAATTAATATTGACTATATCTGCAGTGTTGTTTGTACTGTGCGCATTGCTGCCTTTAACCGCATGCGAAAGTTTACCTCCGCTTGACAGTCCCACCGAATTTGTCGTTGACGACAACTACAACATTACGTGGATGAGCGTGGATTATGCGCGCGGATACGAACTTAACATAACGAACAATATTACTGGCGCGTCGCAAAACGCTACGGCAAGGCGTGCCGCGATATCGCTTGCTTACCTTGAAGAGGGCGATTACGACATACAAATCAAAGCGAAAGGCGATGGCAAAAAGTACTCCGATTCCAAGTGGTCAAATGCTATATATTTCCAAAAATCGGACGAAGCGGGCTGTATTTATAAATTAATAGGTAACGGTTCGGAATATCAACTTTCTTCGGTCAGTCCCACGCTTGAATCGATTGTTTTGCAAGATTCTTACAGGGGCAAACCCGTCACGCAAATAGGAGAAGGCGCATTCAGAAGGGCGTCTAAAATAGAAGAAGTCGTTGTGGGTAAATACGTGGTCGAAATAGGCAGTATGGCGTTTTTCAACTGTGGTTATCTCACAAAAATCGAATTGCCCGACACAATTGAAACGATAGGCGAAGCGGCTTTTCAGGCTTGCAAACTCCTGACGGAATTTACGTTTCCCTCAAAGGTGAAGACTGCAAGTAAAAGCATGTTTGCTTATTGCAGAGAATTGACTACTATAAATTTCAACAACGTTACCGCAATAGACGAACTTGCATTTTCGGGTTGTTCGGCGTTGACTTCGCTTGAATTGTCCGACAAAATCATTACGGTCGGTAAGGGTGCGTTCAGAGATTGCACCGCTCTCGAAACGGTAAAGTTGGGCGGAAATCTTAAATATGTGGCTATACAGGCTTTTTCCGATTGCAGTTCTCTTTCAAAAGTTATTTTCAGCGACAGCGGCAATTTTAAACAAATAGGAGACAGTGCGTTCAGAAATTGCACGGCATTGACTTCCGTCACATTAAACGACGGCGTCGAATACGTCGGAAATTACGCATTTTACGACTGCAGTCAACTTGCGACAATCAATATTCCGGACAGCGTTACGACGGTAGGTTATACCGCATTCAAAGGGACTAAAATATACAACAACGCCAAAGAAGCGGACGAAATGTTCGTTTATATCGATAAATGGCTTGTAGATGTTTTATACAGCGATACAAAACCAATAAATATTTTGACGGCAGACGGCAAAACTTCTTCAACCGAAGAAGAAAACGTTTACGAAATTCAAAGCGGAATAGTCGGTATTGCCGATTCGCTATTTAAAAACTGTAAAACATTAACGGAAGTAACGGTTCCTAAAAGCATATTGTATATCGGTAATTATACTTTTGCCAATTGTAGTACGTTATGGAGATTCAATTCTCAAGGCACGTCTTTAAAGATTATCGGCGTGGGTGCGTTTTCAAACGATACGAAATTGAGTTCGGTGCTCATAGCAAACAGCAGACCCGCAAACGATAAGTTGGAAGTAATTGAAGATTATGCTTTTTACGGTTGCACAAGCCTTAATTTCGGTACTGGCTCAACCGCTATGAGATTTATTCCCGCATCTGTTAAACGTATCGGAATGTATGCGTTCAAAAATGCCGGTTTTTATAAAAATCCTGATGAATACGGAGTGATATATGCGGACGACTGGGTAGTCGGTTGCATGGGACAATATACCGCAACTAAAGATGGTTGGGTTGCTCCCGATCAAGAATATCGAGTTAACGACATTACGCTTAAAGAAGGAACGAGAGGAATTGCCGACTATGCATTTTCTTATTGTTTCAGTTTAACTAATTTGTCTAATACTCAATCCGCGAGATACCTTGGCATAGGTTCGTTTTACTATTGCACTCAGTTATCAAATTATTCTTTCAACTCCGACATAACGGAAATCCCCGATTTCGCATTCTATGAGTGCCAAAGTTTAATGCTCAGCGGTCTTCCGAGAAGACTTACGTCCATAGGCAGGTCGGCATTTTACGATTGCAAGCAAGTTTCTTCGATAGAACTTCCTGAAAACGTGCAAAAAATAGGCACATTTGCGTTTTATAGTTGCTCAAATTTAAAAGATGTAACGTTAAACGAGGTAATTACCGAAATTAATCCTTATACTTTTTATAAGTGCAGTAAACTTGAAGGTATAATCATTCCGTCAAACGTAAAAACCATAGGAGCAAGCGCGTTCAGCGGTTGTACAAATTTAAAAAACGTTGAGTTTGAAGAGGGCGTCGAAACTATAGGGGCGTTTGCTTTTAAAGAAAACTTAGGCTTGACGCAAGTTAAGTTTGCCGATTCGATAAAAACCATAGACAAATACGCATTCTATAATTGCTTAAATATTACAGATATCGATTTTGCAAACGTCGAGACAATAAGCGATTACGCTTTTGCCAATACAAGACATTTGAAGAGTATAGTTTTGCCCGCAACGCTTAAAAACGTCGGGACGGCGGCTTTCTTGTATTCCGGCGAAAATGCGGTTTTGATTAAAAAAGGTGAAATTAAAGAAGTTACCAGAACGGACGAAGAAGGCAGCGAATATAAAGATAAGGAAGTTATATTACCGGTATATTCGGGTATGGAATCGATAATTATAAGCGGAGACGTAACAAAAATAAACGAACACGCCTTTTACGGTTTCTATTTTGCGACTTTCTATTTTGAATGTCAGAATAAAAACGACGTATGGGGCAGAGGTTGGAACTCGTCTTACAGACCCGTCGTCTGGGGCGTAACCCTTTCCGAAGATAAATCTTACGTGGTATCGATAAACGTAACAAAAGACACGTTTATTTATCAAGAAGCGTTAAACGTTAAATTTGCACCCGCAAGAAAAGGTTATAAATGTGTCGGTTGGACGACGAAACTCGGTAGTAATGAAGTTGAGTATACGGTAGAAAACGTATACACCGCGCCCGTAGGTTCGGTCGTGTATGCGATTTATGTTGAAGATACTCAATCACAAGAATAAATAAACTGTAGGAGAAGACAAAATGAAGAAAAGATTAGTTATAATACTTTCATTGGTATTTTGCCTTGCTTTGACTGCGTTTGTTTCATGCTCGAAGACAAAATCTTACACTGTAAGTTTTGTCACGAACTGCGAAATGCAAGTAAAAAAAGCAACGGTTGGCGACGGCAAAGAATATACTTTGCCTCAGGCACCGGATAGAGGCGACGGTTGGGAGTTTCAAGGTTGGTATGCCGATAAAGAATTCAGCGGCAGCCCGGTTACTTCGGTAAAAGTAACCAAAAGCCTTACTTTCTATGCTAAATGGGAGCCACTTTACAACCTTACGCTCGATTTAAACGGCGGTACTATGGACGGCTCGACGTCATTTTATTTGAAAGAGGGTGCGGACGTAAATTCTGTATTAGATGGCAAAACACCTTCTAAAGCGGGTCACGAATTCGGTGCGTGGTTAAACGGAAATTCCGAATTGAGCGCAAATTACAAAATGCCCGCCGAAAACGTAAATCTTACCGCTAAATACAAAGTCGGTTACACTCTCGAGGTCTACAAACAAAACGAAACTCTCGACGGATACGACCGCCAAACGTTGACTTTATTCGATTACGCAACGGCTGATTTCACGGTTAATTACACAATCGAAGGTTTTGTTTTGGCTGAAAACGACGATGCGGTATTAAGCGGAGAGTTAAAGGAAAATCCCGCTCAGGGCGAAAACGTATTTGTTGCTTATTTCAATAGAATTAAATACAGCGTACAACTTAATTCCAATTATCCCGACGGTACAAAAGAAAATACGACTCAGACTTACGAGTGGTATTACGGAATTAAGTACAATCTTCGTCACGACGTATTTGCTTGCGGCGGTTACTTCTTTGCCGGTTGGACGGCAAAAGATTCCGAGGGAGTAGATTATCCCATGGATTATATCGATACGTTGCTGTATAACAGTACCGAAACTTACGAAGGTATCGATTATTATGCAACTTGCGATATTACGCTTTACGCTTGCTGGATGAAGGGTTATACCGACTTATTCGGCGGCATCGATACTATTTTGGTGTTTGAAAACAAGCCCAGGACGGTTTATCTTGCAAGAGGCGGCAAGTATTTTAAAGGAGATTACACTCCTTCCAATAAAGAGTTTTATTTCATAAACGCTTCTTCCGATGAGACGATACTCGAAGGTAAACTCCTCGAAAACAACGTTTTCTGTTACAGAAATGAAAACAGAGAAGGTGTCAATGCGTATTATTACAGCGTAAAAGACGGTTTAAACAAAAAAGTTCTTATAAAATTCGGCTCTTACAACGACCTCGAGTATAGAATTACCGACGACAACGGCGATACCGACGTTTCTAAAGGAACTTACACAATACTGGACGATTCGTCGTTTGCGGTCACATTTACCGACGGAACGAAAAAAGACTCGACTCTTACGTTTATGTTGAATCAGCTGTCCAACGGAAACAGCGCGGTAAGAATCTTTATTGAACGTAACGATGAAGAATACGCTTTGGGTAAACTGGTTCGTTTCGCGATATTGGAAAATAAAGATCACAACTATGACCTCAGTTGGTACAACGACCCGTATTACACTTTGACGTTAAGCGGATACGGCATGGGTGTATTCTATAACGGAGCAACCGCAGTCAACTGTTATTACGTTTACGATGAAGAAGTTGAAGCATATAAACTCACCGACACGAAGGGTAATGCAATCGGTTATGCCAAGTACATGAATCTGTACGATACAAAAGGCTACATGTTCTATTCTTCCGATTTTAACAATACGTTTGCCGATTCAAACGGCGGCACGTTAAAACTCGACGGCGTAATGAACGCGGAATACAACACCGAAGACGAAATAGTAAGAGGTTATTACACGCTTGCAAGTTCTTATCTCGGCGGGTATTTGGTTACTATCAAAACCGACGGCAGCGTTTATAAATTTATCGTAAACGTCGAAACCGAAGGCGAGGGAGAAACCCAAACCAAGAAGTACGTTATGGAGACGAGGTTGCCCGGTTATACCGAATATGGTTATTATCTCGGAGATCAAAAACTTTACGCTCCTGTATTAGTGTTGGACGGCAGCAAGGCAGGCGAGGCGGATTTATATTCGCGTGCATCCGACGGAACTTGCGAAAAGGCGAGCCACGGCACTTATCAACTCGACGAAAGTACCGGTCTTTACGTTTATAACGTTACCGAAACATATACTGTCGACGGCTCGGGCAATATGTTCGATATTGAAAAATTAAAAGCGATGGTCTTTGACGTAGCCGAAAGCAGTTATCGCTTGTACTATATTTATTCTTACACTCTCGAAGATTCTGTGGAAGAAGTATTAAATACCACTGTTTATACTCCTTCAAAAGAGACTCAATCGGGATACAAACTCACTCTCGTTTCGGGCTTTGCAATTCTTTCTCTTGATGAAAACACGACTTACACCGCAATGTACGAGTCAGGATCTAACGGATTAAAGCGTGTATCCGCCGGCGGTAAATATATTTACTTTGAAACCGACGACGAAAACAAGACCTTCCTGGTCTATGATTATGCTCCGTATACAGCATACGTATATCGTGAAAACGGCACTGCGTCGCAAGGCGAAACGATGACTTTCGACGGCAAGGGCGGCGTTGTATACACGGTTGATAAAACAGAATATACGGGTACGGCAACCGAAACCGAAGAGGAGTACGAAAACGGCGGCGTTGTCATGAAATTTAAAGGCAGCGACGGTGAAAAACCGATTGAATTTAAATTCATTTTAATGTCAACTCAACAATACGTGTTCTTTGCGATATTGAGTGAAAAACAAGGCGAATATACAAACAACGGAAAATCCCTTTTGCTTGACGGAACCGGTTTCAACGCAGTTTATACCGACGAAAACGGAGTTGAGTTGTACAAAGGTATGTACAGAGCATACAGCGACAACATAATTTATTTCAACTTAAACGACGAATACGTATTCTTCGAGTTGGATGCCGAAAAGCACGAATTTATTTCGATCGGCAATGAAATCGGTCAATATTTGTACGTAACCAACGGCGGATTAAACGATTTGCGTTTCACTCTCGACGGAAAGGGAAATCTTTACGTGTCTAAATATAACGACAATAAAGAATTGTATCCGGACGGAGTCGAAGTAATCGACGCCAACGGAACGTATGAATTCAACGATAACAATGAAGTAGTATTCAAATTCAATCAAAACGGACAAAAAACTTTGACCGGTAAACTTTCCACGCTCAAAGTCAATTCGACCACGTATAATTGTTTCTTCACTAACTTCTCTGATATTCTGGGTATATACGTAAACGAAGATGACAACTCGGTACTTTATCTCGACGATATAGGCAATGCCATCGTATTCCTGGCAAACGGAGGAATAGAGGCGGGTTCTTATACGTTGATTGCCGACGAAGATTATACAATCGTTTATTACGTCAATTCAAGCGGTACAAACGCAACGCTTTACAATCTCGATTCCGAAAACAAACTTGCATATTACGGATATAGTCCTGTAATGGCTTATTACAATGCAAATCTTTCCGCACTTCAATTCACGAAATACGGCTTTGCATTATTCAACGGTGAAAGCAGATATTATTTCTACGTCGATATCGACGAAAATATCGCTATTTATCATAGGGCAACCACAGGAGAAACAAACGTAAATAAGTACGGATTCGTCAAAGAAATTCTGGGAAAAGAAGGTGCTGCAAGGTTGACTTACAACAATGTAGAATATTACCTTAGCGACGGTTTCAATCTTATTTTCGGCAGAAATTCCGAAACGGCGGCTAAATACCCCGTAGCAAAGGAAAAGGACGGAGAAAAATTACCGCTTGGAAACCTTTCGTTTATACCTTCGGGAGCAGACGAATTCAACGTAACCGGCACGGTAGTAATCGGTAAAAACGATAAAAACGAAGATGATCAATTGACTTGTAACGTCGTTCGTAAAATCATTAAAGGAACGGACGGTGCGGAAGATACTGTAGAAACTTATATTCTCGTCGGAAATTTCCGTTTCGATATCGAAATCGAATACAGCAGCGACAGAAACAGTTGTAAATACGAAATCACGAGAATGCGTTATATGTATGACGTAGACTCATATCTTTACACTTACTATTATTACATGAACTTGCAATATTACGGTCAAGCCTATGCTAATAATGTTCCTCAAGTGGGACACATTGCGGTATGGAGAGAATATGACGAAGCCGGCGTAAGCAGTGAAAATTGGACTATGAACGGCACGTTCTATCAGGCATCCGGCGTGTACGACGTAAACGGTAATCCCATAGCGTTTGAGAATGCAGAATGTACTTTATCGGAAAGCGGTTATTTCGACGTCAAGTTCACATATACCGACGGTTGCGTATACGAAGGATTGTTCCAGTTGGATAATTCTCTTGGAAAAGCGACCTACAAAATGCCCGTATTTGTACGCGTTCAAACTTTCGAGATGGAAAACAACGTAGTTATAGAAGTTTCCAGAAACGTATCGGCGGATAATCCTCAATCGAGAATCCCCGGCGATTTGGCGGCGTTGTCAATCAAGATTAACGGTGAAGAAGTTTCTCCCGACGCAATTTACAAAATGGGCGATAGATTCGCATATATTGTAAGGACGAAAGATGACAACGGAAAGATTTTAAGCACAACTTATTATTACGTGAAGTTCCTCGACGAAAATGCCGATCCCGAAGGTAAAATAGTTAAGCCTTATTCCGGTGCGGAACTCGATATACAAACAATGACCACTTATCAAAGCGAAGACGGCAAGTTTTATGCGGATATCGATAAGACCGGTAACGTATTGTATGTAAAGATGGGTAATTATGCATATCTTCCCGAAAGCACCGAACACGTTGACGGTTCAAACGTATATACCGTGACTTTGAAAAACGGTAAAAAGTATAAACTTACGATTACCGACGGCGTAATGACTTATGAAGAAGTCGTTGCCGAAGATGCGGCTGCATAAATTAAACAACAAAACAAAATTTAATTAAATTTAAATTTTTACAAACAAAAACGACCCCGCATGCATTAAAAGTATGCGGGGTCGTTTTTTTGTTGTCGTTTTTATAAGCGGTATCATAGTTTAAGAGGGGCGTTTTATAAATAAAAGAAAAAATATATTAAAACTAATCGCCGTGACGATAAAAATATGGCGGTTGGTAAAAAAACAAACGAGCATATTAAAAACAGTCAAAATTTCGGTACAGAGCAGAATATAATGAAAAGTGAGCCGCCGATATGCTTGATTTATAGTCTCGTTTAATTATCGGATAAGTTTCATTTAATGCAGGAGACTTTATCAGATAAGTTTCATTCAATGTAGGAGATTGGTGAAATATTTGTGAAAGTTTTTTAAAAAATCTATTCAAAAATATTGTCATATACTTGATTAAATGTATTTTTTGATATATAATATATGCGCAAATATGTAAAAATTTTTATATAATTATATAAAATGTTTTATATTATGCCGTCAGGAGTGCAAAAAACGACGAATTATAAAAAGTTTATACCTTTGTCCGGTAAAATTAAAAAAGCCGTGCAAAGTTATATAAAACGGATTGTGTCCGGCGGCAAAACTTCCGGCGCAATCAAAATATTTATGGAGGTTATTTATGAAAGCAAAAGTAAGAAGTTTTTCAAGAATTACTCTCGTACTTATGTTGAGCATAGTTTGTTGCTTTTCAATGTTTTTGGCAATCGGCTGCGGAAAACCAAGCAAACCCGGTGCTCAAACTACGACAAAAAGTATTTTTGAAGAAAAACAGACAACTTACGTCCTCAGTAAGGATTATCAACTTACAAAAACGGACGAGACTGCAAGAAAAGGGGCAGAAAACGAAGTTAAATTTGATTTTGCAACCTCTTTCGACCTTGGCGGACATACGCTTGATTTAAACGGACGCACGCTCACGATTGTTTCTCAGGAAAAAGGCTGTGTAGTTACGTTTACAAACGGTACCGTTAAAGGCGGAACGCTTAATATTTCCGTACCAAACGGCGACGTAGAATTTACGACGGTCGAACTCGCGGAAACCGTTAAGTACGATTTGGAGGCTGCAAGCAACACTATAAGAATGAGCAATTCCAAACTTAAAGGTTCTTGTACCATTAAGTCGAATACTCACGTTGAAATTTCTCAATCGAGCGTAGAAAACGTTACTCTCGACGGAAACGGAACAATCAACGTAAATCAAGGTTCTTCGCTCGGCAATCTCGAAGTCAGCGAAAAAGCAACGGGCGCAACCGTAAACGTAAGAGAAGAAGCAACGGTTACGGGCGGTTTGACGCTCGGCGCAGCCGCAAACGTAAAAATTGCGGGTTCTGTCGCTAAAGTAGACGTTAAAGAAACAGTTGTTTCTACCGACGAAAACAAACTCAACATCACGGTAGGCGAGGGAGCAAAAGTAAACCAGATAGAACTTAAATCCGCTGCCGAAGTTTCACTTGCGGGTGAAGTAGACCACGTATCGGTTGCAAACGAAAACGCAAACGTTACGGTAGCAAGCAGCGCAAACGTCGATAAGGTTGAAGTTAAAGCGGCTGCCGAAGTTAAAATCGAAGGCGCGGTTGCAAACGTCGTAGTAAACGAAAAAGCAACGGGCGCAAAAGTTGACGTTAAAGACGGCGCGGCTATAGACAACGTAGTAGTTGCGGCAAACGACACCGAAATCAAAATCGCAAACAAAGATTCGGTCGATAAAGTCAAAGTCGTTGAAAACGTAACCGGCACGGTTGTTCCCGAAGACGTAACCAAAGAAGAAATCACAAAAGAAGAAATTGACGAAATTTTGGCTCACGTTCACGATTACACAGTCACGAGAAGAGAGGCTACTTGTACCGAAGACGGCGAAATCGTTTATACTTGCAAAACTTGTACAAACGTAAAGACGGTAAAGATTAAGGCTCTCGGTCACGACTACAAACTTAAAAACACAAAAGAGGCTACTTGTACCGAAGACGGCGAAAAAGTTTACGCTTGTACTCGCGAGGGTTGCGGAAGCACTTATTCCGAACCCATTAAAGCACTCGGACACAATTATAAATACGAAGTAATTACTCCCGCAACCGAAACCGAAGACGGTTTGGGAAGATATACTTGTACTCGTCCCGGCTGCAAAGATTCTTACGACGAAGTAATCAAAGCGGGTAGCAAGCCCACCGTTACCATCAACGGTTTATCTTCGCTTTTAAGAAGCATATTGGGAGATAATTTCTATTTCAGCCTGAACGATACATATAACGTAAGCGAAGAAAACACATACGTTTATGAAAACGGTAAAGAAATTTCCAGCACTTTCGAGTATTTTGAAATTACTTATATCAAAAATTACACAATGTATTTCGACTTTACCGACGATAATCAAATAACGGGTTATATGTTCTATGACGTAATAACGTACAGAACCAAAGATCTTATCGACTATGGTTTCCCGGTTCTCGGCGATCTCGATTTAACCGGACTTAACATATTCTACACGCGTGAATCTGCTCAATACATGTATGTTCAAGGCAATGATATATATGTAAAAGAGATTTATACCGTAGAAGATTCTCAAAATCCGAAGTACGATGAAAACAACCATATTTTCGGCGTTACCGATTTTGAAATGGTTGTCAATTATCTGAAAAATGATGACAACGTTCCCGAACCGATAAAGGCTTTGGCGAATATTCTTGATTATGTATTCGGCAAAGGTATGGAAGAAATCGACATGAATGCCGTCAAGGCAAAACTCGAAGGCATAATCGAGGCAATCAAAAACAAGAACAATCAAGGCGGTCAAAACGTACCTCAACAACCCGTGTCCGACGTTGTAATCAATTGGATTATCGAAAATTGTTTTGACGTCGAAACCAACGAAGCAGGCGACACTACCTACACGTTAAATTTACAAAAACTTAAAGCGGCGTTAGACAATTACGGCGCAATGACGATTTCTCAATACGTCGACGCTACAAACGGCGAAGGCACAAGCAAGGAAATTAAAGATTTGTTAAATCTTGTTCCCACATTAGACCTCAATACGTTAGTAGGAATTGTAGAAAACGCAGTAGCAGATTACAACCTTACTTTGAGCGATATATATGCGGTAGTCGACTTTGCCTTAACTAAAATTATGGGTAGCGAGTTCAGTACGGCGGCATTTGTAAAAGAATACGGCGAAATGAAACTTGCGGACGCTATTTACCTTACAAGCAACGACGAAACGATGACGAAAGAAGCGGCTCAAAAATTGGTCGACGATCAAATAAACGCAATCATCGGCATGATGGACGGCATGACTGTAAACGACGTTTTGACTACTATAATGAATATGGTAAAAGACGCAATGCCCAAACCTCCTGCCAATCCCGACGTTCCCGATACGGGCGACAATACAGGCGATACCGAAAAGGGAGACGCAAGCAACGGCGATACGAGCGGAGACGGCAGCGACAGCGGAGAAGAGCAACCCGAACTTACGTTTATGGATTACGTTGATATGCTTATCGAGCAATACGGCGATCAGATTTCTCTCGTTGTAGTAAAGAAAGTCAACGGCGACGTATCTTACAGACTCAATGCTCTTGGTTATAAAGTAGAATTCGATCTCGGTAAAGCGGACAATATTACGTTTGACCTTGTAGTCGGCACAGTAGAAGCGACCATGGCTCATCTCAACGCAATTCTTTCCGAAACTACGGCAAAAGTAACCGTAGAAGTGATGGATTACACCGCTAAAATCGATTATGACAAAGCAAATTGCTCATTCAGCCTTGTAGTAACTCAAAAGGTTGAAACGACCGACGAATCTACGGGCACGTCCGAAATAACCGAAAACGAATTTGCAAAACTTACGTTTACAAACGGAACAAACGGTTTCAACGTTTCGTTGTCGGTTATGCAAGTCGAAATGATTAAGGCTTTGGGAACTAAAGAAAACGGAAGTATGACTTTATGTATTCCCATGGGCGAAACAATGACTACGTTGACGATAGAATGGACTACAGTAGACGGCGTAACGACCGTGTTGGTTTACGATCCTACGTTATTGGACAGCGAAAGCGAAGAGGAAGTACGCCTTAGCGCAACTCAAATCGTAATAGATAATTCTGTAGCAGGTGCTTATAAATTTGAATTATCTATGGGTACTTTAGATAAAAATAAGACGTTTACTAAAGATAGTCTTCGTGGCGAAATTATAAAAGCGACCGTAAACACAATCGTTAAAGAAGAAAAAGTAATCGGTTTGCAAGGCGCCGTTTATGTAAACGACAATATGCTTAACATGATGACGGGCAACGGCAACGATCATTCGGGTAACGTAGATTCTTCTACAAGCGGCACGACGACGTATCACGTATCTTCTATGTTCAAGAGTAAATATAACTTCAAAGTTATGTTTAACGAGAAGAATGATTACGACCTTACGCCGGTGGCGGATATTCAAGCAGTGCTTGAAAAATTGTCCAACATAAACACCGCGTTCGTCGATTACGGTTCGTCTTTAACCAAAGAATATACTATCGAATACAAGAAAACCGTCGACGAAGAATATTATCTTGTAACGGTGGTCGAATACAATGCGTATGATACTTATGGCAACAGCACGATATACGACGGAAAACTTATCGTCACAACCAAAACGATACGTTTCCCCGCAGAAAACGCTTATATCAAAGCAGTATATATGAGAGCGCAACAAGTTTGCGGAGATTGGTACAAGTTGTCGCTTGTAACCGCAGGTTTGGAAATAAATAAAACGACAACCGTTTACGTTGGTACTTTTGAAAGAAATTATTATGAAGATAATCTCGATAAGTATAAATACGTTCCGCTTGAAGCAACCGTAACGGAAACGAGCAACGAATATTCTTACAGCAGCAACTCTATAGACTTTATTTACAACGTAAAGACTAAAAAGGCTTACGATTCTATTGACGACGACAATTACTCCGATATACACAACATGACGATTAAACGCACTTTCGACAACGGATACAAGACTTGCTGCGCAGGCGTAACGATCGAGTACAAGTGTGAAGATTGCGGATTGGAAAAGGTAGAGAAAGAGTATAATTGCGATTATCGGGTAACAAATCGTTATAAATTGCAAACTTCTTGCGGCACCGAATATTATGAAGTACGTACTTGCAAAAACTGCGGAGATCAAGAAATATACGTTATGTCCGGCGAGTTAAATACACACGGCGACGAAATTCATAATTTTACGGCAGACAAAGAACATGAAGGCGTTTCTGAATGCAGCGATTGCGGATTGACAAGGACGGTTACTCAAATTTGTCAACAAGAAGACGGCGTTTGCGTAGCGCACGAACATACGGTGTTTACGCTCAACGGCGAAAAAGTTTTGGAATATAATCTCGTTTATACCGATTATACTAAAATCAAATACGTATCCGAGCAAAAATATTGGAATACAGACAGCGAAAAGGGCGACAACGAAAACTGTGTTTCCGTCGAGCAAGCAAACCAATGGTTGGCTGAAATAAACAAAGAAATGGGAATAAACATTTCTTTAAGCGAATGTGAATACATTTCTAAAACGATAAATAAATGTGCGGCTCACGACGAAGTATTCAGCATCGATTATTGGTTGCAATCGGAAAATTATTTCGCAAGTCTGACTTATAAGTATTCGCAATATGTTTATAAGCATTTAAGTGTAAATACCTATAACGACGGAAGCGTTAAAGGTTATAAGGTAGAAGACGTTTCTAAGTATTTAGAAGATTACGATTACGATTTCTCGGCGTTAAACGGTGTTTCCGCAGTATTGCAAATCGAAGACAACAGTTTTGATCCTTACGGAAGAATGACTTATACTTTCTATCTTGCAGATAAAGACGTTGTTACCGTAAGATATTATTCAGATGAAATTATGAGCGGTAATAAATACGATTATTCCGGTTATGACAGAGAAGTGGTTTGGTATCAACACGATATTTGCAGATTGTTTACTTACGACTTTGTTCTGGATACTGCCGCAACAAAAACGACTTATCGTCTGGTAAGCCAACGCACGGACGTTCGCCACGATGAGAAATATATAGCCGTCGGCGAAAACTGTCTTGAAGACGGAGTAAAATACACATGTGCTGTTTGCGGTTATTCCGGAAACGACAGAGTCGATTACAGGCATCCCGGCGACAAGAGCGATTGGGGTACTGATACTACTTCGATTGAAGGAATGAGAATCGAATACAGCAAGCATTCTTGCTGCAACAGTTATTATACGGTAACGATTGACCTTACTGCAGACGTTATGCTTTCGCAAAACGTTTATATCCTTGCAGACCTTATCAGACTTAATCTCAACGGTTACAATCTCGATTTAAACGGTTATGATTTTGTTCTCGCAACGTACGATGACAATTCCGGATACTACTATAAGGGCGATGCTCGTATCGCAGTCGGAGATTTCAACGGTCGTTACAACGAAGAAACAAGAGAAACCGTTTACGGCACGATAGTGAACGGCGGCAACAACGGTATGTTTGTCGCTTGGACAAAAGACGGCGATATCGAACTCAAGAATTTAAGCCTTGACGCGTTGTCTTATGAACTTTGCGACAATACCTCGCGTAAAGAAATGCAAAATCATTTCAAGTTTAACGGTTATAGGTTAAATCTTAACCGGATGTATTTTACGTCGGATAACAATTATTAATTTTATTCGATGAGTAAAAATTTAACAGTCTGTCTGACAGACGATAAAAAATACCCGACGGCAGTTGCCGTCGGGTATTTTTTCTTTGAACATAATAAAGCGAGCCTTCCGGTCTTAAATGAAAAGCCGAAACGCTCGTTAAAATTGAAATTTTTTTAATTTATTAAACTTGCTTGCAAGGATATACAATTTCGCATTTTACATACTTAGAAGTGCGAAGTGTCAACTTTGCGAGCGCGTCAGCGCAAATTTTGAACTTGTTTCAAAATTTACTTCTTATAGTTTATAATATAAGAAATTGGAAACTTGCTTGCAAGGATATACAATTTCGCATTTTACATACTCAGAAGTGCAAAAATATTTTATTTTTGCGAAAGTCCGCAAGGAGTTGAAATCTTTTGGCATTAGCCAAAAGATTTACTTCTTATAGTTTATAATAGTTTTAAATATTGCGTTTGCCGTAAAGTTTGATTCTCGTTCGCGGAAGGGCGTCTGCAGAAGTGCCGAGCGGTAAACTTCTGTTTCTGTAATCGTGGTGGTCGCAAAACCATTGCAATTCGTCCTGAATTCTTTTCATATTCGCGATCTGAATTTCGGCAAGCACGTTTATATAATCGTTTGCGCTCGATTTTGCATATTCGGCGTAGTTGATTAGTTGAGTGTAGTGGTTCATACAAAACCCGTCAAGACTTTTAAGCGTTTGTTTAAACGAGTCTTCGTTGTAATACATCATCGCAATCGTCTTATAATATCTTACCATACTTTCTTCTATATAATCACAAATTATACATGAAGAAGTGGCTTCGGTCAGTTTTTTTGCGTAATTTTTTGCGTCTTTCAAATTTTTAGGTTTAACGATATATTTATTTACGGTGTTTAATCTCGTTACGTTTTGCAAGGCGAGACCCAATTTCGATTTGCCCACGAACAGCAGGTCGAAATGGTTTGCGCAAAAACCTTTTTTGTTGACTTTGGCGCGCATATCGTCGTCCATTACCGCATCGGATAAAAATTCGTCCGCAAGCCTTTTTTCGACTGTTTTTTTAATTTCGCACAACGGACATTCGCACCCGCCGTGAAATTCTTGAATTATAAGCCCCGTACCTATAGAATATTGCATAATACCTCGTTGAGTTTTTTAAGTCGCGTTTTTTAATCGTGCGCTTGTATGCGTGTATTTCCGACTTGCGCGTATTGTTTGTTCAGACATGCTTCCGATAGTATATAATTTCGTCGCATGCGACATTGTCGATATGCCGTAAAAAGTTATGATTTTATTCAATTATAGCAAAAAAAAACGAAAAAATAAAGCATTGTGTTGAAAATTTTTGCTATATGTGGTATTATTTAAATGTGTGCTTATTTAAGCCGTGCAGTCGGCTGGTTAAGACGCGAAAACTATTATAATTTTATCGGCTTTAGCGATTAATAACGATTTTCAATTTTGTCGCTTTGTCTAAACGGAGGAATAAAATGATTCACGAAACTATTGACTTATATAATTATTTCGGGGTAAAACGCCCGCAAGGTTGCAAAGGCTATCTGACGACGTACGTATGGGACGTATACGACGGCTTTAAAGGTAAAAACCGCCCCGCCATGCTTGTAATACCGGGCGGCGCGTATGCTTATGTATCAAACAGAGAAAGCGAACCTGTAGCCCTTGCATGGGTTGAAAAAGGGTATAATTCTTTTACACTCGATTATTCGGTTGCTCCTGTAAGTTATCCTTATCAACTTTGCGAGGCTTGTATGGCGATGGCGTACATAAGGGAAAACGCCGAAAAATATGAGGTTGACGCAAATTACGTTGCGGCTGTCGGTTTTTCTGCGGGCGGACATTTGTGCGGTACGCTTGCAACGCTTTTCGACGACGAAAACGTGATTAAAATTATCGGCAGGAGAAAGGTGTCTTATCGTCCCGACGCCGTAATTTTGTCATATGCCGTTTTATACGACAGCCACAAAGAAACTTTCGACAATATTTCTGCGGGCGACGATAAACTAAAAAAATATCTCGATGTGACCGAAAGGGTGACTAAAAACAGTTCGCCTGCCTTTATCTGGCACACAAGATGCGATAATTGCGTGCCCGTCGACAATTCTATTAAAATTGCAAACGCATATAATGAGGCAGACGTGCCGTTTGCCTTGCATATTTTCGACAGGGGTTATCACGGACTTTCCGTAGCGACCAACGAATTGATTGAAAATCCGCAAGATTGGTATTTAACGGAAGACGTTTCGTCTTGGGTAAACCTGGCTTATATATGGCTCAAAAATTCTCTCGGTTTTAAAATATCTTAATTTTTATCGGAGTCGGTGTGGAGATTTAATTGCTTTTAATACAAAAGTCCCGAATTTTTGACTTTGAGGTGGAAAATGAAATGTATTTTTGTCTATAATCCCATCAGCGGTAGCGGCAAAATCAATAAATATATAGATTATATACGTCAAAAACTGTCGACCAGATTCGACGAAGTGGAAATATACGCCACGAAATATGCAGGCGAATTGAAGATTATTGCCGAAAACGCGTGCGGAGTATACGATTATTTTATCTTCGCGGGGGGGGACGGCTCGTTTAACGAAGTCGTAAACGGGCTTAAGGAAAGAGCAAATAAGCCTGTTTTAGGTTATATTCCCACGGGTACGGTAAACGATATCGCGCGCACGCTGAAAATAAAAAGAAACGTAAAGGGCGCGATAAAAAATATTTTGCACGGCAAAGAAGAAAAACTTGACGTAATGAAAATCAACGATGACCATTACGCCATGTATTGTTGCGGTTGCGGCGGGCTTACAAGTTGCTCGTACGAGGCGAAACAAGAGGCTAAAAAGAAGATAGGCAAGTATGCTTATGCTTTGGAAATTTTGCGCAACGACCTGGCGTTTGACGAATTCCCCGTTGAATTTTCTTCAGAGCATTTTTCGTTTTCGTGTGATGTTTTACACATAATGGCTTTAAATACCCGCTCGCTTTCGAGTTTCAGGGTGAACCCCGACGGGGTGCTTAACGACAACAAGTTTGAAATCGTATTCGTAAAACAATTCAAGCGTAAACTCAAACTTACCGGATTGAGAAGATTTAAAAATTTAATGCACACCATAAAAGAATTTCTCCTCGGTTATCGCCTCGTCAAAAAGGACAGAAATTATTTCGTGTACGAGGGCAACAACGTAAAAATAAAAGTACCCGACGAAGTGGTGTGGAATTTCGACGGAGAAAAGGGCATAAACGGCGAAATCGCTTTGACGATAGTGCACGAAAACATTACGCTTATTATTCCTAAAAACGCAAAGCCGTAATTTAGTTTTCGTGATTTAATTAAGTCGGCGAGCATATTATACTAAAGAGGTAATAAAAGAGTATATTATGCGACCGCCCATTGCTATAATCGATACGGAGAATTTAAGATATAATGCGCTTGAAATAAAAAAACTTTGTTTAAAAAGCAAGTTTTGCGCAGTGGTAAAATCCAACGCTTACGGGCATGGTATAGCAGAGTGTTCACGTGCTGTTTACGACATTGTCGATTGCTTTGCCGTGTCTCTTTTAAACGAGGCAATAACGCTGAGGTACGCAGGGATAGATAAAGATATTTTAATGCTTTTACCGCCGTCGAAAGACGAGATAAGCGCGCTTATACGGCACGGAATTACGATTACCGTCGACAACCCGAAACGGTTAAAGGATGTAAAAGAAGCAGCCTCTGCCATTAATAAAACCGCTAAAGTCGCAATCGCCGTCAACACAGGCATGAATAGACTGGGTATAGATTCTTTACAAGAATTAGACGAAATGTCAGACGTTTGCAGAAAAAACGTAAAAAGTTTAAAAATTACCGATATATTCTCTCATTTTGCAAACAATTATGATTTAGAGTTTACTCAAAAACAGTATGAAAACTTCCTGCCTTTTGCGGATAAAATAAAGCGCGATTTCGATGTGAAAGCACATATAAGCGCGAGCGGCGGACTGCTTATCGGCGGGTATAATCTGGATATGGTAAGGATTGGGATAATGCTGTACGGCTATCTTCCTTTTGCAAGCGAAAAGATAAAACTTAAGAAGGTAATGACAATAAAGGCGCAAACAATCGATACAAGGTTTTTACGTGAAGGCGACCACCTGTTGTATGGCGATTATATTGTAAAGAACAACAGCAAAATAAATATTGTAAATTACGGTTATACCGACTGCGGAAAGCGTAAATTTATGCAAGGAAGCGTCAATAATCTGTGTATGGATTTGTCTGCCAGCGAAAACGGAGGCAGGGTTCTTTCAGATGCAGACAAAATTGCAAACGAAAACGATACCATATCTTACGAAGTGCTTACAAACGCCACTTCGCGTTGCGAATTAATTTATAAATAAACAGGGAATCTGTTTGCAATCAGTCGGCTTTTAATTTTGATAAACCGTTTTAAAAAAACTTAAAATTTAACGTTATATTAAAAATCAAGGTATTGACAATTTTTATTAATTGCGGTATTCTTTTAAAGTATAATTTAAAAATAGCGTTGGTAGTCGACTTTCAGCCGGCGAATTCAACCATCTTAATTAGGTTATAAATAAATTTTAAAATCGCCACGACTTATAATTGATTTAATTTATAAAATAATTGATTTTATTTATAAAACTAAGGCGATTTTGTTTAAATAAAATAAGGAAAAAACAATGAGAATAGTTGCTGGTAAACACAGAGGGCGCGTGCTTAAAGAGTTTAAGGGCAGAGACATACGCCCCACAAGCGATATGGCGCGACAAGCACTTTTTAATATATTGGGACAAACCCTTGACGGCACTTCGTTTTACGACGCTTTTGCGGGCACGGGTGCGATAGGTCTCGAAGCGATATCGCGAGGTGCGACGGACGTTGTTTTTACCGACAATTCGCAGGAAAGTATAAAACTTATAAAAAGCAATGCCGAAATGCTGAAAGAAACGCCGACGATAATATTCGGCGACGCAATTTCTTATTTATCAAACACAAAAAAATCGTTCGATTGTATATTTATCGACCCGCCGTATTCCACCGACCTCGGAATAAAACTTCTTGAAATAATCGATAAAAACGTTGAAGTTTTGGCAAAAGACGGCATTGTTGTTTTTGAAACGGACAAACTTATGCGGTTTGTTTTAAATAATTTACAATTAATCAAAGAAAAGAGATACGGCAAAGCCTATTTCTATTTCTTGGGGAGAGGAAATGAATAAAATAAACAATAGAGCGTGCGTTTTTGTCGGGTCTTTCGATCCTATGACTAAAGGGCACGTGGAAATTGTGAAAAAGTGTACGCAACTTTTCGATACCGTGTACGTCGGGGTTTTAAACAACGAAGACAAATCTTATTTTTTAAACGATGAAGAGCGTTTATTTTGCGCAAAAGAGTCGCTTAAAGGAATCGAGGGTGTTGTCGTTGAAAAATTCGACGGGTTGTGCGTCGATTATATGCGCGCCCGCAACGTAAGCATATACGTCAGGGGATTGAGAAACGAAGCGGACTATAAGTACGAATGCACTATAGACAGTCTCAACAAAATACTTTACCCCGAAATTTTTACCGTGTTTTTACAATGCGACAAAGATTACGTAGACGTTTCGTCTTCCGATATCAGGAATAAATTGTTGAAAGGCGAAGATATATCCCAGTTTGTAGCCCCCGCGGTGGAAGACTTGATGAGAAAGAAAGTCGAAAACTATAAAATACAAAACAAATAAAACAAAAACACAATTCGCGGTTAAAACGCGAACAGAATCAAAGCAGTAATAAAAGCCGAGAAAAGCCCGTGAAGCAGTTTTGTGCATACAAATCCGAGGGTTGAGACTCCGGCTTTTTTTAAATATACCGCCGATTGGCAAATTACCGATATTCCACCGAAAGAAATTAGAAAAGAAGTCAGAATTATCGGCAGATTTCCGCTTATTTTCGATAAATATATCGCGCCTTGGGTACATTCGATTATTCCTTTGCAAAACTGTGTCGCAACGTTTTCGCCGAGCAACGGCTTAAAAATCATTATTAACGGCGACAAAAGGCAAAAATCACAAGCAATGCTCGTAAACACAAAAAATATCGATATAAACGCACCGACAACGCACACCGAAATTACCGAAGAATATGCACAGTCATACAGTATATTTGAATTTTCTTTGCTTAAATTCGGAGATATCGTTTGAGAAATTCCGGTCTTTTTAAAAGAAAAAACAAAGCCTGAAATTATTGCGGCAAGCACGTGCGAAATATACAATATTTTACCTATGCGGGAAGAATTAAACATTCCCACGCCCACTGCGCCGATAATAAACATAGGACCGGAAGTAGAGCAAAAAACGCTTGCTTTTTTGCAGTTTTCGCTGTCAAGTTGCCTGTTTTGGTATAAATCGGCGAGAATTTTGCAGCCTATAGGGTAGCCCGAAAGTATGCTCATAACGAAAGGATAAGCGGTTATTTCGGGGCATTTAAACACGTATTTCGTTATCGGCGAAAAAACTTTGGATAAGCCGTTTACGCAATCGGTTTTTATCATCAGCGTCGTTAAAAAGAAAAACGGCAACAGCGACGGCAGTACCGAAATCGCCCAGACCTTAATACCTTGCGCGCACACCGAAATATATCTTTGTGGAAATATTGCTAAAACAACCGCAACAAACAGAAGAAATGCCGTAAAAATTGTTTTTAAGGCAAGTTTTGAGAAGTTATCAGTGAAGTTTTTTGTTTTGAAATTCGCCCGAGATTTGACTTTTTTGTTTTTTTGTTTGTAAGAAGATGATAAAATCAACATATTCTATTGTATTATAAATTTGTTTGTGATATAATAATTTACAGACAAAACGTTGAAAATATCGACTGAAAAACCTTTTAACGTAAAAAAATAAACAGTCGAAGACATCAATCGATAAAGGATAAAATGTACGATTTATTTGATACCGTTGCGGTGAAAAACGAAAATATACCTCTTGCTGAAAGAATGAGACCTATGACCTTGCGTGATTTTCTCGGTCAAAGCCACATCGCCGAAGACGGAAGTTTATTGAGAAGAGCAATCCAGATGGACAGGCTCGGCAGTTGCATTTTCTGGGGTCCTCCCGGTTGCGGTAAAACCACGCTCGCAAATATCATCGCCAATTCAACAAGCGGAAATTTTGTCAAGTTGAATGCGGTAAACAGCGGCGTTGCCGATGTAAAAAAAGCGGTTGACGAGGCGAGAGATAATTTAAAAATGTACGGCAAAAAGACTTATTTGTTGCTTGACGAGTGTCACAGATTCAACAAAACTCAAAGTGATTCGCTTTTGCCCGCCATTGAAAACGGAACGATTATTTTTATAGGTTCTACCACCGAAAATCCTTATGCGTCCATGACGCCGGCTATCGTTTCTCGGTGCAGAGTTTTCGAGTTTAAAAGGCTTACCGAAGAAGACGTGATAAAGGCTCTCGACAGGGCGTTAAGCGACGAAAAGAAAGGGCTCGGCAATTTAAAGACTCAAGTATCCGACGAGGCGAAACGCCATATAGCGCGCCAATGCGGGGGAGATTTGCGTATAGCATATAACGCTCTCGAACTTGCGGTTTACACCACGCCGCCGAGAGAAGACGGGGTAATCGAAGTTACGCTTAAAGACGCCGAGCAATCCATTCAAAAAAAGGCTCTTTCTTTCGATGAAAACTCTTATTACGATATGTTGAGCGCGTTTTGCAAAAGTCTCAGGGGCAGCGATTCAAACGCCGCGCTTTATTATTCGCAAAGGCTCATCAAGGGCGGTTGCGACCCCATGCTTATTTTAAGAAGGCTTGTCGCTCACTCGAGCGAAGACGTAGGCATGGCAAATTCAAACGCATTAGTCGTGGCTACAAGCGCGATGTACGCTTATCAGAATTTAGGTTATCCCGAGGGGCTTATTCCTTTAAGTCACGCCATAATTTACGTGTGCGAAAGCGAAAAAAGCAACAGCGTTATCGAGGCTATGGGTGCAGCGGGCGAGGCTGCCGAAAAGGTAAGGGACGACAACGTTCCGCCGCATTTGAAAAACAGCGTATATGCCGATAAAGATGCGAAAATGAAAAGCAGCCAATACAAATATCCGCACAATTACGGCGGCTATGTAGAACAGCAATATTTGCCGGATTCATTGAAAGACGAAGTGTTTTATAAACCTTCCGACCACGGTGACGAAGCGGAAGTGATTAAAAGACAAAAGCGTTTGGGAAAAATAAAGTAAAAACATAAAAAAATAAATGCTGCACGAAAATCGATTCGTCTGAAAATGCAATTAATTTAAAATATTGCAAGGTCGTTTTACGGGTGTGTTTTCGATATATACTTAACAAAACGCATTGTAAAACAGTTTAATTAAAAAATCAAAAACAAAAAACCGAACGCAAAGCAAAAGCAATGCGTTCGGTTAAATTTTTTTCAATTTGGTCAATTTAAATAACTGTTTAAAAGGTGGCGGGTTGGTTGTAATATATCGTCTGGTCATGATAAATAAACGGGGTATAATAAAAATAAATTCGACGTAAAAGCAAAGGTTTAATTTATGTCCTTGTTTTTTATTTATACTTGCGGATTTATTTATGTTTATCGAATTTGATAGAGTACAAATTTTCGCCTTCTTCGGATATTGTTCCGCCCAGCGCGTATACCGCGCCCGTCAATAAATCGATTACGCGTTGTTTGGTCCTCGGGGTAACGTTTGAAAGGTCTACCGAAAATAGTTTTTTGTCTTTCATAATGTCGATTATGTCTTGCACGTCATCGAAAGATTGCGGGGTATATACCGCTTTTACGCCTCTTTTAACGGGTCTGTTAATAGAAGCGTCGGCATTTTTTTGTTCTGTAACGTTTTGCGAGGTAGTCGTTTTATCGACTTTTTTTAAAAATATTTCCGACAATTTCATAAATGAGTCCTTTAAAATCTCTTAAACAAAATTATTTGCGCCAATATAAAATGCCCATATAAAGCAAAAATGCAATCGGGCAAAATTCACAAATTTGCCAAAGAGAAAAATTAAAAGTAAATATAACATAATAAAAGCCGTTTTAAAAAACGGCCGGAATAAGCAAAAATACTGTGCATTCTTTTTTGTAGAACACCACCGAAGCGTAAACCGGGCAGGTTACTCCTCTAAAGCTACCTTATGGCACATAAACAAATCCGCTTAATGCTGCTATATTCCTATCCTGACATGGTTCACGACAGTCTATTGCATAAGACCTTAGTATCAACATCCCTTACGCGGCGCAGCCAACCATGGCGAACTCCGAGAAAGACTCTTCGACCTTGCTGTAGTGGATTGCAAGTACAGGGCACCACTAGCTCCCCATCTAGCACAGTATGTATATTTTATATTAATTTTGAAAATAAATCAAGTAAAATAAGTAAGTTTTTGTTAAAACACTTTACAAGAGAGCAAAAATTTGATATTATATTACCGTAAACGTTGACGGAAACACGTTTTACGGTATAAACGCATCAGCGAGCGACGTACGGTGAGAGGTCGCGGCAGGTTGTCCGTAAAATATCATTCCCGAGTATGCGGAAGAATAAAGTAGACCCGCACGGCATCCCCGTTACAGGATAAAAAGTGCGTAAAGTTATATCGGCTTTACGAATTAGAGTGGTACCGCGGAATCCCCGTCTCTAAACGAGACAGGGATTTTATTTTTTATTGAAATATTTAATCAGGAGAACGAATATGTACAAAAAAGTCGACACTTCGTTAAACTTTCTCGACAGAGAAAAAGAAGTAATTGAGTTTTGGAAAGAAAACGACGTATTTAAAAAGAGCATCGAGGAAACCGAAGGCGGAAAAGAATTCTGTTTTTACGACGGACCTCCGACGGCAAACGGCAAGCCGCATATCGGTCACGTGCTTACAAGGGTAATGAAAGATATTATACCCAGATATAAAACCATGAAGGGTATGCACGTTTTGAGAAAAGCGGGTTGGGACACTCACGGTCTTCCCGTAGAACTCGAAATAGAGAAAAAACTAGGCCTCGACGGTAAAAAAGATATCGAAAATTACGGTATAGAACCGTTTATCAAGCAATGTAAAGAAAGCGTATGGAAATATACCGACGAATGGAAGAAAATGTCCGACAGGCTCGGTTATTGGGTGGATATGGACAATCCGTACGTAACTTATAAAGACGATTATATCGAGTCCGAATGGTGGGCTTTAAAGACCATTTACGAAAAAGGACTTTTATATAAAGGTCACAAAATCGTGCCTTATTGCCCGCGTTGCGGAACGGCTCTTTCCAGCCACGAGGTCGCTCAAGGATATAAAGACGTAAAAGAAAGGTCGGTATTCGTCAAGTTTAAGTTAAAAAACGAAGATAAGTATTTCCTCGTATGGACTACTACGCCCTGGACTTTGCCGTCAAACGTCGCTTTGTGTATGAATGCAAAAGAAGACTATGCCGAAATCAAGGCGAACGGCGAAGTTTATATAATGGCAAAAGCACTTATTCCAACTTTGTTTGAAGAATATGAAATCGTTTCGGTAAAGAAAGGCAAAGATTACGAATACACCGAGTACGAGCCGCTTTTCCCGTATGCCGTAGGCACGTTTAAGCAAAAGGCGTTTTACGTGACCAATGCCGAATACGTCACGCTTACCGACGGTACGGGTATCGTTCATATCGCGCCCGCTTTCGGCGAAGACGATGCCGGCGTAGGCAGAGCATACAATCTTCCGTTCGTTCAACTCGTAAACGACAGGGGCAGACTCACCGAAGAATGCGGAGAGTTTGCCGATATGTTCGTAAAAGACGCCGACAGACCCATAATGATGAATCTGAAAGAGCGTAACATGTTGTTTAAAGACATGCTTTACGAGCACAGTTATCCATTCTGTTGGAGATGCAACACGCCGCTTATTTACTATGCGAGAAGTTCCTGGTTTATCAAGATGACCGCAGTAAAAGACAGACTTTTGGCGGCAAACGCTTCGGTAAACTGGATGCCGGAAACGATCGGTACGGGCAGAATGGGCAATTTCCTTGAAAACGTAATCGACTGGGGTCTTTCGAGAGAGAGATATTGGGGCACGCCGCTTCCTATCTGGGTGTGCGACGATTGCGGTGAAATACACGTGATGGGCTCTAAAAAAGAACTCAAAGAAAGATGCGGAATAGAGGGAGACATCGAACTTCACAGACCTTATATCGACAATGCCGTATGTACGTGCGAAAAGTGCGGCGGTAAGATGCACAGGGTAAAAGAAGTAATCGACTGTTGGTTCGATTCGGGCAGTATGCCGTTTGCGCAATTCCACTATCCGTTTGAAAATCAGGAGTTATTTGAAAAGCATTTCCCCGCTGACTTCATCAGCGAAGCGGTTGACCAGACGAGAGGTTGGTTTTATACTTTGCTCGCCATATCGACTATTCTTTTCGACAGAGCACCGTTTAAAAACTGTATCGTATTGGGACACGTCAACGATAAAAACGGCTTGAAGATGAGCAAGCACATAGGCAACGTAGTAGACCCGTGGACGGTGCTCGACAAACAAGGCGCGGACGCCGTAAGATGGTATTTCTATACAATTTCGTCACCGTGGCTTCCGTCGAGATTCTATGAAGAAGCGGTATCGGAAAGTCAAAGAAAGTTTATGGGAACGTTGTGGAACACTTACGCTTTCTTCGTGCTTTACGCAAATATAGACAATTACGACCCGTCAAAGTATAATCTTAAAGATTGCAAACTTACCGTTATGGATAAGTGGATTTTATCCAAACTCAACACTTTGGTTAAAAACGTAGACGATGGTCTTGATAAATATCAGATTTTTGAAACGGCAAGAATGATGCAGGACTACGTGGACGATCTTTCCAACTGGTACGTTCGCAGAGGCAGAGAGAGATATTGGGGCAGCGAAATGACCGACGACAAAGCGGCGGCATACACCACTTTGTGGACTGTGCTCGTTACGCTTGCAAAACTTTCCGCTCCGTACACTCCGTTTATCGCAGAGACTATGTACAGAAATCTCGTTCCGCAATTCTTTAAAGATGCGCCCGTTTCGGTGCATTTGTGCCGTTTCCCCGAATGTGACGACAGCATGGTCGATAAAGACCTCGAGGAAAGAATGAAAGACGTAATGTCCATAGTAGTACTCGGCAGAGCGGCGAGAAACGCATCTAACATCAAAAATCGTCAACCGCTTTCAAAACTTTACGTGGCGACGGACAAAAAGGTTGCGCTTTCCGACGAGTTGTACGCAATTGCGGGAGACGAACTCAACGTTAAATCTATCGAGATACTTCACGACGCATCTAAATTCGTCAAATACAAAATCAAACCCCAACTTAAAACTCTCGGACCTAAATACGGTGCGAAACTCGGCGCGATAAGAAAATTCCTTGACGAGTGCAATGCCGGCGAAATCGTAGCGACTGTAAAAGCGGGTAAGACTTATAATACGGTAATCGACGGAACGGAAGTAGAATTTACTCTGGACGACCTTTTAATAAGCAGCGAAAGTATGGAAGGTTACGTATCGGAATCCGAAAACGGTTTGACTGTCGTGCTCGATACTCATATTAACGAGGAGTTGTTGCTTGAAGGTATCGAAAGAGAAATCGTATCCAAAGTACAAACCATGAGAAAAGAGGCGGGCTTTGAAGTTACCGACAGAATAGTTCTTTATTACGAGGCGGAAGGCAATGCTCTTAAGGTACTTGAAAGTCAGAATGCGTCGGTGGCGGAAGACGTGCTTGCGGTAAAAGTCGTCAAAGGAATAAACGGCGGCTACGTAAAGCAATGGAACATTAACGGAGAAGACGTAACTTTGTCCGTCGAAAAAGCATAAAAGTTATGAAAATTGCTGATAAATGGCAAGATTATGAAATAATCGCTACGGGCGACGGGTACAAACTCGAGAGGTGGAAAGACGTTGTTCTTCTCCGCCCCGACCCGCAGGTTATTTGGAAAAGCCAAGTTAATATGGAAGAATACCCGGGGCTTAACGCGGTATACCGCCGAAGCGAAACGGGTGGCGGTTCGTGGCATATTTTAAAAAAGATGCCCGAAGAATGGACTGTAAATTACGGCGAACTTACTTTTAAAATCAAGCCCATGGGTTTTAAGCACACGGGTCTTTTCCCCGAACAAGCGGCAAATTGGGAAACCGTTTCTTCGCTTATAAAAAATGCGGGCAGAGATATAAACGTGCTTAATTTATTTGCATATACGGGCGGCGCGACCGTCGCTTGCTGTAAGGCAGGAGCGAGCGTTTGCCACGTAGACGCAAGTAAGGGAATGGTTGAAAGAGCGGGCGAAAACATGCGCCTTTCCGGTCTTGAAAGGGCGAGTGTAAGATACATTATCGATGATTGTAAAAAGTTTGTGCAAAGAGAAATAAAAAGAGGAAGGCGTTATGATGCGGTAATTATGGACCCGCCGAGTTACGGCAGAGGACCTAACGGCGAAATGTGGAAAATCGAAAACAATTTATTTGATTTCGTCGAACTGTGCAATCAGGTTTTGTCGGATAATCCGCTTTTCTTTTTGATTAATTCTTACACGACGGGTTTGCAACCGCAAGTGCTTAAAAATATACTCGAACTTACCGTTGCTAAAAACAGAAGCGGTTACGTCGAGGCGTACGAAGTAGGGCTTCCCACAGACGAAGGCATAGCGTTGCCGTGCGGAGCAGGAGGTATTTATATAAATGACAAAAGATGAATTGACCGTTTTATACGAAGACAATCATATAATCGTAGTGCTTAAACCGCAAAACGTGCCTTGTTGCGAGGACGAAAGCAAAGATATTGACTTGCTTTCGGTAATTAAAGAACATATCAAGGAAAAAGAAAACAAGCAAGGCAACGTATACGTAGGGCTTGTCCACAGACTCGACAGAGTTACGGGCGGAGTAATGGTGTATGCGAAAAGCAGTAAAGCGGCGAGCAGACTTTCCGAACAAATGCAAACCGGAGGTTTCGAGAAAAAATATCTCACCGTACTTGTGGGCGAACCTAAAGAAGATAAGGCGACTTTGACCGATTATATGAAGAAAAACGCGGTAAACAACATGGTTTACGTTTGCGGACAATCGGTTGACGGCGCAAAATTTGCCGAACTCGAATACAAGGTGCTCGACAAGAAAAACGGGCTTACGCTTACCGAAGTCAAGTTGCACACTGGCAGAAGTCATCAGATCCGTGTTCAAATGAGCCATAGAAGCACTCCCGTTTACGGCGATATGCGTTATGGCGGGGAGAATGCAAGAAAGGGCAAAATCGCGCTTTGGGCGACGAGTCTGGCGTTTAATCATCCCGTGTCCAAAGAAAGGCTTGTGTTTAAAATCGAGCCGCCAAAGGACGAAACGCCGTGGAATTTATTTGACATATCGAAATACGTCGACGTTTACGGAAATTAACAAGTCGTATTTTGCGATTTTACTATTGAATTAAAATCCGGCGGTATAACGTGCCGGGGTTTGAATAAGAGATATAAAAAATCGAAGTATAAAAGTTTTACAATTTAAAAGCCGTACCTTTCATTGAATTATGGGGTACGGTTTTTATATAAAATTTTTATTTCGTTAAGCGTAGACGATTGCGTATCAAAAAAGCGCGGATATGGTTTTGTATAATCCGAAAAGCAGCAAAATAATCGGAGCAAAAGTTTGCATACGTAGTTTTGAAATGCTCTTTATTTCAGATAAAAATATTCCCGCAGAAACCGAAATTACGTGGAAAAGCGTAATTACAAACGGAATAAATATCGAAGAGTACCCCATCAAAGTGAGTGAAAAATCGGCGGTTGCACCGTCAATTCCAACCGCAAATCCTATAAGAAGAGACTTTTTAAACGATGAAACCGCTTTAGAACTATCTTTTTTCGATTCGATAATATTTGCTACAGCCACCGCAATTATTATAAGTCCGCCCAGAACGGACAAGTCGTAATTTATATGAGAGCATATAAACGTACCGGCAAAGTGGAAAGATAAACACAAAATTAAGACCATTAAGTTTATTCCGAGTATTATTTTGTATTTTTGTTTTTCTTTGAAAGAGAGGGTAAAGCCGCACAAAAACGAGTCTATGCTTACGCTGAAAGAGGTTAAAAGAATAAATAAAATTTTCATTGGTATATACCGATATTTTTGTCAAAAGTATGCCGCCGAAAACAAACGGCGTCGTTAATATATATTATGAAAAAACATCTTTAAAAGTTTTTTTAATTTGCGTTTCAGGCGTTTTTGCTAAATTAAAATTGCGCTTGCGACCGCCGTAAAGAGAGATATTTACGTTTAAACGGGATTATTTGACAAAATATCAAAAAAAATGGATTTTAGCATTGACAAAAAACGATATATAGTATATAATAAAAAAAGTTATAAGTAGGCTTATGCCTATAAGCAATATTAGGAGTAATAATAAATGAGAAGCACAAAATTTTATCGTTTATTAGTGGTATTGATTACCGTTTTGTTGCTGTCTACCGTTTCGTTTACTTTCGTTTATGCGGAAGAAGGCGGCGATACTCAGCCTGATTATTCGTTAAACGCAAGCACGCTCTTTACAGGAGTAGAGGCTACGCTCGATACCGATGCCGCAACGGGTTTAAAAATGGCTTTTACCGACAGCGTTACGGCAAAGTTTGCAAATAAAGTCAGTATTAAAAACCTTTCGTTGAAATTCGCTTTTGATGAAGAAAATACTTTCGATAAATTGACTTTGTTCTATTCGATGACGTTTGGTGCGAACGACAACACGGTCAACTTCTATGAAAACGAAAACGGCACATATAGAGTAAAACTCAACGAAAACGAAGCGTGCGATATCGGTACTGCCGCTACGTACACTCTTTTGGTAAACGAAGCGGGCGAGATGTCTTTAAACGGCACTGTGCTCGGCAATATTGCAGAGCCAAAGGTTGATGCTGTAAATTTCAACGTTACCTCTTCAAAGAGTTTTAATTTAACGCTTAAAGAATTAAACGGAGTAAACTTCCAGGTAGCCGAACTTACTAAAGATTTGACGTTGCCCGAAATTATCACGAACGGTTCGTTCTTTGAAAGAGCCGAAGCGGTTGCGGGTTACAACTACACGGTTGATTACACAGCATACGATTTGCTTTCTTCTGTAAAGACCAAAATCGAATACGTGAAAAAAGCAGATTACGACGCAGATAATTCTATCGTGTGGAAAGAAACCGAGGACGACAATAAAATTACATTCAACGCATACGATTGCGAATTTAAAGTAAGAATTACCGCTATAAACGGCGGCGATAAGTCTAAAACGGTTGAAAAAGTGGTAAACGTAGTGAAGAATTCTAAAGAAGATTCTATCAGATACAATATCACGAAAGAGCAATACAAGACTTTCCAGGAAGAAGTATTGAAAGTATTGAAGACGGGTACTGAAGACGAACTCAGGATCAACTCTTCTTACAAAGTACCTTCGCTTGAAGAAATTATTTCTTCCGATTATTTCGATTACAGTGCGCTTACGTTCAGAACTCACTATGCTTACAACGGCACAAGTTCTTATCAATCGACTACTTCGCTTACGTTTACTTTAAACGCAACCGGTTCTTATGAATTCTACGTTACCGCTTACGATAAGTGCAAAACTGAATTTACCGTAGACACCGAAGAACTTACGAAGAAGACTGTTGACGAAATTTACGGCTGGTATGACGACGAAGATAATCTTGTTTGTCCTGTATTCAAGTTTAACGTAAACAGCCTTGTTGCTCCCGAAATTACAGTAAACAGGGGTAACGGCGCAGACGGTTACGTCGGCACAAGTTATTCCGTGACCGATAAATTTACCGTAAAGGGAGGCAACGTAACCAAGACTTATAAACTTTATTATATGACAAACGCTCAATACGACGCGTATAAATCGGCAAACGGAAAAGAACTCAACAAAGGCTCGTTCGATACCGATGCGGAGTATATGCAAGCGATAGACAGGCTTATCAGTGAAGGTAAAATCGTAGAGATTAAAACCGAAGACGGTAAAGATGCCCCGGTAGATTTATTCGATTCTTCGAGAAGTGCGTTTACGCCCGCAAAATTCGGTCGTTATTACGTAAGACTCGACGTTTACGACGAAGGCGGAAACGACTCCGCAATGTCTTATGCAATCAACGTACAAAGGGCTAAATCTTCCGCAACTTATGAAAAAACGCCTTTCTTCCAGGCAAACTGGCAATCGTTTATTTTCCTTGGAATAGCGGTTCTTTCGTTTATAGGTATTCTTATTCTTCTCTTTGTAAAACCGAAGGAAGAAACCAATGACGTTAAAGTTGCTAAAGACGCAGAATAACAAATAAAATTCATATAAAAACAAGTCGCAAATTGCGGCTTGTTTTTTTGTCTGTTTCGCTTATTTTGTTTGCAGTAAAGTCGCGGTGTCGTCAAACTTACCCGACACAAATAAAACTTTGTTTAAAAGAGAGTAAGTAAAATTGATTGAGAAATAAAAAGACAATGACGTTAAAGAAAAACCCCACGTAAAACGTGGGGTTATTTATTGATATGTGCGGTTAATTATTTTTTTCTTAAATCATCGCCGTTAAATGGAATAACGGCGGTGTTTTTGCCTGTTATTCGAGAGAAGATTCTTTCGCCGTATCTTTGATTAAGTTCGGTAAGGCTGAGGTTTGTGGTAATGATAAAGGCGTTGCCGAGAGAGTATCTCTGGTTGATTATCAAATTCAAGCCATACAAAAACGCATCGTTTTTCGGCTCTGTGCCGAGGTCGTCTATTACGAGTAAATCGCAGTTGATCAACAAATCGTATACGTATTGATTGGACGAGTCAAATCTGTTTTTATTCAATAAAACCCTAAAAAGGTCGTAAGAATGGATAAACACGTTTACTTGTTCGCGCTTGTTAAGTTCATTTACTATCGCACCCGCAAGATAAGTTTTTCCCGTGCCGGATTTACCCGTAAAAAGTAAATTTTTTATTGTCGTGGCGTCGAATTTATCGACGTAATCGGTTACTAATTTATAAATGGTTGAAAGTTGGGGAAGATTATCCAAAGTGCTGTCTGAAAAAGAAGGTAAGTCGTAATCGGAAATACCGAGATCTTTTAAAATCACGTCGTTAAGTTCTTTATAACGGCATTTGCATGCAATTCCGTTTACAAAGCCCGTGTCATTGCATGTTTTACAGCGATATTTTGGCAAAAGGTCTTCTTTGGTAAAACCGATTTTTTTAAGGATTTCGCTTTGTTTACCTTGTAAAACCGAGCGTTCTTTTTTTAATTTTTCGACTTTTTTAGTTTCGCCGTTTGCGTTTGCTTTTGCAATTTCAAAACTAAAACCGCGCAGTTTGTCTGTTATATCAGAGTATTCTGGCAATTTTTCGGCTCTTTCAACGTTAAGTTGGGCGTTGAGCATTGCTTCCGAACGATAACGTATATATCTGTTGTTTAATATTTCGTTTATGTCTTTATCGTAAATCATTGTCGTAATTAAAATTTAAAGTCGTCTACGTTTATAAGAATTTTATCTAATTCTTCCTTTGTGTATTGTCTTTCGTTTTCAAATCTCATTCCGTTTTTATTCGAATAAACGGGCGGAGCAGATGTCTTTACTTGTTGTAAAGCAAATAAACCTTGTTGTTTCCATGACGATAAAACGGCGTTCATATATGTGAAAGGGTTGTTTTTATCGGTTGAAATAGTTGCAGAATATTCGATTACATCGTTATCAAATCCCCAATCGTACCAGGTTTGAAGTTGTTTTAAATCTCTTGTAGTTGGTTTGCGGACAATGCCTAAAGTGTTTAAAATTTGCTTTACAAACTTCTCGTTTTTGCCGAGAGTTTCAAAATAAAACGCTACTTGGTTTTGCGTAACGTGTCCTTCTTCGTAAAGTTGATTTATAAAATCGTCCATTTTTTCAGGCGAATTATAGCCGTGTTTATATAAAAACGTGGCAATATATTGAAGGGTGTTTCCGTCGTAACCTTTTTGCATCCAATCGGTCAAATAAGCGGAAATAAAAGTGTCGACCACTTGATATTTATATCCGAGAGAGTTGCAAACTTGTTTTGCAATGTTTATAAGAGACCTGCGTTGCTCGAGATATGTATCGATTTCTTTGCTTGATAAAAGGTTATTTTCGTACAGATTGCGTATAAAACCGTTTAAATAATTCATGTCCTTTTTCGAGGAAATTTCGCAAATATGCAAAATTGTTTGAATTGAATATCCCAGATCCATCCATTCGTGCAGTAATTCGCTGTCTCTCACTTCGGCAGAACGTTTTAAGCCGAGCGTAGACAAAATAGCGGAAACTTCAGATGATTTTTGAGTGTATTCGGACAACTCTTTTTCTATGCTTGCCATATCTGTAATGCCTTTTTCGGCAAACGACTTCGTTACTTTTGATATGTATTTATAAGAAATATCCGAGCCCTTTTTATCGGCGCAATATTTGATTATCATAAGCAGTGCGTCGGGTTTTATGTTGAAAGTTTCCATCAGGTCGTAATATTCGGCGTATTCGGCGGGAGTAATCATTCTCGACGGTAAAACCGCCTGAAGAGACGCGCTGAAATCGGAATATTTTTCCGCTTTATACTTTCTCGGTTTGTTAAATTTGGGAATTTCGAGATATTTTACCGTGAGCGGAGAAGAAGAAATTATCGAAACAAGGTCAAATTCCTGCCAATAATAAAAACATTCTTCCACTTTTTCAAGGTCGAGATTTAAAGTTTTTGCAAGGTCTTCCGCGGAAAAATCGTTTGAGACGTTTTGGCAAACGTATAATCCGTAAAGATAAACTTTTACCGCCACGGCGGGAGCATCCGGCATATAATCCTTGAAAAACGCGTTTTCAATACTGGTAAAGTTTATACCGGTAATTCCTTTGTAGTACGAACAAAATGCCATGGCAAACCTCTTTTGACTTGATTTATTTACTAAAATATATTATTATATTATTGTAGGAAAATCAAGAGATTTAAGTCTCAATTTCAAAAACTACAAAATATAGGGATAAATTTTATCTTTATATACAACGAGGAGCAATGAAATTTTTACACACGTCTGATTGGCATTTGGGTAAAAAACTGAATAAAAGAAGCAGGCTTGACGAGCAAAAAGAAGTTTTAACCGAACTTGTCGATATTTGCGATAGAGAAAAGGTCGACGTCGTGCTTGTAGCCGGCGATATTTACGATACGTATTTGCCGTCTGCCGAAGCGGAAGATTTATTTTATGATATAGTGAGCAAACTTGCAAAAGACCGCGCCGTGGTAATAATCAGCGGAAATCACGACGACGCCACAAGATTGTGTGCGCCTATACCTATGGCGAAACGCCAGGGCGTGTATATTTGCGGAAGTATTTACGAGTCAAGCGGTCTTAACGACTTAAACAGAAGAATTAAACTTATCGAAAGCGGCGAGGGGTATTTTGTTTTCGAGGACGAAAAAGGCGAAAAAGTGCTTATAAACGCCGTTCCTTATCCAAACGAAAGTAGGTTTAAAGAACTTGTAAATGAGGATGAGTCCTATGAAAACAAGATGAAAAGGTGGCTTTCAAAGGGGTTGGAGGCAAATGTTAATTCTTATCCTGCTATACTTGTGGGGCATATTTTCATGGCGGGCAGCGTTACGTCGAACAGCGAAAGAGAAATCGATTTAGGTGGGGCAAGGGTTGTCGGGAAAGACGTTATGCCTGATTGCGCATATACTGCGCTCGGACATATACACAAACGCCAAGTTATGAGTAAATCGAGAAATATCATATACAGCGGTTCGATTCTTCAGTATTCTTTTGACGAAAGCGGAAACGATAAAAGCGTGACCGTGTTTGAAATAAACGACGGAAAGTGCGAGAATATACGCGAAATCAAGTTTACCAAAGGTAAAAAACTAATCAGTCTCGAATTTTTCAGCGTGGAAGACGCAGTAAACGGATTAAAAGAAACGGGAGATAAATATTATATCGATTTAAGCCTGAAAATCGGCAGACCTATTACCGAAAGCGAAAACAAAGAAATAATGACGGCAAACCCGAATATCGTCAATTTTAATTTAATTACCGAAGAAAAAAGCAGCGAAATCGAGGGTAAGGCGAGAGGTTTGATGGGCGATAAAGAATTATTTGTGGAATATTACAAGAGTAAATATGCAAAACAACCCGACGATGATATCGTCACGTTATACTTAAAATTCGTAAATGAGGAGGATTTTGAATAAGTGAGACCCGTTAAACTTGAAATCGAAGGGGTAAAAAGTTTTACCGATAAGGTAAGTATCGATTTTGAAAAACTTTTAAGCGACGGACTATTTGGAATTTTCGGAGATACCGGCAGCGGTAAAAGTACAATTTTGGACTGCATTGTTTTGGCTTTGTATGGCAAGATAGGTAAAAATCAACAAAAGACCGAGTTTATAAATTCCAAAAGACTTAAAGCATGCGTTGAGTTTACGTTTAAAATTACCATTTACGGTGAGAGAAAAACGTATAAAGTTAGGCGTGAATTTTCGTTAAATCAAAAAAGAGAAAGTAAGGACGTCAAGGCGTATTTATACGAAATTTTAGACGACGGCACAATGCTTATCGAAGAGGGAAAGTCAAAAGTAGATGATGAAATCGAAAAAATAATCGGCATTGGTTTTGACGAATTTCAAAAGTGCATCGCATTGCCGCAAGGAGAGTTTGCTTCTTTTGTAAAATCTGCCAGAGCAGAACGCCTTGCAATTGTGGGAAAACTATTTGATTTAGAACGGTACGGAGACAGGCTCGTAAGTAAGATAAAAAAGAAAAGAGACGAGTTAAGTGCCGAAATTTCGGGTAAAGAAGAAGCGTTAAAAAGCCTTGACGAAATCACCGAAGAAGATATTTCAACCGAAGAAAAAGAGTATGCTTCAATGGAAAACGAAAGTAAATCGTTAAACGAAAAACTTTTAAAAATAACCGAAATTATCGATAAAAATAAAACTTTTTACGATTGTGATTTGCAATTAAAAACTAAGACTGAAAAACTTAATCAACTTGAAAAAAGTAAAGAGGAATATGCGAAAAAGCAAGAAGACTTACAACTAATCGAGGACGCTTTAAAGATAAATAAAGAAATTGACGAATATACGGCAAAGAGAAGCAGTTTAAGAGAAGATAAAAACAAACTCGACGAATTAAAGCGAAAATACGAGCAAAACAATGTAAAATATTCCGTTGTTGCGAAAGAATACGGGAGTCTTGCCGTTTTACGTGAAAAAATGAGCCAAAATACCGTTTTTATCGGCACAATTAACGGTTTACTGCCTATAATCAACGAGAGAAAACTTAACGAAATTAAAATACAAAACTTAAATAAAGACAAAGAAAACAACAATAAAAAATTGACCGAACATCAACAGAGGCTCGATAACTTACTTAAACAAAAAGAAGAAAAAGAACGACGTTATAACGAGATTTTCGGCAATGAAAAATTTAATTATTTTGTCGACTCGTTGGGTAATCAAAGATTAAAAGATTACTTGACGATGCAACTTGAAAAACATCAGAATATTTTAGATAAAATCACAAATTATGGAACAAATTCCGATTTGTATGATTATACTTTTAATGCGATAAACGAGATTATTTCGGACTATAAAAATCTTTTAAACGAGTTGAGCGAAAATACGCCCGACGAAGAAGGAAACATAGTCGAAGAATTTAAAGAATTTTTAGAAGAAAGAGACAAAGAATATAAATCGATTTGTAAGTTGTCGGAAGACGAGACTAAAATCAAATCGCAAATGGAAATTGTAAACAACGAAATAGTTTCGTTGACTAATCAATCAGACGCGCTTGTCGAGTCGGTAAATAAAGCCAAAGAAAAAATTGAAAAAGAGTTGGGCAAAGAGAATCCCGAATCGGCCAAATCGAGACTTTTAAGCGAAAACGATAAGTATAAAAAGCAAGAAGAAAGAATTGAGAAAGAATACAACGAGTTGACCGAGCAAATAAGCAACAGTAAAAGCGAAATATCGGGATTGCTTGCAAAAATCGACACAGCCGAGCAGTTTTTAGACGATACGGAAAAATCTATAAAAGAGGCAATGAAAGGAAAGTTCGATTGCACTGCCGACGTAAAAGCGTTTATTAAAAAATACGGCGACGGTGTTTCGCTTAAAAACGACGTTGAAAAGTATTTCCTTGACCTCAACGTTTTGACTGCATCTATCGATGAATTAAAAAAGAAATTATCAAGCAGTGATTTTTCGCTATCGAAGCACGAAAATATGGTTGCCGAAAGCGAGCAATTACGCAAAAATCAACTTCAAATTGCAAACGATTTGGGTAGTTTGGCGAAAAAAATCGAAAATAATAAGAAAATTTATCAAAATAGGTGTTTAATTAACGAGATATTGTTTACAAAACGCGCGGAATTCGATAAAATAGTAGTATTATTTAACTTAGTTAAAGCGAATAAACTTATGGAGTTTGTTGCAGACGAATATTTGCAAGAAATCGCACTCAACGCCGAACGTACGCTTAAAAAACTTACATGCGGCAGATACGGGCTGAGATATTCGGATAATTTTTACGTAACGGACAATTTCGACGGTGGGGTAGAAAGGTCGGTTTCGTCGCTTTCCGGTGGGGAAACTTTCCTTGTATCTCTTTCGCTCGCGCTTTCAATGTCTCAGGAAATTTATTCTAAATCGAATAGACCTATCGAGTTCTTTTTCCTTGACGAAGGTTTCGGTACACTCGATAACAATCTGGTCGATACCGTTCTGGATAGTCTTGAAAAACTTAAAAACGCAAATTTCACTATCGGCATAATTTCGCACGTGCAAGAGTTGAAACAGCGTATAAATCGCAAAATAAACGTTATTTCGGCGACGAGAACGAGCGGTTCACAAATCGAAACGTCGGTTTAACTAAACTTAATAGCGTTTTATGTATTAAACAAAAAACGTTTTTATGTAAAACTGCGACTAAAAAGCAAATAACGTTAAACACAAAAGCAAAAGCGCCGAAAAACAAAAGACGGAAGAAAAAGCATAAAAGCAAAAAACGGAGTATTAAATGTCATTAGTAAACGAAATATTGACGCCCATAAGTTTGTGGAGAGATTTCGATTGTTCTCTGCCGCTTAAAGAGGTGAAAACCAACAGAATATCGTACGACGGAATAGAATATTGCGACGTGTTTTTTTCGGGCAGAGAAGTCGGTGCCGGCAATAGGGTCAGAATTTTTGCGAATTTCGTAAAACCCGAAAATAATTTCAATGGCTGCGGTATACTTTTAATCCCGGACTTGGGCGACGTTTCTTACGTCGAACTTATCAATCATTACGCAAAACTCGGTTATGCGGTGTTGCTTGTCGATTATGAAGGGGAAAAAGCAAATAAAAAAGATTACACCGTTTACCCACAAGAAATCGCTTATGCCAATTTTTCTCAATCGGGAAATACTTATTATTCTGCGGAAAACGGCGCGGACAAGACTTGTTGGTACGAGTGGGTTGCCGTATGCAAATACGCACTTAAATATTTCGAGGTCGAAGGTATTAAAAAAGTAGGAGTTTTCGGGATTAAAAACGGCTCTGAAATAGGCTGGCAAGTGTGCGCCAACGATGAAAACGTAAGTTGTTTTATCGGTGCGTTCGGTGCGGGATGGCTCGCTTATAAAGGTTTAAACAAATATGGCGATAAAGATTTGGCATTAAACAACGAAAGATACCGCTTTATCGCGGGGGTAGAGGCTCAGTCATACGCTCAATATATCAAGTGTCCCGTATTATTTTTAACGGCGACAAATTCCAAAGAGTACGACGTAGACAGAGAAATGGATACTCTTTGCAGAATAACTGGCAGAAACGTATATTTATGCGTTTCGACCGGATATCGTGAAAAACTTTGCAAAAACAGTTTTTTGACTACAGCGTCGTTTTTTGATAAATTTCTCTCGAAAAAGACTGCGTTTATGCCGTCCGTGCCCGAAATAACGGTTAGTCAGAATAGAAGCAATTTAAAAATTAAAACGTATTTCGGCAAAGAATCGCCCGAAAGTTTCGATATATATATCAGCGAGGGCGGTAACGAGCCGTCGCAAAGGTGCTGGACGAGAATTGCATGCGCCGATTGCAACGACGAAGATAACGAGTACGAAAACAATTACTATTTGCACGGCGGTAATTGTTACGTGTTTTATCTGGTTACGGCTAAATACAAAAACGGTATGATTTTATCGTCGATGATAGGCAATAAAAGCATCGTCAACGACGTAAACGAGATAAACCATCTGATTTATTCGAGCAGCAGAAGCGATTGTGGTTTGTTTACTCCCGCCGATTGCAAAAACACTTTGGGAGGTTTGTTTGTAAGCGTGGGCGATATCGAACAGCAGGCGGGTCCTATGGATATTAAAGGTATATGTACCGATTTGGGGTTGTTCACTTTTAATATAGGCGGAAAGTTTTACCCCATTAAAGAGGATTCGTTGCTTAAATTCGACATATATAATCAAAGTTTCGAGACTTTAACGGTTACGCTTTTAAGCAGTAATCAAGAAATAGGCGCGTACGAAATGACGATTGCGTTGCAGTGCGCAAACGAATGGAAAAACTTTATTCTCGATTTTAAAGATTTTAAATCCAAAGATAATTTTCCGCTTAAAAACTTTGATGAAATTTACGCAATGAAATTAAAAGCGGACGGAAAATTTTTGATAAACAACATAATTTTGATAAATTAAGGGTCGAAAATTTTATATATCGGGATAATTTCGATGCGTCCGATATAATTGATTTAGCGCAGTCGATTATAAGGTTCAAAATTAAAGTTATCTATGGTAAAATAAAAGAAGGAGGAAGCAATGGACGAATACGATATTTATCCGAATCTGCGCGACGGCAAACGCATGGCAAAGGCGGATAAAATTGAGACAACCGTGATGACAGTGTTGATAATTTTGCTTGCGGCTTTGCTGTTTTGCAAATATTTTGTATTCGAGACGGTAATTGTTTCCGGTCCTTCGATGCAAAACACATTGCAGTCTGACGACGTTCTTTTGATAAAAAAAGGTCAGGACTACGATTACGGCGATATAATCGTGTTTGAACGAAACACTTTCGGAGCGGACAATTACGACGTAATAAAAAGAGTAATAGGGTTGCCGGGTGACACGATTAAAGTGCAAGGTAAAGAGGTGTACAGAAACGGAATACTTCTCGAAGAAAAATATGCTTATTATGACGAAACAAAACTTTATAATCTCATCGACAAAGAGTGCGTTGTGGGCAAAGACGAAGTTTTCGTGATGGGAGACAACCGTTGCAACAGCGAAGACAGCAGAAGGTACGGCGTGATTAAAAAAAGCGTCGTTATGGGCGTTGTGCCAAAGTTTTCATTGAAAATAAAGGATTCGTGGTTGAATTTCATTTGTTACGTAATTTAAAAAATACGAGATAAATCTGACGGTTTAATAAACGAGGTTAAGCCGATTTAACGGAGAAAACTATGATAAATTTATACGGCGAAAACGATTTAATCGTTGCCGAAAAAAAATATAAAAAATCAAGAAATTTAACGATAATAATTTCGGCGGTTTATTTGCTGTTATGCGTATTAATCTGCGTGATTTACGCATTGCAGGACTATAAAACGCCTTTAAGAATGCCTCTGTACATTTGCGTGCTGTTATTGACGCTTGCTTATATTTCGTTTATCGTTATGTATTACGATTTAGCATTAAAAAAATACGGCAAGTATAAGGATTTTATAAAATACGCTATAAAAAGCACAGCCCCGGAAAAAACCAATGTTTTTATTCGTAAAGAATACGATTCTAAGATAAAAGACGGGGTTGAGGGCGTGAGTTTGTTCTTTTTGGAATGGTCGGAAAAAGAACACGACTTTTTTGAAATTCAAATATATCTCGACGTAAAAAAAGACGGTAATTATTTCAAAAAAGGCGATAAAGTAGAGCATATTGAGTATTCAAACTTTCTTATTGGATACAATATCGTAAATAAACAAAATTCAGATAATTCGGAGGAATAAAAATGGCTAAAGAAAGAGAAAACGTGCCACAAAACCTTAAATGGAAAACGGAAGATATTTTTGCAACTATGCAGGATTGGGAAGATCTTTATCAAAAAGTATCGCAAAAACTCGATTTTTCGGCATATGAAGGTAAACTTAACAACGTAGAAACCGTTTTGGAATGTTTTACTAAACTCAACGAAGTTACGCTCGATATGAACAGATTGGCTGTTTATGCGTTTATGAAACACGACGAAGATACGAGAAAATCCGAATACGTCGCTTTAAACTCCAGAATGACGACGATTGAAATTCAACTCGGCAAAAACACGTCTTTTATCGTGCCCGAACTTACTGCGCTTCCCGTAAAAAAGTTGGAAGAATTCGTAAGCGACGAAAGACTTAAAGATTACGATTATACTTTGAAAGGAATAATCAAACAAAAGCCGCACGTTTTAAGAAGAGAAACAGAGGAAATACTCGCGCAGGGAGGAAAGGTTTTCGATGGATTCAGACAAGTATTCGTCATGCTTGACAATGCGGATTTCCCATACCCCGAAATTACGGTAAACGGCGAAAAAGTGCGCCTTACGCACGGAACTTACGGAGTAATGCTTCAATCTAAAGACAGAAACGTGAGGAAAAAGGCTTTCCAGGCGTATTACAAGGCATATATCGGACTTATCAACACTCTTACGGCAACTTACGTCGGAAACGTTGATAAAGACGTATTTTTGTCGAGAGCGAGAAAATACGGCAGTTCTTTGGAAATGGCTATGGACAACGAAGACGTCAGTCCCAAGGTTTATAAAAATTTGCTTAAATCGGTAAATAAAAATTTGCCGTTGCTTCACAGATACGTAAGAGACAGAAAGAAAATTCTCGGCGTAAATACGTTGCATATGTACGATATTTACACTCCGCTCGTGGAAAACGCTGAAATATCCGTCGATTACGAAGAGGCGTTTAAAATCGTAAAGAAAGGACTTGCTCCTCTCGGCGAAAGATATCAAAACTTACTTCAGGAAGCACACGACAACGGCTGGATAGACGTTGAAGAAACGGAAGGAAAGAGAAGCGGAGCGTACAGCATAAGCGTATATGGTTTATCTCACCCGTACGTACTTTTAAACTATCAAAAGACAACTAACGAAGTATTTACTATCGCTCACGAACTCGGACATGCTATGCACTCTTATCACAGCGAAAGAAATCAACCGCAAGAAAAGGCAGACTACAAAATTTTCGTCGCCGAAGTTGCAAGTACGGTAAACGAAGTTTTGCTTGTAAAATACCTCCTTAAAAACACGCAAGACAAAAAACTTAAAAAATATCTTCTTTCTTATTATCTCGATACGCTTAAAGGCACGCTTTTCAGACAAACGCAATTTGCCGAGTTTGAATATATTGCGCACGATATGGCGGAAAGGGGTATTCCTTTGACTAAAGATTCGTTAAACGACGAATATTTAAAACTCAATAAAAAATATTACGGCAGGTCGGTTGTCTCCGATCCGGAAATCGCATACGAGTGGGCGAGAATCCCTCATTTCTACAGAGGATTTTACGTTTACAAGTACGCAACGGGCATAATCAGTGCGGTATCGATTGCCGAGCGAATTTACAACGAGGGCGAAACTGCGGTAAAAGATTATTTCAAATTTTTGTCTTCGGGCGGCAGTGACAGCCCCGTAGAACTTTTAAAGTTGGCGGGCGTCGATTTAATGAAGACGGACGCATTCGATTTGTGTATGCAATCGTTTAAAAACGCACTTGACGAATTTGAAAGTATAGAATAAAATTAAATAGTTCAATCCGGACTAAAAATTAATTTACAGACGAAAACATTTAAAATTACCCGAAAATAAGGAAAAAACTTATGCCAATGGAAAAACTTAACGCAATGCCGTACAATCTCGAAGCCGAACAGTCTTTACTCGGTTGCATAATAATCGACCAGGAAAACCAAACGGAAATTACAAACGGACTTTATGAAGACGATTTTTACGTTCCGTCGCACAAGGTCATTTATTCGGCAATGGAAAGCATTGCGGCATCGAATAAACCTATAGATATAGTCACGCTTTCCGATGCGCTTGAAAAATCGGCAAATCTTGAAAAAGTGGGCGGAATTTCTTATCTTACCACCATAGCGAGAAGCACGCCTTCGGCGTCTAATTATAATTATTATCTCGATATCGTCAAGCGCGACGGCGTACTCAGAAGACTGATTAAGGCTGCCGAAGGAATAAGCAAAGAGGCTCGTTCCAGTACTGACAGCGATTCGGCTTTGTCTTCTGCGGAAAAAGCCATTTTCGACATTTCCGAGCATCTCGATACGAGTAGTCTCGAAGATTTGAAAGGGTCTTACAACGAAGTGCTTGATAAGTTTGAAAAAATTGAGAAAAACAAAGACTATACCTCGGGTTTAAAATCGGGTTATCCGGGCATTGACGCTTTGACTAACGGGTTTTCCAAGGGTGCGCTTATTATTCTTGCGGCGAGACCGTCGATAGGTAAAACGACGCTTGCTTTAAACTTCGCCACTAATATCGCGCTCAGACAAAACGCCGTAGTCGCGCTATTTGCTTTGGAAATGACCAAGGACGAACTTGCGCAAAAGATGATGTGTTCTATCGCAAACGTGAGAATGGATAATGCGGTAAAAGGTAAGTTGACCGAAGAAGATTGGCTTAAACTCTGGAACGCCAAAAAAGAACTCGACAGCGCAAGAATTTTCGTCGACGACACTTCTATGACGACGCCGAAAGCGGTTTTATCCAAGTGCAGACGGCTAAAAAGCAGACAAGGTCTCGACCTTGTAATTATCGACCATATTCAACTTATGGAAGCGAATAATAAAAATCCGACCAATCGTCAACAGGAAATTACCGAAATTTCCCGTGCGCTTAAAATGATGGCGAAAGAATTAAACGTGCCGGTCATTGCGCTTTCGCAGTTATCTCGTCTCGTTACGGGAAGAAAAGGTCAACGCCCCATGCTTTCCGACCTTCGTGAGTCGGGAGCAATCGAGCAAGACGCCGATATCGTTATGTTTATTCACAGACCCGATTTAGCACCAGATATGGAAAAAGAAAAGGCTTCGGGCGAAATCATCGCCAATATGGCTGAAATTATTTTCGAGAAAAACCGTAGCGGCGAAAGGGGAGACGTGAAACTCTTGTTTAAGGGAGAATTTTCAAAATTCGTCACGCCGACTAAATTCGATTTAGCCGCACCGACTAAAGCGGAAAAACACAACGATAAGCAAGAAGAACCGCCTGCAGACGAAGAACCTCCGATAGGTGAAGAACCGCCGTTTGAAGAAGTTCCTCTTCCGGAAGAGCCCAAAGAAGTGGTTGACGGCGATGGAAATACGCTCGACGATATAATGTAAATTTTTAAAATTCAAAATTATTTTTCCCTCTTCGTTTAAAACGGGGAGGGTTTTTTTATGCGTAATTATAAAGTTTGGAATTTGGTTGCATAAACATGAATCGGGCTTATAAAAACAACGGAAAACCGAGAGATTTTGGTTTTTTGACGTTTTTTTATTTATATTTTTTATCAATGCGTCTGACGGTGTTTCAGGAGATATTTTATCGGGTGAAATTCAAATAAATTATAAATGACGTTTAAATTTTGATTGTTTGGGCAAAATGAAGGGAAATAAGGCGATATAATTATTATTTTTCCGCATAATTCGGCAAAGATATTGACAAAAACGCCGTATTGTTATAGAATAATACAAGATAGTTGCAATTAAAATAAATCAGGCGACAATCGAGATTGTTTCGCACTTAATCAGGTGCGTTTTGTCTCGGAATTCAGGAGTTTTATGAAAATAGCGATAGGTTGCGATCATGGCGGTATACATTTGAAAGCGGCACTTTTAAATTATCTTGACGAACACGATTACGAATATAAAGATTTCGGCACTTACACCGAGGAATCTTGCGATTACACCGATTATGCGCTTAAAGTTGCCGAGGCAGTCGCTTCGGGCGAATTTGACAGAGGTATTCTCATTTGCGGGACGGGTATCGGCATGAGTATTGCCGCAAATAAAGTAAAAGGTATACGTTGCGCGCACGTTCACGATTCGTTTTCCGCAAGGGCCACAAGAGAGCATAACGACGCAAATATTCTCGCCTTCGGCGAAAGAGTAATCGGCGTGGGAGTGATGACGGATATAGTGGAGGCGTTTTTAACGACCGATTTCCAGGGCGGCAGACACACAAGAAGAGTTGCTAAAATAACAGAAATTGAGAATAAGTATTTTAAATAATAAATATTGCCAAAAATGCGTTTAGATGCGTATATGAAAAATTAAAAAACACGGCGATTGAAAAATGGTTATATAAGGCTTAAAATTTTGGATAAAACTCCCGCAAGGGAAAAATTTTTATAAATAGGAGATATAAATGAGTACGTTACACGTATTAAACCACCCGCTTATTCAGCACAAAGTATCGATGATGAGAAAGACAACAACCTGCACAAAAGACTTCAGAGATTTGGCAAACGAAATTTCTTTGCTTATGGCGTATGAAGTGACTAAAGATTTACCCCTTCAGGAAGAGGAAATCGAAACGCCCATTTGCAAGACGAAAGCGAAATTTATTTCGGGCAGAAGCATTGGAGTTGTGCCAATTTTAAGGGCGGGACTCGGCATGGTTGACGGAATACTCACGCTTGTCCCCAATGCAAAAGTGGGACATATTGGCCTTTACAGAGACCCCGCAACACACAAACCCGTTGAGTATTACTGTAAACTCCCCGTGGACGCTACCGAAAGAACCATAATAGTCGTCGACCCGATGCTTGCAACGGGAGGCAGCGCGATTGCCGCAATCGATTTTATTAAAGCGAGAGGTTGTAAAGATATAAAACTCATGAATCTCATTGCTGCACCCGAAGGGGTAAAAGCCGTTCAGGAAAAGCACCCGGACGTGGATATTTTCGTCGCTTCGCTTGATGAAAAACTCAACGAAAACGCATATATAGTACCGGGTCTCGGTGATGCGGGCGACAGAATATTCGGTACGAAATAGAAACGTAAAAAGTTTTAAAATTGTAGCAAAAATCGACAAAATTTGCGATAATTATGATTTTGGTTGTTTAAAGGAAAATACATTTTTTTGATATAATGATAAGGAGAAAATAATGCAACAAGTAAAAAAGGCGATAGTTCCCGTTGCCGGATACGGTTCGAGATTTTTGCCATACACAAAGGCGATTCCCAAAGCGATGCTGCCCATAATCAATCGACCTGCAATCGAGGTAATTATTCAAGAGATAGTCGACAGCGGCATCGAGGAAATTTATCTCATAGTCGGGCAAAACAAAGACATAATCGAGTCTCATTTTTCCAAAAATGCAAAAATCGAGAATTTGCTCGAGGAAAAGGGTAAATACGAATTGTTGGAAAGTATCCGTCGCTTATCTTCTTTGGATATTAATTTCGTAAAACAAGAAGTACAAGACGGTACTGCGCGGGCGATTGCACTTTGCAGAGAGCAAATAGGAGACGAGCCTTTTGCGATACTTCTCGGTGATGACGTAATGAAAAACGACGTACCCGTAACAAAACAACTTATCGACGTGTATAACACCGAAAAGAAAACGGTTATCGGGGTAAAGCAAGTCAAGACGGAAGATATACCCAAATACGCAACTATGAAAGTGGAGCGTCAAAGGGGAAAAATTTACGAAATATCCGAAATTATCGAAAAACCGAGCATTGAACAAATAAAAAGCAATATCGCGCCGCTCGGCAGATACGTTTGTACGCCCGAACTGTTTGAAATTATCGACACGCTTAAACCGGGTAAAAACGGCGAATATCAACTTACCGATGCTTTGGCTGCGCTCGCCGAAAAAGGCGATGCGGTTGCTTATGAGTTTGACGGCGAACGTTACGATATGGGCGACAGATTCGGCTTTTTAAAGGCAAATATCGATTTTGCGCTTTCGGACAAAGAATTACACGATAAAGTCGATAGTTACATAAAGACACTGAAAAACAATTAAAGATTTTTCACGCCGTATTGTTTTGCGCATTGCGGCGTTTTTTGCGTTTTTTTGTAAAATCAGGGCGAAATTTTCGTTTTTTACTTAAATGCGACGCTATTATTGCGCTAAATTGTTTACAAATTTATTATTTTTGTTATAATGGTGTAAACGGCTTTAAAATGCGGCGACGTAATTTAGCGAGCGTTGCTTGAGAAAAACATCGCCGAAAAATAAAATCAAGAGAGAGTGTTATGGCTGAAAATATCGGTAATTTCAACAATCTGTATTCAAGAATGACCGCGGGTTTAAGGCAGGCGATGAGGGCTGCCGATTCGATGTGTCAGGCAAAGAGGATATCTTGCATAGGCACGGAGGCTTTGCTTTACGGCATTTTGTCGTTTGACAACAACGTCACGAGAGTGCTTGAAAAAAACAGAGTTACGCTCAATGCGTATACTATTCAGTTAAATGCCTATTACGCAAGACAAAAGGCTGTAAGGATAGGTTTGTCTCCGAATGCCAAAGCGGCGATGCTTAAAGCGGAAGAACTTGCAAACAGGCTTAAATTAAGTTATATTTCCGATGAGTTTCTGGCTCTCGGTATAATGAGTGTAAACGGTTGCGCAATGAATATTTTGCGCAGAATCGCAAGAGATACCGACAGTATTCAAAGTGAACTTTACAATATAATCGTGGGAAACGTCGACGAATCGGGCAGAGATATCACTATTCATTACGGTGAGCAAACAAGCGGTATTTACGAATACGAACCCAATGAAAAACTCAATGCTCTTTCTGAATTCGGTTATGACTTGACAAGAAAAGCCTACGAGGGAAAACTCGATCCCGTTATAGGCAGAGATAAAGAAATAGAGCAAATTATACGTATTTTATCGAGAAGGACTAAAAACAGTCCTATGCTTATAGGAGAGCCGGGCGTAGGAAAAAGCGCGGTGGTCGAGGGGCTCGCTCAAGAGATTGTTTCGGGTAAAGTTCCGGACGTTTTAAGGGGTAAAACCGTGTTTTCTCTCGATTTGACGAGTTTGATTGCGGGGGCTAAATTCAGAGGTGAATTTGAAGAAAGATTCCGAACCGCCGTCAATTTCATAATAAACAGCGGCAATATTATCGTATTTATCGACGAAATTCACAACATTATGGGCGCAGGCAGTACGGGCGAAAGTTCTATGGACGCCGCCGAAATGCTTAAACCAATGCTCGCAAGAGGAGAATTTCAAATCATCGGCGCGACGACAACCGAAGAATACGGCAAATACATAGAAAAAGATTCCGCTTTTGCAAGGCGTTTTCAAACAATTAACGTTCAAGCGCCGAGTATTCCGGATGCGATACGCATATTGCAAGGTTTGAGAGATAAATACGAAGCACACCATAGGGTCGAAATAAAAGACGAAGCGATAGAGTGCGCGGTAAAACTCACCGAAAGGTACATTACCGACAGATATTTGCCCGACAAGGCAATCGATGTAATGGATGAGGCAGCGGCAAGGGCAAAACTTTCGGCTTGCGCTCCCGAAGAAGATATAAACAAATACGAGCAAAAAATAAAAGAACTCGGCGTTGACAGAGAGTATGCGATTCGCTGCAACAATTTAGCCGAAATCAAAAAAATCGACGAAGAAATCGAGAAAAACAGAGTTGCTTATAAAAATATCCGCAATCGTGCGTTGCTTAAAAAATCAAATGTTCGCCCGTCGATAAACGGCGAGGATATAGCGCAGATAATAAGCGAACGCACGGGCGTTCCCGTGATGAAAATCAACGAGGAAGAGTCAGACAGACTCATGAATCTGGAGTCGGAACTTCACTCGAGAGTAATAGGTCAGGACGATGCGGTGGAAGAAGTTGCAAAGGCGATAAGACGTTCGAGAGCGGGATTAAGCGACCCCAACAGACCCATAGGGTCGTTTATATTCGCAGGTCCTACCGGCGTGGGTAAAACCGAACTTTCAAAGGCCTTGGCAAGCGTGATTTTCGGCAATGAAAACATGCTTATAAGACTGGATATGAGCGAATATATGGAAAAAATTTCCATAACAAAACTAATCGGTGCGCCTCCGGGATACGCAGGATATGACGAAGAAGGTATACTCACGGGCAAAGTTCGCCGTATGCCTTATTCGGTCGTGTTGTTTGACGAAATAGAAAAAGCACACCCCGATATTTTCGATATAATGCTTCAGATTCTCGACGACGGCAGAGTGACCGACAGTAAAGGCAGAGTGGTTGATTTCAGAAATACCGTGATAATAATGACCTCTAACTGCGGGGCGTCCGACGCGATAAATTTTGAGGACGAATACGAGTTTGAAGACGCGGTAAACGATGCGCTTAAAGAGAGATTCCGTCCCGAATTTTTAAACAGAATCGACGATATAATCGTGTTTAAAAAACTTACCAAGCGCGAATGTGCGCAAATTGCCGAAATCTTGCTTAACAAATTAAAAGCAAGACTTAAAGAACAAGGCATCAACCTTATAGTAAAAGAATCGGCGGTCGATCTGATACTTAAATCCGGTTACAGCGATACTTACGGCGTGCGTCCTTTAAAACGCGCGATACAAAAATTGCTTGAAAACATGCTTGCGGACGAAATTATTTCGGGTGGCATAACTTCGGGCGAAACGGTGTCGGTATTTGCCGACGATGACATAATCGACTATAAAATCGAAAAATAAATCGGAGATATACAGTGGAAATAGGAATTTCGACGGCGTCGTTTTTCAGAAAACAGTACAACGAAGACGCGCTTGTCACTTTAAACGAAATGGATTCGAGAGTATGCGAAGTGTTTTTGGAGACGTTTTGCGAATATACTCCCGGGTACGGAGAGTTGCTTAAAAGCAGAAAGGGTAATTTAAAGGTGCACTCGATACATACTTTAAACACTCATTTCGAGCCTCAACTTTTTTCCGACAACGTGCGCGCTTACGGCGACGCGGTAAAAATTTTCAGAGATACGCTTTACGTTGCAAAACTTCTCGGCGCACATAATTACACCATGCACGGCAGAGCGAGATTCAAGCAAAACATGAAGTTTGACAACTATGCCGATATCGGCAAAAAATTTGACGAACTTACTAAAATAACGGGCGAGTACGGTGTGAATTTGTGCATTGAAAACGTGGCGTGGGCATTTTACAATCAAGTCGGGTTTTTCGGTAAAATCAAAGATTACGCGCCTGATTTAAAGACTTGTCTCGATATAAAGCAAGCGTTTGACAGCGGATATACATGGCAAGAGTATTTTGCCGAAATGGGCGACAGGCTTAAAACGGTGCATTTATCGGATAGGGACGAAAGCGGCAAGTTGTGTTTGCCGGGGAAAGGAATATTCGATTTTGAAACTCTTTTCGGGATTCTTAAAGACAACGGTTTTGATGGCAATATGCTTATCGAAGTGTACGACGAAAACTTTAAAACGGTCGACGAACTTAAACGTTCACTCGATTATTTGCGCAATATTGCGGCAAGATTTGATTTTAAGTAAAATTTAAAAAATACTACTTAATGAATTTGACAATAATTTGCGATTGTTGTAAAATTAAATCATAAAATATTTTTTACGGAGTAAAGATATGAATTATACAGACAAAAAATGGCAAGAGTCAATGAAACTCAGATTTGACTACAACAATATGATGGCTGAATTTGTCGGCGAAAAAGAAGGATACACGAAAGAAAAACTCGACCTTTTAAAAGACAAAGCGGCATCGGCTTATAAAACCGTACAAGCAAACAGAGGTACGGGAATGATGGGTTGGTCGGAACTTCCGTACAACCAGGACGAAATCGTTGAAGATATCATAAAAACCGCCGAAGACGTAAGAAAGAATTTCGATACTTTCGTAGTGCTTGGTATCGGCGGCAGCGCATTAGGCCCCATAGCGGCTATGCAAGCACTTTGTCACCTTCATTACAACGATTTGCCCGCAGAAAAGAGAAACGGACCCAAATGTTACGTAGAAGATAACGTAGATCCCGAAAGAATGGAGGCTCTTTTAGACGTAATCGACCTCGACAAAACCATGTTCAACGTTATCACGAAGAGCGGAGCGACAAGCGAAACGATGACTCAATATCTCATCGTAATGGACCTTCTTAAAAAGAAATACGGCGCAAACGCAAAAAATCACATGATTGCCACTACTTCAAGTGCGAAGGGTAATCTTATCAAAATCGCTAAACAAGAAGGTTTAAAAACTTTCTATATCCCCGACGGAGTCGGCGGCAGATTCTCCGAATTGTGCCCGGTGGGACTTCTTCCGGCAGCGGTTGTAGGCATTGACATTAAGGCTCTTTTAAAGGGTGCGGCTTATATGGATGAAGTTTGCAAAGAAAAAGACATGTACAAAAACCCCGCTCTTATGGGTGCGGTTCTCGAATATGCCGCAATGAACGACGGTAAAAACATTTCCGTAATGATGCCTTATGCCGACGGACTTCGTTATATGTCCGACTGGTATGCTCAACTTTGGGCTGAAAGTCTCGGCAAAGAAGACAGCAAGAGCGGAGAAAAGGTTTATGCCGGTCAAACGCCCGTCAAGGCACTCGGCGTAACCGATCAACACAGCCAGGTACAACTTTATACGGAAGGTCCTTTCGATAAAGTTATGACTTTCCTTGCCGTCGATAATTACAGAACGACCGTTATCATTTCAGACGGTTGCGAAGATATCCCCGACGTAAACTTCCTTTGCGGACACACAATGAACGAACTCATCACTTGCGAAAGAAAAGCAACCGAGTACGCTCTTACCGTAAAGCACAGACTCAACAAGACGATTTATTTACCCGAACTCAATGCGTTTACTTTGGGCGAACTTATGTTTATGCTCGAAATGCAAACTGCATATTGCGGAGAAATGCTCAATATCGACACGTATAACCAACCGGGCGTAGAGGGAGGCAAAAACGCAACTTACGCAATGCTCGGAAGAAAAGGTTACGACGCAAAGAGAGAAGAACTTGCAGCCGCACCCGAGAAAAAGAAAGATTATATCTGCTGATATTTTTAAAGAGAGACCTGAATACGGTTTCTCTTTTTTTATTTTTTATATAATAAATGCCTTATAATATACGCTGATTTAAGGGCGAAAGTGTGGCTTGACGATATCGAGAGCGCGGTTTGTAAAAGATCGAAAAGATAACGGTGGCATGGTTTGGAAATCCGCGGGTTAAGATTTGCAGAATTTGAGCAAAAATAGTAAAAAATTTACATTAATTTTGTTTTATGTTCTTGATAAATATTAAGTTTTAGTATATAATATATTTATAATAACCGATAATGGGGGCTTTGGGGACGATAATCGGATTTGCCCAAGCGGATCATTGTCGAGTTGCAGCGTTTATTAAAGTTTTGGAGGAAAACGTAAATGAAAGATAATTTGCCTTTATATTTGTTTCATCAAGGAACAAATTTCAGGTCTTATGAATATTTAGGCTCTCACGGCAGCGAATTAAACGGAGTGAAAGGCGTTACTTTCAGGGTATGGGCTCCTCACGCTCAAAACGTATCGGTTGTTGGCGATTTTAATATCTGGGACATTAAAGCAAATCCCATGGCTAAAATTTCGCAAGAGGGTATCTGGGAAACTTTTATCCCCGATATCGAAAGATACGACGTGTATAAATACGCAATCACGTCAAAAAGCGGAAATCTCATCATGAAGGCGGATCCGTACGCTTTCCACAGCGAAACCGCACCTGCGACTGCTTCAAAGTATTACGAACTTGACAATTACACATGGACCGACGCCGGGTATATGAAAAACAAGAAAGACGAGAACGTCTATTCTTCTCCCGTCAATATTTACGAAGTTAATCTTGCGTCCTGGAAGAAAAGAGACGAAGGAACTTATTATTCTTATGTCGACCTTATCGATTTGCTTGTGCCTTACGTAAAGAAAATGGGATACACTCATGTCGAGTTTATGCCGGTCGCCGAATATCCTTTCGACGGCAGTTGGGGTTATCAGGTAACGGGTTATTACAGTATAACGTCCCGTTTCGGCACGCCTTGCGACTTTATGAAACTTGTCGATGCATTCCATAAAGAAGGCATAGGTGTAATCATCGACTGGGTGCCCGCGCATTTCCCGAAAGACGCGCACGGTTTGTACGAGTTCGACGGACAACCTTTGTACGAAAGCGATCGCTGGGATTTGCAAGAACATAAATCGTGGGGGACAAGGAGATTCGATTATGCGAAAAACGAAGTGCAATCGTTTTTGATTTCAAACGCTATGTTTTTGTTTGATAAATATCACATAGACGGGTTGCGTGTGGACGCCGTTGCCTCTATGCTTTACCTCGATTACGATAAAAAGCCGGGCGAGTGGATACCCAACGAATACGGTGAAAACAAAAATCTTGCGGCTATTGCGTTTTTCAGAAAACTCAACACAGCCGTTTTTGCGGAATATCCTTACGCAATGATGATTGCGGAAGAATCGACCGCATGGCCTATGGTCACAAAACCGGCATCGGTCGGAGGTCTCGGCTTTAACTTTAAATGGAATATGGGTTGGATGAACGACGTTTTGTCTTACGTCAAGTGTGACCCGATGTTCCGTCATTACGACCATGAAAAACTCACGTTTTCGATGATGTACGCTTTTTCCGAAAACTTTGTACTTCCCGTTTCTCACGACGAGGTGGTTTACGGCAAAGGTTCGCTTATAAACAAAATGCCCGGCGACTATTACGCAAAATTTGCGGGAGACAGAACTTTTATGGGGTATATGATGTCTCATCCCGGTAAAAAACTCATATTTATGGGAGCGGAAATAGGTCAGTTTGACGAGTGGGATTATAAAAAACAAATTCAATTTGATTTGTTGAAATATCCCGATCATAAAAAATTAAACGTTTATTTTAAAGATATCAACGAGTTTTATAAGGCGCATAAGGCGTTTTACGAAATTGAAGATTCGTGGGACGGGTTCGAGTGGCTTGCACCCGACGATAAAGATAAAAACGTAATCGCTTATTTAAGGAAAAGTAAAGACGGAGAAAAAATCGTTTGTATATGCAACTTCTCCGGAATAGAACAGGATTATTTGCTCGGGGTAGAAGAAGGTAAATACGAAATAATCTTCAATTCCGATTCGGTAAAGTACGGCGGCAACGGTCAAATCAAAAAGAAGAATTATCAAACCAAGCAAATTCCGTCGCACGGAAAAGAAAATTCTGTTTCGATAAAGTTGCCCGCGCTTAGTTGTGTGTATTTATTAAAAAAATAAATAAGCAAAAGGCGGTTTGATATTTTCGAAAAAGGCTAATCGGCTTATAAATTAAATTACGTCGGTTTGTTATCGTTAAAGAATAAAACAAACAAAAGAATAAAAATACTTTTAAAATCATAGATAACGGAGGGAAATATGTTATTAAACAAAGAGTGTGTCGCCATGCTTTTGGCTGGCGGACAGGGAAGTCGTTTGTACGCGCTTACAAACAGCGTGGCAAAACCCGCGGTTTCGTTTGGCGGTAAATACAGAATAATCGACTTTCCGCTTTCAAACTGTGTAAACTCTGGTATAGACACGGTGGGTATTCTTACTCAATATCAGCCGCTTCTTTTAAACGATTACATAGGCAACGGTCAACCGTGGGATTTGGACAGAAACTACGGCGGAGTGCATATGCTTGCGCCTTACCAGGCGAAACACGGTCAACAATGGTATAAAGGGACGGCAAACGCCATTTATCAGAATTTATCGTTTGTAAAAAGATATTCGCCGGAGTACGTGCTTATATTGTCGGGAGACCATATTTACAAAATGGACTATTCAAAGATGCTCGACAGGCACAAAGCGACGGGCGCGGCTTGCACTATAGCGACGATATCCGTTCCTATCGAAGAGGCACCGAGATTCGGTATAATCAACGCCGACGAAAACGGAGTAGTCGAAAGGTTTGAAGAAAAACCCAAGCACCCCACAAGCACGCTTGCGTCTATGGGAATATATATCTTCACAGCCGAAAAAATGTATAAATATCTCGAAGAGGACGAGGCAAATCCCGCAAGCGGCAACGATTTCGGTCACGACGTGCTTCCGGCAATGCTTGCAGCGGGAGAAAAAATGGTTTGCTTCAAGTTTGACGGGTATTGGAAAGACGTCGGCACCATTTCGTCCTTATACGAGGCTAATATGGATTTACTCGGCGAATCTCCGAAATTCAACGTTTCGGACAGAAGTTGGAGAATTTATTCGAGGAACCCCATCGCTCCGCCGCATTATATAGGAGAAAACGGCAATGTGACAAATTCTATAGTTTCGTTGGGTTGCGAAATCGACGGAACGGTTGAAAACTGCACGCTTTCGGACAATGTGACGATTAAAAAAGGCGCATACGTAAAAGATTCGGTTATTTTCAGCGGATGCGTGATAGAAGAGGGAGCAAAAGTCGGCTATTCCATACTCGATTCAAACGTGACGGTAAGTAAAAATGCAACCGTCGGCGATTTAACGCAGAAACAAGCAAAAATCACGCTTATAGGAAGCGGGGTAAAGATAGAAGAAAACGGCGAAGTAAAAGCCGGCGACATGGTCGAAAAGGAGGTTTAAAATATGAATGCTTTAGGTGTAATTTTTTCCAATATTCATGACAACAACCTTCCCGAACTTACAAGCGTAAGGACTATGGGTTCGGTTCCGTTTTGCGGAAGATACAGACTTGTCGATTTCCCGCTTTCAAATATGGTAAATTCCGGCATAAACAAAGTCGGTATTATCACGAAAAGCAATTTCCAGTCTTTGATGGACCATGTCGGCAGCGGTAAAGATTGGGATTTGGCGAGAAGAAACGGCGGTTTGATGTTATTGCCGCCTTTCGGCGACGTCGGCACGCGTGTTTACAGCACGAGACTCGAGGCGTTAACGGGCGCAATCAACTTCCTTACCCGTTCTAATGAGGAATACGTGTTTATGTCCGACAGCGATATGGTTTGTTCTATAGATTTCAACAACGTAATGAAATTTCACCTTGAAAACGAAGCCGATATCACGATGATTTACGCCGAAAGGACAAATAAATTTATCAACGGGTCAAACAATATCATTCTCACGACAAACGACAATAATCGTGTTACGGGTATGTCGTTCGACCCGAGAATCCAAGGTCAGGTAAAACTTTATACTAATATAATGCTTATTAAAAGGACCTTGCTCATCAATCTCGTGACGACGGCAATCGCGCACGGATTAAAGCATTTTTCCGAGCAAGTGCTTGCGGCGCACGTCGAATCGCTTAAAATTTTCGCTTATAAATACAGTGGATATTTGTCGGTAATCAATTCGTTGCAGACTTATTACGACACAAGCATGGAAATGCTTAATAAAGAAAACCGCGACGCAGTATTTAAAAAGAGAGAAATATTTACCAAAGTCAAAGATTCAAGCCCGACTAAATACGGAGCAAACGCCGTCGTGAAAAATTCGCTTATATCCGAGGGGTGCGATATTCAGGGAGAAGTTTACAACAGTATTATTTTCAGGGGAGTAAAAGTCGGCAGAGGAACAGTCGTTAAAAATTCGATATTGATGCAAAACACGCTCACGGGCGAAAACGTATCGTTAAATGCGATTATTGCCGATAAAAACGTAGTAATAAGGGACGGCAGAGTGCTTTCCGGTTGTGAAACGCACCCGTTCTATATACTTAAAAACAGCGTTATTTAATTAACCGACGATATTAGACGTTTTTCAGCGCAAATTATACCTCATATAATTTTATTATTCGACGTATAAAACCTTATAAAAGAAGGAGGTAACAAATGGCAACAACTAAAAAGACAAACACAAAAAAAATCGAAACAAAAGTCGAAAAGGTAAAATCGGCAGAAAATAAACAAAATAAAGAAGAAGTAAACAAGATTAAACCTGAAACGGCGCACACCGAAGAGGTAAAACCCGTAGAAATAGAGGTAAGGCGCAAGACGAAAATCGCATTCGTCGCGTCGGAGGCTAATCCTTTTGCCGGCACGGGCGGACTTGCGGACGTAATAGGGTCTTTACCCAAGGCTCTTGCGTTAAACCCCGACTTCGACGTAAGGGTTATTATGCCGCTTTACGGCGCGGTTTCTAAAGAGTGGAGAGAAAAATTTACCTTTGAAGGCAATTACAACGTCGCTCTTGCATGGAGAAATCAATACTGCGGTCTTTTCTCTTATAAATATCAAGGCGTGACCTTTTATTTTATAGACAACGAATATTATTTCGCGAGGAACGGCTTATACGGGCATTACGACGACGGAGAAAGATTTGCGTTCTTCTCGAAGGCGGCAATAGATACTTTGGGATACGTCGACTTTTTCCCCGACATTTTACATGCGCACGACTGGCAAGCCGCTTTGTCTGTAATATATTTAAAAACTTTATATTCTGACAGGTTCAGATTCAGCGAAATTAAGACTGTATTTACAATTCACAATATAGAATATCAAGGCAAATACGGCACTGAAAATTTGCAAGACCTGTTCGGACTTCCCGAATATTGCACTCCGTACGTCACTTACGACGGTTGCATTAATTTGATGAAAGGGGCAATCGTATACAGCAATCACACCACGACTGTAAGTCCCACATATTCAAGGGAAATAAAAAACGCATATTTTGCTCACGGTCTCGAATATTGCACGAATATGTACGGATATAAAATCAGCGGTATATTAAACGGTATCGACACCGATTTGTACAGTGCCGAAAAAGACGATAAAATCATAGCAAATTACAGTGCGGACGATTTTTCGGGTAAGGCAAAATGCAAGAAAGGTTTGCAGGAAATGCTCAATCTTCCCGTAAAAGACGTGCCGATATTGGCTATTATTTCAAGGCTTGTAGAGCATAAGGGTTTTGACCTTGTAAAGTGCGTAATGGAAGAAATACTTTCCGAAGACGTGCAATTTGTAATTTTGGGTACGGGCGATTCGTATTATCAGGATTATTTCAAATACATTGCCGACAAATACAGCGGAAAATGCCGTATGATTGCGGCATACAATAAAGATTTATCGTCAAAAATATATTCGGGCGCAGATATATTCATTATGCCCAGCAAACAAGAGCCGTGCGGACTTTCGCAAATGATTGCTTGCAGATATGCGACGATACCCGTAGTAAGGCGTACGGGCGGTTTAAACGACAGTATTACTTCGTTCAACAACGGAAACAGAATAGATGAGGGAATAGGCTTTACTTTCGATAATTTCAACGCTCACGAAATGTTGTACGTCATTAAAGACGCGATATTTACGTACGGGAACAAAGAAGTATGGACGAATTTGATGAAAAGAGCGATTAATACGGATTTTTCATGGAATAAATCCGCAGGGGAATATGAGAGATTATATAAAAATCTAAAATAGGAGTACATCAATGGAAAGTAAATGCAACTCAGCCGTAAAATTGACGTCAAAGGACGCAGCGGAATTAATAAGTTCTAAATTATCGAGATTTTTCGGCGTGACCGACCAGGAAGCGACAAACGAACAAATATACAGGGCTGTCGCTATGTCGGTAAGAGAAATGTTGCTTGAAAAAAGAAAAAGTTTTCAAACGGCAGTAAAACAAAAGAAGGCGAAAAGGGTCTATTACTTATGTATGGAATTTTTGCTCGGAAGGTCTTTAAAAAACAATCTTTATAATCTCGGGATCGAAGAGCCTTTCGCAAAAGCACTTTCAAAAAAATACAATATAAACATCGACGATTTATACGAATTAGAGCCTGACGCAGGTCTCGGAAACGGCGGTTTGGGCAGACTTGCCGCATGTTTTATGGACGGTCTCGCAAGCCAGAATTACCCCGCAATGGGATTTTCGCTTTGCTATGAATACGGTTTGTTCAAGCAAAGAATAGTCGACGGTTGGCAAATGGAATTGCCCGACGTTTGGCTTCCGGGCGGCGACGTATGGCTCAATCAAAGAGAGGACAGAGTTTATAAAGTAAAGTTTGACGGAAGAGTCGTCGAAAGACAAGAAAACGGCAGACTTATATTCGACCACGTAGACGCTCAGGAGATCGAGGCTGTCGCTTACGATATGCTTATCCCCGGAAAAGATTCCGACGCGGTTTCTATATTGCGTTTATGGAAAGCGAGAAGCACTCATCAATTCGATATGTATTTGTTTTCGCAAGGCAGTTATATGCAATGTATGAAAGAAAACAACGAGGCAGACGTACTTACGAAGGTGCTTTATCCGTCCGATAATCATTTCGAGGGTAAAACTTTAAGGATTAAACAACAATATTTCCTTGTGTCGGCAACCTTGCAATATATATTGGACGACCACTTCCGCAAATACGGCACTTACGACAACCTTGCCGAAAAAGCGGCTATACACATAAACGATACGCATCCGGCATTCTGCGTGCCCGAACTTATGCGTTTGCTTATGGACGAACACGGTTATAGTTGGGACGATGCCTGGAACATTACAAGTAAAACAATCGCTTACACCAACCACACTATTATGAGCGAAGCACTTGAAAAGTGGGATGAAAAACTCATCGGTAAAATTTTACCGAGAATAGATATGATAATGAGAGAGATTAACCGCAGATTCTGCGACGAACTCACTCAAAAATATCCCGGCGATTGGGACAGAATCAACAGTATGTCCATTTATCAGAACGGTCAGGTGCGCATGGCTAATTTAAGCATAGTCGGCTCGCATTGCGTAAACGGCGTTTCCGCGCTTCACAGCGAAATCATTAAAAAAGAAACGTTCGCCAATTTTGCCGAATTAAATCTTGATAAGTTTACAAACGTAACTAACGGCATCGCTCATAGAAGGTGGCTTTGCCAATCCAATAAAGAACTTTGCGAACTTTTAAACGATTGCATAGGCGACGGTTACGTAATGGACGCGTCCAAACTTTCCGAGTTTAAAAAATACGAAAACGATTCGTCCGTTTTGCAAAGATTAAACGAAATTAAACAAATCAAGAAAAAGCAACTTGCGGATTATGCATTTAAGAGAAACGGCGTCGTTATCGACCCGAATACAATGTTCGACGTACAGGCAAAGAGAATGCACGAATATAAAAGGCAACTTCTCAACGCGATGTATATCGTAAATTTGTACAACGAACTTAAAGCAAATCCAGATTTGCCCATGCAACCGAAAACGTTTATTTTCGGTGCAAAAGCCGCGCCCGGATATTATATAGCAAAGGAAATTATCCGTTTAATCTGCTATATTTCCGAGGATATCAAGAAAAATTCCAATCCAAAGATAAGAGAAAAATTAAACGTTGTTTATCTTGAAGATTACAATGTGACTCTCGCCGAAAAACTTATGCCTGCAACCGAGATTTCAGAGCAAATTTCTCAAGCGGGTAAAGAGGCAAGTGGTACGGGTAATATGAAATTTATGATAAACGGCGCGCTTACGATCGGCACTGAAGACGGAGCAAACGTCGAAATGCACAAAGTAGTGGGCGATGAAAATATATTTATTTTCGGGCTTGACGCTCAGGAAGTTGGAAAACTTGCAAAACACGGTTATAACTCCATTTCTTATTACAACAGCAACGTAAAACTTCGCGAAGTAGTCGATAGTTTCAAAAGGGGATACAACGGTCAGAGTTTCGATATTTTCAGTCAATATCTTTTAAATCTGAGACCTGTTGCCGACCCCTATATGTGCATGGCAGATTTCGGTTCGTACCTTGCTATACACGAAAAGGCAGACAATATTTACAAAGATAAAGAACATTGGGCAAAAATGTCTTTAAACAACATTGCCGGCGCGGGTATTTTCTCCGCAGACAGGGCAATAAGAGAATATGCCGAAAATATCTGGCATATTAAACCCGTAAAAACAGACAAATAATTTACTACTCAGGCAAGGTTCACGGCAAAATATGGAATTTTATTACAATCCGATAGACAAAAAATGCAAGTCGGTTATAGGGGCGATTCCCACCGAATGTGAAGTAAAAATATCGATTTTTACACATTCGTTAAACGATTGCAAAATTATCGTCAAAGACGATAAAGATCGAGTCGTTTTAAACAAACAAATGACAAAAAACGACGGCTGTTTTACGGTATCTCTCGATTTTGACGAAAGCGGATTGTTCTGGTACTGCTTTGAAAGCGACTTTGGCACTATAAGCCAAGGCGAAAACCTTGTTGGAATATTATCGAAAGACATAAAACTTTATCAATTACTCGTATACAAAAAGGAGTTTTTAACACCCGATTGGTTTAAAGGAAAAATTCAATATCAAATTTTCCCCGACAGATTTTGCAAAGTAGGCGATTTCAGCGTCGGCGAAGGCAAAATCAAACGGGAAGATTGGGGCGGAGTTCCGTCATATGCGCCCAACGAAAACGGTCAAGTATTAAACAACGACTTTTTTGGCGGAAATTTTCAGGGAATTATCTCTAAATTGGACTATTTAAAAAGTCTCGGCGTGGGGATAATTTATCTCAATCCCATATTCGAGGCTTACAGCAATCATCGCTACGACACGGGAGATTATGAAAAAATCGATTCGGTTCTCGGTAGTGAAGACGACTTTAAACAGTTTATAGATAAGGCTAAAGAAAAGGGTATTTATGTAATTTTAGACGGCGTGTTCAATCATACGGGCGACGACAGCAAGTATTTTGACAAGTACGGTCATTACGGACGCGTCGGCGCGTATACAAACCCCGACTCAAAATATAGAAATTGGTTTATTTTCGAGAAATATCCCGAAAAATACGCCTCTTGGTGGGGTATTACCACTTTACCTACGATAAATAAGCAATGCCACGAATACGAAGACTACATTGCGGGAGAAAACGGAATTATCGAAAAATACGCGAAAATGGGCGTGGCGGGGTTCAGACTCGACGTCGTGGACGAAATTCCCGACAGTTTTGTAAAAAAAATACGCAAAAAACTCAAAGAAGTCAACCCGCAGGCGATACTTATAGGCGAAGTGTGGGAAGATGCGACCAATAAAATCGCATATGACAAGCGCAGGGCGTATTTCCAAGGTGAAGAACTCGATTCCGTGATGAATTACGAACTTAAAAACGCAATACTCAATTATGTGATTTCGGGTAACGTAAGCATGATTTCGTCGGTAGTGAAAAATCAAATCAACAATTATCCGCATTGCTCCTTAAATACGCTTATGAATTTTTGTTCGACCCACGACACGCCGAGAATTTTAACCGTGCTCGGCCGAAAAACCGTGCTGAAAGACAAAGACGAAATGGCAATATCGAAACTCGATAAACAAGAGTACACAGACGGGGTGGAAAGGCTTAAAGTCGTCACCGTTCTGCTGTTTACTTTATACGGCGTCCCGTCTGTTTATTATGGAGACGAAGTAGGACTCGAGGGTGATATAGACCCGTTTAACAGAAGGTGTTTTCCTTGGGATAACGAAAATAAAGAAATTTTGGATTTCGTGCGTAAAATTGCGAAAATCAGAAGCGAACTCAATATTTTTGTCGACGGCGATTTAAATGTTTTGTATGATATCGACGGTACGTTTATCTTTGAAAGAAGAAAACAAAACGACAATATTATTATTGCCGTAAACAGAGGATACGGGGACTACACAATAAACGTTTCGTCGACCGTATACAATTTGTTAAACGGCGAAAAAATCGAAAAATCCACCGTTTTAAAAAGCGGCGATATGATGATTTTATATAGAAAAAATTTAGCATAAATTCGGATAATATTTCATACTTTATGAGATTTATCCTAAAACAATATATTATCAAAATTTAACATAAAGGAAAGATTATGGACATTATCGAAAAGATTACTCAAGAATTTAATTTACAACCCGAACACGTCAAAAACATCGTTGCGCTTTTAGACGACGGCAACACGATTCCTTTCATTGCAAGGTACAGAAAAGAAATGACCGGTCACATCGACGATCAAGTGCTTCGTGATTTTGCGGACAGACTTACATATCTCCGCAATCTCGAAGAGAGAAAAGCAGACGTGAAAAAAGCCATAGAAGAGCAAGGTAAACTTACCGACGAAATAGTCGAGAGTTTGCTTAAAGCGGAAACGTTGACCGAAGTTGAAGATATTTACAGACCTTATAAGCAAAAGAAGAAGACGCGCGCTTCGGTGGCTATCGCAAAAGGTTTGCAACCACTTGCCGATATTATGTACGCTCAAGACGTAAAAGAAGGCACGGTGGAAGAACTTGCAAAACCTTACGTCGACGAAGAAAAGGGTGTAAAAAACGAAAAAGAGGCAATTCAAGGCGCAATGGACATCATTGCGGAAATGGTATCGGACGATGCCGAATTGCGTAAAAAACTCCGTAATATTTTCCTTAAACTCGCAACAATCAGCACTAAATTCGTCAAAGGCAAAGATGAGGAAGAGGGGGCGTCTACCTACGAAATGTACAAAGATTATTCCGAGCCTGTTTCCGAAATCAAAAGTCACAGAGTTCTCGCTATAAACAGAGGCGAAGACGAAGGTTTCTTAAAAGTTAAAGTCGAAATAGACGAAGAATTTGCCGTAAGAGTATGCAGTGTCGGTAAGGTAAAAGAGGGTTCTGTTACCACTCAAAACGTAAAAGACGCCATTGCAGACAGTTACGACAGACTTATCGCTCCGTCAATCGAGAGAGAAATCAGAAATTATCTCACCGACAACGCCGACGAGCAGGCGATTAAAATGTTTGGCGTCAACTTAAAGCCGCTTTTGATGCAACCGCCTCTTAAAGATAAAGTAACAATGGGTTTTGACCCCGGTATACGTACGGGCTGTAAAATCGCCGTAGTCGACGAAACGGGTAAAGTCTTGGGTAAAGACGTGGTGTATGCAACGCTTCCGGACGAAAAAAAAGTTGAAGAAGCCAAGGAAAAACTTAAAAAAATGATAGAAAAGTACAACGTTGACATCATTTCTATCGGCAATGGTACGGCATCTAAAGAATCCGAGATTTTCGTCGCTAAAAAAGTTCTTCCCGAGGTAAACAGAAAAGTAAGTTATGCCGTAGTAAGCGAGGCGGGCGCATCCGTTTATTCTGCATCCAAACTCGGTGCAGAGGAATTTCCCGATTACGACGTATCGGAAAGGTCGGCCGTTTCTATCGCAAGAAGACTTCAGGACCCCCTTGCTGAACTTATAAAAATCGACCCCAAGTCCATAGGCGTAGGTCAATATCAACACGATATGCCGCAAGCGCGTCTCGACGAAGTACTTAAAGGAGTATGCGAAGACTGCGTAAACGCAATCGGTGTAGATTTAAATACGGCAAGCCCGTCGCTTTTATCTTACGTTTCCGGTCTTAACAGCGGTATTGCTAAAAATATTATCGCTTATAGAGAGAAAAACGGCAAATTCAAGACGAGAAACGACATTTTAAACGTGCCGAAACTCGGTCAAAAAGCATTTACTCAATGTGCCGGTTTCTTGAGGATAACCGACGGCAAAAGCGTGCTCGACAATACGGGTGTGCACCCCGAATCTTATGAAGGTACGCAAAAACTTCTCGCTAAATTCGGCTATACCGACGAAGATGTTAAAAACGGAAAACTTAAGGAACTTCCTGTAAAAGTTAAACAATACGGCGAAGAAAAAGTTGCTGAAGAAGTCGGCCTCGGCGTGGCAACCATGAACGATATTATAAACGAACTTTTAAAGCCGGGCAGGGATATAAGAGATTCGCTTCCGCAAGCGGTTCTTCGTTCGGACCTTTTGAGTATAAACGATCTGAAAGAGGGTATGATTATCAAAGGAACGGTAAGAAACGTAACCGATTTCGGTGCGTTTGTCGATTTGGGGGTGCACCAAGACGGACTTGTGCATATTTCCGAAATTTCCGATAATTATATCAAGCATCCGTCCGACGTTTTGAAGGTGGGACAAACTTTAAACGTAAAGGTAATAGGCGTAGATTTAAAGAAAAACAGAATCGCGCTTTCGTTAAAAGGCGTTAAATAATCAAAATATATTGACATTGTTACATTCATTTGTTAAAATAACATAAAATCCGGAGGTGAAAATATGACAAGTTACGAAAGAGTAGTCGCTTTATTGAGCGAGCAATGTTCCGTTCCGCAAGACAAAATTACGCCTGACAGCGATATAGTTAAAGATTTGGGTGCGGATTCGCTCGATATAGTAGAAATGCTTATGCAAATGGAAGAGGAATTCGGCGTTGAAATCGAAGAAGACGTTGCCACTCAACTTAAAACGGTACAAGACGTTGTAAATGCCATCGACAATTATAAAAAATAATTTACATATAAAAGGTTCTGTCAGGAGCCTTTTATTTTTTGCAAAAGTTTTGCTTTTGCTATGATAATTTATTGTCGAAGAGTTTGTGGCTTTTTTATACCTTCCGTGTTTGTTGCGGAGTCATATTTATCAGCCGGGCGAGATTTAAACCGACAGCGTTTTTAATGATATAAAAAACTACGACTAAAGGTAAACTTTGTCGTTTTTGCATAATACGTTTTGAGTAAAACGTCAAATAATTAAAAAAAATACACAAAAAACCACTTAAAGTATTGAAATAAAGTTTATCTTATGTTATAATAATTTATAAGTGTTAATAATAATTATAGCCATTAATTTCAGGGTAGGTGATAATAATTGAGTACGGAAGAAAAGAAGGAAAACAAATTTAACATACTTTTGCCGGTTTTAAAAGTAACGTCGGTTGTTTTTTGCATACTCGGTTTTTTATGCCTTGTCACCGGCGATTTGATTTTTTACGGAATAGGTCTCGAGTTGCGCAAGTTTTTCCTTGCGCTTTTCGGCTTTGCGTCTTTCCCCCTTTTGATAGTTGCCATTTACGTGGGTATTTTGTCGTTTGCGGGAATTTCGTTGAGAAAAAATAAGCATTTTTATGCTTATCTCGTATCTTTTTCGGTTTTATTGATAATTATCGCGATAGTGCATATTTCGCTTGCGCCGTCAGTTCAGGGAAAAGGGTATTTCGAGTATTTCGGCGAATGTTGGCAAGCCGGTCTGGGCGGTTTTAAAACTTGCACTTTCGGCGGTGCGTTTTGCTCTTTAATTACGTATCCGCTGGAAAGATTTTTATCAACCGTAGGGTCGTATATTATACTTGCGATACTTCTCGGTCTTTCAATCCTGTACTTTTTCAGAAATAAAATTCAAAAAACCACGACAAAAGAAGAGAAAGGGATTGATAAAAACGAAAACCCCGAATCAGTTTCGTATTCGCGCAAAAACAACAAATCAAAACTTTTCTGCAGCGGAGAAGATTTCGACCTCAGAGAAGACGTGAAAAATGCGAGAAATCAAGGCAGAGAAGATTCGAGCGATAAACACGGCAAATACAACGCTGTTTTCGGCAGTGCGGACTATTCTTCTCCGGCAGAGCAAAAACCATACAGCAAACAATACGAGGATGATTTACAGTCTAAAAAAGATTATATTTTAAGACCTTACACCAAAATCGACATAAATAAAAACAACGACGATAAAGGCATTTCCGATTCCGTCAACACTCGTCCTGCAAGGAGAATTGAAGACGAAATCGACTTGTCCGAGCCTAAAAGAGATATTTTCAAGCCGAAAACGAGAAAACCGGAGGAAAAACGACCCGACTTCACGCAGTCCGGCAATAACGGATTCAGTGAGTTTTTCGGTAATTCTTCTGCTGCAAGTTATACGCCGAAACAAAAAGAAAAAGAAGAAGTTTACGATATCTATGGCGAGCCTGTGGATAAAAGCAAAGTAAAAGACTATTTAAACGCTACTTCAAATAAAGACGCTTATATTCCGGGCGATTACGACATTTACGGTCGTAAAGACTTTGAGAGGGATATAAATAAAAAAGAAACGAAGCCTTACGGCGACGTAAACGACGATTTGTTCGGAGTCAATCGCAAAAACGAAAGCGTGATTGATTTGTCCAAAGGAAAGGACGATTATAAATACACGGACAACTTATCGGGCAATAACGCAACGCAAGAAAAAGAAGAGGTTAAACCTTCTTACAATTCTTTCGTGACAAAACAAAAAGAACCGAGTTATTCTTCAAACGAAGTAAAACAAACGGAAAGCGAGACCGAGGTTTCTCAAGCCAAGCCGCGTTTTACAGAAAAAGTCTCGACATACGAAAAACCTGCCGTGCAACCGACCGATAAAGCGGAGCAAAAATCCGACGAAGCGGAAGAAAATCCGTACGATTTGATGCCGATAAACTACAAATACGTATATCCGCCCGTGTCTCTGCTTAAAAACTATGTAAGAGACGACGATCTGGACGAAATAAGGCGATTTAACGAGGAAAAATCCAACGTTATTTTAGACGTTTTGTGGAGAGCGAAAATCGAGGCTGAAATCGTAAGGGTACTTAACGGACCTACGGTAACGCGTTTTGATATAGCGATACCCAAAACGGCGTCTATAAAAGACGTGACAAAACTTTCCGACGACTTGAATTTATGGCTTGCTTCTGCAGGATCGATGAGAATGATCGCGCCTATTCCCGGTACGTCTCACATTGGTATAGAAGTCCCCAACGAAAAGAGACAAACCGTCGGTATAAGAGAAATCGTTACGTCGGAGGGTTTTATAAATGCAAAAAAGACGACGCTTACGTTTGCGCTCGGTAAAAACCTTGTCGGCGACTGTATAAGTCTTGATATCGCAAAAATGCCTCACTTACTTGTTGCCGGCGCAACCGGTACGGGTAAAAGCGTATGTCTCAACACAATGCTTACGAGTTTGTTGATGAAATACGGTCCGGATGAATTACGACTTATAATAGTCGACCCCAAGATAGTTGAATTTGCGGCGTTCGAGGGTATACCTCACCTTATGTTCAACGAAATGATTACTTCGGCGGAAAAGGCAACGGCAATGCTTTCGTGGGCGGTAAAGGAAATGGAAGCGAGATATCAGCAGTTGTATCAGGCAAAAGTCCAGAATATCAACGATTACAACGAAAAAATGGAAAAACTCGGGCAAAAGAAGATGAACAGAATTCTTATTCTTATAGACGAGTTTGCCGACTTAATGTCTTCAAACAAGGCGAATATCGAGGAAAAGATAGGCAGACTTGCGCAAAAAGCAAGGGCGGCGGGTATACACCTCGTACTTGCAACGCAAAGACCCTCGGTAGATATAATGACGGGTTCTATCAAGACAAACTTCACATCGAGAATAAGTTTCAAAATGTCTTCAACGGTAGACTCTATGACGATTTTGAACGAAGGCGGCGCGGAAGCGTTGCTCGGAAACGGCGATTGTTTATACAGAACGAGTCAAATGTTTGCGCCTGAACGTGTGCAGGATGCGTTTATTTCCAAAGGTGAAATGGATGCAGTTATAGACTATATCAAGGCGCACAACAAGTGTTATTACAACAACGATGCATTAAAGGCGATAAATGCGGAGGCAAATCCGCCCGCTCCTGCCGAAGCCGAACAAGGTTCTTCTTCAAACGGAAATCTCAACGATGACGGCAGCGACAACCTTATGTACGAGGCGTTGAGATACGTCATCGAAAACAACGGCGTTTCCATTTCGAGGTTACAAAGAAAATACCGCATCGGCTTTAACAGGGCGGCGAGTATCGTCGATTGGATGACGGAAAAAGGGTATATTTCTCAACCGCTTGAAAACAAGACGAGAAAAATCCTCATTTCGATGGAAGAATATAATAAACTTATGGACGAAATGAATCCTAACGGAGAAGCATGATTTTAAAGGACAAAAAAATAGGGGTAATATCGTTGGGTTGCGATAAAAACCGCGTCGACAGCGAAAAAATGCTTTCGCTTATATCCGACTTCGGTTCGCTTACAAACGATATTACTCAAGCGAATATAATTATTATCAATACTTGCGCTTTTTTGCAAAGTTCGAGAAAAGAGGCGATAGACACAATTTTCGAGTGTAACGCATATCGGCAGTCGGGAAAACTTGAAAAACTTGTCGTTACGGGTTGTTTACCGCAAAAGTTTATCGGCGAAATTTTCGATGATTTACCCGAAGTAGACGTATTTTTGGGTTTTAAAGATTACGACTATTTAAAGCAAGCATTGGAAAAGGCTTATGACGGAGAAAGAGTAAATTTCGTCGGAGTTGAAAAAGAGTTTAAAAAGATTGAAAGGGTGGTAACTACGCCGCTCAATTACGCTTATTTAAAAATTGCCGACGGTTGCAACAACCACTGTACGTACTGTCTTATTCCTTACATTCGCGGCAAGTACGTTTCGGAAACTATGGAAAGCCTTGTGGAAGAGGCGGCAAAACTCGGAAATTTAAGCGAGTTGATTCTGGTTGCGCAAGACGTGACGAAATACGGCGAAGACCTTTACGGCGAAGTGAAACTCGTCGAACTTATAAAGAGACTTTCCGCGCTTGAAAACGTGCGCAGTATAAGACTTTTATATTGTTATCCCGAAAATATCGACGATAAACTTATAGAAGAAATTGCAACCAACGACAAAGTGCTAAAATACATAGACATACCTTTGCAACATGCGTCGGACAGCGTGCTTAAACGCATGAACAGAAAGGGAAGCGGGCAATTTTATTCAAGCCTTTTCAAAAAATTGCGCGAGAAAATAAAAGGTATCGCCATAAGGTCGACCTTTATTACGGGTTTCCCGGGCGAAACCGAGGAAGATTTTGAAATTTTGTGCGATTTTGTTCGTAAAGAAAAAATGTTTAACGTAGGCTTTTTCGCCTATTCGAGAGAAGAAGGCACGCCCGCGTACAAACTTCCCGACCAAATCGACGAAAAGACTAAAAAACACAGAGTAAAACAACTTTATAAAATACAAAAAGAAGTCGCAAAAGAAATCATGAAGAGTTTTGTCGGAAAAACGCTCGAAGTGGTTTGCGACGGAATAGATTACGACAATCAATTGTTTATAGGCAGGGCGTATTACAGCGCGCCGGAAATTGACGGATGCGTTTATTTTACTTCTGACTCCGTGGTGGAGCAAGGGGAAAAATATCTCGTAAAAATCGACAAAGCAAAAGATTACGACTTATATGGAGGAACGGTCGAAAATGAATAAAGAAAAAAAGGTGCTTTTGACGCCCAATCAATTATCGATGGTAAGAATTTTAATGATTCCGCTTTTTTGCGTGTTTTTCTACGTGACCGCAATACCTTACAATTATTTTTGGTCTGCGGTAGTATTTACGGTTGCCGCGCTTACGGACTTTTTGGACGGATATGTGGCGAGAAAATATAATCTCGTGACCGATCTCGGCAAATTTTTGGACGCTATTGCCGATAAAGTGCTTGTGCTTACCGCTTTTGTACTTATGCTTACGGTAAACGGAATGTACGGCAAATATGTATGGATCGGCGGCGTGGGCGTGGCTATTATTCTCGCGAGAGAACTTATCGTGTCGTGTTTCAGAATGATTGCGGCGAAAAAAGGGCTTGTCATCGCTGCGGATATGATAGGAAAAATCAAGACGAATTTTCAGGATTTCGCAATAGTTTTCCTTCTTGTAAGCGTAAACTTTTTCGGACTTACAAAAGTGTCGGAAGTGCTGCATATAATCGGATTTGTATTATTCGTGATAGCGGTAATAATGACGGTTATTTCGGGTATTTCTTATTTTGTGAAAAATAAAGGGGTTTTACGCTGATTTACAAAGTAATTTTTACGGGGTAAATTATGAAAAACAACTTATTATATTTTAAAAACGAATACGGCGACGCGGATAATTTTCCCGTTGAGTTAGTCGAAAAAGTCAGTGGCGCATGTTATTCTTTCGACGGATATTTTTGCATAAGCAAAAAGAAGGACGTCGTTAAAAAAACTCTTGAATATTTACTCGGCATAAGCGATTTCGTTGTTGTTTGCGACGACGGAGGATTTGCCGAAAACGTCATTTCTTCTTTATACGGAAAAGTACCGCTTAATTCGATAAAAAACGTCAGCAGGACAAAACTTGTTTTGACCGAAAAAACAGCGAGCGAATTTGTTGAAAAAACGCTTATTCCCGCAATGGATAAGTTTAATTCTCATTCTTACAGTAAAAGTGTGTTCAGGTTTTTCGGCGAAGTAAAAGAGGATTTGGAAGATATTTTAAAACAAGCGGTAGCGGAGTCGGAAAACACGTTGTTTTACAGATTGTGGACGGAAAATAAATACGACGTTTTGCTTTACGTCGTTTACGATGACAAAACGCCTAAAATGTTGCTCGATAAATTGAATAAGAGCATAGTTCTCAATTTCGGCGACCAACTTTATGCCGAAGACGATTATTCTTTAAAACAAAGGATTGTCGATTATGCAACGCTCCGCAGAATTAAAATGTCCGTTGCCGAATCGTTTACCGGCGGCAATATCGCGCGCACTATCGTTTCCGTACCGGGTGCAAGCGCAATGTTTTACGAAGGGGCGGTTACTTACGATACAAATGCAAAAATCGAAAGACTCGGGGTTGACAGACAAACCGTCGATAAATATACGGTTGTCAGTTCGCAAGTAGCGAGCGAAATGGTAAAAGGTTTGCTTTCTACGGGTAATTGTCAGGTTGCCGTTTCGACGACTGGATACGCAGGACCGAATGTCGGCGACGAAGATAACGCGGGGCTTTGTTTTATAGGGGTCGGTACGGAAAATGGGATAAACGTATACAAGTTTAAGTTTGACGGCAGCCGAAACGAAATAATAAACGAAGCGACTTCTTACGCGTTGTTTTTAGCATTTAAAGAAATTAAAAACTATTAAGTTTAACGCTTGTTAAAAATTTGAATTATTTTTAAATTTTACAAAATTTTATTTGAATATTTACGTTAAAACAAGTCGAAAATTTTATTAAGAACTTTATCCCGAAGGCATCGGGCAATATATAATCAAAACTCAAAAAAAACAAGAGGAAATCATTATGAACGAAAAACAAAAGGCATTAGAGCAAGTGCTCGGACAAATCGAAAAACAATACGGCAAAGGGGCGATAATGAAACTCGGAGAAGAGGCAAAAAACGTCGGTATAGACGTAATTCCCACGGGTTGTCTCGCACTTGACGTTGCGCTTGGTATAGGCGGTTTTCCGAGAGGAAGAATTATCGAAGTATACGGTCCCGAATCTTCGGGTAAAACTACCGTTGCGCTTCACGCCATTGCAGAGGCGCAAAAAGCAGGAGGTATTGCGGCGTTTATCGACGCAGAACACGCTTTAGACCCCGTTTATGCGGCAAATCTCGGCGTCGACCTCGATAATTTATACGTTTCTCAGCCCGACACGGGTGAACAAGCACTCGATATTACCGACAGTTTGGTAAGAAGCGGCGCAGTTGACCTCATCGTTATCGACTCGGTTGCGGCACTTACTCCTAAGGCTGAAATCGAAGGGGATATGGGCGATTCTCACGTCGGTCTTCAAGCAAGATTGATGTCGCAAGCACTCAGAAAACTTACGGGCGTAACCAACAAAAGTAAAACTTGCGTAATTTTTATCAACCAACTCCGTGAAAAAGTCGGCGTAATGTTCGGCAATCCCGAAACGACCCCGGGGGGTAAGGCGTTGAAATTCTATTCCAGCGTTCGTCTCGACGTAAGAAAAGCCGACGCCCTTAAAGACGCTACGGCGGTTGTGGGTAACAGAACTAAAATAAAAGTTGTTAAAAACAAACTTGCACCCCCGTTTAAAACTGCCGAATTCGACCTTATTTACGGCAAGGGCGTTTCGCAAGAAGGTTGTATTTTGGACCTTGGCGTAGATTACGGCATAATTTCAAAGAGCGGAAGTTATTTCTCTTATAACGGCGAGAAGTTTGCTCAAGGCAGAGAAAAGGCTAAAGATTATCTATGCGCAAATCCCGAACTTAAAAAGGAATTGTACGATTTGATTATCGCAAAGGCATTTAACAAAACCGAAGATGAAGAACCCGCAAAAGCCGACGAAGAATAATTTTGTGATTCTAATTTAATATTAAAAACCGTTTAGTCGTTAAGTACATATCAAATTTATTTTTGTATATGTTTTAGCGGCAGGCGGTTTTTATTTTTTGTCAAAAAAATCTTAAAAAATTTTTGTTTTCACTATTTTTTACATAAATAATCAAATATATATTGACTTTTTTATACATTTAATATACAATATATAGGTATTATAAATTTTAATATAGAAGAAGTATAGCATAATTATTATTTTTATATAAATATATGCGTTGCAAATGCAATTTACGCCGTGCGTTTTGCTTGCTGCGTGTCATCCGACGTTTGTAAATAAATTGCTTATCGTTTAATTGTAAATTTTGCGACGTAAAGTCGCGACAAGAATTGCAATGATGCAGCAATCGATTTTATAAATAAATCGCTAAACTCCTAATATTAAATATAAATACAAATTTATCAATTAGGGAGGCATATATGCAAAATCTTAACTCCCTGCTTTTAATCTCAAAACTTGCACTCGGTATTATATCGATTGTACTTGCGGTTGTACTTTTGATTGCGGTTGTCATGCTTGTCATGATTTACGTCAACAGAAAATCAAGAGAAAAGCAAGTAGGCACTTTTAAAGATCAACTCAACGAAATGAAGAAAAACGCCGAAGCGGAATGTAAGGCGATGAAAAAAGAAGCGATTTGGGAGGCTAAAGAGCAGGACTTAAAAAGACGCAAAGAGTTTGAAAACGAAACTCGCGAACAAAAGGCAGAACTCGCTAAATACGAGCAAAGATTGGTACAAAAGGACGATATCCTCAACAAAAAGGACGCAAACCTTTTAAAGAAAAACGAAGAATTAGAGCAACAAAAGAAAGACCTTGAAAAAAAGAGCAACGACCTCGCTTTAATGCAAGAGAAACTCGACAAGCAAAACGAACTTATGATTCAGGAACTTGAAAAAATTGCTCAACTCACCAAAGAAGAAGCCAAAAAGTTGATTATCGAGGCGGAACAAGAAGACGCAAGAAAAGACGCTGCCGTTTTGGTAAGAAATATTGAAAACGATGCAAAAGAGCAAGCCGAAAGAAAGGCTAAAGACATAATCAGTCTTGCAATTCAAAAGACTTGTGTAGAGCATGCATCCGAAATTTGCGTATCGGTAATTCCTCTTCCCAACGACGATATGAAAGCAAGAATTATCGGTCGTGAGGGCAGAAACATTAAAGCACTCGAAAACGCTACCGGCGTAGAACTTATTATCGATGACACGCCGGAAGTTGTGGTTGCTTCGGGTTTTGACCCGTTGCGTAGAGAAGTTGCGAGACTTTCTCTCGAAAGACTCGTTCAAGACGGAAGAATTCACCCCGCAAGAATAGAAGAAACCGTTGAAAAGGTCAAGAAAGAACTTGACGTTCAGGTAAAGAAGAACGGCGAAGACGCAATGTTCGAGGTAGGTCTTTTCGGTATTCATCCCGAACTCATCAAAATTTTGGGCGCACTCAAATACAGAACGAGTTATGGACAAAACGTCTTGCAACACTCGATAGAGGTTGCTTATCTTGCAGGTATTATGGCTGCCGAACTCGGTGTTGACGTAAATACTGCAAAGAGAGGCGGATTGCTTCACGATATAGGTAAAGCGGTCGATAAGGAAAACGAGGGTTCGCATACGCAACTCGGTGTAGAACTCGCTAAAAAATATAAAGAAAGCAGGAACGTCGTTCACTGTATCGAATCTCACCACGGAGACGTTGAGCCAAAGACGATTGAGGCGGTGCTCGTGCAAGCGGCTGACGCAATTTCCGGAGCAAGACCGGGTGCGAGAAGAGAAACTAATACGACTTATATCAAGAGACTTGAAAGTCTCGAAGCAATCGGTTCGGGATTTGACGGCGTAGATAAATGTTATGCAATTCAAGCGGGCAGAGAAGTAAGGGTCATTGTTAAACCTGAGGTTATCGACGACGCAAAGGCTCTTTTCCTCGCTAAAGACATTGCAAAGAAGATTGAAAACGAACTCGAATACCCGGGACAAATCAAAGTCAACGTTATAAGGGAATCGAGAAGCGTGGAATACGCAAAATAAAAAACAAAATCCGCCCCGCATTTTTTTGTCGGGCGGATTTATTATAAAAACGCAAATTTATTTATAAAAACAAGCAAAAATCAATAAAAACGAAATTAAAACCACAAAACATGCGGTTTAAAAATTTAACGAAAAACTGCGTCTTGCGTTTTTAATAGCAGAAAAATTGTTTTTTATAAAGACGGCAAATTTAAGGTAAAATAATATTATGACTAAAAGAATTATAGCGATCGGCGGCGGAGAAATCAAAAACAAAACCACGCTTAAAATAGACGAATACATTGCTTCGCTTGCTAAAATCAACCCCAAAAACGGTCGCGCTTACGGTCTTTTTTTAGGTACTGCAAGTCATGACAGTATGCCGTATTTCAATAGTTTCAGAAAGACTTACACGTCGGTGTTCGATATTAAGGCGGACTGCGCATTGATTGTTTACGGCGAGATGGATATGGAGAAAATCAAAAGCAAATTTGAAAAAGCCGATTTTATCTATATCGGCGGCGGCGATACCGTATACATGATAAACAAATGGAAAGAAAGCGGAATGTTGGACCTTATTATGGACGCATACGAACGGGGCGTAATCATTTGCGGCTTGTCTGCGGGTGCGATATGTTGGTTTGACGATATGTACACCGACCACGACATTATGGCTAACGAAGAAGGCGAATACGCTTTCATGAAAGGACTTGGCGTGCTTAAAGGTTTGATGACTCCGCATTACGACTCGAGAAAAGAGTTTGACGAAAACTTTTTGAAAAGCGAATTTACGTCGGCTATCGCGGTTGACAATGACTGCGCCATAGAATTTATCGACGAAAAATTGACGGGAAGTATAAGCGCAGGCGGAAAGGCTTATATTATAGATAAAACCGTCAACGGACTTAAAAAGACGGAAATTACACCGATAAATCGATAAAATACGTTTTCATTTAATTTTCATTTATTTTTTTCGCTTACGCAATAAAAGAATAATATAATAAATAAAATTTTATAAGAACTTTTGCAAAAATATATAAATATAGCGTATTTTCTAATAAAATTGTTGTTTTTTTAACAAAGAAGAGCAAAAAACACCAAAATATAAATTCAGGAGAAGCATTATGAGTAAATTACTTATTGTAGACGACGAAAGCAAAATTACCGACGTTCTTGCCGAATATGCCGAATTTGAAGGCTATGAAACAGATAAAGCGTTCGACGGCATGGAAGCGATTAAAAAGTGTAAAGAGAATAATTACGACCTTGTTGTTATGGACGTAATGATGCCAAAACTCGACGGATTTTCGGCGGTAAAAGAAATTAAAAGATTCAGCGACGTACCCGTGCTTATGTTGTCGGCAAGAGGTGAAGAATACGACAAACTTCACGGATTTGACCTCGGCATAGACGATTACGTGGTAAAACCGTTTTCCCCCAAGGAAGTTATGGCGCGAATCGGTACGATTATCAAGAGAAATTCTACAAAAACGCCCCGAACGGATAAAATTCTTAAATTCGAGGGACTTGAAATCGATATGATAGGCAGAAACGTTTACGTCGACGGACAAAAAGCGGAACTTACGCCAAAGGAATACGAGTTGTTGTTTTATATGGTAAAAAACAAAGGCGTGGCGTTGTCAAGAGAAAAATTGTTGGCTGACGTATGGGGGTTTGACTTTTTCGGCGACGACAGAACGGTCGATACTCATATCAAAATGTTGAGAGGCAATCTCAAAGATTACAGAAAATTCATCGTTACGCTCAGAGGTCTCGGCTATAAGTTTGAAGACTGATTTGCTAATAAATTTAATGACTGTAAACGAAAAAATTAAAATAATTTAAACGCCGGCTAATAAAACTCGGGTTAATCGAAAAATTACGTCGGTATTAAGAATAATTCAAGCGACTTTTATATTTTTACCCGATTCCGTTGAACAAGGCAAAACGTCATGAAAAAAATCGATTTTAAAAAATACAAATATAATACGTTATTTTATTTTATATTGTTTACCGTAATTATTATTTTTGCGGTATGGTTGTCGTTGACTTTGTTTTTGGAAGAAGGGTATAAAGATACAAAAAAGGCAAACATTATTCACACTGGTAACAAAGTCGCACAACTTATCAATAACGAAGAGAATATAGAAAGCACGGCTATTGCCGCAAACGAGCAAGGCATAAACGTTGAATTGCTAAATATTGTTTACGGCGAAGACGGCGCAATCGATGCAATTACGGTAAATTATCCTCTTTATCACAGGGATTACAGCACAGAAGAGGAAAAAAGCGCGATAGGCAGGCTGATTACCGCTCTCGGAAACGATAAAGAATTTTATTGCGTATACGAAAACAATTCTTATTTTTACATTGCAAAGACAAATGCCGAAACGAGCGAAAACACTTATATTTACATTACTTCTTCTATCGGCAATATCAGGGAAGCGATCGAAGTAATAAGAAGGCAGTTGCTTTTCGTTACGTTTATAGTTTGCTTGCTCGGTCTGTGTCTGGCGATTTATATATCGAATAAACTTACTTACCCGATAAGCGAAATGGCTGCGACTGCAAAAAGATGGGCAGACGGGGACAACGACGCCGTATTTACGGCAAACAGTTATACCGAACTAAACGAACTTGCCGAAACGATGAACTATGCCAAGGAAAAAGAAAAAGAGGCAGGCAGACTTCAAAGAGATTTGATTGCAAACGTTTCGCATGATTTAAAAACGCCGATTACCATGATAAAGGCGTATGCCGAGATGATTCAGGATATTTCGGGCGATAACAAAGAAAAGCGTATTGAAAACACTCAGGTAATTATAGACGAGGCGGACAGACTTGCGTTGCTTGTAAACGATATACTTGATTTGTCAAAACTGCAAAGCGGAGTCGATAATTTAAACGTTACGGCGGTAAACATATCCGAACTTGTCGAAATTACAATCGAGCATTTCCGCAAATATATGGAAAATGACGGTTATATAATAAAATCCGAAATAGAGGACGATTTGTTTTCCGAAGTCGACGAGGCGAAAATTACGCGTGTAATTTACAACTTGCTCGGTAATTCACTCAATTATACGGGCGACGATAAAACCGTATGTGTGTATTTGCATAAAAAAGAGGGCAACAAAATTCTTCTTGAAATAATCGATTCCGGCAAAGGTATCAGCGAAGATAAAATGAAGACTATCTGGGAAAAATATTACCGGTTCTCCGAGACTCACAAACGTTCGATTAAAGGAACGGGGCTCGGCTTGTCCATAGTAAAAACCATTTTGGACGAACACGGGCTTAAATACGGAGTAGTATCCAAGCAAGGCGTTGGAAGTAATTTCTTTGTGGAATTCAGAGGTATGGACAATGAATAACGATTTAAGATATCACGAAGACGAAAATCAAAACGAAGAAGGTTACGTGGTAAGCGTTTCTCAGTCTGAAAGCAAAACAAAAGAAACGGAGAAAAAAACGACTTCGCTCGTTTCGGTTGTTCTCGGATTGTTTAGAAAAGAAGAAAATAGTGATGACGAAGACGTGATTGAAAAGCCTATTCCTTTTCCGCGTCCGCAAACCTCTTTAAAATTTTTGTTTTTTACCATTTGCATAGCGATTATATTGTTTTTATCTTACTATTTCGTCAATTTAAAATCGCTGCTTATACTTTCTTTGGTGTTGGCATCGATGGCAATACCTATAGTTACTATAATGTTTTTTTATGAATTAAATACCCGTTGCAATGTAAACGTAGGTTATTTAATTATGTGTTTTTTCAGCGGAAGCGTTTTATATTTGCTGACGGCAGGTGTTGTTAAGTATATATCGTTGACCCTTGTATTCGATTCGATGAATTCGGTTTTTTCCGAAATAGTTATCAACTTGATAAAATTCGTCGTAGCGATTTTTATGATAAAAATACTCAAAGTAAGAGATAATCTCGGCGGAATACTTATCACCGTGTGTCTTTATATGGGCTTTGCGTTTTGCCGCACGCTCGATAATTTATTTTCGAAATTATTTATCAATGCGATAAACGACGGAAAAACTTACAGCGTAATAGTAGGAGAAATCGGTTATTTAAGGGTTTCTATGCGCAACTTGCTGTCAAAATCGTTTTATTACGGATTTCTTATGCCGTTTATCGATTTAGGCAGTGCGGTTGTTATAGGTCACGATTTGTCGACAGCCGAAAGTTTGCTTTATAAAGGCGAAAATTACCCGAGGTCTACTTATTTGACCATTGTAATAGCAATAGTTTTAGCGTCGTTGTTTGAAATTAATTCAATGATTTCGCTTGTTAAGTATGCGTTCAAAATATTCAGCACGCTTATGATCACTACACTTTCGATTCAGACACTCAATCAAACGCTTGCAAACGAAAAATTTGAAAGCGAATGACGTTTGCTTTTGTTTAATCGATAAAAATCAAATAAAATAAAAATAAAAGCACCCTACTTAATGCGGTAGGGTGCTTTGTTTTTTTAATTGTTAAACACATTTATTCAAAGTGGTTGATTTTAGCGTTGAAGTATAATTAAAGGGTCGGCTATGCCGACCCTAAATTTAGTCAAATTATTAAAATTACGCTTTAAGAGCGTTGATTTTCTTTGCTAAACCGGACTTCTTGTTTGCAGCGGTGTTCTTGTGGATAAGACCTTTGCTTGCCGCTTTGTCAAGAATAGCGGTGCATTCAACGAAAAGCGTTTGAGCAGACTCGAGGTCTTTTGCTTCGATAGCAGCGTTAACTTTCTTAATAGCCGTCTTTACTGCGGAAAGTTGGCTTCTGTTAGTAGCGTTCTTCTTTTTATTTACAAGTACACGCTTTTTAGCGGATTTAATGTTTGGCATTTATTTTCTCCTTTACTTATGTTTCTTATATATCAGTCGTAATTTATTTTAACACAAATATTTGTTTTATGCAAGGCATTTTCTAAAGATTTTTAATATTTGTTGCAAAATTTATTATAAATTATATTTTGAATTGAGTATTACAATGATTTACATTTTTGTTGCGTACTATAAATTGAATAATCGACATATATTTTATTGATTAAACGGCAATTCTTGTTTTACAACGTTAAAGTTTTATGTTTTGCCGTTTAAATATATAAAGGAAGTATGAATGAATTAATAGGTGTGTTTGACAGCGGTATCGGCGGTGTAAGTGTGTTGCAAAGGTTGGCATTACGGTATAAAAATTATAAATTTATATATTACGGAGACAACGATTATGCTCCTTATGGAGATAAATCGCCCGAATATATCTTAAACAGGACAAAAGAATGCGTAAAAATGTTACGAAAATGCGGTTGCAGGGTTATAGTGGTCGCTTGCAACACTGTTTCTCTTGTTTGTGATAAAAAACTTGTTTTGGCGTTTCCGGATATAAAGTTTGTGTTTATGAAGCCGTATTTTACCGAAATAACAAATAACGGTATTATTTTTTGTACAATCGCAACGGGAAAAATATTGATTGAAAAAGGTCTTGCGGAGAAAAAACAAGTATATCCTTTGCCCGATATGGCAAAATTGATAGAGGACGGTTTTCCTGATGTTGACTATAACGATTTCATTTGTCGACTGAATTGCGGCTTTAATTATAATAATGTAATATTGGGTTGCACGCATTACGTATTTTTAAAAGGTTATTTCAAAAGGGCGTTTCCTTTTGCCGAAATTGACGATTGTATCGACAGAGTGATAAACGACTTAAACGAAATTTTATCCAAAAACGGCAACGCCGATTCTATTTATTATAATAATCACATTAAAAAAAATACATATACCGTTTGCCGTAAAGACGATGAAACATATAATATGACAAAAATAAACGCAAATACCGTTTGTAGTAAAATCGACAACAACGGCAACGAAAAGAACGGCAATGCCGAAATAAATATCAATATCGTTTGTGGTAAAAACGATAAAAAAGGTTGCATAATTCAAAAAAACGATAAAATTAAGGGAGAGCCGACCACCGAAAGTCAAAACGAGATAAATTTTGACACCGCATGTAAAAAACATGAAAATATATGGTTTATCGGGAATAATGCTGGCAAAAATAAAAAAGCGTTGGGGCTGCTAAAAGTCATGAAGAGCCAAGGGTGGTCGTGAAAATTAAAAAAAATTAAAAATTTTATTAAAAAGGGTTGACAGTGGTCAACAAATAGTTTATTATTATAGCATACACAATAAATGAAAGGTGCAGTAGTATATGTTCGTAGGAGAATATGAGCATCAGCTCGACGGTAAAAACAGAATAAGAATTCCGGCCGCGTTCAAAAACGAACTTGGTAAAGACTATGTCTTTCATGAAGGTGCAGACAATATAATCGAAGTTTTTCCCAAAAAGACGATGGACGAGCAACTCGATAAATACAAAGTTGATATTTCCGATTACAACAAACTCAAAGCCCTTATGCTTTTGACCGCATCGTTTACAGAAGCGCACGAAGACAATCAAGGCAGAGTTGTGTTGTCAGATAAACTTAAATCTTTTGCTCAAATAGACAAAGATGTGGTTACGATAGGGCTTATCGACAGATTAATTATTTTAAGTAAAGCAAACAGAGACAAACTCAAAGAACAAATGAGTTATAAAGACGCTATGGATTGCTTATCCGGTAAATAATTATGGAATTTAAACATGTTCCGGTAATGCTTGAAGAGTGTATGCAAGCACTTAATCTTAAAGACGGCGGAATTTATTTCGACTGTACGCTTGGCGGAGCGGGGCATTCATACGAAATTTTAAAACGTACGTCCCCGAGCGGTAAACTTATCGCTACCGACCTCGATGAAGACGCAATAAAAGCCGCGACCGAAAGATTATCGGTATTTGAGGGCAGATTCACCGTTGTAAAGGACAATTATAAAAACTTCAGGAATATTTTAAACGATTTAAACATCGAAGCCGTAGACGGCATTTTAATCGATATGGGTATATCCAGCAATCAGATTGCAACGAGAGGAATGGCGTATATGGAAAAAGACGCAAGGCTCGACATGAGAATGGATAAATCTCAGGACCTTGACGCATGGAAGGTAGTAAACACTTATGACGAAAAAAGACTCGCAGACGTAATTTACAAATACGGCGAGGAAAAATTTTCGTTTAAAATTGCAGACAACATTTGTAAAGCAAGGCAGATTAAAAGCATAGACACGACGGGCGAACTCGTCGAAATCATCGACAAAAGCATACCGTTTAAGTTTAAAAGAGACACTCATCCCGCAAAAAAAACCTTTCAGGCTATAAGAATAGAGGTAAACGACGAACTCGGCGGAATGGAGCAATGTATTAAAGATATGGTTTCCGGGCTTAAAAAGGGCGGTAGAATCGCCATAATGACTTTTCATTCATTAGAGGATAGAATAGTCAAATTAACCCTTAAAGACCTTGAAACGGCTTGTGTGTGCGACAAGAGTTTTCCCATATGCGTATGCGGAAGGAAACAGCAGGTAAAATTAATCAACAAAAAACCAATCGAGGCTACCGAAGAAGAGTTGAGCCGCAATTCCAGAGCGAAAAGCGCGAAACTGAGGATAGCCGAAAAAATTTAATCATTAAAAAACAAAAAAATCAGCGATTATAAAAAAATATTTAAATTGAAAATTATAAAAACTTACATATAAGCGATTATAAAATATTTTAAGGAGAGAGAAGTTCATGAAATACAGTACCACATTACAAGATAAAGTAAGCGAAACTACTAATACTACTGCAAAAGACTACGACGTCGGTTGGAAAAAGATTTTCGGTGCAAATGCCGATTACATTGATTTGGAAAAGACTTCATCTCTTCAGGACGAAGCCGTTTTAACCGAGGAAAAAACCGAGTATATGCCCAGTAACGCAACTATGCAATACAAGGGTATGCCCAAAGAAGAACTTTATGAAGATTATCGCAAAGACGTTGAAATAGACAACGATCTGGACGCACAATACAAACTTTCTACTATAGGAAAAATCGTAATTGCGATTTATACCGCTATTATGATAGGTATTTTTGCGATAGTGGTAATCAACACCCAAACGTTAAAATCGATGGCGTACGTTATCGATACCAAGCAAGAAAAAGTTTATGTTCTTGAAAACGAGGCGGAGGATCTCAACAAAGAACTCGACTACGCAATGAGCGACGAAGCCATAATTGAAAGAGCGCGCGAACTCGGGTATAACGTTTAATGACAAAAACTCAATATTCAATAAATAAGGTACGAAAGAGGTTATTTGCACTGATAAGTGCGATAACCTTTATTTTTTTAATTATTATCGCAAGAATGTTTACCGTTCAGGTGGTTTCGGGTAAAAGACTTACGCAAAAAGCAATCGATCAATGGACGAGAGAATTGCCCGTAAAGGCAAAACGCGGCAATATTTACGATTGCAACGGTGTTGTTCTCGCTCAATCTCAAGGAACATACGCCGTGTATATCCGCACGAGACTTGTGAAGAACAAATCGAGAGTTGCGGAAGTTTTGTCCGATATTTTGCAAGTCGACGAAAAACAGTTGCTTGAAAAAATGGATAAAAAGATATCCGAAATAACGGTAAAACGTCAGGTAAATAGAGAAATTTTAAACAAAATATCCGATTATAATCTCGACGGAGTGTATTTTTCCGTCGATAATTCCAGATATTATCCTTATAACGAGGCTTTGTGTCAGATTATCGGTTACACTTCGAGCGACGGTTACGGTCAATCGGGGTTAGAAGCGTATTACGACAAGTATTTAAGAGGAGTCGACGGGGAAATTATTTACGAGTCCGACTTGACGGGAAAAGATATTTCGGGGACTAAGCCGACTTACGTAAAAGCGCAAGACGGAATGGATTTATATTTAACTATCGATAACGACGTTCAGCAAATATGCGAAGGCGTAATGAGCGAGGCTATGGAAATTTATACGCCGAAAAGCGCGTCCGTCATAGTTGCGGACTGCGAAAGCGGCGCAATAAAAGGCATTTGCACCATGCCGTCGTATAATTTAAACGAAATTCCGAGAGACGATTTGGAAAAACTGAATAAATACGGTAGAAGTACGCTGATTGTGGACAGTTACGAGCCCGGTTCGACTTTTAAAGTAATAACTTCTACGGCGAATATCGAAGAATATTTTAAAGGAAATCCTGCCGCGTTTTCGTTAAATCATATATTTTCGAGCAATCGTTATCGTTACGTCGGCGGCAGAAAAATCAAATGTTGGAGTAATCATGCCAACGGCAAACACGCCAACGAAAATCTTGCAATGGCGTTAAACAACAGTTGCAACCCGATTTTTGTCGATATCGCATTGTCGCTCGGGAAAAATACATTTTATAATTATCTCGACGATTTCAATTTCGGTAAAGTCACGGGTATAGATTTTTACGGCGAGGCTCAAGGTATGCTTATACCCGAATCGGCAGTGACCGACGGCGATTTGGCGCGTATTGGGTTTGGTCAGACGATTGCCGTTACGCCCATTCAACTTTTATGCGCAGTAAATACGTGCATAAGCGGCGGCGATTATAAAGTACCATATTTACTCAATGAAATTAAAGATAAAAACGGCAAAACCGAATTAAAATTTTCGCCGAAAATAAAAAAAGACGTTGTAAGCGACAAAACTTCAAAAATTATCGCGGAATATCTGGAAGGCGTCGTTAAAAACGGGAGCGGAAAACAATGTTACATAGAGGGGTATAAAGTAGGAGGCAAAACGGGTACTGCGCAAAAATACGTGGACGGAGTAATCGCGCAGGGCAAATACGTGATGTCGTTCATAGGATTTTTCCCGGCGGATAAACCCAAATATATCGCGCTCGTCATTGTGGACGAACCCATAGGCGGGCAGTACGGCTCGACGGTTGCCGCACCGCTTTGTAAGGAGATTTTTCAAAAGATAACAGAATGTAAAAATATAAAACCGACAGAGGTGAAATGATGAAGATATCACAACTTGTTACCCGTTTGGGTTTTATTAAAATAATAGGGCAGGATTGCAACGTAAGGCATTTGACCCATAGCAGCAAAGATTGTATAAACGGCAGTTTATATTTTTGCTTGAAAGGGGATTGTTTCGACGGCGCAGATTACGTGAAAGAAGCGGAAAAAAACGGAGCGGTCGCCATTGTAAGCGAAGAAATTTTGGATACGCCTCTTACGCAAATTATAGTAAAAGACGCACGTGAAAGTATGAGCGAAATATGCGCCGAATTTTATTCAAACCCTCAAAATATGCTTAAAATTATAGGCGTAGTGGGAACAAACGGAAAAACGACCACGTGTCATATAATTGAAAATATTTTGAAGGTTGCGGGTTATAACGTGGCAAATATCGGCACGCTCGGAATAAAGTACAACGGCAAAACGATAAGCACCGATATGACGACTCCAGATCCCGAAATTTTATACAAATGCTTGTGCGATATGGTGTATGCGTCAATCGATTACGTGGTTATGGAAGTTTCGGCGCATGCGATTTATTATAAAAAAATTTCACCGATAACATTCGACTCTATAGTGTATACAAACGTTTCGCAAGACCACCTCGATTTTTTCGATAATATGCAAGAATATGTCGGGATTAAGCGAAGCGTATTGTGTAAAAAGCACGCAAAAAGACTGATAATCAACGCCGATGACGAACTTGGAAGAGAGGTAATAAAGCAAGAAGAATGCTTTTCATACGGAATTGAAAATCCTTGCGACGTTTTTGCGATAAACGTGGAAGAAAACGAGAACGGAATTAAATACGTGATGAATTTATTTGACGACGTAATCAATATCAAGTGTCCGCTTATAGGTATGCACAACGTGTATAATACGCTTGCCGCAGCCACATGTTTGTACGAAGAAGGCATAGATAGCGACGATATCGCTTACGGAATAAAAGAGTTGACTCAGGTTTCCGGCAGAGGTCAATTTTGCGCAAAAACGGTAAAAGGCGGAAAGGTTTACGTCGATTATGCGCACACTCCGGACGGGCTGAAGAAAATATTATTTTCGATGAAAAATATTAGTAAAGGAAAAGTGATATGTCTTTTCGGTTGCGGAGGAAACAGGGATAAGTCAAAAAGGGAAATAATGGGCGAAGTTTCGGGTGGTTGCGCCGATTTTACGATTATCACAACAGACAATCCGCGGTTTGAAGACGCCCTTAAAATAATGTCGCAAATAGAAAAAGGAGTGAGGAAAAAAACTTTATCGTACATAAGTATTGCGGACAGATATCAAGCCATCGAGTACGGCATAAACATGCTTGAAGAAGGCGACGTTTTATTGGTTGCCGGCAAAGGCGGAGAGACGACGCAGGAAGTTATGGGAATAAAAAGAGAGTTTAACGACGCCGAAGTGATAAACGAAATTATCGGCGGCAAAAACGTGAGGAAAATAAATTGAATTGCATTTTGACTTTTTTATTTGCGCTTTTTTTATCGATTTTCAGCGGTATAATAGTTATACCGCTTTTAAAAAAATTGAAAGCGGGACAAGTAATACTCGGCTACGTAAAAGAACATGCGGATAAAGGCGGTACGCCTACTATGGGCGGCCTGTTTTTTATCTTATCTGCTGCCGCAACGTTTTTCGTGTTTGCGGGCAAAATTTCAAGACTGTCGCTCGTTTGTATGGTGACGGGTTTATCTTTTATGGCGGTTGGGTTTTTAGACGATTATATAAAAATCAAAGAACAGCGGAATTTGGGACTCAAAGCCAGTCAAAAAATAATATTTCAACTGTCGATTTCTTTAATAGCGTCGATATTTGCTTATAAAAACGGATTGACTAAATTTTACGTGCCGTTTACGAAATTAAACGTTGATTTAGGTTTTTTTACAATACCTGTAGTTATGTTTGTGTTTATTGCGACGGTAAATTGCGTTAATCTTACCGACGGACTCGACGGACTTGCGGCGAACGTCAGCGACGTGTATTTATTGTTTATCGCACTGCTTATATATTTTCAGACGATAAGCGGAAGCGGCGCACTCGCAAGCACAGAAAGTCAAAATTTGATTTTGCTTTGCGTTTGTTTAATCGGCGGAGGAGAAGGCTTTTTATTGTTTAACACGCATAAAGCAAGTATATTTATGGGCGATACGGGTTCGCTTGCGTTGGGTGGGTTTATCTCCACGATAAGTATTTTTTCGGGAAATATGTTTTTTATTCCGTTTTTAGGTATAATGTTCGTACTTTCCGGCATATCAGTAATTATACAAGTACTACATTACAAACGAACGAAAAAAAGAGTGTTTTTGATGGCTCCGCTTCACCACCACTTTGAAGAAAAGGGTTATGCGGAATGTAAAATCGTCAACGCTTATAAACTTGTTTCCGTAGTAATCGGAGCACTGTGTTTGATCAGTTATATGTGAGGTAACGAATGGATATAGTCAATCAAACGTTTTTGGTCGCGGGATTGGGCGCAAGCGGTAAAAGCGCAATCGGACTTATTTTAAAAAGAGGCGGTAAATGCTACGTTTATGACGACAATACCGAAAAATATAAAGACGAAAACGTGCAATCACTCGTTTCATCGGGTGTAAAACTCGCCTTAAAGGATGATATAGACGGCATAATCGATAAAATCGACGTGCTTGTATTGAGTCCCGGCGTACCGCTCGACCATGAAATTGCCGTAAAATGCAAAAACAAGGGCAAAAGAATAATCGGAGAATTGGAATTGGGGTACTTATCCGCCTTTCCTGCTTACGTTTGCATTACGGGTACGAACGGCAAAACGACCACGACTTCGATGGTGCAGGAAATTTTAAAACAAGGAAGTAGAAGCGTGCACGTCGTGGGGAATATAGGCATACCAATAACTTCAAAATGCGAAAATTTTAATGCGGAAGATATAGTAGTGTGCGAAGTGTCGAGTTTTCAACTTGAAACTTTTACTTCGTTTTTACCGCATATCGCGGCAATTTTAAACATAACTCCCGACCATTTAAGCAGACATTACAACATGGATAATTACATATATTTAAAGGGGAAAATACTGCGAAATTTGCGGGAAAGCGAGTATTGCGTGCTTAATGCGGAAGATGCGACGGTAAAACAATTTGCAAGCGGAACTCGGGCAAAAGTCGTGTATTTATCGGATAAACAAGAGGTTGACGGGGCGTATTTGAAAAACGGTAAAATCTGGTTTAAAGGAGAAGAGATTTTGCCGGTAGACGAAATACCCGTCGGAGGGGAACATAACGTGCAAAACGCGCTTGCAAGCGTTGCAATATCAAAAATTTTGGGTTATGACAATCAGACGATTGCAAACGGAATAAAATCGTTTAAAGGAGTAAAGCATAGAATAGAACTTGTCAAAGAAAAAGACGGCATTTCTTATATCAACGACTCCAAAGCAACCAATATCGACGCCACTATAAAAGCGATTGATTGCATCAACAAGCCGATAGTGCTAATTTTAGGAGGTAAGGACAAAGGTCTCGATTACGAACTTTTATTTGAAGAGATAAAAAGAAAAGACGTTGTACACGTGGTGCTTACGGGTGAAACGAGATATTCAATGCTCGAATGTGCGTCGAGAATGGGCTATTACGAAGTGACGCTTTCTTCTTCTTTTGAAAGCGCGGTAAAAATCGCTTCTATCGAGTGTCCGAAGGGGGGTGTGGTGTTGTTGAGTCCGGCATGCAGCAGTTTTGATTATTTTTCGGGATACGAAGAGAGAGGTAACCGCTTTTGCGAAATAGTGGAAAAGTTATAAGCAAAAACATACGAAAACAAAGGGGGAGCAGCGGAGACGTTTTGCTCCTCGTTTTAGTTGTAATGCTTGCCGTGTACGGAGTAATTGCCGTGTATTCGGCGAGTAATTACACCGCGCAGATAGATTACGGAAATAAATACTATTATTTCGGCAAGCAAATAATCGGCGTAGTCCTGGGTACGGCGGCAATGTTTTTTACCGCAAATTTCGATTATAGAAAATATAAAAAATTCGGAATAATTTTTTACGCCGCAGGACTTATTTTGCTTATGCTTGTATTCGTGCCGGGACTCGGAGTCGAAAGTTACGGAGCGAAAAGGTGGATAGGTATTGCGGGTATAACAATTCAACCGTCTGAAATAGCGAAATTTGCATATGTTTTTTTAGTTGCGGGAATAATAGGTAACGACCCCGGCGCATTAAACACTTTTAAAGGGATAATAAAAGTATGCCTTTCCGGAGGAATCGTATGTTTGCTTATTATGTGCGAACCTAATATGTCCGTGACGATGTGCGTGGGGCTTACAATGCTGACGCTGCTGTTTTGTTGCGGATTAAACGGCAAAATTTTTGCGCTGCTATTGGTGCCGATTGTTTTGGCTGTACCGGTATTGATTATTGCAGAACCATACAGATTGAAAAGATTGAAGGCGTTTTTAAATCCGTGGGAAAACCCAAAGGGCGATGGATATCAACTTTTGCAGTCTTTATATGCGCTGGGATCTGGAAACGTGTTCGGCGTGGGACTTTTTAAATCGAGACAAAAATACAGGTTTTTACCCTTTGCCGAAAGTGATTTTATTTTGGCGGTTATCGGCGAAGAGACGGGACTTTTCGGCGTGCTTTTCTTGTTCGCGGTAATATTCGTCGTAATTTATAAAGGGTATAAAATTGCAGGCAAATGCAATAATTTTTACGGATTTACGCTTTGCGTGGGCATAACTACGGTTTATGCCGTGCAAGTTGTGATAAACGCACTTGTGGTTACGGGGAGTATACCGCCCACGGGACTGCCGTTGCCGCTTATCAGTGCGGGCAATACTTCGATAATAGTTTTCATGGCGATGTTCGGCGTGGTGTACAACATATCTAAAGACAATAAGTCACCGATTTATATAGACGATACATAAATTATTAAGTGTGAGAGGCTTAATTATATGTCGTACTATAAAGTGCAAGGTAAAACGAAGTTATACGGCGAGGTAAACGTAGGTTGCGCAAAAAATTCCGTTTTGCCTTTGATTGCCGCTTGTATGATGATTAAAAACAAAGTTTTGCTTAAAAACGTAAACCCGATAGGCGACGTAAACGTAATGTGCGAAATTTTTAAATCGCTGGGCGGAAGTTGTGAAATTCAGGACGGAAACCTTTTACTCGACGGCAGCAACATAGACAAATTTATAATGCCCGACTATCTTACGGGCAAAATCCGCGCGTCCTTTTTCAGTGTGGGCGCGCTTTTAAGCGTTTTCGGCAGAGTAAAAATCAAAAAGCCGGGAGGGTGCGATATAGGTGCGAGACCGGTCGATATACACGTCGCTTGTTTAAGGCAATCAGGCGTAAAAGTATATGAAGAACAATCGTCTTATTATTTTGAAAAAACTCGTTGCGGCGGCGACGACGTTGTGCGCTTGCCTTATCCGTCGGTCGGGGCAACCGAAAATTTGATTCTGGCGAGCGTAATTAAGGACGGAACGACGCTTATAAGAAATTGTGCCAAAGAACCTGAAATTGTTGACTTGCAAAATTTTTTAAACAAATGCGGAGCAAAAATTAAAGGCGCGGGCAGCGGAGAAATATTCATCGACGGAGTGAAAAGTTTTGCGACGTGTCAGATTGAATACGAGCCCGTGAGTGACAGAATCGAGGCGGGGACTTACGTGTTGGCGGGGTGTGCTTGCGGCGGAGAAATCGTTGTTAATAATATAAGTATAGATTTAATAAATATATTATTAAAAAATATACGAAATAATGCTTGCAAAATAACGGCAAATAATGATAAAATAATAGTGCAGAGCGGGATAGGCGGTTTTCCGGCAAGATTTATACGTACAGGACCTTATCCTATGTTCCCGACGGATTTGCAACCGCAGTTTGTTGCGGCAATGCTTACTCGGGACGATTTTTCGATAATCGAAGAAGACGTGTTTGAAAAACGGTTTTCTTACGTGGAGGAATTGAGAAAACTCGGCGGCAATATCGAAATAATAGGCAACAGAGCGATAGTGGGCAAATCGTCGCTTCACGGTGCTGAAATTAAATGCGCCGATTTACGCGGCGGCAGTGCGCTTGTCATTGCGAGCATGTGCGCCGAAGGAAATTCGGTCATCAGAGATATAGAACACATCGAAAGAGGTTATTTCGACTTCGATAAAAAATTATCGTTGCTCGGAGCAAAAATAGAAAAGTGCGAAGATTAAAAATTTTTGCATGCCGCGACGAACGCAACTACACGACAACAAACGTAAAGTACAACTATTGAGCAAAAGGATAAGTAAAACGGAAACGTTAAATTACGATTTCAAGAAAAAATTTTAAGATACACTAAAACACAAGGAGAAATATGAAGCACAAAAGACTTATAGTATCGCTTACAAGTTTAATATTCGTAGTCATATTCTTTTTGTGCTTGACGTCGCTTTTTTCAATTAAAGACGTCACGGTAAAGTATACCGTACTTGACAACAATATCGAATATTCAGAAGTGAGCGAAAATCTCGCTTGCTTTGAAAACAGGAATTTGATTTTTTTAGATCTTAAAGAAGTTGAAGACAAACTCAAAAACAACGGTTATTTTAAAATCGAAAGCGTAAAAAAAATCTACCCCAATCGTCTTGAAGTGAAAATTCAAGAAAGGGTAGAGGTTTTTGCCGTACAGTGTGACGACGGGTTTTATATACTCGACAATGATTTTTACGTAGTCGCGCACAAAGAGAAAAACGAAAATCGTCTCGATGGCGTGAGAAATATACTTTTGACGGTAAACGTCGAAGGCTTCGATACTCACGATATTCGCGTCGGACAAACCTTGTCGGTTGTTTCTCATCAGGCGTTTATCGCGATGAGCAATATGTACCGCTCGTTTTCGGATAGCAGAAATATAATTTCCAACATATTGATTGCACCGTCGGCTGTCGGCGATACTTACAGAGTTACTTTTACTATGGTAGAAGGAGTAAAAATCGAAATATGGGACGTTGCCGGTAAAGATTTTGTCAACAACGAAGCAAAAATCAATAAGGCGATAGATGCTTACGATAAACTCGACGATTACAAAAAGACGAAAGGTAAAATTCTTTCGTTTACCGACATAGAAGGAACTGTCAGGTCGCGCTATGACGATACGGATAATTGACGGTTAACGAGGGGATAACATGCTTAAAAACGGAGTTACAATTTTAGATATAGGTTCGTCTAAAGTTACGTTGCTTTTAGGCGAACGAGGGGTGAACAGAACGTATAATATCGACGCCGTCGAAGAAAGGGAATACGAAGGTTATGCCTCGGGAGAATTTCTCGATATAAACAGCCTTAACGAAGCAGTTGAAAATTGTTTCAACTCAATCGACGAGCCGATAAGGAAAAAAATAAAAAAAGTATACGTGGGCGTGCCGGGCGAGTTTATACGCGTGCACAACCGCAGACAACAAATTACTTTCAGCAAACCCAAAAAAGTAAACAGAAAAGACATAGAAAGGCTTAAACAATTCACATTTTCCAATCTCAACGAAACCGAGTGGAAATTGGTGCGTGTTTCGGCAGTGAAATACATTACCGACGGCGGCAGACAATCGGCTTTTCCCGTAGGAATAAAAACTTCGAAATTAGAAGGAGTTTTGACGGGATTTACTTCGTCGTTATATTTCATTCGCGTAATAAAAGAACTGTTAAAAGATTTAAACGTAAAAGACGTAGAGTTTGTGCCGACTCAACTTGCGGAATCGTTGTTTTTGTTTTCGAGAGAACAACGCGACACCACCAAAATTTTATTGGACGTGGGTTATATTTCCACGACTTTTTCGCTTTGCAGGGGTGACGGCATAATTTATCAGAATTCGTTTTCGCTCGGCGGTGGATATATATCGGCATATTTAATGCAGGAATTTTCATTGCCCGATATAAAAGACGCCGAAAAACTTAAACGGAAGGTCAACCTTGCGTCAAAAAGTACAAGGTACGATATAGTCGTAAACAACGACATTCTTTCTTTTCCGTCCGATAAGGTGCATCCGATAGTGACAAACGTGCTCGATATGATTGCAGAAAGCATAATTCAATGTTTAAGCGAATGTTCGAGAATGATTCCCGAAACCACTTCGGAAATTTCGTTGACCGGCGGCGGCATCAGTTATATAAGGGGAGCGAGAGATTTACTCGTAAAGCGCACCGATTACAGTATCGAAATTGCCGTACCGGACATACCTTACATGAACAAACCGAACGAAACTTCAAAGTTTGCGCTTCTGAGTTTCGCTTTGAACGATAAAATCAACAATAGAAGACTTTTTTTCAGATAATACGGAGGATATATTATGGAAATGGATACCAGTTTAAATGTGTGTAAAATTAAAGTGATCGGCGTAGGCGGCGCAGGCAGCAACGCCGTAAACAGAATGATAAGAATGAACGTATCAAGTGCGGAGTTTTATGCCGTAAATACGGACAAGCAGGCATTGCTTATTTCAGAGGTGCCTGACAGAAACCGTATTCAGATAGGTATCGAGACGACTAAAGGTCTCGGCGCGGGTTCTAATCCCGAAATCGGCGAAAAGGCTGCGGAAGAAAGCAAAGACGAACTTGAGGCGATTGTCAAAGGCACTGACTTGTTGTTTATTGCGGCAGGTATGGGCGGCGGTACCGGTACGGGCGCAGCACCTATCATTGCGCGTATCGCAAGAGAACTCGGCGTCGTTTCGGTTGCCGTAGTTACGAAGCCCTTCCTTTTCGAGGGTAAAAAGAGAGAAGATAACGCCAAAGACGGTATTCAGAATTTATTGAAATACGTCGATACGATTATTATTATACCTAACGAGAAATTGTTTGAGGCACTTCCTTCGGATACTTCCATGCCGGAGGCTCTTAAATTCGCCGACGATACTTTGCGTCAGGGTGTATGCGGCATTGCCGACCTTATCGCTACACCTTCGCTTATAAACCTCGACTTCGCCGACGTAAAAACCATTATCAGCGGACAAGGTCTCGCTCACATGGGTATCGGACAAGCAAAAGGAGATAAAAGAATTATCGAGGCGGTTCGTCAAGCGGTTGCAAGTCCGTTGTTAGAGACGACTATCGAGGGTGCAAGAGGCGTAATTCTCAACATTACGGGCGGTAAAGATTTGAGCCTCGGTCAGGTAAGAGAGGCGGCTCAACTTGTTCAGGGTGTAATCGACGATTCTGCAAACATTATTTTCGGCGCGAATATCGACCCTACGTTGCAGGAAGAAGTAGTAATCACGTTGATTGCTACGGGATTCGTAATGACAAATACCAACAACAATAGCAACAATAACGCTAAAAAGGCGATGATCGACGAAAAATTGTCCAATATGACAAGTAGCAAGGAAGAGGCGGGTTATTCAAATTCAAACGAGTTTAATCGCAAACCCGAAGTGATCGATTTAGAGGATAATGCGGACGATAATTATTACGAGGAAGAAGAACAACACCCCGTAGAAACGATCGAGTATCAAGAGAATAAAAAGACCGTTCCCGTTTTCATTTCAAGATTGTTCGGCGGCGGCAAAAAACGCTGAAATTTAAAAATTACATATAATTGCGCGGAATCGACTGTAAAACGCTAAGAGTTTTTTACATTCGCTTTCGCGTTTTTTGTTGCCTTTGAGCGGTTGACAACGAAAATTCGACAAGTGTGGAAATTGGCTGTTTTAAAGTCGTTTTCTTGATTTGCGATTAAAGACGGTTTATCTGATTTTAAATAGATTTTAGACTTTTCGTTGAGAAATATTTTTATTTTGCAATCATATAATGCTATATGATAAAAGAATTTGAAGAAAAAGGCATAAAAAAAATACATTTTATAGGAATCGGCGGCGTAAGCATGTCTTCGCTTGCAAAATTCGTAAAAGAGCAAGGATACGAAGTCAGCGGAAGCGATAGAAATGTATGTCAAGACAATTTTGCCGATTGCAATATTAAAGTGTTTAAGGGGCATGACGAGAATAATTTAAAAGGTGTTGACGCCGTAGTTTATAATTCGGCAATTAACAATTTAAATCCCGAATTTACGGCGGCTATGAGTAAATCTCTGCCGATATACACGCGCGCACAACTTTTATCGGCAGTGTGCAACTGTTTTGATAAAAGCATAGGTATTGCGGGTTGTCACGGTAAAACAACGGTTTGCTCGATGGTTTCTACAATATTTAAATATTGCGAGATGAAATTTTACGCTCACGTGGGTGGGTATGACGTCGATTTCGGCAATTATTATTATTCGGGCAACGACTATATCGTCAGCGAAGTTTGCGAGTATAAGAAAAATATCAAATATTTTCATCCTGCGATCGCGTGTCTTTTAAACGTTGCACCCGACCATATGGATTGTTATGAATCGGTTGATGACTTATTAAACGAATATTTCAATTTTCTCGATAGAGGTGAATTACGGGTTTATAACGGCGACGACAAGTATTTGAAAAACTATAAAAGCGACAATGCCGTCACTTTCGGTTTAGAGGAAAATAATTCGATCAGGGCGGTAGATTTGAAATTGAGCGGCGGCAGATATTCGTTTAAAGTCGTCGAAAACGGTGAAGTTGCAGGCGAGGTTAATTTAAGGGTTTACGGACTTCACAGTGTATATAACGCCCTTGCTGCATTTACCGTCAGCAGGTGTTGCGGAGTTAAAGCGCAAGATATAATCGCGGCGTTAAACAATTATAAAGGAGTTGTGCGTCGGTTTGAAAATATAGGGAAATTAAACGGCGCGGAAGTGATTGCCGACTATGCTCATCATCCCGACGAGATTGAAGAAAGCATAAAAACGGCAAAGTATATATGCGATAAAAACTTACATATTATATTTCAACCGCACACATATTCGCGCACAAAATTTCTATTCAACGATTTCATAAAAGTTTTTAAAAATGCAGAAAATATCGCTATTTTTAAAACGTTTTCTGCAAGAGAAAAACCGCAAGACGGGTACGACGGAAAATATTTAAGCGAGCGTTTGCCGCAGTCGGAATATTTTGAAAATATAGACGAACTTTTATCTTACGAAAAAAACAAATTATCAAACGGAGACGTTTTGCTGGTGCTCGGCGCGGGCGATATTTACAATCTGATTAAGGATAAAATTAACTCTTAAAACGACTTAAAATCAGACTTATACGTATATAAGCCGCATTAAAAATAATATAAAAAGGGCTTCCCGAAGGAAGCCCTTAATTTTAAATTTTACAGAATTAGATATTAATACATACCGTTCATGCCCGCGGCGGGATTTGCCTTTTCGGGTTCGGGAATATCTGTAACTATGCTTTCGGTTGTCAAAAGCGTAGATGCGATAGATGCAGCGTTCTGAAGTGCCGAACGAGTTACTTTAGCGGGGTCGATAATACCGGAAGCAATCATATCGGTATAAACGTTGTTTAATGCGTCGAAACCGTAATTTGCTTTTCTGCTCTTTAAAATGTTGTTTACGATGACAGAGCCGTCGAGACCCGCGTTTTTAGCGATTTGTCTGATAGGTTCTTCAACGGTGCGAAGTATAATTTCCGCACCCGTCTTTTCGTCGCCCGACAAAGTAGCGATAAGTTTTTTAAGGGAGGGAACAGTGGAGAGAAGTGCCGTGCCGCCGCCCGGAACGATACCTTCTTCAACTGCCGCACGCGTTGCCGCAAGAGCGTCTTCAATACGGAGTTTCTTTTCTTTCATTTCTACTTCGGTTGCCGCGCCTACGTTGATTACCGCTACGCCGCCGGCGAGTTTGGCAAGTCTTTCTTGTAATTTTTCTCTGTCGTAATCTGAAGTAGTTTCCGCAATTTGCGATTTAATCGATTGAATTCTTGCTTTAATTTGTTCGGGGTCGCCCGCACCGTCGACGATTGTCGTATTGTCTTTGTCTACCTTTACTTGAAGTGCTTTACCGAGCATATCGGGCGTTACGTCCTTAAATTCATAACCGAGGTCGGAGGAAACAACCGTGCCGCCGGTAAGAATAGCGATATCTTCGAGCATTGCTTTTCTTCTGTCGCCAAAGCCGGGGGCTTTAACCGCAACGCAGTTGAATATGCCTTTAAGTTTGTTGACAACGAGTGAAGCAAGAGCCTCTCCCTCTACGTCTTCGGCAATAATCAAAAGGCGTTGACCCGCATTTGCGATAGGTTCGATAATGGGTAAAATCTCTTGAATCGACGAGATTTTTTTATCGGTTATAAGGATAAGCGGACTGTCGAGTACTGCTTCCATTTTATCGGTGTTGGTTACCATGTAAGCGGAAGCATAACCTCTGTCAAAACTCATACCTTCGACAGTGGTAAGTTCGGTCTTCATTGTTTTGCTTTCCTGAATGGAAATTACGCCGTCTTTACCCACCTTTTCCATTGCGTCGGAAACGAGAGTGCCGACAGCCTCGTCGCCTGCCGAAATAGACGCGACTTGCGCGATTGCCGTTTTTGTTTCGATGGGCTTTGAAATGTTTTTAATTTGGTCGACGGCAACGTTAACCGCTTTTGCAATACCTTTTTTCAGAATAACGGGATTCGCGCCCGCAGCGAGATTTTTAAGTCCTTCTCTTATAATTGCTTGAGCCAGAACAACAGCCGTGGTCGTGCCGTCGCCCGCTACGTCGTTGGTTTTTGTTGAAACTTCTTTAACGAGTTGCGCGCCCATGTTTTCAAACGGGTCTTCGAGTTCTATTTCTTTTGCGATGGTCACGCCGTCGTTTGTGATGAGGGGAGTTCCGTACTTTTTGTCAAGTACGACGTTTCTTCCTTTAGGTCCGAGAGTGATTTTTACTGTATCTGCAAGAGTATTTACGCCTTTTTCAAGAGCCTTTCTGGCGTCTTCTCCGTATTTGATTTGTTTTGCCATGATGATTTTACCTCCTCAATTATTCTTCTACTATAGCAAGAATTTCCGATTGGCTTACGATGATGTATTTTTCTCCGTCAACCTTTACTTCCGAACCCGCATATTTGGGAACAATGACGGTTTCGCCTACTTTTACTTGCATATTTACTTCTTTTCCGTCAATCGTTCCGCCGGGACCGACTGCAATTACGGTTGCGGTTTGTTGCTTTTCTTGCGCTGCGGAAGTGAGAATAAATCCGCTTGCGGTCGTTTTTTCGTTTTCGGTGGCTTTAAGCACCACTTTATCGAACAATGGTTTGATTTTCATATATAATAAACCTCCAATACTTACTTGATTAGCACTCTCATCTTGAGTCTGCTAATATAATTATATACATTACGGCGCAAAAGTCAATAGAAAAACGTGAAAATAATGTAAAAATTTTGTAGAATAGGCAAATAAATTATCAATTCGCAAAAAAACATTGATTATAAACTCAAAATATGTTATTATTTTAATGTAAACATGAGAATTTGCGGAGGAAATATATGAATAAATGGGATTATAGATTTATGTCTTTGGCTCAGGACGTTGCCAGATGGTCGAGTTGTTTTCAGGAAAACAGGCAAATCGGCGCAATTATCGTAAAAGACAAACGAATAATCGCAACGGGGTATAACGGTGCGCCCGCAGGCGTAATCAGTTGTAAAGACAGGGGCGAGTGCTTGCGCAGAGAAATGAATATCGCAAGCGGCACAAGGCAAGAAATTTGTTATGCCGTGCATGCCGAGCAAAACGCAATCGCTCAAGCCGCAAAAATCGGCATAGCCGTCGACGGGGCTACGCTTTATTGTACTCATCAACCTTGCGTTATATGCTCTAAAATGATTATCAATTCCGGAATAAGAAGAATTGTTTATAAATACGGTTATCCGGACGAGTTTTCTCTTAAATTACTTTCCGAAGCAAACGTAACGGTAGAACAAATTTCCGACGAGGAGGATAAATAAATGAACCCTATAGTAACAATTGAAACCGAAAACGGAAAACAAATTAAAATTGAACTTTATCCCGAATATGCGCCAAACACTGTAAACAATTTTATTTCGCTTGTTAAAAAAGGTTTTTACGACGGATTGACCTTTCACAGAATAATTTACGGGTTTATGATTCAGGGCGGTGATCCGACCGGTACGGGTACGGGCGGTCCCGGATATCAAATCAAGGGCGAATTTGCCGCAAACGGATTTAAACAAAACAAGTTGCGCCATTTACGCGGAGTGATTTCTATGGCGAGAAGTATGTTTTACAATACTGCCGGTTCGCAATTTTTTATTATGCATAAAAACGCGCCGCACCTTGACGGAGATTATGCCGCATTCGGTAAAGTAATCGAGGGTATGGACGTCGTGGACGAAATCGCTTCGGTAAAAACCGATTATCAGGACAGACCTATAGAAAGACAAGCGATAAAGCGCGCTACCGTCGAGACTTTCGGCGTGGAATATCCCGATCCCGTAAGAGCATAACAAACGGTAGTATAAATCGAAACAAATTGTTCGACCTCTTTTAAAAGGGGTCTTTTCTTTTTAAGGCGGTTAACCGGTTTCAGATTATGAAAATTTAAAAAATTACGCAAAATTTAAAAAATTGCGACTTATATAGTAATTAAAAAACCGGGAAAGAATTTAAAAATCGATAGAGGGCTGAGAAATTTATCGTATACAAAGCAAAATTTATCGTATGTGCATATGTTAATTAAATAATGTATTAAATAAAATAATAAAAACATTTACTTATAACTAAATTTATGTTAAAATAATTAAGTAGCATTAATATATGGAGATAAATTTGCATTGCAAAATTTATCTGAAGGGAGAAAAATTGAAAAAGGTTGTAATAATCGGAGGCGGACCTGCGGGTTTAACTGCTTCGTACGAATTGTTGAAAGATAATGACGGCGACTTTGAAGTGGTGCTTTTAGAGCAGTCAAACGTATTCGGCGGAATTTCTCAAACCGTAAAATACAAACAAAACCGTATGGATATCGGCGGGCATCGTTTCTTTTCAAAAGACGACGAAATAATGAAGTGGTGGTCGAATTTTATGCCTCTTCAAGGCTCTCCCGCATACGACGATAAAATTTTGGGTAGAGATAGCCAACTTTTTGAAGGCGGTCCCGACCCTGAACTGTCGGACGACGTTATGCTCGTAAGACAAAGAATTTCGCGCATATATTATAAAGGAAAATTTTTCGATTATCCCGTTAAAATGAATTTCAACACAATTAAAAACATGGGATTTTTTACGACGATAAGGGTCGGTTTTTCTTATTTAAAGGCGTGTGTTTTCAAAAGAAAGGAAAACTCGCTTGAAGATTTTTACGTAAACCGCTTCGGAAAACTTTTATACAGTATGTTTTTCGAGGGATATACCGAAAAATTGTGGGGCAGACACCCGAGAGAAATTTCTGCCGATTGGGGTGCTCAAAGGGTAAAAGGTCTTTCAATTCGCGCGCTTATTAAGGATTTTTTCAAAAAATTATTCGGTAAAAAGAAAAACGATAAAAACGTTGAAACTTCGCTTATAGAGCAGTTCCGGTATCCCAAATACGGACCGGGGCAACTATGGGAAAAGGTCGCCGACGAAAGTCAAAAACTCGGCGCGAAGATTTTGAAAAACCACGAAGTAAAACAAATCAACTTCGACGGTGATAAAATATCTTCGGTAGTGTGTGACACGCCCGACGGAGAGCAGACTGTTTACGGCGATATTTTTATATCGTCTATGCCTGTTAAAGACTTAATTTGCGATATGCAGCCGGAAATTGTTCCGGGTGAGATTAAAGAAATTGCGTTCGGACTTCCTTACCGCGATTTTGTCACGGTGGGACTTTTGGTAAATAAACTCAACTTAAAAAACAAAACGAAAATCAAAACGATAGGCAATATCGTTCCGGATTGTTGGATTTACGTGCAAGACACTTCGGTAAAACTCGGCAGAATACAGATATTCAACAACTGGTCGCCGTATCTCGTAAAAGATATCGACGATAAAGTGTGGATAGGTCTCGAATATTTTTGCTCCGAGGGTGACGATTTCTGGAATATGAGCGATGAAGAATGCGTTGAGTTTGCCGTAAACGAACTTGTAGGCATGGGCATAATCGACAAAGAAGACGTAGCAGACAGCCATAGAGAAAGGGTTAAAAAGGCTTATCCTGCGTATTTCGACACTTATTCGCGCTTTGACGAAGTTGTTAATTTTCTCGATAAATACGACAATTTGTATTGCGTCGGCAGAAACGGACAGCACAGATACAACAACATGGACCATTCGATGCTTACGGCGATTACGGCGGTAAACTGCATAAAAGGCAGCGATGCAGACAAAAGAGACGTATGGAACGTCAACGTTGAAAAATCTTATCACGAAAACAAGTAATTCGTCGGAGGGATTTGCATGGGAAATTGCGTTGAAAATTTAGACGAAAATAAAGGCTTTAAAAGTTTTGCTTTTATAAAAAAGCATCCTGTTTGGTCTTTGGTTGTCGCATATATATTGTTTACGGCGACGACTTTCGGCAATATGTATACTTTATCGACGTTCGGACTTTGCTTTTTGTCGGTTGCAATCGTTGCGGCATATGCGTATCTGGCGTATAAAATCGTAAAAAGCAATGGTTTAAAGGGAATAAACGCTGCGCTTTATTATAGCGTGATTATATTGTTTTCGATTTTGCTGTGTTGCCTTTTCTGTATTACGGCAAAAAACAAACAGCATTTGTTTGCGTTTTTTATCGCAGTTATACTTATTTTTGCTTATTTGGCTGTTTGCGTGTATACCGAAATAAGACAAAGAACTTTTTCGATTGGCACTGTTGTTGCGGTAATATTTATTCTCGCTTACTTTTTCAGGTTGTTTTACGTGTTGTATACAGGCTACGGCATTCGTCAGCACGATTTGTATTTAAAAGGTGAAAAAGGACATTTTTATTACGTTAAATACATTTACGAACATTTTTCTTTACCGAAGGAAAATATAATGAATTCGCAAATGTATCATCCGCCGTTTCATCACATTATTTGTGCGGCGGCGTTGAGATTCTGGACGCTTTTCGGAGTGGATTATATCGTCGCTTATGAAGGATTGCAAATACTCACGCTTACCGAATCGATGATTACTTTGTACGTATGTTATCGCATACTTAAAGAAGCAGGACTTAAAAACGCAGGGTTGATTGTTTCTCTTTGTGTTTTGGCTGTTCATCCTACGTTTATTCTTTTATCCGGCTCGCTCAATAATGACAATTTGTCGGTTATGCTTGCTGTTTGTTCCATTTATTTCGCAATCAAATGGCACAAAAACAAAACACTGCGCAACATTATTGCGATTGCGTTTTCTATCGGTCTCGGTATGATGACGAAACTTTCCGTATGGATGGTTGCTCCGCCGATTGCGATTATGTTTTTGCTGTCGCTGTTTTCAAAGAGGGAAGATAACAAATTGCTTATTAAGCAATTTGTTGTGTTTGGTGTGATTTGTGTGCCTCTCGGCTTATTTTGGTCGGTAAGAAATTATTTTTTATGCGGCATGCCGTTTGGATACGTGCTTGAACAAAGCGTAAAAAGTGCGCAATACGTGGGTAATTCGCCGTTTTCGACTCAAACGCGCCACACCGTTTTGGATAGACTGTTTAATTTCAGATTATATCAACTTGAAAGCGTGTTTACGCAAAACAGAGTTGTAAACAAAAACGCTTTATACAACGACTTTAATCCCACGATAGGTGTTTTAAAGTCGGCAATGTTTGAAGAATCGCTGTTTACAAGCATAGAATCGATTTGTACAATCGCTTTTTATGCAAGCGTTTTACTTGCGTTGATATCCGTTGTTTCGTCCGTATGGGCGTTTGCGGCGGATAAAAGCCGAGACGGCGTCGTGAGGATGATTTTAGGCGGAACTACGCTTTTGGTTACTGCTTCGTTTTATTTGTTTTGCATACTTTATCCGCACGTTTGCACAATGAGCGCGAGATATGCCGTGCCGGCAATTGCGATAAATATTTTTGCCGTCGGTATGGCGGTGGATAAATTGCAAAATTTAAAAAATCGAAAAGCAGGAAAGGTTTTATCATATATTATAATAGTAATTGCGGCTATATTCGTGCTTTCGTCGGTTGGCGTTTATTGTGCGATACCGTTTAATTGATTGGAGAAAATATGTCATTTTTAGAGAGCGTAAAAACTCCGAAAGACGTTAAAAAACTAAATATTAAAGATTTGCCCGTGCTTGCAGGCGAAATAAGGGAAAAAATAATTTCTGTCGTTTCCGAAAACGGAGGACATCTTGCTTCGAGTCTGGGTGCAGTCGATTTGATTGTTGCGCTTTATTACGTGTTTGATTTCGACAAAGATAAATTGATTTTCGACGTGGGACATCAAGCCTACGCTCACAAAATTTTGTCGGGCAGATGCGATAATTTCGATACGTTGCGCAAAGAGGGCGGCTTGTCTGGTTTTCCGGCTATAACCGAAAGCGAATACGACGCATATTCGTCCGGACATGCGGGGTCGGCTGTTTCGGCGGGACTCGGCTATGCTTATGCGAGAGATTTGTTAAAGCAGGATAATTTCGTTATAAGCGTTGTGGGAGACGCGTCGCTTTTCAACGGGCTTTCTATGGAAGCGATGACTTGCGACGAGATAAAACCCAATAAATTTTTGGTGGTTTTAAACGACAACGGCATGTCGATATCGAAAAACAACTCGGGTCTTTACAAACTGATATCCAAGTGGACGACGAAAAAACACTATTCCAAAACGATGAGCGCATTAAACAGAAGCATCGGCAAGTTGTGGATAGGTAAAAAACTCAAGCAATTTAAGGCTTTTATAAAGCGTTCGTTAAACAGGAATACGTTTATTGATGTAATCGGCTTTAATTACGTGGGTGTGTTTGACGGACACGATATTAAAAGTATGGTTTCCATACTTAAAAATATTAAAGACAACCCAAGACCCACGCTTTTGCATTTAAAGACAATAAAAGGCAAAGGTATGGGCAAGGCGGAAGAGCATGCCGACGCATATCACGGCGTGGGTAAGCATTTGAGTGCAAGCGAAAACACGTTTTCCGCAAAACTCGGCGAAACCTTGTGCGGTATAGCCGAAAAACGAAACGACGTGGTTGCAATTACCGCTGGAATGAAAGACGGTACGGGATTAAAAACGTTTGCCGAAAAATATCCCGACAAATTTTTCGACGTGGGTATAAATGAGGAACACGCCGTAACGCTTTCTGCGGGTATGGCTTTGGGCGGATTAAAACCCGTTGTATGCATTTATTCGACTTTTTTGCAAAGGGCTTACGACGAGGTATTAATTGACGTCTGTATGCAAAATTTGCCGGTTGTATTCTGCATCGACAGGGCAGGCTTTGTCGGTTCTGACGGGCAGACGCATCAAGGCTTGTTCGATTTGAGTTATTTGCAGTCAATGCCAAACCTGACGATAATCACACCCAAAGATTCAAAGGAATTTGAAAACGCTCTTACTTTTGCAATAGGGCAAAAAACGCCGATTGCCATTCGTTATCCCAACGGTGCGCATATTGATTTTGAAAATCACACTCAGTTTTCATATGGGTGGGAAATTGTTAAATACGGTAAAAACGTCAAAATATTGGCGGTGGGACAAAGAATGTTAAATCTTGCAACTTCGATTGAAATGTTCTGTAAAGAAGATATCGAGATAGTCAACGTGAGATGCGTAAAACCGCTTGATTATAAATATTTAAGTACGATAAAAAAAGGCGATACTGTAATTACGCTTGAAGAAAACAATTTGTACGGCGGGTTCGGCTCGATGGTTTCGACTGCGCTTATCAATGAAAATATCAAGTTTTATTCGTTCGGGTGCGATGACTCATTTGTGTTGCATTCAACCGTAAACGAACAACTTATCTCGTGCGGGCTTACTGAAAACGACGTTATCTCAAAGTGCGGTTTAAAAATGAAAAAACTTTCATAAATCAAGATAAAATAAGGAATTATAAAAAGTTTTATGTATACGGTAATACTTAAAAAGGGCGAAGAAAAACGCTTGATGCAATACCACCCGTGGGTGTATGCAAACGAGGTTTATAAAATCGAAGGAAAAGATAAACAAGGCAGTATTGCAAGAGTTGAAAGTTTTGACAACAGGTTTATTGGTCTCGGATATATAAATCACGCGTCTAAAATTCTGGTCAGAATTTTGACGTGGAAAGAAGAAGAGATCGATAGAAATTTCTTTTATAAAAGAATTTGCGCCGCCAATCAAAGGCGTGTTCAACTCGGTTATTCAAATAATTACAGGGTGGTTTTCGGCGAAAACGATTTATTGCCCGCGCTTATTGTAGATAAATACGGCGATTATCTTTCGGTTCAGTTTCTGTCTCTCGGTATGGAAGTGCGAAAACAAATGATAGTCGATATTTTGGTTGAAATATTTAATCCCAAAGGAATTTACGAAAGAAGCGACGTTGCCGTAAGAGAAAAAGAGGGTTTGCCGCTTATTAAAGGTAAACTTTACGGCGAATTTTCACCGGAAGTCATTATCGAGGAAAACGGTTTAAAACTTTTAGTCGACCTTGAAAACGGGCAAAAAACGGGATATTTTCTCGACCAGAAGGAAAACAGAGATAATTTAAAGTGCTACGTAAAAGGGAATACAGTGCTTGATTGTTTTTGTAACGAAGGCGGTTTTTCGTTATGTGCAGCAAAATACGGGGCAAAACAAGTCGAAAGCGTCGATATCAGTCAAAAAGCAATCGACCTTGTAAACAAAAATGCTGAGTTAAACGGTTTTACAAACATAAATGCCGTTCAGGCGGACGTTTTCCAAATTTTAAGAGAATATAAGGCAGAAAAACGTAAATTCGACGTGGTCGTTTTGGATCCGCCGGCTTTTACAAAGAGTAAAGACACTGTAAAAGAAGCCTACGCAGGATATAGAGATATCAACATTTTAGGGTTGAAATTGCTCAATGAAAACGGGTTTTTGGTTACCTGCAGTTGCTCGCAACACCTTACAATCAATTTGTTTTTGGAAATGATCAAGGAAAGCGCGATAAAAAGCGGACGAAAGGTCAAAATGGTGGAACTCAGGACTCAAGGTAAGGATCATTCTACGTTTATCGGACTCGACGAAGGGCTTTACTTAAAAGTTGCCGTATTGCAAGTTATAGAATAAAAACGCAACATATAAAACTCTTGACACAAAAATACAATTTAATACGCTTAAAAAACGACAGACTAAACAAAAAAATAATAACCTCGGATAAGTAAGAGGTTGTTAAAACAAAATTTAAATTTACGGAGACAAAAATGCCAAAGAAAAAATATAAAAAACAAGCGGAAAAAGCGGTAAAAAAATATTGGTTTGAGATTTTGTGCGTAATTTTGGCACTGGTAATAATTTTTGTGGTTTGTTATTATACAATAGACGCATTTAAAATGAAAGTCGATGGATGGATTGCATCGATGAGTCAACCGGGCGATAGCGGCGACGATTCAAACAGCGATACAAACGTTGATACCGACAGCAATACGGGCGATAACACGGATTCTTCGAGTAATCCGGGTAGCGGCGATATTCTTGCTAAATACCAAAAATACAGCGAAGATTATTCTTATTACGATTTTCCCGTGACGACTCGAACCGAAAAGTACGTAGAAGTGCATTTTATCGATATAGGGCAAGGCGATTGTATGTTTATTCAACTTCCCGACGGAAAAACGATGATGATTGACAGCGGAGATACGTCAAATAAAAACAAAGCGACTATAAAGGAATATTTAACCGACAAACTTCACGTTGAAACTATAGACTACGTGCTTGCGACTCATCAGGATAAAGACCATATAGGCAATTTCGATTACGTTTATAAAAACTATTCGGTAGGTTATACGTTTTTACCGTACGTACATTCTTCGCATGAATCTACATCGGCGTTGAGCACTAAATTAAATCCACCTGCAAACGGAGGATTGGTGTCGGCTACTAAAACTTATGCCGATTTGTTGCTTTCGGTCGAAGCGGAAGGAACCGGGTATTCGTTTTTCAATTATAACAGTGATTTCGGTAACGAAAGCGAAGGGTATTTCTTTGATTTTCTGACGCCTACACAAGAAGTCGCCAATATAAAATATACCGACAGCAACGACTATTCGCCTATAATTTTGTTTAGTTACGGCGATTTCGATTTACTTTTCACAGGAGACGCCGAAAAACGAACGATTCAAGAATATCTCGATACTTACGGAAGTAAATATGACGTCGATTTACTTAAAGTGGGGCATCACGGTAGTTATAATTCGACTACGAAAGCGTTGCTCGATGCGATTAATCCCGAATATGCGGTAATTCAAGTGGGATTAAACAATAAGCATAAACACCCGAGACAAGAGGCGTTGGATTTGCTTTATGAAAACGATATGACAAAAATATTCAGAAATGACTTGCACGGCGACATTGTGCTTACGATAAATTCCGACGGAAAGTTTTTTATTACGGCAGAAAACCCCGGTATTTCATACGGCAGGGCACTTACGGGCATTTCGGTTTAAAATTGCAGATATAAACATATAAGTTTTTAAAATTTGCCGCATATAAACGAATGTAAAATTGTGAGAGGCAATTAAAAGAATAAAATAGAAACCGTTTATTTAAAAGGAGAAAATTCCTTGCAAATAAACGGTTTTTTTGACTTAATATATTTGACTTAATATAATAAATATTACGTGTAAATTTTTAAAAAGCAGTTGCATTTCTGTAAACGAAATTACAGTACGAACGTTTTTATTCGATAGTTATGATATATTCTTTTTGATTTGTCGATTCGGTTAAAGAATTTTCAAATATACGTTTAACTCCGCTGAATGCGACCTTTGGAATTGAAAATCTTGAAAAGTTCAACGCTTTGTTTGCGATTAAGTTTATCGCCGTTTCGGTATAACCGGTGCCGTCGTTTACGAAAGTGACCGAAAGTTGTTTTTTCATCGCTACCGAGCAACTGAGTCTGATATTGGATTTTCCGAAGCCGATATATGCGATATTTGCGTTTTTGCGCGCTAACTTTAAAGAAATGTCGGAGTTTAAGTGAGAGTCGGAAAGGTAAACGATTTTATAAACCATTCTGCCGCCGGTGATTTCTTTGATGTATGTTTCAAAATCTGCGTCGGTTTTTGTGGTGTAATAAATACCGCATTGTTCTGCGGTTTTCAAATTATCTTCGTTGTTGTCGATGATAATGGGTACGCCTTGATGATAATTGATTATCTGGGCGAGTATGTTTCCGAGGATGCCTCCGCCGATGACCGCCACGTGTTCGCCTTTTTGAATATCGAGTTTGTCAAAGGTCTTTAAAGCCATTGAAATATATTCAATATATATCGCGTCATCCAAAGAAATTGTCGGCGGCAGTATATAAATATCGTCCTTATTTGCAACGACGAAATCCTTTAAAAGTTCGCCCGATTGGCGATTTTCATCATCGGACAATGCGGTTGCTTCGCGATTGAGATATATTTTGTCAAGCGGTTTAAGACCATAAGAACTGTTTTCATCAATTACTTCCGATACTTCGCCCACAGCAAAACTCGACGGAATAACGGGGTATTCCGCGTCTTCAACGCCTTGAAACAAATCAAAATCTTCTTGTGTGAGCAAGGCTTGTTTAATTTTAATTTTAATACAGTTTATCGAGTCGATATTTTCTTTGCCCGACAACTGTTCGATTTTTTTCGGTTCGTCGATTTGCCAATAAAACATAAGTAAACTCCTATAATGCATTATATTTATTTAATACAAAAAAGTCAAGTAAAATGGTTATCATTTAGTTTGCGGCAATTATTATTTTGTCTCAATTTAGAATAAATAATTTAAAATTGCCGGTAAAAAATTTTAAATTTCGCTTTTGACGTGATTTGAAGCAAAATCAATATATCAGCGGTAAAAAATTATTAAATTTTATATTATATCGGCTTAAATAAGTTGACTATTTATAAAAAATATAATATAATTGTTTAGCAAATAATAGTTGAGAGGTGAATATTATGAAGGCAGATATACATCCTAATTATAAAGTAGTAACGGTACAATGCGCTTGCGGAGAAACTTTCCAGACGGGAACTACTAAAAACGTAGACGTATTGAAGGTTGATATTTGTTCTAAATGCCATCCGTATTTTACGGGTAAGCAAAAGTTGGTTGACGCCGGCGGTCGTGTCGACAAATTCAAGAAAAGATATAGTTTATAATTTTAATTTTATATCTGATAATACAAATTGCGCTCTATGGCTGACATAGAGCGATTTTGTTATAGAGGGAAATATTTTGAAAAAAGAAAAGAAAAACAAAAAAAACCGCACGACTTCCATCGGCGGACAAGCGGTTCTGGAAGGCGTAATGATGCGCGGTGCTGCGTCTATGGCAACCGCCGTGAGAGACGAAGAGGGAACGATAAGGATTGAAAGCGAAAGGCTTAAACCCGCAAGCAAAAAGAATTTCATTTTGCGACTTCCCATAATCAGAGGCATCGTCAATTTTTTCAGTTCCATGGTGGTCGGAACGAAAACGCTTATGCGTTCTGCCGACGTTTACGGGGAAAGCGAACCTACAAAATTTGAAAATTGGCTTTCTAAAAAACTGAAAATCGATTTAATGACCCTTATGATATGGATAGGCGTGCTTTTAGGACTTGCGTTTTCTGTATTTTTATTTGTCGTTTGCCCTCAATGGCTTACTTCGCTCATCGCAAAGTGGACGGGCATAAGTAAATCCGGTTTTTTGTATAACCTGATCGAGGGTTTAATTCGCGTTTGTATTTTCGTGCTTTATATCGTGCTTACGTCTTTGATGAAAGACATAAGGCGTACTTATATGTATCACGGCGCGGAGCATAAAACGATTACGTGCTATGAATCGGGAATGGAACTTACCGTCGAAAACGTCAAAAAATGCAGAAGAGTACACAACCGTTGCGGAACGACGTTTTTGTTTTTCGTAATGCTTATAAGTATTTTGGTGTTTTCGCTTGTAAATTCTTTTGCAAAACTCGAAGGCGTGTACAGAATGTTTTTAAAAATCGCATTGCTTCCGCTTGTTGCAGGACTTTCTTACGAACTTTTGAAAGGTCTTGCAAAAACCGAGTGTTGGGTGTTTTACCCGCTTAAAGCCCCGGGATTATTACTTCAAAGGCTCACTACGAGAGAACCCGACGACGATATGATGGAAGTTGCAATCGCCGCGTTTAACAAAGTGCTTGAAATGGATGCCGACGAAAGTATTACGCCTGTTAAATTCATTACACCCGAAAAGGTGAATAAGTGTCTTGAAAGAGTCAATAAAGAACTTAAAGAGGGCGGAATTACCGACGAAAGCGACGGCGAGTGGATTGTTTCTATAGTTTCGGGTGTTAAACGTTCCGAATTAAAACAAAATCAAAGCCTTATAAGCGCAAGCAAAGTAGATAAAATTAATGCTTACGTTAAAGAAAGAATAAGCGGACGTCCGCTTTGGTACATAGTCGGTAACACCGAATTTTACGGATTTACTTTAGACGTGGACGAAAGGGTGTTGATTCCTCGTCCCGAAACCGAAGAACTTGTCGAGCACGCGTTAAAAGATATCAACGAAAACAGCGAAGTGCTCGATTTGTGTACAGGCAGCGGAGCAATAGCCATTGCGGTTAAAAAGTTGACAAATGCAAAAGTGACCGCCGTCGATATAAGCGACAAAGCGATAGAACTTGCTAAGTCGAATGCGAGAAAAAACAACGCCGAAATAGAATTTGTTTTAAGCGATATGTTTGACGGTATTGGCGAAAGGAAGTTTGATGTGATTATAAGCAACCCGCCGTATATAAGAAGCGACGACATACAAACGCTTGATAAAGAAGTGAAATCGTTTGAGCCGATTCTGGCACTCGACGGAGGAAACGACGGACTTGATTATTATCGTAAAATATTTCAAAATGCAAGCAAATATCTTAAAAATTGCGGAGTTTTATATTTGGAGTGCGGTATAAATCAAGCACAAGAAATTGCGGATATGTTCAACGGATATGAGACGGAAATCATCAAAGACATAAACGGTATCGACAGAATAATCAAGATAAAAATACAACGTTAAAGGCAGAACAAAATGATTGAAAAACTTGAATCTATACTTGAAAGATATAATAAACTTACCGAATTGACATCAGATCCCAAGGTGCTTGAAAACATGGAAGAGTGGAAAAAATACACCAAAGAACGCTCGGATATGGAAGATACGGTAAATAAATATTTAGAGTATAAAGAAGTTAAAAAACAGTGCGACGACGCCGAAAACGAGGCGAAAAACGAAACGGACGAAGAAATGAAACAACTTCTTTTGTCCGAAGTTGAAGACTGCAAAGCGAAACTCGAAGCAATCGAAGCCGAACTTAAAATTATGCTTTTGCCCAAAGATCCCAACGACGATAAAAACGTTATTATAGAGATAAGAGCGGGCGTAGGAGGCGAAGAGGCGGCGTTGTTTGCGTACGAACTCTATAGAATGTATTTAAACTATTCCGAAAAGCGCAGATGGAAAGTAGAAGAAATCGACAGAAATATGACCGAACTCGGCGGAATCAAAGAGGCTACGCTTTCAATTTCGGGCAAAGGCGTTTATTCGAGACTTAAATACGAAAGCGGCGTGCACAGGGTGCAAAGAGTGCCCGAAACCGAATCTCAGGGCAGAGTTCATACTTCGGCGGCGACGGTCGCGGTTTTGCCAGAGGCTGAAGACGTTGAAGTAAATATCGACGAAAAAGATTTGATTATCGAGACGTGCAGAAGCAGCGGCGCGGGCGGTCAGCATATAAATAAAACCGAATCGTGTATAAGAATGGTGCATATTCCTACGGGAATCGTTGTAAATTGCCAGGACGAAAGGTCTCAGATTAAAAACAGAGAAAAGGCAATGAGAGTAATGAAAAGCAGATTATACGATTATTACAACACAAAGTATCAAAACGAATATGCGGCAAACAGAAAAAGCCAGATAGGTTCGGGCGACAGATCGGAAAGGATACGTACTTACAATTATCCGCAAAGCCGTGTAACCGACCACAGAATAGGGCTTTCTTTATATTCGCTCGATTCGTTTATTATGGGCGATATGGACGAAATGCTCGACGCTCTTGCGATTGCCGACAGAGAGGCAAAACTCACAAGCGGCGAAAATTAATATTTATGCAAAAATTTGTGTGATTTTGTGTGAAAATTTATTAAAAAGACTTGAAAAAAGCGGCTAAATAGTTTACAATATAGAAAAAAGGAGGCACACATTTATGATTTCAATCATTTATGGACCGAAAGGCGCGGGCAAAACCAAAATTATTATCGAACAAGTAAACACTGTTGCAAAACTTGAATCGAGAAAAGGCGATATAGTGTTTATTACACAAGATAAAATAAATTCATCGAGTATAGATTTCAACGTCAGATGTTTATATGCAACCGAATTCGAAATTCACACGGAAGAGGCTCTTACGGGATTCGTTAAAGGTCTTGTAGCGGGCAACGCAGATATAGAATATTTGTTTATCGACGGAGTTCTTCGTATTGCAGGCAAAGGAATTAACGAAATCGAGGATTTCTTCAAGGCTATTGAAAAAATCGAAAAGGAATACGGTATGAAAATTGTATTGACTTTAAGCGCAACGAGAGAAGAAATTCCCGAATATATGGTTAAATACTTACACTGATTTAAAAAATTAATATGCGGGTTTGTCGTTTTAAACGATAAACCCGTTATTTTTATATTTTAAACATTGCATTTTAGTATAAAATGTGATATAATTATAATAATTTATGTTATTTTAAATATATTTTAAACGTAAAACGTTTTATTTCGGAGGTTTTATGCAAACGGAAAATAACAATACTCAAAAGAAAATCCTTTTCAGTGCCGTTCAGCCGAGCGGTATTCCTACAATCGCCAATTATATAGGCTCTATAAAAAATTGGGTAGATTATATGGATGACTGTAATTGTATATATTCTATTGCCGATTTGCATACTCTTACAGTAAAGCAAGAGCCTGCAGAATTGCGCAAAAGGACGAGCGAATTGCTCGCTTTGTATCTTGCATGCGGAGTAGATCCGCAAAAATGTGTACTTTTCGTGCAATCTCACGTTTCTATGCACGCCGAACTCACGTGGATTTTAAACACGCTTACTTATCCCGGCGAACTTTCGAGAATGACTCAATACAAGAGTAAATGTCTGGCTCATGCGGATAATATAAATATGGGACTTATGGATTATCCTGTATTAATGGCTGCCGATATTTTGCTTTACGGCACCGATTTGGTGCCCGTCGGCGCGGACCAAAAGCAACACCTTGAAATCGCAAGGGATCTGGCAATACGTTTCAACAACAGATACAGTCCTACCTTTACCGTGCCCGAAGGGCTTATCCCCAAAGTCGGCGCAAGAATTAAAAGTTTGCAGGACCCCGACAAAAAGATGTCTAAAAGCGACGAAAACGTAAACGGTTTTATCAGTATGTACGACGATAAAGACACGATTATAAGGAAGTTTAAGCGTGCCGTAACCGACAGCGAAAACGAAATCAGATTCGACGAAGAAAACAAAGCGGGAATAAGCAACCTTATGACGATTTATTCGGTATTTACGGGTAAATCTATGGCTGAAATCGAAAGTCAATTTTCGGGAAGCGGATACGGCGATTTCAAGATTGCCGTTGGCGAAGTTGTCGGCGACGCGCTTTTGCCAATACAAAAGAAAAAAGACGAAATTCTCAAAGACAAAGCGTATTTAAACGAAATTATGCAAAACGGCAAAGAACAAGCGGAGAGAATTGCGGGCAAAATGCTTGCCAAAGTATACAGAAAAGTCGGACTTTTGCAACTTGACAGAAAATAATTAAGGAAAACAATGTTTGGGTATTTAAAAACGTACAATCCGTATTTATACGGAAAAGACGACGTGCTTTACAAGGCGTTATACTGCGGAATATGTAAATCGATTTCGTCTACTTGCGGTCAAATGGCGAGAATGGGGCTTACTTACGATATCGCTTTTTTATCCGCATTCGTGCATAATATCAAAGATTGCGACGTAAAAATCGAGAAAAAACATTGTGTTTTGCACCCCATATCGAAACGTCCGATTGCAAATATCGACGAAATTTCACAAAAACTCGCTTATCTTAACACTATAATGGTGTATTATAAGATTAAAGATGATAAAAAAGACGGTAAAAAGGTACTTTTCAGAAATTTATTTATTTCCAAGGGTTACAAAAAAGCAAAAAAGAAATATCCCGAACTCGACGAAATAGTCAAACGCAGTTGCGACGAGTTGGCTGAAGTCGAAAAGAATAAAATCGAAAGCGTTGACATTTCGGCTGACAGCACCGCTTGTATGTTAAAAGACGTAATCAAACAACTTTTGAAAGAGGACTGCACCGAATATATCGAGCAACTTATGTACTACGTGGGTAAGTGGATATATTTAATCGACGCACTCGACGATTACGATAAAGACAATAAAAAAGGTAACTACAATCCGTTTTGCCTTATATATAAAGATGCGACTTATGCAGAACTGCTTAACAATCACAAAAATGAAATAGTTTTTATTTTTAACGATATAATCTGCAATATTAAGACAAATTATGAAAAGGTTTCTTTTAAATTCAATAAGGATTTAATTGAAAACATACTCACTAAAGGAATAATTAACACTACTAATCAAATTTTAAATAAAGGTATAAAAAACAATGCTTGAACATTATTACATGATTTTAAACTGCAATGAAAATTCTTCTGACGAAGATATACAGCGCGAATACGAAGCGTTGAAAAAGAAATATTCGGAAGACAGGTTTTTAGATGGAGAAGCAGGCAACTACGCCGCTAAAAAACTCACCGAGGTTGAGACCGCTTATAATGAAATAATGAATTCCCGCAAGGAAAACAAAGAAAGAAGCGGTAATCTTTTTGAAGAAGTAGAAAAAGCGATAAGAGACGGAGATTTACAAGCCGCTCAAAGATTTTTGGATGCTTTTGACGAAAGAAACGCAGAATGGCATTATTTGCAATCGGTTGTTTTCTATAAAAAGAATTGGAAAAACGAAAGTAAAAAGCAACTTGAAATCGCAATGAGCATGAATTCCGAGGAAAAGAAGTATAAAGACGCTTATAATACGCTTGTCGAAGGCATGAACGCCGAAAACAATGCGAATAATAATGCGAATAACCAACAAAACGGAAACGCGGGCGCAAACGATTGGAATCATTCGGGCAATATGGGTTATGACGAAAGGCAAATGGGCGGCATGTCGTGCATGGACACTTGCTGTCAGATAGTCGCGTGCAACGCGCTTTTAAACTGTTGTTGTAATTGCAGATAAAATGAATAAATCGAAGACTATCGCGCTTTGCGCGGTTTCGACTGCGTTTGCTTTGGTTTTTTTGACAATAGGGGCATACGTACCCGATTTGGATTTGTCGTGTATTTTCATGGCGAGTTTATGTATGATGCTGCCGCTTACCAAGCAGTCGGTAAAGGGCGCGTTTTTGACTTATTTAGCGACGGTGTTGCTTTCGTTTTTGCTCACGGGAGTAAGATTGCAAGTCATTATACCGTTTGCTATGTTTTTCGGGATTCATCCCATAATCAACGATATCGTTTTTACAAAAACGAAGAAGAAATATACTAAAATATTGTTGTTTTTTGTAAAAGCATTGTGGTTTATAGGTACGTTGTACGTTACTTATTATTTTACTCAAATGTTTGTGGGGATCAACGAAAAAATCGCAAAATATATTAAAATTATTATACCGACAGTCGGTTTTTTGTTTTTTATCGCATATGATTTTATTATGATAAGATTTCAGATTACCGCAAATATTTTAATACAAAGGCTGAAACTTTAAGGGGTTATTATGGTAAAAAACGAAGTTTTCGACGGTATCGTCTCGGAAATCGGGGCAAACGGAGAAGGTATTGTCAAAAACGGCAATTCGGTGGTATTTGTTCCGCTATGTTTGCCCGGTGAAAAAATAAGATACAAAATTTTAAAAGTAAAAAAGAACATTGCTTTCGGCAAAATAGAAGAAATTTATACTCCCGCAGACGAAAGAGAAAGGGCAATGTGTCCCGTTTTCGGCAAATGCGGCGGGTGTCAACTTCAACATATAAAATACAGAGAACAGTTGAAAATCAAATCGAAAACGCTTAAAGATTGTTTACATAAAATCGCGTTTATCGATTACGACGTTCCGTTGACTCAAAAAAGCGACTTAAAATACGAATACAGAAACAAATTGCAATTACCGATCAGGAACACCGTTAAAGGTGATAAAATCGGGTTCTTTGCGGAAAATACGCATAGAATCGTGCCTATAACGGCTTGTAGTTTGCACGGTGCCTGGGCTCAAAAAGTTATTTCAGCCGTCACGGAGTTTATCGAAAATTACAACGTAAGTTGTTTTAACGAAGAAACCGGGCAAGGAATTTTAAAGCATCTTGTAGTAAAGCAAATCGACGGTAAAATTATGATTATTCTCGTAATTACTCAAGACGAATTGCCTTATTGCAATAAATTGACGCAAATTTTAAACAACTATTTTGCGGATTATACTTTATATTTGAATATAAACAAACTCAACAACAACGTAATTTTAAGCAACAATTTTCGCTTAATAGCGGGAAAACCATTTCTTACGGCGCAGGACTTCGGAATTACGTACGAAGTGGGTCCCGCTTCGTTTATGCAGGTAAACGACAACGTGAGGCATAAATTGTACATCGCCGTGAGAAAATTCGCTCAACTCGACGAAAATACCGTCGTCATCGATGCATACAGCGGCACGGGGCTTATGAGTGCGATTCTTGCGCAAAAAGCAAAAAATGTAATCGGCATCGAGATAATAAAAGAGGCGACAGAGTCGGCAAACGAACTTGCTGAAATAAACAAGTTATCCGACAAAATGCAAAATATTTGCGCCCCTTGCGAAGAAGTTTTACCGAAAATTATAAGCGATATAAAAAGCAACGGCGAAAAATGCGTTTTGGTACTCGATCCGCCGCGTAAAGGAATTGAATACAATATAATTCAATCGATAAGACAAGCCTTACCCGAGCGTGTAATTTACGTTTCGTGCAGTCCGCAGTCACTCGCAAGAGATTTGGGCTTGCTTTTAGGCACGCTTAAATACGAGGGCAACGAAATCAAAAAAACCGGAACGATAGACGATATTTACGAAATCGAGTATTGTCGTCCTTATGATATGTTTGCGCAAACGAAACAACTCGAAACACTTTGCGTGTTGACAAAAAAGACAGTGCAAGTCATATCATAGCGGAATAGGATTAAAATCATAAAAATCATGCAAGAGGAGGAGCACGATGAGTAAGTTTCTTTTTGATTTTGACGATGACGATTTTGCATTTCAGGTTTCGGATAATATGGCAATGGATTCCGATGGTGATTTACTTTTGCGTATGACCGACACTATGGCATTAGACCTTGATTCCGGAGATATACATCTTACTTCTTTATGGGAGAAAGACGAAGAAGATTTATGGGATGACGATTTGTTTGACAATGATTAACGGAATGATTTTTAGTAATTTAGTATCTTTGAAAACTAAAAATATTATCTTTAAAAACTAAAATATTTCGGACTTTTATTGTGGGACAAGTCGAAATGACTTAGTCCGTTTATAATCACAATTTATTTTTCAGTGCATAACAAAGGAAAATTATGAACGACCAGACATTCAAGGCGATTATAAATTGGCTCGCGGACGAGCGAAAGAGCGGAATTCCGTTTGAAAATAAAAAATACGCTCCGCTTATCGAAATAAACGGAGAAAAAATTTTTGACGGCAGCGCATGGTCCGTTATTTGTTACGCATACGAATATATCGACGAAAACAAGACTTTCGCTTATATCAAATTTTTAAATGCCGATGTTGCGCCCGATATTTTATCTGTCGGAACGAAATTTGATTTATACGAAGGGGCAAATAAAGTTGCTTTCGGCAAAATCACTGAAAAATACGATTGCAATTTAATTCCGTAAGGCTAAATCACGACTAAAAAGCGATAAAATTTGTCGAATTTAAGTTAAAATTTTGCCTTGTATGGAAAATTTATAAAAAAATTAACGACTTTGAAAAATCAAGGTCGTTTTTGTTTTTCTAACAGTTGCACTTTTTAAAAAAAATTGATAAAATACAAGTGTAAAGTCGAGTTGCCGAAAATATGTTTAATTGTAACTAAGGCAACATGACTAAAAAGTTTTCGGAGGAAAAGACCATGATCAACACTTTTTGTAAATTCCCTCTTTTCAAATGCACTCGCAAACTTTCTGCCGTGGCTCTCGGCAGAGAAAAAGCAGACCTTGTAATCAAAAACGCAAAACTAATCAACGTTTGTACCGGAGAAATTCTCGAAGGATACGACGTGGCTGTGTCGATGGGCAGAATTGCCGCTGTTGGCGATGTTTCGGCGTCAATCGGCGAATTTACCGAAATTATAGACGGGAAAGGGAAATATCTTGCACCGGCGTTTATCGACGGGCATATGCATATCGAATCGTCAATGCTTACAGCGGGCGAATATGCAAGAGCGGTTATTCCTCACGGAACTTGCGGTGTGTTTTTCGACCCGCACGAAATTTGCAACGTAACGGGGCTTGACGGCGTAAAATGTATGCTTAAAGACGCCGAAACGACTCCGCTTAAAGCAATGCTCACAACTCCGTCGTGTGTACCCGCAGTACCCGGGTTTGAAGATACCGGTGCGGAAATCACGGCAAAAGACGTTGCCGAAACAATGCTTTGGGACGAGTGCGCCGGACTCGGTGAAATGATGAATTTCCCGGGAATTTTAAGTTCCGACGAAAGCACACACGATATAGTGGACGCGGCTTTAAAAGCCGGCAAAACGGTGACAGGTCATTTTTCCACAGCCGAAACGGGTGCGACGTTAAACGCCTATATCGCTGCGGGAATTACTTGCTGTCACGAATCGACCACCGAAGAGTCCGCGCTTGAGAAAATGCGCAGGGGTATGTACGCGCAACTTCGGGAAGGCTCGGCATGGCATGACCTCGAAGAAGTGGCAAAAGCTGTGACAAAACATGCAGTTGACAGCAGATTTGCTTGTCTTGTGTCCGACGATTCGCACCCGCACACTTTAATAAGTTACGGTCATCTCGACCATATCGTCCGCAGAGCGATCGAGGAAGGAATCGACCCGATAAGCGCAATACAAATGGTGACGATAAATACAGCCGAGTGTTTTGGTTTAAGTAAAGAACTCGGCTCGATTGCTCCGTCTAAATGTGCTGATATGGTTTTGATTTCCGACCTTGAAAAATGCTCGGTAGACGAAGTGTTTATCGACGGCGAACTCGTTGCAAATGGCGGAAAACCGCTTTTTACAAATAAAAAATATGTTTATCCCGACGAATTTAAACACACGTTGCATCTCGATAAAGTAGATGAAAGTGCGTTTAAAATCGAGGCGGAAGGCACGGTTAAAGTACACGTTATTCAAGTAAAATCGGCAAAAACAACAACTATTGACAAAATAGTAGAAATGACTGCCGAAAACGGTCAACTTGTCGCAGACCCGTCGAGAGACTTGCTTAAAGCGTGCGTATTTGAAAGACATCATCGCACAGGCAACGTTGGCAAAGGTTTTATAAACGGCTTCGGAATTAAAGAGGGCGCACTTGCTCAAACGGTAGCGCACGACGCACATAATTTACTTGTTGTGGGCACAAACGATAAAGATATGGCTCTTGCGGTAAACACGCTTATCGAGAGCGGCGGTGGTCTTGTAGCAGTGAAAAACGGCAAAGTCATCGGACTTGTGGAACTTCCCGTAGCGGGACTTATGAACGATATACCCGTTGAAGAAATGAACGAAAAAGTTAAATCGCTTGAAAAAGCGTGGAACGAACTCGGTTGTGCTTTGCCGTCGCCGTTTATGACAATGGCAATCGTTTCGCTTGCTTGTATTCCCGAAATAAGAATTACCGATAAAGGGCTTGTCGATTGCGTCAACTTTAAATTTGTTGACTTAATAGAAAAATAAATACCGTTTTATGCGGGTTTATCTCATTTAAACGGCAATTATTTTTAAAAACATATTGAAATTGTCTGAATTGTATGGTAAAATAAAACCCTGAATCAAATACGTCGGGGAAAATTTATGTGGGATAAAATTTTACAGGAATCGCATATGCTGATAGGCATACTCATTTCTATTCTGCTCGGTTTTATAATCGGTTTCGAGCGTAAACTCAGGCGCAAAGAAGCGAGTATAGGAACACACACGATTGTGTGTATAGGTTCGGCATTACTTGTCGTCGTATCCAAATTCGGGTTTGACGCAAGTGCGGACAGCGCAAGAGTTGCCGCTCAGATAGTGTCCGGTATCGGCTTTTTGGGTGCGGGAATAATTGTATACAGACAACACGAAATACACGGTTTGACGACCGCCGCAGGATTATGGGCAACCGCAGGTATAGGCATGGCGTGCGGTGCGGAATTATATTTCGTCGCTATTTGTACCACGATATTGATTGTCGCGGTAAGGTGCTTGTACTTTTTGCCGGTGAAATTCTTCAGACATAAGCGATTTTACAGGCTTTACATAGAATTTTCTCAAAACGACAACGAGGCTGCCGAAATAAAAAAAATGTTTGACGTCGAACATTTTCACAAGTTTGAAATTAAAAGAGACGAAAAAGGCGTATATTGTTCGGTCACGATCGATTCGGCGAATGAATTTGTCTCGGAAAAACTGACCGAAATCATGAAAAATTTTACTTTTATAAGGTCAATAAGAAGAGAAGACGATTAAACCGTTGTTTTTAATTTAAAAATCGATTTTTATTTAAAATTCCGCATTAAAAAAGGATAGCGTTTTTTTGACGTTATCCTTTAAGTTTTGCCTTTATATTCTGCCGAAAACGGCGGTAAATTATTGATTCTCGATTGAAATTGTTGCTTTTGCTTTTTTATCGCTTAATATAATTTCGCCGACGTCTTGCACTTTTATATTGCCTTTATACGGGTTTTTAATGCTGTCGATTTTGTTTAAAACGGTTGCGTTTACTTCGGATTTTTCAAAAGCCAAATCGCAATTTGTCATCGTGCAGTTTATAAGCGTGAGATTTTTGCAATAACACAGCGGTTGCGTGCCTTTAATTTTGCAGTTTTCAAAAGTCAACCCGTCCGAATACCAACCGAGATATTCGCCGTTGATTATTGAATTTTTAACGGTGACGTTTTTGCTGTGCCAGAATGCGTCTTTAGTGTTGAAATCGCAATTTTCGATAATTACGTCTTTGGTGTATTGAAAAGAGTATTTTCCCTCAAATTCTACGTTGAAAAAATTAAGCGATTTCGAGCGAAGCATAAAATATTCGCTTTTTGCTTTGCTGTTTTTAATGCTAAGATTGTCTGCCGACCAGCCGAATTCCGGCGAATTTATCGTCGTGTTCGTTATTTTCACGTTTTTACATTCACGCAACGCTTTAATGCCGTTCATTTTACAATTGTCGATGAAAATATCGCGCGAATACCAGATTGCCGCGCGGCAGTTTTGCGTTAAATCGCAATTATAAACTTGCAAACCTTTTACGTGCCACATGGGATAACGCAAATTGAAATAACAATCGTTGCAGATTATATTTTTACTCTCTTTAATCGCGCTTTCACCGTCGCGCATTCCGTCGAACTTGCAATTCTCGATAGTCAGGTTTTTGCTTCCGTACAAAGCACGTTCTGCATCGAAACTTTGATTTTTAATGGTGTTCATAATTAATTTAATTATATATTTCCGCGCGAATATTGTCAATTGTATTATTTGCATTTAAAACAATAATATTTTCAATCAGTTGCAATTTAGCGTCAAATAATATATAATATATATATTATGTTGTTAGCATCTACGATTTTCGGGTATACCGCATTGGATATAATAAGATTTTTGGCCGGCTTTATATGTTTGTTGTTCGTTCTGCCGCTGCATGAATTTGCTCATGCTTTCGCTGCGGTAAAAAACGGCGACGATACGCCTAAAATTTACAATCGTTATACGATTAATCCTTTTGCTCATTTCGACGTTCTGGGGCTTGCGTTGTTTTTGGTCGCGGGATTCGGCTGGGCAAAACCGGTACCTATAAATCCCAATAATTTCAAAAAATATAAAAAGGGTTGTATCGAGGTTTCGTTAGCCGGCGTAATTATGAACTATATCGTGGCGTTTGTTTGTTATCCGCTGTTCATTTTGTGCTATAGATATTTACCCGATATACTTTTGTTTGACGAACTTATTACTTACGTTTTCATGTTGGGTTATTTGTACAGTCTGTCGTTTTGCGTCTTCAATTTATTGCCGTTTTATCCTCTTGACGGGTTTAATTTTATTGATAGTTTGTTTAACCACAAGGGCAAAGTATTGCAATTTTTAAGACAATACGGTAATCTGATACTTATTATACTTATCGTAATCAATATGTTGAGCGAAAGAATTGCGGTTTTTAATTATATCAACCTTTTAGGTTGGATAATGATTTTCGCACAAAATATTTTTTCGTGGCCGATAACGGCGTTTTGGGGGCTTATTTTATGACGGAATACAACGTAAAAGGGTTTGAGTCGGTAGTTGACTACGATACCCATATACAATCGTTTGACGGACCGCTTGATTTGCTACTGTATCTCGTCAATAAAGAAGAAATCGACATTAAAGATATTTTTATCTCTGACGTAACCGACCAATTTTTAAAGTATATGGACCAGGTGGACGATCTGGATATGGAAAAAGCGGGAGAATATTTAAATATCGCGGCTACGCTTCTTGAAATCAAATCTAAACGACTTCTTCCCAAAGTAGATGAATATCTCGATGACAATCAAGAAAATCCCGAGCAGGTAATGATCAGAAAACTCGAGGAATACAAACTTTATAAAGAGGCAAGTTTAAAACTTAAAGAGCAAGAAAACGTCAATCGTTATTATAAAGACCCCGCGCCCAGCGCAGACGACGTGAGAGTAGTTTATAAAGATTTCAATTTAAACGGACTTATCAAGGCTTTTACCGACTTGTTAAACAGAGTCGACATAGAAGAGAGAAACAGAACGGAACAAAAAGAAATACCCAAAGAAGTATTTACCGTTGCCGATAAAATGGAATTTATTAAGACCACCATGCTCGAAAAGCACGAATGTAGTTTTTTTGAATTATTTACCGGATATACCACGAGAAACGAGTGTATTACGACCTTTCAGGCTATGCTCGAATTGCTTAAAAGGCAATTTATAAGGGTTGAGCAAAACGCGGTATTCGATGATATTACCATTATTTTAAGAGATGACAGAAGTGAGGTGGAAATAACCGATGGAGAACTTGCAGAATATAATTGAGTCCGTTGTTTACGTTTCGGGAACAAGCATAAGTATAAAAGACATTGCAGAAAAATTGGAAGTAAGCGAGAAAGAAATATTGCAAGCGGCAAAAAAATTGCAAGAAAAATATTCGTCGCCGTGCGGACTTCAATTACTTATATTCAACAATAAATTGCAATTTTGTTCTAATCCCGATTATGCGGAGCAAGTCGCATCCGTATTAAACCCGATAAGAGAAAGGGAATTGTCGAGAAGTATGCTTGAGACTGCAGCAATAATTGCCTATAAACAGCCCGTAACGAGAATTGACCTCGAAGAGTTGAGGGGCAACAGCGAATACGCCATTCAAAACCTTTTAAAACTCGGCGTAATCGAAATCGTAGGCAGAAAAGATGCCGTCGGCAGACCCGTGCTTTTCGGTACTACCGACGAATTCTTAAAGCGTTTTCAGATTTCATCACTCGACGAACTTCCCGATTACGACGAGATGATTGCCAAAATTCAACAGCAAAACGCTACCGACAGTTATTTATATAAAAAGAGTGTTTACGTTGAAAACGGTGAAAACGGCGCAGAAAATTCCGAAGGAAAAACAGAAGAGACAAATTCGGAAAATGTTTCAGAAAGCAATGTAAAACCTGCAATTTTGAATACTATTCCGAATGAAGAACATGTCGATGACGTCGAACTCGGCGACCTTTCCGATGAAGATTTGCCCGACTTTTTAAAGGGCGAGGACATTGAAATTATAGGCTGAAAAAATTAAAAAATCAATTAATCAAATTTAAATTAAAAGTCCGTGGTTGCGACGAAAAAACAAGGCGTAATCACGGGCTTTTTTGTATACTTTTTTATAATATCGTTATACTTTTATTATGTTTTGGTTTTACTTCACGATAAGTGCGGTAATTATAGTTTTTGCGCCTATCGTTTTGCAAATGAGTTTTTTTGCCTCTAAAAACGCAAAGAAGATATATTTTTCAGTGTACCTATGCGGCGTGATAAAACTCATAAGCGGATATATTACATTTACCGTCGATAAAGCATACGTGCATCTGACTAAAAAATTTGCCGTTCAGATTCCGTTTAAAGATGCTTTCGGTTCGAGGAAAAAAATTAACGGGATTAAGGGGATTGAAATTTTATCGATAAAAAACGAACTTAATTTAACAAATTCAGATTTGTTCAATCAAGTTATGCTTTCTTCGGCTTGCATGTATGTATACAGCCTTTTAATTACGATATTATCGCAAATTAAGCCGTTTGTAAGCGTAACTTGCGGGGTAAAACAACAAAAAAATGACGATTTATCCAATTTATTCGACATGGTCGTCGCTTTTAACGTATTCGTACTTATTAAAATCGGATTAAAAAAATTATTGGGGGTAATCAATGAAAAAAAACAAGTTAGAAACTCTTATCAAACAAGCACTTGACAATTTAAGCGAACTTGTAGATGTAAACGCCGTGATAGGCAAGCCCATCGACGCCGCCGACGGAACGAAAATAATACCCATTTCAAAAGTAACTTTGGGTTATTTGACTGGCGGAGGCGAGTACGGAGAAAAAGGTAAATATAATTTATATGCCGATTATCCGTTTACGGGTGCAAGCGGCGCGGTTGTTTCGTTAAAACCGACGGCGTTTTTGGTAAATAAGGGCAATGATTTTAAAATAATTCAAGCACCGGGGGATATTTATGATAAAATTATGGAAAAGGCAGAAGATTTCATTGCCGCATACAAAAATAATAAATAAATTTTGCTTATCATTATTTATAATTATATACGCGTGCGCATTATTAATTTTGCAACCGATATCGAAAATACCCGTTAAAGTATACGCTTTTACGCAATCTCGCGGAGAATGTTGCCTCGAAATAGGCACAAACACGGTACTATTTGAGCATAATTCCCGCCAGAAATTGCCTATGGCAAGTACAACTAAAGTCATCACCGCAATTACGGTGTTGGAAAATGCCGGACTAAGCGAAATTATCGAAATCGATGCAGATTGCGTGGGTATCGAGGGGTCGAGCATTTATTTGAAAGAAGGCGAAAAATATACCGTAGAGGACCTTTTGTACGGTTTAATGCTTCGCTCGGGTAACGATGCTGCGGTTGCGCTTGCATTGCACGTGGGTAAAAGTATAAGCGGTTTTTGCGAGATGATGAACGGTATTTGCCGAAAAGTCGGTGCAAATAATACAAACGTGACAAATCCGCACGGTTTAAATGACGAAAATCACTACACAACCGCCGAAGATTTAGCGAAAATTGCGGCGTACGCCTTGAAAAACGAAACGTTTAAGCAAATCGTAAGCACGCAAAAAAGAATCGCCACAGAGTTGATTTCGGGCAATAAAAGGACTTTTATCAATAAAAATAAACTGCTTTATAGAGATAAAAATTGTTACGGTGTGAAAACGGGCTACACGAAAATTGCGGGGAGATGTCTTGTTTCGGCTTTTGAAAACGACGGCATGAACCTCGTTTGCGTCGTTTTAAATAGTCCGCAAATGTACGAAAGAAGCGAAGAAATTGCGCAAATTTGTTTTCAAAATTACGTCTATAAACTAATTGTCGACAAGCAAGAGTTTGAAAAAGTTTTTTCAATCGACGAAATGAAAACGCTTACTATAGATGGAGATATTAAAGAAATTAAACTTAAAGACGACAACAGAAAAAATTATGAGGCGCGTATTACTTTAAACGACTTTGCAAAAACGGCAAAAAAAGGCAGTATTTTAGGGAAAATTGATATTTATAGTCAAAATCAGTTGATTTATTCGCGAAAAATATATACACTTATAGATATAACAAACGAGCGACTTATGCAAATTTTAAAAGATAAGGCTCAGAATTATCAAAGGTATATATGAGAATTAACAAATTTTTAGCCGAAAACGGCGTGGCGAGCAGACGTAAATGCGACGAACTTATTTCGCAAGGCGAAGTAAAAGTAAACGGTAAAACGTGTACGCTCGGGCAAGAAATCGACGAATTTAACGACAGCGTTACGGTAAACGGTAAAAAAGTACAAAAAATCAATAAATTCGTGTACTATATGTTAAACAAACCCAAGGGTTACGTCACTACTGTAAGCGACGATAAAGACAGAAAGACCGTAATGGAACTGCTGCCGAAAGACGTGGGACGTATTTATCCCGTTGGCAGACTCGATTACGATTCGGAAGGTTTGTTGCTTTTTACCAACGACGGCGACCTTACAAACAGACTTACGCACCCCAGCAGCGAAATTCCTAAGACTTATCAGGTAAAAATCGAGGGTAAAATTACCGAATCGCAAATCGGCAGATTGCATGCGGGCGTTGAAATCGACGGCGTTATGACTAAAAAATGTACGGTAAAACTTCTTGAAGAAACCGATAAAATCAGCAAACTTTCTGTTACGGTTACCGAAGGAAGAAACCGTCAGGTGCGTAAAATGTTTGAAGCGATCGGTAAAGAAGTCATTTTCCTTAAACGCGTGTCTATCGGAAATTTGACTTTGCGCGGACTCGACAGGGGAAAATGCAGAAAACTTACGCCTGTCGAAGTCGATTATTTAAAGAATTTGTAAAACTTGTTTAAATTTTAATCGTTAAATTTGTCACGATAGCGAATTTAAACCAAGAATTTTATCAAATAAAAAGCGTATATCTTTTGCATTTTTGCGTAAAATTACCTTTGTACGATAAAATCGTGCGGAGGTGTTTTATGTTTAACAAAAAAAATAGAATAATTGCATATTTAATTGCAATCGTTTTGTTTTTAAGTGCAATGTATTGCGTGTTTAAAAGCAGCGGAGACATTATTGGAGTGTTTAAACTGTTTGACAGATAAATAAATTGTTGAATTATGGAAAACGAGGAATATTTAAAAGAGAAAGTTTTGCTTGACGAAAAGTACAATAAACAGTTTAAAATGCTTATAAATGGCGAAAAACAAGCATTAGAAGACAAATCTTGCGAAATTTACGGCGAAAATTATTGCGAATTGATAAAAGAAATTGAAAAACTAAAAATCGAAACAGACAAGCATCGCCGTGGTTTTTATATTAGTAACGAATATGTTGACGCTCAAAACGAACTTGGTAAAATCCAGGAGAAATTAGAAAATTGCGCCGACGAAAACGAAAAAGCCTTGTATAAAGACGATTTAAACAAGGCAATTCAAAAAATCCAGACATTAAACGTTAAATGTGAAAACCAGATTAAATACAAAACCGACGATTTAAGACGCTGTGAAGACGACGTTGCGGCTATTATTAAAAAGAAAGAAGACGTTTTAAAAAATTATAAAGAGCAGGCAGAATTATCGGCTAAAGCCAAATTTTCGTCGTTGATTGCCGATTATAATAAGGAATTAAACAATTTAAAAGCAAAATATTCGATTGAAATTTCTTCTGAAACAGAAATGCCGGAATTTAAATACTAAAAAGGAATAAAAAAGGTCTCGCAGATTTTACTGTGGGACCTTAAACATATTTATTTGGATAAATAAGCGTTTTTGTCAAGTAATGAATACTTAATAAATACATAAACCGGTATATTAATAACGCATAAAATTGGCAAAATTATGTGTTTTAGCAGTTGAATTCCGTTGTTAAAATCGATATTCATAAGCACAGCGAACGCACAAATTATCAAAATCAAGTTAAGCGTAAGCATTAAAGCAATTTCTATTGCGTTTTTAAACAGGTAAATTTCTTTAATTCGCGCATTTGGGTGAATTTTATATATTACACCGGAGGTGATCGGGGCAATTGCCAAAACGCCGATAATTATTAAATAAACGTATGCTTTTGCGTTTAAAAGTTTGCCGACAGACAATGCAATTACCGCAATTTGTAAGCAAATAAGCAAAAAATGAATTAATATAGTGTGGAAATTGAGTTTATTTATAAGAATTTTGCCTATTTCGGAGCGGTTTGTAGAGGAAGAAACTTTTAATCTGAATCCTTCTTCATCAGCCATTTTATACAAATCGCTGAAATCGTATTTATATCCCGAGGAAACTGTATTTTTGGTTTCGGTTTTGTCAAATAATTTCTTTTTATTTGATACTTCGTTAAATTTTTCAGCGATTTCTTCGTTGTCATAAGTATCGTTTTCCTCGATTTTATCTTCATTTGCGTCCTCGGTTGCCGCAGGTTGGATTTGTTGCGGCGCAGGCGTAGGCGCGGACTGTTTATCGGGGAAAAGTTTTTTCAAAATGTCTTTATATTCGGCAGGTCCGATGTCGTTGTTGTCGTAAAAGGCATTAACGGTTTCTTGTTTTTCTTGTTCGGTTTTAGATGCTTTAGCCGCGTCAAAATTATACTTTTTTTCGGTAAAAAATCCGTCAAAAATGTCGTTTTCATCATCATTTACCGTATTATTAATGCTGTTTTCGGTAAAATCTTTTGAAATTTTTGATTGCGCTTCGATATTTATTTCGTCAGAAATTTGTTGATTTATAGAGTCGAAATATTTATCAGATTGAGAAAAATTGTCAACGTTGATAAAAGTAAAATCATTTTCTTGTTTTGCAGAATTTAAAAATGTCGTAAATTCGTCTTCGCTTTGCTTATTTTCTACAACTTTTTCGGGTCTGACAACACTTGCCGGTTCTTTTACTTCGACTTTATTTACCGTTTCGTTTGGTTCAACCGTTTCTGGAGTCAAATCTTCGTGTTTTGAAGCAGTTGTTTCAGTCGGAACGAAATTTACAACCGAATAGGGCAATTCGTGAATGTGTTTTTCTAAATAATTTTTACCTTTTTGGTTTAACGAGTAAAATTTACGTCTTATGCCGTCCGACGTGCTCGAGCGAAATTCGTGAACGAGTCCTTGTTTTTTAATTCTGTCAAGACAACTATAAAACGTACCTTGCTTGACAATGTAATTGCCGGCGGTACGATTTTCTATCTCGTCGCGTATTTCATTTGTATGTTTATCTCCGTTGGTGAGAGTCAACAAAATAATCGTGTCCATCTGACCACGGCTTATTTCGTTATTGACAGAGTTTTCCATCAACCTATCTCCTTAAACATTTTATGGAATTATTATACCATTAAACATATGGCAATGTCAATATTATTTTAAATTTTGCGAATAAATAATAATTTTTAAAAATTCGTTTATTTACAAGGAAATTAGGCGAAATTACGATTTAAAAACTTTAAAATTTCGCTTAAAATTCAGCGAGGAAATTATATTAAAGTTTAATTATAATGTTTAATTAATTTTATTAGCGATTTAAATTTCACGACAAAAAATACTTATTTAAACGCATTTACAGAGAATAAATTTTTAAACCTACAAAAAAAGTGGCAAAATATAAACAAAAATTTGTAGTTTTAATAGGGTTCGGCGAGAGTTTTCGTAAAATATTTTAAATACCTTTATTAACTTATTGAAATCATTTATATTAATCAGATTAGCGTCAAACTAAAAAAATTTTTGCCAAAATTTAACACGAAACTGACAAAAAATAAATTTAAAAAAAAACAATCAGAGGTCGTTAAAATTGTTAAATAAAATTATAAAGCGAAGCGAAAATAAATTATTGTTAAAATTTAAAAGATGAAAAACCGTTTAAAATTTTAAAATAATTTTAATTTTAATTAATTTAAATTCGTTGATTTTAAAGCAAAAAATCCTTGACACGCGCCATAATTCCATATTATAATGTAATTATAGCCAAACTATGCGCAAAAGCCGTCTTTTGCGCATAGTTGTAGATATGTGGCAATGTGCTTAAAAATCCATCTCCTACCGCCCGATTTTAGACAAACTAAACAATTTACGTTTGCGTATATTAAAGTTCTGCTACCTACTTAAACCGTCGGCGTAAGCAGAAAAAACAGCGCGGACTATTTGTCGATTTTTAATTACATTAATGCTAAAAAATTTTTAAATACTCTTAAACAAAAGCGTTGAATAATTTAAAATATCACTTTAAACGGCGTAAAAATTATTTATACTTTGATTAAAGTTGGAATAAAGTGGTACGCAGCCTAAAATTTTATTTAAAATTTACCCCTAATTATATTGTCTGCTCTAAATTTTATTATTTTTTTGCAAACTATAAGGAAAATTTAAAGGATTTCTTGTGAATTTGATTACAATATGCGAAAATGCAACAAATAAATAACCAATCACAATTAAATTTTCTGATTGAATCGGTGCTATTAAATCATTAAAATATATCGCTATTTTATACACATTTTGATAAAGATTTAAATATATTAGTTTTCAATTTTTTGATTATAACTTGCTATTTTAATATTTTTTAATACGTTTTAGACGATTTTTAAGATATTTTAATTAAATAATTCAATTAAATTACCCAAATTTACCACAAAATTTAAAAGGACGCACTGTAATGAGCAATAATTATTATGTTGACCGTAATCTATCTACAATAAACAAACTTGACGATGTTTTAAGTGAATTACCGGAGTTTTGCGCCGAATATTTTATAGGAATCGAAGCAAAAACTTCCCCGCTCACCCGTTTAAATTACGCTTACGATTTAAGAGTTTTTTTTAATTACATCGTAAAAAGAAAGTTTTTTTGTAAACCTACCGAATTAACGATCGACAGTCTCGACAAAATTACTCAACACGATTTTGAAAAATACATAAGTTATTTGTCGGCGTACGTAATCGACGGCAAAGTCCACACGTGCAGCGACGTTGCAAAGGCTCGGAAATTATCAAGTTTGCGCGCGATGTACAAATATTTTTTCAATCACGGTAAAATCGTGGCAAATACGCCCGAAAAAGTCGACATGCCAAAGATTCATCAAAAAGAAATAATCAGGCTCGACGTCAACGAAGTTGCCCTCATGTTAGACAAAGCGGAAAGCGGCGACGGACTTACCGAGCATCAAAAATGCTATAATAACGCCACAAAAACAAGAGACGTTGCCCTCCTTACGCTGTTTTTGGGCACGGGAATACGTATAAGCGAACTTGTGGGATTAAACGTGACCGATATCAATTTTGAAAACAACAGTTTTGTCGTAACAAGGAAAGGAGGGAGCCGCTCGATACTCTACTTTACCGAAGAAACCGCCGACGCGCTCGCCGATTGGATTGATTTAAGAAGCACTTTGCCGATAGATAAAAACGAAAACGCTTTATTTATTTCTCTTCAGAATAAGCGTATGAGTACGCGCGCTATTCAGGAATTGGTAAAGAAATATGCCAAAATCGTTACCCCGTTAAAACATATTACGCCGCATAAATTGCGCAGTACTTTCGGTACTAATTTATATCAAAGCACCGGCGATATTTATGCCGTAGCCGATTTTTTGGGACATAAAGATATCAATACAACAAGAAAACATTATGCCGCAATCAACGAGAACTCGCGTAGAGAAATCGTAAAATCGGTCAAATTAAGAGAAGACGAAGATCAATAAATCATTGCAATTTTAAAACATAAAACATTTCAAAATACAAGGTAATATATGGAATTATTAAATAAATTACAAGAATATGCATGTATACTTGTGCCTGTCGAAAACAACGATTTTCAATATCAATTAGACGAAGTTAAAAATTTATCGTTAAGTGCCGGAATCGAGGTTTTACAAGTATACCCCATAAAAATAAGAGAGATAAATCCCGCCACTTATTTCGGTAAAGGAAAACTCGAGGAAATACGTTTGCAACTCGATGAAAAAGTAAACGTAATAATTTTTGACGGAGATTTATCGCCTTCGCAAACTTTGAATATGTCGGCGTGTTTAAACGATATTAAAGTGGTTGACAGAACTACCCTTATTTTGGATATATTTGCGCAAAAGGCAAAAACAAACGAGGGAAAAATGCAAATCGAACTCGCTCAATTAAAATACATTTACCCCAGACTTAAAGGAAAAGGAAGCAAATTGTCTCGTTTGGGCGGAGGCATCGGCACGAGAGGTCCGGGCGAAACTCAACTCGAAACCGATCGCAGACACATACGAGCAAGAATAAACACGCTTGAAAAACATTTAAGCGAGTTGGAAGGCAGAATTCATCTTCAGCAATCGAGGCGCAAAAAAAACAACTGCAAAACAGTTGCTTTGGTGGGATATACAAATACGGGCAAATCTACTCTGTTGAATTTGCTTACGGCAAGCGACGTGCTGTCAAAAGATTTATTATTTGCAACGCTCGATCCGTCGGTCAGAAAATTAAATCTCGGCAAATACAACGTATTGCTTGTCGATACGGTCGGGTTTGTGAGAAATATTCCCACGACGTTAATCGACGCTTTTAAAAGCACGCTTTATTCGGCACTTAACGCCGATTTGATATTAAACGTTTGCGACGTGACGACGGATTATGAAAATCAAATCAAAACAACCGACGACATTTTACAGGAATTGGGTTGCAACGCGCCGCAAATAATCGTCTACAATAAAAGCGAGAATTTGACCGATCATGACTCGTTTGAAAGCGACGGCGTATTTATTTCGGCAAAATATAATTTAGGCATTGACAAACTGAAAAACGCCATAATGGAAAAATTAGACGATTATTTCGGGTCGTATCTCATCACTTTGCAATACGAGCAACTGCCCGACTTTAATAAATTGTCAAAATACCTGCAAAGCGTAAAATACGACTATAAAGATACCGAAGTATCGATAACTTTTAGTATATCGAAGGCAAATAAAGAAAAATTTAAAGGTTTTATAAATTCGTAAAGCCGAAATTTACGGTTGACAAGTATTTATATTTAGCGGCCGATAATTTATTTATTTTTATATGAATCGTTTTCGGGCGATTCGATGCTGTCGATTTTTATACTGACAAAATCGTTCATTTGAATACATTTGCCGCAATTATCGCACAATTTGGTTGGGTCTAAATCGCAAAATTCGCATTCGCCGCAGTCATCGCATATTTTATTTTCGTCAAAAATACATTTTTCTTGTTTCATAAGCGTATTATATAATTTTTCTGTTCAATAGTCAATAAAAATTAAATAATTTATAAAAATATCAAACAAATGTTTGCATTTTAAAAATAAATATGTTAAAATAAATACATAGGAGAAAAATATGGGCGTAATTGATAAAAAACTCGATTTAGTATACAATTATATTGACAAATACGTTTCTACAAACGGCTTTTCCCCTTCGGTGAGAGAAATTTGCAAAGATTGCAACATAAAGTCCACCGCGACGGCTTATTATTATTTGGAAAAATTGCAGGCGCGCGGCTTAATTACAAAGCAATCCAGCAAAAACCGCACCGTCGGCGTAAGCAGAAAAAACAGCGCGGACTATTTGTCGATTCCCGTAATCGGTGAAGTCACTGCCGGCACACCTATATTGGCGGTTGAAAATTTTGAAGAATATTGCGCCGTACCAACCGAATTTAAAACCGAAGAAGATTTGTTTATGCTTCACGTCAGAGGTACGAGTATGATTGAGGCAGGAATATTCGACGGAGATAAAATCATCGTCAAAAAGCAATCGACGGCAAAAAACGGAGATATAGTTGTAGCGTTTTTCGATGATGCGGCGACTGTAAAAAGGTTTTATAAATACCCCGATAAAATCGTGCTCCACCCCGAAAATTCGACCATGTCGGATATCGTTTTGCCCGACGTTGATATTTTAGGCGTCGTTACGGGACTTATACGTAAATTTTAAATAATTCAAAATTTAAGAAAATAACTAAAATTTTAGCAATCGCGATTTATTTCGAGGTTGCTTTTTTTATTTCGTTTTATAAACATTTAAAAAATCTAAAATAATAGTGTGTAATAGGGTTTTAACCGCATGTGTTATTGATAAAGTAAAAAATACTTTTCCAACAATAAAAAAACAATTAATTATTGTTAAATAAAAATAATCAGACTAAAAATAAAAACACATACTCTTTTGCGGCTTAAAATTTATTTTGCCGTGATATTTAAAGGTATGCGTTTTTTATCATTTTTAACAAAAATTATTTTATTAAGTTTTTCAAGACTGATTTTAATGCGATTTTGCCGTGTTCGTAAGTAAGTCCGCCTTGCATATAGCAAATATACGGCTCTTTTATGGGGGCGTCGGCGGAAAGTTCTATAGACGAGCCCTGCACAAAGCACCCTGCCGCCATGATGACTTTATGGTCATAACCCGGCATATCCCACGCCTCAAGCGTGACGAAATTGTCGACGGGAGACGCATTTTGAATAGACTGAATAAAATCAGTTAGCGATTTTTCGCTGTCGAACATAATCGAACGAGTGATATCGCAAGGCATTTCGTCGGTGCATGGCGAAGTTTTATAACCGAGTTTATCCATACACTTGCCGAAAAGCAAATTTGTTTTCAATGCTTCTTTTACTGTATGCGGTGCTAAAAACAAACCTTGATAGAATAATTGATAACCGTATGCGTAAGAGCCGACTTCTGCGCCGAGCGACGGAGAAGTAAGTCTGTTTGAAACAAGGTCGACGTACTCTTTTTTGCCTGCAAGATAACCGCCCGTCGGAACTATGCCGCCGCCGGGGTTTTTAATGAGCGAACCCGCACATAAATCCGCGCCGACTGCCGTAGGTTCTTTTACGTTTACGAATTCGCCGTAACAGTTGTCCACGAAAATGCAGCCTTTAAATCCCGTACCTCTTACAAATTTGCAAATTTCTTCGATTTCGTCGATTGAAAGCGAATTTCTCCAATCATACCCTCTCGAACGTTGAATATACACCATTTTTACGTCGGTTGCACCTTTCAAGCGTTTTTCGACGGATGTAAAATCTATTTTACCGTCAATTAAATCAAATTTTTCAAAATTTACTTTAAAGTCTTTAAGCGAGCCGTTGCCTTCGCCTAAAATAGTGTCCATCAAGGTGTCGTATGGATTGCCCGTAATAGACAACAATGTGTCAAAAGGTCTGAGTACGGCGTATAAAGCCAAAGTGATGGCATGCGTTCCGCAAGTGATGTTGGGCGAAACGATTGCGCTTTCGCAACCGAAAACGTCGGCGTAAACTGCGTTTAAGGTATCTCTGCCGTCGTCTCCGTAGCCGTAGCCCGTTGAATTGTTGAAGTGTCTTAACTGAAGTCTGTTTTTTCTGAAAGCGTCAAGCACTTTTTCGGTATTTTTAACAGACGTATTTTCAAGAGCATCGAATTTTTCTTTAAGTTCGCTCTCGCAAGTGGTTATAAGTTGTTCGATTTCCATTGGTTATTCCTTAATTTTTGATAATATTTCGTCGTAGTTTATGCCGCAGGGCATATCAAGGCTTATTAAATTTTGCATTCTTTTAAAAAAGGTTTCCTGTCTTTTAGCATAATGCCGCGTGTTGAGTTTGATTTGGTCGCCCACGGTAGACAAATCGCCGTTTTTTAAACCTTCATACACTTCTTTATAGCCGATGCCTTGCATACATTGATTTTCAATAGTTATGCCGTCTTCAATAAGTCCGCGCACTTCGTCTATAAGTCCGTCCTCCATCATTTTGTCTACTCTGTCGTTTATTCTTTTATACAGAACTTCTCTTTTCCAAACGGGCATAAAGGAGATAAAATTATAACGTGGTATATCTTTGTCAATTATATCAGATTTTTTAGTGCCCGTCGTTTCGTAAATTTCAAGCGCGCGTATTACCCTTACGACGTTGTTCGGATGGATTTCTTCGCTTGATTTTTTATCGACCGACTGCAAAATAGAATACAAATAGTCGATGCCTTTTTCTTGAAGAATTTTTTTATATTTTTCGCGTATTTCGTCGTTTTTTGGGGCGTTGCCGTAACTTTTTTTATATAAAACCGAATTTATATAAAAGCCCGTACCGCCGCAAATTATAGGCGTTTTTCCTTTAGATAAAAGGTCGTTTATTATGGGTAGTGCGGCGGTTTCATAGTCGCTCACCGAAAAATTATCGAAAGGCGAAACGCAGTCTATAAGATGATGTTTTACAGTTTCGCGCTCTTTTAAAGTGGGTTTTGCCGTACCTATATCGAGTTTTTTATAAATCGCAAGCGAATCGGCGGAAATAATTTCGGTGTTCAGCATTTGCGCAAGTGATATCGCAAGCGAAGATTTGCCCGAGCAAGTCGCGCCGCAAATAACTACTATTTTGCCGTTTGTCGAATTTAAACTATTCTCTTGAACCATTTGTCTATTTCCGTTCTTGTAATTCTGCAAGCGATGGGTCTGCCGTGCGGACATCTTAAACCGAGATTGCCGTTCAGCATTTTAATGAGACTGTCAATTTCGCTTTGAGAAAGATTGTACCCCGCTTTGATTGCCGATTTACATGCTTTTTGCATGAGTTGTTCTTTAATAATCTGAGGAGTGTCTTCTTTTTTCATTGCGTTATCCCCCACAACGTCATCGAAAAACGTCTTGAAGTCGATATCGGAAAGCAGCGTAGGCATTGCGGTAATGACGAAATTGCCGTTTAAATCGCTGTCTATATCGAAACCCAACTGCCTTATATAATCTATTTTAGCGTTTATCAAGTCAAACTCGAGCGGGTTTACGTTGACGTAAATCGGCACAAGCATGGTTTGTACGGCGAGAGTTTTGTTTTCGTACTCCTGGCACAATCTGTCGTAAATAAGCCTTTCGTGGGCGGCGTGTTGGTCGATAAAATAAACGTCGTCGCCTTTTTGCAAAATTAGATAAGTGTTTAATACCCTTCCGATATAAATAATAGGTTCGTCGACTTCGAGCGACTGTTGGCTTATTTTCAATTTTTCTTGTCTTTCTCTCTCGAGTTTTTCAAGATAAGCCTTATTTTCCGCAAAAATATCGATTTTGTTTTCTCTTTCGGCAACGTTGTCGCACACCATGGTTTTTATATCGATTTTTTCCTTGCTTAAATCGGGATAATTATCGATGTAATCTTCCTTTTTATAATAATTAGAGCCGAAATTCGGCGTGGCGTTGAAAGAATTGTATTTCGGCTTGAAATCGTTTGTCGGTTTAGCCGTATTTGTGTCTGGGTTTTCGGCTTTTTCGTCGTCGGCGTTTTTAGAGTTATTTGATAAAATATTAAAAGCGTCGGCTTGAGTAAGATTGTTTACGTTTTCAGTTTGAGCGGTCATATTCTCGGGTGAATGCGCCTTTTTGTTTTCGTCAACGACGATATCGAGCGCGACCGACGAGCCGTCAAGCACTTTTGAAATTACCGAATAAATGCTGCCGTAAACGATTTGATTGTTTGAAAAACGCACGTCCGCTTTGTTTGGGTGGACGTTTACGTCGACAAACTCGGGCGACATTTGTACGTTAAGCACGTAAAACGGATATTGTCTCTTCATTAAATAACTGCCGTAGGCGTTTTGAATAGCCGACGCAATAGTCGAATTGACGATATATCTTCCGTTTAAAATTACCGTCTGATAAGTGCGATTTGCCTTTGTATAATTGTGTTTGCCGATATATCCCTCTATAGATAAGCCGTTTTTTACGGTGTTGATATGAAAACAGTTGTCTATAATTTCATATCCGTATACCGATATAAGGGCGTTTTGAAGTCCGTCTCCGTAAGATTGTAAAACTACTTTCTCGTCGGCGGAATATTTAAACGCAATTTCGGGGTTGGCGAGAATGAGTCGGGAAATTATATTGGTTATTTCGCCTTCTTCGCTTTTTGCCGGTTTTAAAAATTTTGCGCGCGCGGGAGTGTTGAAAAACAAATTGTTTACCGTGATAGTCGTGCCCTGAATTGACGGATAATCTTTAATTACAGGTTCTTCGTCGCCCTCGCAAGTGAGTATCGCGCCGTCTTCGTTTTCTGGCTTTGACAAAATACTCATTTTGCTCACAGCGCAAATGCTGGCAAGAGCCTCGCCTCTGAAACCGAGCGTGCCAATGGCGTCGAGGTCGTCGACGGAGGAAATTTTGCTTGTGGCGTGCGGAAGAATGGTTTTATAAAGTTGGCTTTTTTCGATACCGCAACCATTGTCGGTGATTTTTATGCTTTCTATTCCGCCGTGGATTATTGAAATTTCAATGCTTGTCGCACCGGCGTCGATAGAGTTTTCGACGAGTTCTTTTACCACCGAAGCAGGTCTTTCTATTACTTCGCCCGCTGCTATTCTGTTGTAAATTTTTTTATCGAGTAAATTGATTACTGCCATAATATTAACCTATTTTTTCTTTTAAATCGGCTAAAATGCCGAATGCCTGAACGGGAGTCAAATTGTTGATATTAAGTTCTTTAATAATTTTTTCCGCCTCGCTCAATTTTACTTCGGGTTGAGGTTCGGTTTCCTGAGTAATATTCGACAACTTGTTTTTGTTTTTGACAAGGTCGTTCTTTTCGAGCACTTTTAAAAGCAATTTTGCCCTGTCGGTTACCTCTTTGGGCACGCCCGCAAGCGAAGCAACTTCTATACCGAAACTTCTGTGCGCACTGCCACGCATTATTTTGCGCAAGAAAACAATTGTGTTGTCCAATTCTTTAACCGTAATTTTATAGTTTTTGACGCCCTCGATTATGTTTTCAAGTTCCGACAATTCGTGGTAATGAGTCGCAAACAAGGTTTTTGCTTTGATTTTGTTATTAATGTATTCGATGACCGACCATGCAATACTCAATCCGTCGTAAGTGCTTGTACCTCTGCCCACTTCGTCCAGAATAAGCAAACTGTTTTTTGTCGCGTTTAACAAAATGTTTGCAACTTCTGTCATTTCCACCATAAAGGTACTTTGGTCGGAAATAAGATTGTCGTTTGCTCCGACCCTCGTGAAAATGCGGTCTACGACGGGTATGCTCGCACTTTTGCACGGAACGAAACATCCGCATTGCGCCATAATAACGATAATTGCATTTTGCCTCATATAAGTGCTTTTACCCGCCATATTGGGACCTGTAATTATCATGGTGCGGTTTTCGTTTGTGTCGAGATATGCGTCGTTTGCAATGAATTGATTTTTAGACACTCTTTCCACAATCGGGTGTCTGCCGCCGACTATATCGAGCGGTTTGTCGCTGTCTACGATTTCGGGTTTTACGTAGTCGTATTTTTTGGAAACTTCGGCAAAAGTAAGTATGACGTCAAGTGCCGCAATCGCCTTCGAAGCCGATTGTAAATCTCTGATATGCTCTGACAAAAGCGTTTTAATTTTAGCAAAAAGTTGCAATTCGATTCTTATTGCCTTTTCGTTGCTGCCGAGTATTTCCTCTTCAAACTTTTTAAGTTCTTCGGTAATGTATCTTTCGCCGCCCGTAAGCGTTTGTTTTCTCACGTAATTGTAAGGTACAAGGTCTTTAAAAGAATTCGTCACTTCGATATAATAACCGAACACTTTGTTGTATCCTATACGCAGAGTCTTTATACCCGTTTTTTCCCTTTCGTCTTCTTCCATTTGTTTTAAAAACGATTGGGCGTTGTCGCGCATTTCTACAAGTTTATCTAAAGTTTCGTCAAAACCTTTGCGTATAAAACCGCCGTCTTTAGTGACTACGGGTGCATTGTCGACGATTGCAAGTTGCAAAAGTTTTGAAATTTCGGTAAAGTCGATAAGAGATGCGTCGATATCACGGATTATTCTGCTTTCAAGCCCCGAAAGTTGAAATTTCACCGACGGAATTGCCGATAAAGATTTGCCAAGCGACTCTGTATCTCTCGGTGTGAGGTTGCCGTTTGAAATTTTGCCGGTAATTCTCTCGATGTCTTTTATACTTTTCAATAAATCTTTAAGCCCCTGGCGAATAAGCGTGTTGTTATATAACTCGTCTACGCCGTCGAGTCTGTAATTAATTTTATTTTTGTCGGTAAGAGGAGACAACAAAACCGTCTTTAAATATCTCGAGCCCATGTTTGTGGAAGTGTCGTCGAGCAGCCATAAAAGCGAGCCGTAACGCGACCTGTCTTTAAGCGTGGAGACGATTTCGAGATTTGTAAGAGCGGATTCGTTGAGCAAAAGATATTCGTTGTTTTGCTCGAGCGTGATTTTATTTATATTTTCGGTGCTGCGCTTTTGCGTTTCTTTAAGATATTCGAGCAAACTGCCCGCCGCGCAAACGGCAGCCTTTTTATCTTCAATGCCGAATGCGTCGAGCGAATGAACTTTAAGTTGCTCCAACAAGTTTTTTCTGCAAAGATTGTACGAAAACGCATACTCTTTATAAACGTTGAATTTGGGCAAACTGCGGTGTTTTACAGCCGCCAATTCTTCCGATGCCGCTTGCATTTCGGTATTGCAAATAATTTCGGCGGGGTTGATTTTAACCAAAAAATCAGACAAACTGTCAACCGCATTTTGTCCGATAAATTGCTTTACGTAAAAATCGCCCGTGGTGATATCCGACCAAGAAACGGCATATTCGTCAGAAAATTTTACGCACGACAATAGATAATTGTTTGATTTTTCGTCGATAAGCCCGTCTTCGATAAGCGTGCCCGAAGTGATTATTCGCACCACGTCTCTGTCGACAAGCCCCGGTTTTTCTCCCGGAACGGAAAGTTGCTCGCAAATGGCAACTTTATCGCCGTGTTCGACGAGTTTTGCTATGTACGTATCGACGGAATGATAAGGAACACCGCACATAGGCGCGCGTTCTTCAAGTCCGCAATCTCTGCCGGTAAGGGTCAAGTCGAGTATTTTAGACGCTTTTATCGCGTCGTCGAAAAACATTTCGTAGAAGTCGCCCAATCTGTAAAATAAAAAGCAATCTTTGTACTTTTCTTTTAAAGAAAGGTAATGCGTCATCATTGTAGATAAAGCCATATTATTCCTCCGCTTTTGTTCCGTAGAGACTTATGCCGCCCGCTTCGTTTACTTTAATCATCACGAATTTTCCTACCATATCCGTTTCGCTTTTAAAGTAAATCATTTTTCCGTATTCGTCGCGACCGAGATAACAATCTCTTTTCTTGTCGTAATCTTCGCAAAGAATTTGCACGGTTTTGCCCACGTATTTTTGCGATTCTTCTCTGTTTATTGCGTTTTGAGCGTCAACAAGGCGCATTATGCGGTCTTTTTTAGTTTCTTCGGCGATCTGGTTTTCCATTTTGTCGGCAACAGTGCCTTTTCTTCTCGAATAAACAAAAGTAAACGCACCCGAAAAGCGTACTTTTTCTACAACGTCGAGAGTCTCTTGAAAGTCCTCTTCCGTCTCTCCCGGGAAACCTACCATTATGTCGGTCGTTATGCCGCAGTCTGGCATGTATTTTTTAATTAAATCTACCTTCGCAAAAATGTCATCTTTTGTGTATCTTCTGTGCATTTCTTTAAGCACTTTTGTGCTGCCGGATTGAATGGGCAAATGCACAAGATGGCATACGTTTTTATTTGCAGCCATTGATTTTACCATTTCTTCAGTGAGGTCTTTTGGGTGGTTTGACATAAACCTAAGTCTATAATCGCCTTTAATTTGCGAAATTTTATCAAGGAGAGCCGAAAAAGATTCGCCGCCGGTTAAGTCGTTGCCGTATGAATTGACGTTTTGTCCCAAAAGCGTGATTTCTTTATAGCCTTGCTCGACAAGATTTTTCACTTCGGCATAAATGCTGTCCATATCGCGGCTTCTTTCTCTGCCCCTTACGTAAGGAACTATGCAATAAGTGCAAAAATTATTGCAGCCGTACATAATGTTTACCCAAGCGTTGGGATAACTTGTCCTGTAAGGTTCGTTTCCTTCGACAATGCCGTAATTTTCGTCGATTATTTTAATAACAGACTTTTTTTGATTAAGTTTTTCTTTGACAAGTTGCTCGAATTCGTCCAAATTGAGAGAACCGAAAATAATGTCTACAAAAGGAAAAGTTTTATGTAATTTCTCGGCGGCTTCTTTTTGTTGAGTCATGCATCCGCCGACGGCAACTATTAAATTTTTCTTTTGTTTTTTAAGGTTTTTAAGCATGCCGATGTTGCCGTACGCGTGGTCCTCGGCGTTTTCTCTTATACAACAAGTATTGAAAACAATGATGTCGGCGTCGTTAAAATCGGTACATTCGTTTTCATAGCCCAATCTTTTAAGTGCGCCCGCAAGTTTTTCGGATTCGTGTACGTTCATCTGACATCCGTATGTCATAATCAAATAGTTTTTCATAAGTATAAATATTATATAATATTTATTTAAAATTTTCAAGAATAATTAACGGAAAAAGGAAAAATAATAAAATTAAGGCATTATGAAAAAGTATTTAAAGTTAGGATTGTTGTCATTTTTAATTTTTTTGATTATTTTAAGCGGAATGTTTTTTTACGTTATAAACGTAACCAAAGACGCGCGACTTGATATCGATAAACTGCAAACGCAGGAAAATCCTACATTTTTAGATTGTGACGAAAAAGAAGTATACCCTCGTTTTGTCTCTCATATGAGTAATATTTCATACGACGATTTACCCGACAGCATAATAAACGCGCTTGTCTGTACCGAAGATAAAAGATTTTTTAAACATAACGGCGTCGATTACGTGGGAATTGCCCGTGCGACGGTAAATAACTTGAAAAGCCGCTCGTTTAAAGAAGGCGGATCTACTATTACTCAACAGTTGATAAAAAACACACATTTAAGCAACGACAAAACGGTAAAACGGAAGTTGAAAGAAATTAAACTTGCACATCAACTCGAAAAGAAATTGTCTAAAAAGGAGATTTTAGTCGCTTATTTAAATACGGTATATTTCGGAAACAACTGTTTCGGAATAAACAAGGCGGCAAAATATTATTTCGATAAAGACGTTGCAGCCTTGGATTTATCTGAAAGCGCAATGCTGGTGGGACTACTTAAAGCACCCAACAAATACGACCCTTACATTAATTACGATAAGGCAATCAATCGTAAAGACATAGTTGTAAAACTTATGAAAAAACAAGGTAAGATAAGTGAAAATGAATGTAATTACGAATTAAACAAATCGCTTATTTTAGCCGAACATATCGAAAACGACGAATTTTATTTCAAACGATGCATGGACGAAGTAGGCGAAAATATAAGTCCTTATGAATACGGCGGCTCTATAATTTATACTTACTTCCGCCCCGAAAAGCAAAAACTGATAAACGACGTACTTTCGTCGGTTGAATCAGATTGCGGAAAAACCGCGGTAATTTTAAGCGACGGAAAAGTCGAAGCGTATTTTTCTACCGAAAATTGCGAAAATAAAACCCAACCCGCATCTACCATTAAACCGCTGCTTGTGTATGCCCCGTCAATCGATAAGGGAATTATATCCGAAGCGACTAAAATTTGCGACGAAGAATACTCTTTCGGCGATTATTCGCCTAAAAATTACGGAGATAAATACTATGGATATATCGATTGCAAAAGTGCGCTTGCGTATAGTTTAAATGTTCCCGCCGTCAAAATATTAAATTCGTTGACGGTAAAAACAGCCAATAGATACCTGAATAAAACGTCATTAAAAAACGAAACCGAAAACTTGTCGTGCGCTTTGGGAAATATCGATACTTTGCCGTCAATCAAAGAAATTGCAGAATCTTACTCGTGTTTTAACAACGAAGGACAATTTTCCAAAGCAAAATTTGTTAAAAAAATTGTAGACAAACAAGGCAAAGTTTTATACGAAGACAAACATACAAAAACAAAAGTATTCGACAAAGATACGGCATATATTGTTTCGGATATGCTTAAAGCGTGCGTTGAAAAAGGCACGGCAAAAAAACTGAACAACAATAATTTTCAAGTTTACGCAAAGACAGGGACAAACGGAACTAAATACGGCAACGTCAATGCCCTTTGCATAGCCTACACTTCCGAAAATATTTTCGGCATAAATTTGTTCGCAAAAAATAACAAGTTGCTCGACAATTCTATAAGCGGCGGCACATACCCTTGTATTGCATTAAATAAAATAATAACGAATTACTACGAAAATAAATATCCTAAAGATTTAAATATTGAGGAAAACGTTTGTAAAGTAAAATTGTCAAAAACCGCCTATGATGAAGACAATGTTTTAATGCAAAGCGACGACGAATCATTTGACAAAGATGTGTTTTATGGATATTTTAAGCGTGAATATTTACCCAAATTAAAAGACACTCACATATCAAATCCAACCGTAAAAAGCGTTAAAATTATCGATAATATCGAAAATTATGAATTGTTTTACGAAATGCAAAACGGGGTTGATTTTGACGTGTATAAGTCAATTGACGGAAATAAAAAACAAAAGATATACTCGTCTGAATCACACGAAAAATTTATTGATTACGATATCGATCATAAAGAGATTGTCTACACAATAGTACCCTATTCTTACGGCAAAAGCGGTAAAATTACAGGCGAAGAAATTACTTTGCCAAAAATAAAAAAACATTTAAACGTCGATAGCGACAAGTGGTTTGACGAATATTAATGAAATTTATCAATGATTATGTGGGCTAATTCAATAAAAAAATTATCAATTTCATACTGCCTTTTAAAATAAAAAATTGCGGTTAAGAAATATCACGAAATTTCTTAACCGCTAAATTTATTACATTTTGGATTGTTGCTCGTTGTCGGGAAGTTGTATTTTAATTTTACCTAAAAGTTTCCAATCGTCGCAAGCCGAAGCAACAATGATTTCAAACCAACCGTTTTCGACGTAATACTCTTCTAAGTTTACGTTGTAATAAGCAAACGCATCTTTATCGAGTCTTACTTTTATCGTTTTTGTTTCGCCGGCCTTAATAAAATCTTTAGAAAATTGTTTAAGTTCGGCGATGGGTCTTTGTACCATAGAAAATACGTCTCTTACGTAAACTTGCGAAATTTCCGCACCGTCAAATGAAGAAGTATTTTTTATATCGTAACTGATATCGTAAGTGGTTTCATCGATTTTTTCGATTTTTAAATTTGAATATTCAAAATCGGCATAACTTAAACCGTAACCGAAAGAATATTGCGCGCTTTCGGGTTGATGCATATAATAACGATATCCTACGAACAAGCCGTCGCTATACCACTCCGAAAAACAATTACCGATATCGCTGCCCGTGTAAGTGTTTTCAAGCGACACAGGGAAAGTTTCGGTAAGTTTTCCGCTCGGATTGGTTTGCCCGACTATAATACTTGCAAGAGCCTCGTTGATTCCTTCTCCGGCAAAACCGGTATATAAAACAGCATCGGCATAGTCAATCCATTCGGAAACGTCGATTGCGCTGCCGCTTTCAAGAACGACAATAAGTTTGTTTGCCGTTTCGCCTATGCGTTTAATCAACAATTCTTGTTCAACCGAAAGGCGAATACTCTTCCTGTCGTATCCTTCGCACTCAATCGATTTATCAGTTCCGACAAACATAATCGTGCAGTCGCTTTCATAAGTTTCGATTAATGCTTGTTTTGTCTTATATGCGCTACCGTGGTTCATCGGGTTGACCGCTTCAAAATAAGTCACTTCATAATTTTGTGCCAAAGCAGCAAGCGTTTTGTCAAAACCTTCGACGACAAAATCCGTCTGAACTTCGGACGAACCGCCTCCGCCCATGCTCGGGAAACGCGCAAGTCTGCCCACAACGTTGACTTTTAACTTGTCGTTGAGGTTAAGCGGTAAGGCTCTATTGTCGTTTTTAAGCATTACTACGCACTCTTTTGCAATTTCAACGGCCAAAGAATGTCTTTGTTGTTTGGTTGTTTGTACTTTTCTTATTTTTTTATCGTCCTGAGCCTTATATATAAGCGTTAAAATTCTGTCAGCGCACTCGTCGATTTCTTGTTCGGTAATATAGCCGTTTTTATAGGCGGTCATAATATTTTCATACGACCAATTCGTGTGAGGCATTTCCAAGTCAAGCGACGCTTTATGCGCTTTATATGCGCTGTGTACTGCATCCCAATCGGAAACGATTACTCCGTCGAAACCCATTTCTTTTCTCAGATATCCGTCGAGCACCTTTTTATTTTCTGAGGTATAAATTCCGTTTACGGGATTATAACTGCACATTACCGTGTAAGGATGAGACTTTTTAATGCAAATTTCAAAAGCCTTCATGTAGATTTCGTGAAGAGTTCTCGTGTCTATATCGTGGCTTTGGAAAAGTCTGTCAAACTCTCTGTTGTTGGCGCAAAAATGCTTTAAAGACGCCCCTATTCCCTTTTCCTGAAGTCCGTTTACGTAATAAGCCGCCAATTCTCCCGCCAAATACGGGTCTTCGGCAACGTACTCGAAATTTCTGCCGTTTAAGGGCGTGCGTTTTATATTTACGCCGGGCGCAAGCAATATATCGACGTTGTTTTCGATGCACTCGTCGGCAATTACGCTTGAATCGAGTTTAAATAAATCTCTGTTCCAACTGTTTGCAAGCGCGCCGATCGTCGGCATAGAAGTCGCTTTAACCGTGCTATCGTCGTCGTTCATTTTTCTGAGTCCGCTCGGTCCGTCGGACATAAATACTTGAGGAATTTTGCCGTTTAAATCTTCCGTTCTCCAACGGTCTTTTCCCGTGAGTAAAGTGATTTTTTCTTCAATAGATAAATCCTTTGCTGTATAACGCATGGTTCTTCTCCGAATGTTTTTAATATATTTTGATTAAAATCGAATTGCTGTCGCAAGTTCATTTAAACAATCGCATCGCCGCAATGTATTTAAGTAAAAACAATGCAAGTATCTGACTTTCATATTTTAAATTATAAACCGAACGTTGTCAATATGATTTAAAAATCAATAGTCATATTTTCAAGCCGAAAGTATGACTATTAATGCTTGATTTAATTTTGTATAGCGTTAAAATTTTAACCGTTGATTGTTTTTAAAACTTCACCGATAAGTTTCATATCGACCTGACCGTTGTAATTAGTCTTGAAATATCTCATTACCGAGCCGATTTGCTTGTCTTCCAAAGTCATGATAATATTTTTTATTTCCTCTTCGGAAAGCATTTTCGGTAAATATTTTCTTACGATTTCAAGTTGCCTGTCGAGCGAAGCGACCGTTTCCGCTCTGCCCGCTTTTACAAAGCCGTCTCTTTCTTCGATGAGTTCTTTTTCTACTTTTTTCAAGACGTTTGCGCAGTCTGCCTCGGTCATTTCGGCGTTTTGAGCCTTTTTTTCGATGTTTACAAGCATAAGTTTGCTTATGATAATGTTGTAAATATCTACCGCGTCTTTATCTTTTTCCTTCATTGCGGTAATTTTAATTTTTTTAAATTCGTCTATAGTCATAATCTATCTCCTTACGGAAACCGCTGTTTCCTATTTTTATTTTAATTTATTGAAATTTTTATTTTTTGTTATAATTTTTTAATATTTCGTCCATTCCTTTTGAGTGATTGGACGCCGAAATAAGTTTAAAATCTTCAAATTCACCTTCGACAAATTCTCCGTTTTTATAGAAAAATATGCCGTGACCGGTCATTTTGCCGTCTTTAAAATCACCTTCATATCTTTCGCCCGAGGAAAAATTGAGCGTGCCTTTGCCGTTCGGTACAGACGATTTGAAATAGCCTTCGTAAACGTCTCCGTTTGTATAAAAATATTTCCCTTTGCCGGTAATTTTTCCGTTTCTGAATTCGCCTGTATATTTTTCGCCGTCGGGATAAACGATAGTGCCCGAGCCTTCTTCTACATTGCAAATAAAATTGCCGGTATACACGCTTCCGTCGACAAATTTTCTTTCGCCTTGACCGTTTAAAAATCCGTTTATAAACTCGCCTTTAATATAACCGCCCTCCGAAAAATAATATTTGCCTTTTCCGTTGAGTTTGTTGTTTTCGACTTCGCCCTCGTATTTATCGCCGTTCGGGAAATCGTATTTAATAACGCTTTTCATAAAGTCTCACCTTAAAAACAATTCAAATTGGTTTATTTTTCGCTGCCTTTATACAAAATATCGAAATTTATCGTAGTATAAAACAATTTTTCCACTTCTCTATAATCGGAAGTTTGACCCAAAATCCACATAAGTTTTGGTATAATACTTTCGGGCGTCATATCGTAAGCGTCGATAAAGCCGTATTTGTCTTTGATTTCGCCGCCTACTTTATAAATTGTCATATCGCTGCCTTCTCTTGTGACTTGCGTCGTCATGACTAAAATTTTACCTTTATTTTGCCACGAATCGATAATATCGTAAAAATGATATAGTCCGCCCGACGGAAGTCCGCCCGACCCGTAAGACGATATAACTACGGCGTCGTTGCATTCGAGATAACTGTCCAAAATTTTGGAATCGATACCGGGAGTAAGATATAAAAGACCTACTTTTTTGTTAATTTTATTGTAAAACGTAACTTTTGAAGCCGGCTTTCTATCGATATATTGAATTATTTTACCGTCGTAGATTTCGGCGATTTCGGGGAAATTAATGCTTGAAAACGCATTGAATGCCTTTGTTCGCATTTTTTTAGCGCGCGTGCCAGCAATTACCGAGCCGCCGAAAACAATGTTTACGTCGTGAGCACCTTCGTAACACGCATAGGTAAAACTATCGAGTAAATTGATTTTTGCGTCGGTATTTTCTTTATTAATTGGCTTTTGCGAGCCCGTCACGATGATAGGCTTGGGCGAGTTTTGAATCATATACGACAAAAATGCGGCGGTGTACGCCATCGTGTCCGTACCGTGGCAAACGATAAATCCGTCGTAGTTGTTGTAATTTTCGATTATGGTATTGCTGATTTCAAGCCAAAAATCAGGCGACATGTTTGTGCTGTCGATATTCATTAAAGGTAAAGTGTCGACAACGCAATAATCTTGAATAGACGGAACGAAATTCAATAAATCTTCCGCGGTAAGCGCGGGAGACAATCCTTCTTTCGTTTGTATCGAGGCGATTGTTCCGCCCGTTGTTATCATTAAAATTTTTTTCATAAACTTCTTTAAAATCGCTTATCTTTTATAGGTTTTTGCAAGTCCGCCCTGACTTGTTTCACGGTAAAGACTCGACATATCTTTGCCCGTCTGATACATTGTGTTTATAATGGTGTCAAGTGAAACTTTACGGGTATTTGTAAGGAAGTCGGCAATATTTACGGCGTTGATCGCCCTCATTGCGGCAACAGCATTGCGCTCTATGCACGGTATTTGCACAAGTCCGCAAACGGGATCGCAGGTCAAACCCAAATGGTGCTCCATGGCGACTTCCGCCGAATATTCTATCTGGTCGAGATTCATTTCGGTAAGTTGAGCAAGTCCCGCCGCCGCCATAGAACAAGCAGAACCTATTTCCGCCTGACAACCGCACTCTGCGCCGCTTATGGATGCGTTTGTCTTTATCAGGTTGCCGACTATACCCGCCGTAGCCAATGCGTCGATTATTTTATCTTCCGTGTATCCTTTGTTTTTGCACATATAATAAAGCACTGCGGGAATTACTCCGCTTGCGCCGCAAGTCGGTGCGGTAACGATAAGTCCGTAAGATGCGTTTTCCTCGGCAACCGCATATGCGTAAGAACATACGAGGCGGTTTTCCTTCCTCGTTTCGCTTTCGCCCGATTTTTGAGAATTATAAAGTATTTTTGCTTTACGTTGAACATTTAAGCACCCCGGCAGAATACCGTCAGCCGCAAGCCCTCTTTCAACGGCTTTTTTCATTGTATCCCAAATTTTATATAAGTACTCTTTTATGTCGGGTTCTTTTAAATAGACGTATTCGGGTATCGAGATTTTGTTTTTTTTGCAATAATCTTTAATGTCCGAAAAAGTGTTTAATTCGTACACGTCCAGATTAATAGGGTCTTTTTCGCCGTCGAACACTATGTCGCCGCCGCCGATACTGTATACCCTGTATTTGTACTCGTTCCCGTTTTCAATGGCGATTATATCCATTGCATTTGGGTGTTTAAATCCTTGCGTTTTGTCGTCGAAAACAATTTGCGTGGTTTTGCCGAGTCTTTTTTTGATTACTTCGTCGGTGCCATGCCCCTTGCCGGTCAGACATAACGAACCGTATAAAATCACTTTAAATTTTTGAGCGTTTGGGTGACGTTTAAATATTTCCGTGCAGGCAAAGTCCGGACCCATTGTGTGCGAACTTGACGGTCCAATGCCGATTTTATAAAGATGTTGCAATGATTTCATAACTTTGCCTCGAAAAATTTAAAACAAATATTTTTTTATTATCGAATAACTGTCGATAAGTTTTTGCATTGATACGGCGCAATTCGCCCCGCTTGGCGACGGCAGATATACGCTTTGATTTCCCGTAAAACGCGCATACAATTCGGTTGCTTTTTTACCCGTTGTAAACACTTGCGATATGTTTGCGCTGTTAAAAATTATGGAAAAGTCGTTCGGAACGGGGTTTTTGATTGATGAATCGTCCGAATTATCTATAATGCAGGACGCAATAACGTCCCACACGGCAATATGATTGTCTGATAAAAATTTAATTTTATCTTCCCTCGTCTGTGGAAAAGGTAAATTCAAAACAATAGACAAAACCTTCCAGAATCGGTTTTGCGGATTGCCGTAATAAATATCCGCCGCTCTTGATTTTACCGAAGGGAACGTGCCTAAAATCAGAATTTTAGAATTTTTATCGTAAATAGGTTTAAGTGGGTGACAGACCAAGTTGCTCATTATTTATGCGAAGAATCGATAAAGTTGCCCATAGTTTCGTTAACGGTACTGATGTAAGCGAACGTATCGGGAAACTTTTTCAAAATATTCTGGAAATCCATGATCTGGTGTTTGTTTACTACACAAATGAGCAGACTTTTGTCGAGGTGCGAATACATACCCGTTGCATGAATAAGCGTGACCGAGTGATGAAGTTGACTTATAATAGCCTTTGAAATTTCTTCCGGATTGTTTGTCACAACCTCGAATTTTATCGCTTCTTTTCCACCCTTTAAAATTATATCCGACATTTTGGAGGATGCATAAGCGTAAATAAAACAACAAAGCACCGGTTCGATTTTGAAGTCGTATACAAAATAAGACGAAATTGCGATAAGTATATTTAATGCGAAAATTATCCAGACGATATTGAAATAAGGTTTCTTTTTACGTATCAAAGCCGCAACGATATCGGTGCCCGCAGTCGACGAATTGATTTTAAACAAAATACCGATAGTCAAGCCGGACATTATGCCGCCGAATACCGGACCTAAAATAGTGCTTGTACCCGTTTCGGTGTGGTAAATAAATCTCGATAAATCAACGTATTTAAACGCAAAAGTAGCCACAGTAAAAACTAAAACGTAAGTAAGAGTTTTTATCGCGTACTCTTTATTGAGCAAAAAATATGCCGCAATTACGAGGGGAATATTAATTAATAAGTTCATGTAACCTACCGCGTTGAAATGAACGTCGAATATTTCTTTAATCAAGTCTTGTATAATGGTTGCCAAACCGTTCATACCCGAGGGGGCAAATCTGTTTGACCATACGAAAATTTCGTAATTTAATTCGAGTAAAATCGCGCATATAACAATGATGATATATTCTTTTATGGTTTTTAACTTTTGCTTATTCATTGATACTACCTTTTGTAAAAAGAAATTACAATTTATATTTTAACATATTATTAATTAAAATACAATTATAAGCAATAAAAATATTTATAAATTTTAAAAATTCAAATTGAACGTTTCAATCATCGACATATGGAAACCTGCGCATAATCACATATCGGCATAAATATAAAATCATACATAAACAAAGATAACTGCGCAAAACATAATCATATTTAAAATTGCACGATTTTACTGTGTTTTTGAAAAGTTTTACAATTTTAAAAGGCACGGCGATGCCGTGCCTTTTATATTTTATAAAGTTAAATTAATCAACTGTTTTTTCGTCAATATCTTTTTTAACCGCAGCGATAAGTTGCTCTAAAGTCATGCTGCCGATATCTCCTTTACCTCTTCTTCTTACAGCAACGGTATTGTTTTCCATTTCGTTTTCGCCGATGATAAGCATATAAGGTATTTTTTGAAGTTGCGCTTCTCTGATCTTTTTACCGATGGTTTCGGACCTGTTGTCAAGTTCGCTCTTGATGCCCGCGTCTGAAAGTTTGTCGTTGATTTCTTTTGCATAGTCGCTGAACTTTTCGGAAATGGTCATTACGCGCACTTGTTCGGGCATAATCCATACGGGGAACGCCCCGGCAAAATGCTCGGTCAATATACCGATAAATCTTTCAAACGAACCGAACAATGCCCTATGCACCATGATAGGGATTTTCTTTTCGCCGTTACTGTCGGTGTACTCGAGATTGAATCTCAACGGGAGTTGGAAGTCGAGTTGAATAGTACCCATTTGCCATTCTCTGCCGAGACAATCTTTCATTTTGATATCGATTTTAGGTCCGTAAAACGCTCCGTCGCCCTCGTTTACGCGGTAATTATTCTCTCCGCAAATTTCGTCGAGAACTTCGCGAAGTTCGACTTCGGCTTTATTCCATACATTGATATCTCCCATATAATCTTCGGGACGAGTCGAAAGCGTAAGCACGTAAGGAAGTTTAAAAATTCCGTAGAATTTACTTGCGATTTCCACTATGCTTTTAATTTCGCTTTTAATTTGATCTTCGGTAATAAAGTTGTGCGAGTCGTCTTGTCTGAACATTCTTACACGGAAAAGTCCGTTTAATTGACCCGATTTTTCGTTTCTGTGAATTACGTCGACGTCGTTGAATCTGAGCGGTAAATCTTTATAACTTCTCTGCTTGAATTGATATACTTTAATCGAGTTGGGACAACTCATCGGCTTTAAGGCTTGTTCATTGCCGTCGGCATCCTTCAAAACGTACATATCTTCTTTATAGTGATCCCAGTGACCGGAAGTTTTCCAAAGCACGCTGTTGTTGATTAGCGGTGCGGAAAATTCCTGGTAGCCGTATTTTCTGTGTTCCGCTCTCCAAAAATCGATAAGCGTAGTCATCATGGTAAAGCCCTTGGGAAGCCAATAAGCCATACCGGGAGCGGTTTCGTCAAAGAAGAACAACTCCATTTCTCTGCCGATTTTTCTGTGGTCGCGCTTTTTGGCCTCTTCCAAAAGGTGAAGATAATCTTTAAGGTCTTGTTTGTTGTCAAAACCGTATACGTATACCCTTTGGAGCATTTTATTGTGAATGTCTCCTCTCCAATAAGCACCCGCGACTTTATTGATTTTAAAAGCAAAACTTCTTAAAAATTTAGTATTTTCAACGTGAGGACCTCTGCAAAGGTCTACAAAGTCGTCACCTAAATAATAAAGCGAAATCGTTTCGTCTTCAGACAATCCCTCGATAAGTTCTACTTTGTATTTGTTGTCTTTAAACAATTCGAGTGCTTGCTCTTTAGATACTTCTTTGCGGACAAAATCTTCGTTTTTATATACAATTTCGTCCATTTTTTTCTCTATGGCTTTATAGTCGTCGGGCGTTATGGATTTTTCCATATCTATATCGTAATAAAAACCGTTTTCGATAGCCGGTCCTATCGTAAGCAAAAGACTGTCGCCGTAAAGGCTTTTAAGTGCTTTTGCAAGTACGTGCGCCATACTGTGTCGTTTAAGCATCAATTCTTCTTGATTTTCCATAGCCGTTTTCTCCTTTTAAAAAAAAATAACGTCCTTTGCATTTGCAAAGGACGAGAATTACCCGTGGTTCCACCTTTATTGCCCGTGTTTATTCCATTTCACGGACCTCTTTATGCGGTTTAAGCAACCGCTTGCTTACGGTCGGTAAGTAGTTTCGCTAATTGCGGTTGTTGCCTCATTCTCAGCACCGAGACTCTCTGTAAACACCTTTCAAAAAGTTACTTGTCTTACGTCGTTCCGTTTAAGTTAATTTAATTATATCACTACGTTTTTTATTTTGTCAATAATTTTTCTGATTATTTTTTAGTAATTTTTGCAACGAAAAATCCTTCGTACAATTCGTTTGGTTTCACGCATAACGTGCCTTTTAAACTCGTGGGCAGCGTAGGCACGTCTTTAAATGCGACTTCGTCTATTTCTTCTATGTAATAGTTTCCGCTTTTAATTGCATCTGAAACGACGTCTTCGTTTTCTTGTTTTAATACGGAACACGTAGAATAAGTCATGCTGTGCCCTTTTTTTAATAGATTTAACGCCTTTTTGAGCATGGCTTTTTGTAACGATACCGTCTTTTTTAAGTTTTTATCGTTAAATTCGCCTTTATAAGACGGATCTGACGATACGGTTCCGCTGCCGCTGCACGGAGCGTCCAGAAGTATCTGGTCAAACGACAAAAAATCGTTTAAAGTCCTTGAATCGGCGTTCATGACATATGCTTTCGCGCCTTGCATTGCAAGGTTGTATTTAAGTTTTTCCGCCCTTGCTTTATTAAATTCGCATGCGGTTATGTGTGCGGTATTGTTTGTGAGCATTGCAAGTTGCGTCGTTTTTCCGCCCGGGGCGGCTGCCATATCGAGTATATCGGCGTTGTTTTCCGGCGATAAAACTATGCAAGGTATCATTGACGATAAATTTTGAAGGTAAATTTCGCCGTTTTTAAATATATCGAGATTATATATTGCTGTTTCGTCGGCGTTTTCCATAATTAAAGCGTAATCTGCCCAAGGCACTGAGGAAAACTCTATATTATTGTCGCTTAATCGCTGTTTTACGGCGTTTATATCTGTTTTTAACGTGTTTACGCGAAGAGTCGTTTTTCTGTTCGATAAATAACCGTTTATGATTTCTCTTGTCAAATTTTCGCCGTATTCTTCCGCAAGTAAATTATATAAATATTCGTATTTTTCTTTAAAATCCATATATCCTCGGTAGGCGTCGTTAAATTAAAATTATATTTGTATACTGATTTTTTAATTATTATAACATAAAAAGATATATTTTTACAATGATTTATAATTGTTTTTTATCTTAACGTTTTTAATTGCTTTTTAATTTATAGTTTGCTATAATTGCCTCGGAGAATAACTTATGAGCAAATCGCTGAAAAATAGTTTACTTTTATTTCTGGTGGCAATAGTATGGGGCTTTGCTTTTGTGGCGCAAAGCGACGGAATGAATTACGTAAAACCGCTTACCTTTTTATCCGTAAGGTCGTTTTTGGGCAGCATTGCACTTATTCCCGTAATTATTATTAAATCGAAAAAATCGCAAAATACACAAGTCGATATGACTTGGAAAAACAAAAATTTAATTATCGGCGGAATTTTATGTTGCCTTGCACTCGGGGCGGCAACAACTTTTCAACAGTATGGTATACTCTATTATAAAAACCACTCTATAAATGAAGGTAAAGCGGGCTTTTTGACCGTTTTGTATATAATTTTCGTTCCTTTTATCAGTATATTATTGGGTAAAAAACTCAACTTACCGGTAATTATCGGTTGCATTTTATCTATAATCGGACTGTATTTTTTGTGCGTTGTAGGCAACGAAACTCCGTTTAATGCCGGTGATATTTTGGCAATTGCCGGCGCGGTTGCATATGCTTTTCATATAATGATTATCGACTATTTCGCTCCTAAAGTAGACGGAATAAAAATGTCGTTTATTCAATTTTTGGGCGTGGGGCTGTTGCTGTGTATGCCCGCAATTTTCATAGAAAAACCGCAAATTCAGTTATTGCTTAACGCATGGTTGCCAATTTTGTATGCAGGTTTTATCTCGTGCGGCGTCGGTTATACACTTCAAATCGTCGCTCAAAACGGCGTAAACCCCACGATTGCTTCCATGATAATGGGTTTTGAATCGGTGTTTGCGGTAATAGGCATCGCCATTTTCAATCCGAATCACCGCATGACGGCGAGCGAAATTGTCGGTTGCGTAATCGTGTTTATTTCGATAATCATCGCGCAAATACCCACCGACGCGTTTAAAAACACATTTAACAGAATATTTAAGAAAAACAAAGATAAAAACTAAATTAAAAATTTAAAGCCGCATTGTATGAGCACCAACCGACAAAGTGAAAAACTTTTGGGTTGAAATCATAAAATGCGGTTTTTTATATACAATTTTACTACGTTAAAATAAAAATCAATACAACTTGCTTACTATGAAATCAATAAATCGTTGAGGTAAAAATTTTGCCAAAACGCATATGCATTTATATCCGAATCCGACGCTACAAACAGGCGGCGGATTTTTGGTTTTTGCAACTTTAAGCATTACTTTGGCAACAGTATCCGGACTTTTGCCGTGAGTTTCGTCATTTTCCATTTTTTTTACGCTGTTTGTGATTTTTTTGCCGTAAATATCGTTTTCTACTTCGGTTTTTATTCTGCTATGCGTAAAGCCCGTTTTAGTGTCCCCGGGGCGTATACAAGTCACTTTAATGCCTTGCGATTTTATTTCTTGAGATAAAGCAAAGGAAAAAGACTCTATCGCCGCTTTTGTCGAAGAATAACACGCCTGATAAGGTATCGGAACAACGGCGGCAACACTCGAAACGTTGATAATTTTGCCTTTGCTTTCCCTTAAATACGGAATAATCAAAGAACTCAACGTAATTACAGCCTTGACGTTGACGTCGAATATTTTGTTTAAGTCTTGCTCGGTCAAATATTCGATTGCGCCGCTTATACCCATGCCGGCGTTGTTGATTAAAATATCGATTTTGCCTTCTTTTTTGTAGATATATTCAAACGTTTCGGCGGTTCTTTCTCTGTCGGTTACGTCGCAAACGCAAGAATTGAATAAATCGTTGTCGATTTTTCTTCTCGCCAAGCCGTAAACGGTGTAACCTTTTTTCGCAAACGCTTTTGCGGCGGCAAGCCCTATTCCGCTGCTTGCTCCCGTGATTATCACAACTTTATTTTCCATGATTTAATAGTACAAAATTTTGTCTAAAGTGTCAATATATTTATTAAAAATCATTTATTTTCTTCAAGAGCGTCGATATCTCCCGATTGAATTGCCGAAATATTGCGCTTAATTTTATCCTCGTCCCAATTCCACCACTCGAGCGATTGCAATTTCTCAATCGTTTTATCGTCGAAACGCTTTCTGATTTGTTTAGCGGGTACGCCGCCGACGACGGTATAAGGCGGTACGTCTTTAGTCACCACCGCCCGCGTGCCTATAATCGCGCCGTCGCCGATTTTTACGCCCGACATAACAACCGCTTCATAACCTATCCAAACGTCGTTTCCTATAACGATATCGCCTTTATTTTCCCAAGCGTCGCAAATATTTTTGCTATCAAGTCCCCATTCGTCGAAAAATATGGGAAAAGTATAAGTAGACAGCGATTTTAACGAGTGGTTTCCGCTTGTAAACATAAATTTCGCACCGCAAGCAATCGAGCAAAATTTTCCTATAATGAGTTTGTCGTTGTTTACGGGATAATGATACAACACGTTGTTGTTTTCAAAATCGCACGGGTCGTTTACGAAATCGTTGTATATCGTATAATCGTCCACTTGTATATTCGGTTTTGTAATTACGTCTTTAAGATAAACAGTTTGTTTATCGTGCGGGCGCGGATATATTTTATTTTTCATTGTTTTCACCATTAAAATTATCGTTTGTTAATATGATTATAAAAATTAAAAACGCCGACAGTCAAGTGTTTTACATAAACATTTTGTCGACGTTTTTAAAATTATTTTAAAAGAAGTTATTAAGTTTTATGCAAGAGCGGCTTTTGCCGAGGTTAAAGCCTCGGAAAATTCGTCGCTGCCCTCAACAAAGCACGAATAGTCGGTATATAATGCGTTCTGAGACATTGTAAACGTACCTACTGACGAATTACCGCTTAAACCGGAAACTACTTTCTTACTCACGTATACGCCGTCAACGGCAATATAGAAAGTCGAACCGTCGCGCAATAAAGTCATCGAGTGCGAAAGCAAATTATTGTTTACGTCTCTGAACGGGGCGTTTACAAAAATGCCGTTTGACCAACTCCAAGAAGATTTATACACGGCAAAAGTAATTGTATTGCCGTTGTACTCGGGCGACGGGTCGAAAGCCGAATAATAAATATTTTTACCGACTTTTGCAAACAAGCCTACTTTCGGATACGGGTCGTGGAAGTTTGTACCGATAATTTGTATCGTTGCTGTCAAAACGAATTTATCGCTGTAAATACCTTTAAAATAGGCATATTCCTCACTGTATTTATTTACCGATTTATGCTCGATATAGGGATATTCGCCTTTGTCGTTGGTTAAATCGACGTTGTGTGAAGACTCTTCGCCGATCGGAGAATATCCGAAAGTATCTCCTCCGTCTTGCATCGTAGTAAAATCACAAGAATTTGAATAATATATTTTTCCTTTTACTTTTACGCAAGCACGTACCGAATGTTTACCTTCTTCGAGACAACGGTAAGCAACATAACGCGATTGAGTTTGTTTTACGGTTTTGTATTCTCCGTTTTCTTGCGCTAATTGATATTCTATGGTTGCGCCGTCGTCTACGTTTTCGGTTTTCAATATAAACGCGTTGCAATCGTAGCGAGCAACAACGTCGCATTGCAATTTTAATGAAAGAGATATTTTGTTTTCTTTTGCGCCGTTTGCGGAATTGCTTCCGCAAGCGACGAAATTAGCAAGCGTTGCCGCGATTATTAACGCAGTGGTTATAAATTTAACTAATCTTTTCATAATTCACCTCTTTCGCGATAAATCGCCAATTCGTACACGCGCATATCGGCACATCTTGCCGTGCTGCCGAAAGTAACCGCTTGCAAACTCTGAGCGGAATTTCTGAAAGCAAATTCTTCGGCGACCTTATTTCCGTCTGCATATACGTCGAAAGTGTTTTTTTGTACGTTTATCTCGACTTTCAAATCTACGGGGACGTTGCGTTTATATTCGGCGAGAATCGTTTTTACGCCCATATTGTAAGCGACTATGTTGTAGCGGTTATACGCATACTCAAAAGCGATGCAAACCGAATTTTCTCCTTCTTCGTTTAAAAGGTAAAGGCTGCCCCATTCCGCTTCGTTGAAACTAATGCGAGTCTGCAAAGTCAAGGTTTGATTTTGCGCCGCGAAATTATAGCCCACAATCGCTTGTTCTACAGCAGATTGCTCGTTAAACGTGCGGATATTGAAATATTTGTCTCCGTCAACGCCGTCTTTTACCATGACGTCGGGAGAAAGATAAAGAGTTTTATAGAAGAAACCGAACGGAGAAAGTCCCGGAATCGCTTTGTCGTAATTTTCATAGACCAAATACTCTTTTTGTCCGTCGGTCATATTGCGTGACGAGTAAAGCGAAGAAATAGCGTCGTATAATAAACGTACATGTTCGTCTGCGTCTGTTTCGGATACTGCGGTCGCTCCGTTTATAAGCGCATAACATTGCGCTATGTTTTGTTTTAAAGTTTCGGTTTCCGCCGCCCCGTATTCTCCGAGATTTTCTCCTGTAACGATATTGTAATAGTTTTTCGTTTCTTTTAATACTTGAGAAATTTTCGTGCGTGAGCGAGCGTCTGCAAGCAATTCGCTTATATTTCTCGTCCAGACGGGAGTACGTATCGACTGTACAAACGACGTATTGTCGGGCGTTTCGCTTGTTTTCGTCAAGTAAAGTTTGTCAATAGATTGACCGTCGGTAATACAGTACACGTTGAGAGTGTACAAACCGGCAGAAGCAAAAGTAATCGTTTTATTGGAGTCTGCCGGTCTCCAGACAAAAGTTTCTTCACGACTGTAATTGAAGTCGTTTTGTCTGAAAAGATACGAACCGTTAAGTCCTATGCCGTAAGCGTTTGATCTCGGCATGGGAGAATTTAAGCAAACCCAAAGTTTGTACGTGCCCGGCGTCGTAATCAACACTTCGAAATTCATTGTCGGGGCTTGACTTATGCGTTCGGAATAATCCTGACGCATTTTTACGGTACGCATTGCGATTCCTTCGGAAGTTTGTTCGGGAATCCAGCCGCCGTTTGATACATATGCGCCCGGTGCGCTCAATGCCGCAGTTTCCGCTTCGATTGCAAGTTTTCCGTTTTGTTCCACAAAATAACCGTAACCGTATTCGGACTCTATATCATATTCGTAAGGCAACGTGTATTTTGTTGTATAGAACGAGTCGTATATTCCGCTTTCAGCAGGCAAAAGATTGTAAGTCGTATTGTAACTTTCGTCCGGTCCGAAGTAAGACTTTTCAGCCTCGTTTGTATATATGACCATTTTATCGATTGTGATATACGGGTCTAACATGTAAATTCTTACTTTACTTAATCCCGTATCGGTTACGTTAAGCGTGATTTTATGCTTGATTATCTGTGTAAATACGCCTTCTTCCCATGCGGGATTGTTTGTCCCGTAATCGTTTTCGCCCTCGATTATTACGGGAGTTTCGTTGTTTATTCCCACCGCAAAACGCACTCTGCCGCGAGAACTTAAAGTGGGTAAACGATAAACTTCGGTATAGAATTTACCTGTGCTTGTAAAATATACGTTATATTCGAGATAAGGTGCTTCGGTTAAATAATTTACTTCGCCGTAACCTACGAGAGTTTTCGATTCGGCACGCACCATATCTCCCGACACTCTGCCCAAATCTTTAATTACCGTCCAATAGGTTTCGTCGGTTGAACGCATATCGGAATAATGTTCCGCCTCGATAGAAACATAACCGTCTTGTTCGAGATAAGTCTTTTCTCCCAAAGTCATGTTGTCGTAAACGGCGTTGACGGAAATAGTCTTTTTATAGCCGTTTGACGTAATAGTAATGCTGCCCGAGCGCGACGAAGTGATTTTACTCCAATCTATTTCAATCCAAATACGGCGTTCGTCGTATACGGCCGAATCGTAATTTCCTATTTTAATAAAATTACTGTCGGTCGTTATATCAAAATTGAAACTGCCGTAACCTTTGTTGAAAACGTCGATATATTTTCTGCCTTTTGCGTAATTATAAAACGAAAGCGCAGAATTGTCTGTTTCGGTCTGTTCTCCCTCGACTATTACTCCCGTCTCCGGCGTGCCTAAACAGAACGTGGGACTGCCGTTTGCAAAACCGGACATTACGGGCGAGTGATATACTTCGGGGTCGACGAGATTTTTCCATTTGCCGTCCTGAAGAATATTGTTGTAATAAGATATTTCGTCCTTACGCATCCGGTTAAACTCTTTGGACATGTTATAGCAGTTGAATGCCGTCGCCATACGCCCTTGTTCGTATGCCACGTTACCCTTATGAGCGTAATAAAATTCCGCGTTAATATAATATGCGCAACGAACTTCAAACAAAATAGTTTCGTAGAAACAATCTCGCTGACTTTCCGGAATTTCGCTAAATAATTTTTCCGCTCTTTCGTATAGAGAAAGATATTTTGCCGCGCGTTTTTCTGATTCGTCGCCGTAAGCAGAGCCGAAAATATCTACGCTCATTTGCTCTAATTTTCTCACGTTTGTAGATTGAGTGTAAATTTTATAAATTTCGGTTAATTCTTCGGCAAATTCTTCGCCGAATTCGCGTGTCGCCATTTTTGTAACGTAAGTTTCGAAAACGTTGTCGTGGTTATAATTTTTATAATTGTAGCCTAAATCTACGAAAAATTCTATTTCGGGGAAATAAGTTACGGTATCGCCCGAATTTAATATCCATGCCGTACGCACGCCGTAGTCATAGGCTTTGCTCATTTCTTCGTATACCATGCTAAAAGGCATCGAATTTAACCACATATAACTTTCGTTGTCCGGTCCCCAATACGAATTGTGATAATATACGCCGAAACCGCCTTTGCGTTCGCGCTCGACTTCGTCGGGAAAATTACGAATAAAACCGTGGTTGTCGTCTGCCCACATTATGGTTACGTCGTCGGGTACATTAAGTCCGTCGTTGTAAATTTGTTGAACTTCTTTATACGGAATAAACATCATAAACACGTCTTCAAGCGTGGGGTTGTCGAGCACTTCGCGAAGAAGATTGCGTTGCGCCTCGAAGATATCTTCCATAAGTTTTACTTTGTCGCCGTACCAAGGCGCGCTGTTTATGTTTGCCGTGTTTAAACCTTCGTCGTGCGCACCGCGCATGCCGAGCGTCCATTGAACTTCGTAATTTTTGTTTGCCTCGACCGATTGTCTCCAATATTCGAGCACAACTTCCGGGTTAACGGTATAATCGTAAACGATATTACCTGCATTCGGGTGCTCCGCTTTGTATTTAGCGACAAACGAATCCCACTCGTTTATGTTGTTTCTAAGCAGCATATCGCAGTGAGACGTACCGATGACTATTCCGTAATAATCGGCGTTTATCGGGTTTTCGGCATAATCGGAAAATGCGTCCGAACATAAGTGCATACCGGGCCATAAATAGTTTGCCTTCATTCTGAGCAGAGACTCGAAAAGTTTTTCGTAAAAATTAGGACCGAGGTGTTTGCCTTCGTCAAGCGCACGCGCCCAACTTTCGAGACATTCTTCGTCGTTGATGAATATTCCGCGGTATTTAACGGCGGGTTCTTCCCCTATTTCGATAAAATCGCTGTCAAGAACAAGATTTTCACGCGTTTGCGGAACGCTGTCGGCAAAGAAATTCCAAGGCGTCATACCGAGCATATCGCTTATCGAATATACGCCGTATATCGAGCCGCGTTTATCCGAACCGGCAACAACAAGCGCGGTTTTTACTTTTCCGTCGTTAAACGGGTCGTTAACTGTTTTTAGTATATAACTTTCCCATTTGTTTTCAATGGAAGATACGTCCAACTTGCCGTTTTTGACGATTTTTTCTATTTGTTTGCTTTTACCGAGCGTACCTACAATTATTGCGTACTCGGCATAACCGTTGATTTGCTTTGTGACGACGGGCGTATACCCCGTTATTTTTTTTACGTCCGATTGTAAATCGTATGCCGCACGAATAACCCCCGGGTAATCCCCGTCGGTAGAGCCTATTTCGTTTGTTCCCTCGACGCAAATCACCGCGGCACGGTTCGAACTTATAAGATTAAACGACGATTTTTTATCGCTTGAGTTATTGCCGCCGCTCGTGCCGTTTCCGCAAGCGGCAAAAACCGAACCGAAAAGCATTATTGCCATAGATATTATTACAAAAAAAGCAATTTTGTTTTTTCTTTTCATTTTTTATTCCTCCGAAACGACTTTAGTGAATTTTAAGTAGTCGTATTCGATATACGCATTTACTTTATCCGAACCCATTACAAGTACGGCGGTATCGTTTTCCGCACGGCGCATTTTGCCGTTTTCAAGCACGAGACTGTCGTTTAACCATACGCTCATCGTGTAATTATCGAAATCATAAACTACTTTAATTTCGTAATAAACGTTGTTTGTTATCGTGCCCGCGTCGGACAACGTAATCCAATCGCTGCCGTTGTGATATTTAAGTTTGTTTTTCTCTATCGCCAAAGAACTTGTGCAAAGCGTAGCAGTATTGGTCGTCGCCCCCGCTCGGTAAAGGAAAAGCACGTTTAAAAATGCCGAAGAATTGATTTTTATTTTCGTGTTCGCCTGAACTTTGCCCGTCAATATTTCGCCGAAATTATATCGTGCAAACGCCGACACCGAACCCGAGCCGTTTGTTGATATTACAAGACTGTCGTCGCGAACCTCTGCCGAGCCGTTTGCAGAAGATAACGTCATTCCGCCCGGTAAAGAAGCAAAATCTGTGTTCAATAAGTTGTTTGAGTCGCCGCGGACCAACACGGTAAACGTTTTTTCTTGACAGCCGTGTTCGTTTTCGGCTTTAACTACGAAATTGTATGCTCCGTCGGGGGTATCGTCGGCAAACGTAATAGTCCTTTTATCGCTTGAAACAGTAGCAAAACCGCAATCGGTAGTTACGGTTACGCTTGGCTTGGGAGTGCCCGAAACGCTGTATTTAAGCGAAGTAGATTTCGATTTGTCGAGAGCAAGAGAATAAGTCGTTTCATCCGCAGCAATCGTCGGCGAATAATCTCCTCTGATTTTTATATAATCGTACGTGAGAGTTGCGTTCGCTTTATCCGTCCCGAATTTTAAAAGTTTAATTCTGTCCTCGATGCCGTCTCCCCTCTTTCTGAAAGTTTGATCGGCGTATTGCGTGCCGTTGATATATAACGCGTATTTACCCGCGCCGATATCGAGTATCATTTTAATTTCGTACCATGTGTTTACGTTGTATCTCGTGATAAACGCGCCCCAGCCGTTTCCGTTGTGGTTTTTAAAACCGCCCGCGTCCATACCTAAACAAGCGATTATATCGTTGTTGTCGTATCCCGCCTCTCCGCGATAGAAAAACAATATGTTAGAGAACGAAGTGCTGCCAACTTTAACACGCGTTTCGGCAATGATTTTTCCCGAAAGCGTTTCGTCGAAAATATACGAAGCAAAAGCCATGCCCGTGCCTGTTGTAGAAAAGGTCATTTCCTGATTATTTATAGAAATATCGCCTCCGCCGCTTACATTTTTTCGCAAATATCCCGGGACGGCAGTTCTTTCGCTGAAATCTTCGTGATAAATATATCCCGAAACTTTTTTCTCGTCGTCTACGGAAACGTTGCCTTGCTTTGTCACCGTTACCTGGCAATAATCGCTGGACCTGCCCGCCGTGACCGAAATAACCGCACTGCCGCTGTTTACCGCGGTAATCAAGCCGCTTGAAGATACTGTGGCAATCGAATTATCGTCCGAAGCCCAAACGTTTTGATACGTTTTGCCTTTTTCGCTCAAAACAGTGGCGTTAAGCGTGCGAGTTTCGCCGATTTTCAAAACGATATCGGTGCAATCGAGAGCAACCGTGACTTTGTCTTCGGTCGAGCCGTTTTGCGATTTGTCGGCGCATGCCGCCGCGCTTGCCGAAATAAGCACGACGACCATCATGATTGAGAGAAATCTTATAAATTTACTCATTGTTTACTCCTTAAATTTTATTGCTGTTATGCCGAATATACTTTTAAATAATCTACGGTAAATTCGGTCGGCGATTTGCCTGTACCTATAGCGCACTCGATTTTATCGGGATTGCCTATATTTGAATTTCTGAAGGCGTATTCGCCGAGATAAATATCGTTGCCGAGAGTTTTATTTTCCCCGTTTGATGCGGTTTTATAATGTTCGCCCGAAATATAAAGTTTTACTTTTTTAGCGTCGCAATCGACTATCGCTTTAATTACATACCATTCATAGTCAACGAAATAAAAATTATCGTTTTCCAAAGTTATCGGCGTCCATTTTCCGTTTACGTGATAACGCAATCTGCCCGATTCTATCGCCACCGTGACGATGTTTGCCGCAGTGCCGCTGTACGCCGAATTTTCGAGAAACAATACGTTTGCGAACGTATTTGCCGCAGAAGAACGATTTTGCACTTTAACTTCCGCCGTAAACACCCCGTCGAGAGCCGAATTGAAAGTTTTGCTTACCGACACCGTACCCGAGGTGGGAGTTTTTAAAGTGACGTAACCGTCTTGAGAGAAATCCGCACTGCCGCCGCCCGTTGCCGAATAATCTACGTCGTTCGGTTTTGTAGTGCCGCCGAAGTCGAGTGTACAATTTATTCCGCTTTGAGTGACAAAGTCTTGTTCGGTTGCTGTGCGCACTCCGATATATTTATAACTTAAATCAGCCCACGCCGTTTGCGAACCGAAACGCAAATATTTTATCGCCGTTTCGTTCAAGGTCACTTTTTTTCTGAATGAAATGCCCGTTTTTGTAAATCCGTCTACGGTAAGTTGATATAAACCTTTGTCTGTATCCATTACCATTTTTACGTCGTGCCAAACGCCTGTTTCGCAATTTATTCCGCAAGGTTGCCAGCCGGAGCCGCTGTTGTTTTTAAACCGACCGCCCTCTGCGGCAACGTTTGTGACAACGCTGCCCGTGTCGTATAAATCGTTTGTTTCGCAAAAGAAAAACAATAAATTGGCAAATGCTTTACTGTCCGTTTTTACCTTTGTCTCTACGGCGATTTGACCGCTCAAAAATTCATTAAACGTATAAGTAAGGAAAGCATGGTCGTTGTTTCCTCCGTATATTACCGTAGTCCTGAGCGCGCCGTCTTCAATTTCTACTCTGCTTAACCCCTTTACCGTTTGATTAAGATAATCCGGTACTTTCGTGCGAGACGAAAAGTCTTCGTAATAAATATAACCGTCGCGCGTTTGTTCCGAGCCGTCGTCGACTTGCACGTATTTTTCGGTGAATTCGGGTATTTCGGGTTGCAAGCCGCTTGCGGAAACGAAAGTCGTTCCGTAAGACGTTACAGCCGCGCATATTAAAGTCAAAAATGCGGCAATTCGTCTTTTCATTATAATACCTCCTCTCCGTTTACTTGTTTAACTGCGTCTACTATCAATTCAGACAACACAACGTAACCTTCGGCGTTGGGGTGAAGATTATCTCTTACAAAGCCGTTGTTTGTCATCGAATGTTTTTTCATTGCCGTATTGAAATCGAGACAATATACGCCGCTCGTGTTGTCGGTATAATTTTTTACTATTTCGTTTGAAACGGCATATTCAGCCCACTTGCCTGAATTTGCGTTGTTGTCGCAAATATTTACGTAAAATAAATTTGCGTCGGGATAAGCCGCTTTTATCGACTTGAGGAAAGCGACTATGTTGTTGCCGCACTGCTCGCCGGTTTTCCCTCGATTTATGTCGTTTACGCCGATATGCACAACTATATTTTCGGGAGCATATAAACTAAACTCGCGCACTCTTCCGGTCCAATCGTTTACGGTCGACCCCGAAACGCCTATCGTAACGCCGCCTATTTCGCTCATTTGGCTGTCGAACGTAGTCCAATAAGTTTTGTGCGTGTACGAATCGCCCAGAACGAGGGTTTTTACGCCTTTAACGTTTAAATTATCCTCGTTTATTAAATATAAATAATTCAAATCGCCGTTGATATTTAAATTATAATTGCCTGCTTTTTCAACGGTTATCGCACCGAGTTTTTTCCACCCGTCGTTTGAGGTAAACGCTGCCGGAATGCTGTTTCCGTTAAAATTGATCGTTGCGTTGCCGGCTGTGTTTGCAGTTGCGTAAACAGCGTAATTTCCCGCATTTTCAAACGATAAAGAATATTCGTTTTTATTTTTTTGCGTTTCGACAAATAATTCTCCGGCTTTTTCGGTGTAAGATTGATTGTCTATCGAAATTCTGGGGCTGTATTCGGGATTTTTTGCTCCCACACTGTCCAAAGCATTGCGCGAAAGATAAATTTTGTGCATAACCGCACCGCTTTCTCTCGCATAAACGGTAATTGTGTGCTCGCCCGCTGTTTTGACGTTGATTTTCCACGCATCGCTCCTCGACCACCTGTGACTGCCCGAACTGCTGAACGACAACGCAAGTTCTACCGGCGTTTCGTTGTCGATAGAAATCATCGCCGAATCGGAAGTTGCGTCGATAAAACTTGCATACATGTACACATAATATTCGCCGGGAGTTGTAAAACGCACCTTATAAGTGAGTTTCGGCGACATGTTTGCCGTTGAAGTTCTCCATTGCGCAGTGTCTTTAGGCAAAATTTGTACGCCGCGACCATTGGTACTTCTTTCCCAATAATAATTTATATCCGAAGTAGAATTTGCCGCTCTGCCGACGTAATACGTGCAAAATTCGCTTTGCTCGAAAGCGGAAAACAAATCTATACAAACGTTTCCGTTTACTTCTACAAACGCTCCTTTCTTTACTATGGGAAGTCTGTCGCTTTCTTCTTCGGCGACTTTTGTTGTAAAGTTTTCGTTTTTGTTTGTCGAAAGCACTATCTGATTGATTACGCAACCGTCTTCGCGTGCGCAAACGGTAATTGTGTGCTCGCCGCGAGTGGTAATATCGAAAGCCCAATTTTCACTGCTTTGCCAAATACCCGTTCCGTAAGAACCCAACGCACACTCTGTAAGCGGGTTTTCGTCCATGCACGCAAGAACCGAGTTTCCGTCGGTGTCGGGATGACTTGTAAGCAAATACAAATAATATTTTCCCGTGTTTTCAACGTTAAACGTGAAATTAAGTTGAGGTGATTTTTCAAAGCCCGTGCCCGTATTCCACGTTGCGCCGTTATCGGGAAGAAGTTGCGCTCCGTCGAAAAGCCCGTTGACTTTCTTCCAATAATATTGCGTTCCGTCGGAAGCGTATCTTGAAGATGCGCTTGCGTAAACGGAATTTTCAAACGCCGCAGCCGCGGGAATAACGACTTTGCCGTTCTTTTCTTTCCATGCGCCGCCCGTTTTTAATTGAGTAGAATTCGTATAACGCTTGCAATCTACTACGTCGCCGTTTACCCAAGCCGCCATATTTGTGCCAGCGTCTTTACCAACGATTTCGTATCCTTCTTGAATATAATGGAAATTATCTTTCATAAATCCGTAAAGATACATGTCGTAAAGTTGAATACTGATTATCGTTGCGCCGCTGTAAGATTGACAAAAATCTATCTGTGATTGACGAATAATCTCGTAATTTAACTTGGTGTTTTCGTCCGAACCGTTAAATCCGCCGATAGGAATAACGAAACAATGATTTGCGCCGATATCTATTTTAAAGGCGTCGAAAATTTTTGCAAGCGTTTTGTTGTAACGCTCGGGTACTACGCCGTTGTCTCCGTCGGTTTCGCCCTGCAACCAAACTATAAACGTGTTGCGGAGAGTAAACTCATCGCTGTTTGATATAAATTGCTTTGCCGATAACATACGAGCGCATGCGTCGGCATAAGCGGGACGATTAGTATCCCAAAAATTTATACCCGTGCCGCCTTGCGCGCAAGACACGGCAACTATCGGCGTAAAAGTCGCCTGATAATAACTTTCACAAAAAGCCGATACGAGCGAGCCCGTTTTTTTCGTTTCCGATACGCCGCTTTCGGCGTTGTTTTCGTTTGCACCGAAAGGCTCGGTAATCGGATAAAGTTTTGTCGGGTCTGAAATTGCCCTGAATTCATAAGCGTGCCCCTCTTCTACCACGGTCGCTTGGTTTGCCGTACCTCTGCCTGCCATGTTTGACTGACCGATAAACAAAACCAGGTCCACAAATGTCTTTTTTTCGTCGGAACTATCTCCCGAATCGTCGGTTGAACCGTCATCGAGACTATCGCTATCGCTTATATCGGTATTGCTTGAATTTCCCGGGTTTCCGTTTGATTTACCGCAACCCGCGCCGAAACATACGCTTAAAGCGAGTGTGCAACTCATTATAATCAATAAAATCGATAAAAGCCGATTTTTCATAATTTCTCCTTGTATCTTTTTAAAATATTTTACTTTAAATAGTATACTACAGTTTAATCTGCAAAACAATTGCAAATTATAGCCGATTTGATTGTATATCTGAGCGCAAGACTTCTTTTTACAACGAATTTAAATAATTCTGCAAATCGGTCGTTATTTTTTGCGTTTCTTTTTAATTATCGCCGCTGCCGCAATTGAAAGACCCGCTAAAGCAATACTGTTTGCACCGACTGCGTTTTTACAACCCTTACCGCCTTTATTCGGCTTGTCGGGCTTGCTTGTATCGGTTGTACCCGATGTGTCGGAATCGCTATCGGAAGAATCTCCCGCCTTAGTAAGCGCGTTTTTTGTCAAAGTAAGTTTTGTAAACGCCTCGTCAATATCGTTTTGAGTCGAAGTTAGCGAAGACAGCAAAGTTTTTACCCGACTCAATTCGTTTTGCAGACTGTTCCAACTGTTTTGCTCATAATTCGCGCCGTCTAATTCATTTAATCCGGCAACTAAATCGCGCAAATTGTTTTCGTCGGTTATTCTTGTAAACACAATATTATCCAAATTGAAATTACCTGCGTTTTCACCTTCGGCAACTATTTTGAAAGTGTGCGCGTCGTTGCTTATTTTGACTGCGCCGAAATCGTATTCTATCCACGTTGCCCAACTTGACTGTACTGTCAAACCGAAATCGGCGATTTTTACTCCGTCGATATAAAGTGCGCCCGAGCGAGGTGTTGAATCGTATGAAGCATTGTTTTTCATGCCCGCCGCTCCGCGAAGTTTTATTCCGTATAAGCCGTATTTTTCAACGCTTGCAATCACTTCGACGTAATTTCCCGTCTTTTTCCAACCGGCAACGTAACCGTCTCCGGTATACCCGCTCCATTCTTTATCGACTCTCAAAGCGTTGCCCGCGTCATTTGTAATGCCGGTGCCGTTTTCGAGTTCTATCGTCGTATTTTCGCCGATTTGCGCTATTTCGCCGAAACGGAAACTGTAAAAATCGCAAACAGCCTTTCCCGAAGTCGTTTTAAACACGAAATATACGTCGTGCATACCGTTTACAATGTTGCAATATGCCGTAAACGTCTGCTTGTCAGACCAAGATCCCGTTTTGACGACGTTAATTTTCGCTATAAGATTTTTTGAGGAAATATCGTCGATATACACTTCTGCCGTACCGCCGTCACTCGTGTTTCCGCTCGCCGCGTATATCGATACCGATGACGCGCCGGCCGCTCCGAAATCAATATTTGCAAATTTTGCTCTGCTGCCGTCGTAAATATTTATAAGACAGTTTGTCCCGACGTTGATATTGTATCTTTCGTCCGCTTTTATCGCGTCTGTCGATGAATAAGCGTTTATTTTTTTGGTAAATTTAAACCAATCCAAAGAAATATCGAGCGAATCTATAGAATTTTTAAATTCAAAATATATATCGCTTTCTATCGCGTCGGTATTTTTGCAGTCGATTTGATAAATATGCCAATTATTGTCGGAATTAATTTCAAACGAGGCAAGTACTTTATCTCCGACGCCGTTTTCATAAACTACAACAGTGCCGCCAGTACTGCTCTTTATGCGAACGTTTATGCCGCTTTTGTTTTCACCTTTTACCTCTCTGAATTGCGCCCAAGCACCGCTCTTTGTCGCTTTAAGCACCGATAAGTCATCGTCTTTTACTGTGCCTATATCGCCCCAAAGATAAGCCGCGGTATCTCCTTTAATTTCCGAAAAAGCGTCGACAGACGTGTCGTATCTGTTGAATGTTATGCTGTCTAAATCATAACCGCCGCCGTTTGTTCCTTCCGCTTTGAAAGTAATTTTATGTCTTCCGTCGGATAGGTTAACGCCTTTTATTTTATATTCCGTCCATATTCCGTTGCCCGAAGAATCCGAGGCGTTTGTGGGTATAAAAGACAAATCGTAGGCATTTTCATCGTCGAGATATAATCTTCCCGTCCTTACTTTGCTGTCGTTGAGACTTTTTTTAGCGCAACGAACACGCAACACGAAGTCATACGTACCGCCGAGTACGACGTTTAAGTCCATTTCGGCTTTATCTCCGTCTGAAAGGCTGACGTATCCGCTACCGGTATAACCTTTCCATTCCGAAGAAACGCTTATATCTTCCTCCGAAGCCGAAGTAAGTTGAGCGTTTTCCGCCTCATAAGTATACCCGTCGGTAACGGATTGCGGAGGCAAACCTTGATTTTCGTTTCCGTGCACAGCGTCGATTAATCCGTTCGAATTTATACTTATATTCATTTCCTCCCCGCCATCAGGGATTTTTACGTATAAAATATGTGCAGTTTCGTCGTAATAATAGCCTTGCAAAACGTTGTTATAATCTTTGATACTGTTTGTTCTGTCAAGCGATGTTCCGTCGAAAGAAACGCCGTAAACATCTCCGATATTGTTGAATTTAAGGTTATAACTGCGATTTTCGGGGATATAGTCATTTGAGTTTTGATTATGATTTACCCTTGCGCCGATATTTAAGGAAATGTTTTTTCCGTCTTGTACGCAAGTATATTTCGTAGTCGTATATGCGTTGTTCGTAATATAATCGCGGGATTCTCCGTCGTCTTCAAACAACGTATACGTCGTAGTGCCGTAAGGATAAATGTTCAAAGTAAGCGGATTTAACGGCTTTTCATCAGCATAATTTACATCGGGACCCATTGGGACTATCGCACCCGCTTTTACGAATACGGGTATTTCGTCAAGAGCCGCGGCAACACGTATGGATTTGCCGTTTTCTCCGCCCGAATACATTTCGCCCGTATAATAATTGTACCAGGTTGTTTTAGGCGGAAGCCAAACGGAAACTACCGTATCGGAAGTATCCGTTGCGGGAGCAACCAGAAACCAATCGCCGAAATAGTATTGTTTGTTTAAATCCCACGCTTTAGAGTTGTTTTGATTGTCATCCTCGAGTATCATAGCGCGCATCATGGGTACGCCGCTGTTGTAACCTTGCCAAGCAGTAGTGTAAATATAAGGGTAAAGCGCGTAACGGATTTTAAGGTTTTTCTTTAAAGTTTCTTGCGCTGTTTCGTCGTAAAGCCAAGGTTCTCTTCCGTCGTGTCCGTGGGTACGCATAATCGAATTCCATGCGCCGAATTCCGACACCCAACGAGTGTATAATTCGTTGCTCGGCTTTTTCATAAATCCGCCCAAATCGTTTGACGATGCCCAATACCCCACAAGTCCCGCATCGAGACTGAAACCTATTTGATATGCGAGTTCTTCCGACGTGTTGTTTATGTCGCCCGACCATGCTGTTGCGTAATGTTGTCCCGCGTAACTGCCTCGTGTGACAAACATGGGACGGGTGTTTACTCCGGAAGAATTTATCCATGCGTCGTATGCTCCCTTAGCCGCAAAAGTAGGCGCGGTATTGCTGCCGAGCACGTCGAATTCGTCCGGCCAAAACCAGTCTCCATGTCCCGCTTCGACGACGTCCATATAAGATTTTATCCAATCTTTCGACGTTTCGTCGTCATAAAGTTTTGTTCCGCCTTTTGCCTCGGGCGTACCCGCGTTGTTGTGTAGTCCCACGTGGAAACCGAGCGAGCGCGCCTCTTCAAACATCGCCGAAACGTCGGGGAATTTAGTGGTGTCGTTGCTCCACATTTGTTTTCCGAATTTCATTCCCGCGGAATAGTTGCCGGAATCGGAGATATCGCCCCTCCAGCCGTAATCGAAAACGTAACAGTCGGTGGGATAACCTTCGCTTCTCAAACGTTTTATCCATTCCAGAAATTCTGCCTGAGTCGCGTTGTCGTTGCCGTATTTTGAAAGCATAAAGCCGTATGCCCATTTGCCGTACATTTCCATACGCCCCGTAATTTCGGCGTATTCGTTGAGTATGCTTTTAAAATCCGGTCCGTACATAAAGAAATAATCCAAATATCCTTCCGTCTGGAAACCGCCGCCGTGTTTATAAAAAATCGTGTTTTTTTCTATGGTATTAAGGAAAATTCCGTAACCTACGCTACTCATAAAAAACGGTGCGATAAGTCTGCCGTGAGACATCGAAAATTCATTGAAGTCTTGCTCATATCTGTTAAGATTTGCGCGTCTGCCGTGGTCGCCCGAGCCGAAACCGAATATGCCGCCCGCACCGTCGACGCTTTCGACTTTTTTTACTCCCACGGTATTTCCTTTCCAATACATACCCTCGTCTGTGTCTCCGCTTAAAAACTTGCCGTCGAGGTCGTACATTGCAATGCGCAGCGGAGAATTATATATTCTGATCTCCATTTGCGAAGTTTTGATTTTTATCAAATCGTCTTCAACCGTGGTAGTGTGCGTAACGGCGGGCAATAATGCGGCGTCTGTTTGCACCATATAATATTGCGGGTCATACGGTTTATAATTTCCGTCTGCGTCCGAAAGTCTTATGCGAACCGTTCTTTCAGTGCACAACTCTACTTTTACTTTTCTGTTGTCATTGCATTCAAATTCCATGACGTTACCGTTTGTCGTTCTGTTTATTACGTTTCCTATAGACGCATGGGCGAATAAAGAAAATTGCACGCTGTAAATCGTCTTCATAAGTATCAATAAAACCAATAAAAGCACTATAAAATAACGCGTTTTTATTTTAAATCTTTTATTCATCATATTCCTCTCAATAAATAATTCCGGTTTTTTTACCTTTACTTTTATAAGAGGAAAGCACAAGTTTTACTACTTTTGTTCCCTCTTTTCCGTCGATTAAAAATTGTTTTTCGTTTTTTATGCAATCGTAAAAATCGGCAATGAGTTTTTCGTGACCCGTCCCGTAGCAGTGTTTGCCGAAAATGCGAGTATCGCCGTTAAACGATTGGACTTGTCCGTCGATAATTACTTTATCGGAGAAAATTTTGATAATTTCGTCCTTTGTTTTAAGCGTTATGTCGACGGGAAAATCGCTTGCGCTTCCGTTTGTCGCAAAGAAATTAAATTTGACATTGCCCGAAAAAATAGCCGCCGCGGTATCTTCAACTTCGATTTTACCTTTTAAAGTCAAATTTGATATCGACGCGGTAACGCAGTTCGGCATACCGACAAACCATTGCATAAGGTCGAGCGTGTGAAGGGCTTGATTAATTAGAAGTCCCCCTCCCTCAGTCTGATATTTTCCTCTCCAATTTGCCGATGCATAATAATCTGCGTCTCTGTGCCAAACGACAAACGCCGTTCCGTCGGTCACTGTTTTGTCTTTTAAATATTCTTTTACGAATAAATTTGCCTTATTGTATCTGTTTTGCAGGCAAACGCCCAACTTTGCTTTGCTGTTGCGTTCCGCCGACAATATTTTTTGGATATCTTCTTCTTTAATGCAAAGCGGTTTTTCGCACAAAACATTTATGTTCCTTTCAAGTGCCGATATTACCATATCCGCATGTAAATAATGCGGCGTGCAAATATGCACAACGTCTGGTTTTTCTTTTTCAAGCATTTCGATATAGTTTGTATATTTTGCAAATCGAGAATACTTCTCGAGTTTTTCTTTGTCTGTATCGCACACTGCTGTTATGGTCAACCCTTGTTCTTCAAGTACCTTTACGTGAACTTTACCAATAGTCCCCAGTCCTACTACGGCAATTTTCATTTTATATCTCCGAAATCGAACGCATAATCGCCGTCGCAACGAGAATTTTTACATTTATTTTTAAGTTCCGCGATATATTCATCTTCGTTTACCGGCAGCGTTATTTTTTCACCGCCTTTAAAGCCCGACAATTCTATAGCGTTCATCAATTCTACGCCGTAAATGCCTTCCGTTCCGTCGACGAATAATTTTGCCTTGCCTGAAACAGCATCGACAAAATTATTTATAATCTCTTGGTGCTGAAGATTTTTTCCGTCCGTTTGCACCTCGATTTTCTCACATTCGGGGCGACTGAACGACTCGTTTGTAGTTTTAGAAAAATCAATACTGCTCTCCGCGTTTTTATACCAATAAAGTTTGTCGTTTTCGCAAAGCAATTTGCCGTTTGTTCCCGAAACTTCAAATCTGTTTGTTCCGGGGGTTTCGCCCGTGGTGGTGATAAACACGCCCGTCGCACCGCTTTTATATTCAAAATAAGCGGTCACTTCGTCTTCCACTTCGATATCGTGCCATTTGCCGTATTTACAAAATCCTCGCACGCTTTTGGGCATTTCGCCGACTATCCATTGAATAAGGTCGAGTTGGTGCGGACATTGATTTATAAGCACTCCGCCGCCTTCGCCCGCCCAAGTCGCGCGCCACGCACCCGATTTATAATAAAATTCTGGGCGAAACCAATCGGTGATAATCCAATTTACTCGCTGAAGAGACCCGATTCCGCCGCTTAAAATAATTTCGCGCATTTTGCGGTAAACGCAATTAGTGCGCTGATTAAACATTACCGAAAACAACGCTTTACTGCGTTTTGCCGTTTCGTTCATTTTGCGCACTTGCGCCGTATATACGCCGACCGGCTTTTCGCAAATTACGTGTATGCCGCTATTTAAACAGTCAATTACCATTTGCGGATGCAAATAATGCGGAACTTCAATCAATACAGCATCAATAAGTCCGCTTTTCAACATTTTTTTATAATCGGTAAACAGCGCAACGTTTAATTCGTTTGCCCTTTTTTCTACTTGTTTTAATTTATTTCCGTCTATATCGCACAAAGCGGTAATATGTCCGTTTTTTATTTTACCGGCGCAAAACAAGTCCTCAAAATAATGTTTTCCCTGATTGCCCAGTCCTATTATTCCGAATTTTACTTTATCCATAATTTCCTGATCAATTTTAAAATCTATTTCGGTCTCCGCAAATGCGGAGTTTTAAACTCATTTAATCAAATCTTTTAACGCCGATACGGCGGCATCGAACGCTTCGTCTGAATTTCTATAAACAAAGCGGGTTTTTAATTGAGTGTTGTCTATAGACGCGTATGCGTCGAAAACAGCCAAATGCGGCTCTACGGTCAACACTTTGTCGTCTTTTATCATCTCGATGAGTTTTTGTATTTGTCCGTCGCCATAACCCGCAGGCACGAGTTCGCCCGTTGAAGTTATTGCGTCCTTTATATGAAAATAATCTGTTTTTTCATGTAGTAAATCAAGCGTAAGCGACGCTTTTTCCCCTACTTGTAAAAAATTTGCGGGGTCGTAAACGTATTTAAGCCCGTTTACGTTGTCCATGATATCCAAAACGCGCTCGGCGGTGTCTCCGTAAATGCCTTTTTCGTTTTCGTGGTATAATTGTACTCCGAATGATTGTGAAGTTTTTACCATTTCGCTTAAATAATCAAAAACTCTATTTCTTTGATTATAAGCGTTGAAAAAACTGAATATTCTGATTTTATCGGTGGAAAAAACGCAAGCAAGTTCGCACACGTGTTTTACATCGTCGAGATAGTTTTTAAAATTTACGTTTATATCCGCTTTACCGAGCGGCGAGCCTACCGACCAAACGGATATTCCCTCGTCTTTAAGTCTTTGATTTATGGTTTTCGCCTCGTTAACGGTCAAATCTTTTACGTTTTTCCCGTCAACGCTACGCAATTCGGTCAAGGTAATGCCGTTGCGTTTCAACGCTTTTATTTGACCTGTTAAACTGCTTGCCGCCTCATCAGAAAACGCGCATAATTTAATCATTTTGTCCTCACTTTTTATTTTGTTGACGTTTTCAAAAAACGCCGCCTGTAAGACGGCGTTTTTTGCGTTAATGCCTGATAAATAATTTTTCTGTTGAATTTTTTATTCCGCGCTTTGCTCTCTTACGATGATTTTAACGGTTTTAATTACTTTTGTATCCAAAATGTCGTTTGTTGCTGTTATTGTCAACGTATATTCGCCCGCGGCGGTAAAAGTAATTTTATTTCCGTCAATCGTTACACCATCTTGCTCGCAACCAACTACCGCATTGCCGTTGAGAAGAATGTAAGAAAGCGTGGTTTCCGCCTGACCGACTGCAAGGGTCAACTCTTCACTATCGGGCTCCGTAGCAAATACGGGTGTATTGGAACGATACATTTTTATACTTGCAAGCGTGAAATCGATACTTCCTTTTTTGTCGATACCGCAACGGAAACCTTCGGCATTTGTGCCTGGCGTTCTGAATCCGTACGAACCGATATATATTCCCTCTTCGGGAAGGGTGGATTGTTCGCCGCCAAGCAAAATCGGACTGCCGAACAAGTAAATATATAATTGTTTAGCATCGAAATCACATAAAACGCGGAGCGTATAAATGTTTTCGTCGCCCTTTATAAGTTCGATAGTTTTACCGTTGTAAGATTGATTTTTCCAACTATTTACAGTACCGCCCCTATATTGAATATAGGTGTTTATTCCGCCGTTTGTCGAAGATACCGCTACATTTGCAACAGGATTCCCGCTGAACGCAGAATTATATAAAAAGAATAAGTTTATAAACTGTTTATTATTTAAACCTACGCTAAAAGTAATATCGGTCGTTACTATACCCGATAATGCTTTTGCGAAAGTGGTTTGATAATACATAGTACCGCTCTCCGAAGAAGAAGTCGTCATATTCAAACCGTTTTCGGTGTAAGTTGCCGTAGCCGAACCTGTGCCCGAGGGAAGTTCGGGGCGCGTCTCCGCGTTTTTAAAATCTACCGAAAGTATATCTTCGGTTTCTTTAACTATGCTGTCAACAACGTCTACCGTGATGGTCTTTATTGTTTTTCCGTATGCGTTGGTTGCGGTAAGCGTAAACACGTATAACCCCGATTCGGTAAAAGTAACTTCGTTGCCATTTAATTCAAAACCTTCCGTTTTGTCGCAAGTAACGGTTACTTCTTCGCCGCAATCGTAAGCGAGCGTATAAGAAGCAGAGGTTTTAAAATCGTTTATAGTTTTGCTTGATTCCGCAACGTTTAATACGGGAGACAACGAATAAATGTGAACGTAGTCTATAGCGAAATTTGCCTGAGTTTTTTCAGATCCTGTACGGAACGAAGTTGCCGCTAACTGCGGATTTCTGAAAGCGTATTCGTCGAGATAAATTTCCCCGCCGAGCGATTGAGGAGCGACATATGCGTCATCGAGATATAAGTCGACCGATTCTCCGCTGAGGTAGAGGTAACTTACTTTGCTGTTAAAATCGTTGACAACACGGAGATTGTACCATGCGCCCTTGACGAGTCTGACTGCATATCCGCAATACCTTACCGCCATCCAATTTGTACTGCTCGTACGATATTTCAGATATCCGTACTCTACCGCAAAGTTGGTTACGTTTGTCGTGCCGTCGTCGTTGGTTAAGAACATTAAGTTTGAAAAACTTGAATTTTCTACTTCGTGGTTATAACAGAAGGACATTTCTACCGCAACTACGCCCGCAAGTTCTTCTTTAAATTTTTTCTGGAAAAACGCCGCGCCCGAAGTCGTACCTATAGCAAATCTGATCTGACCTCCTTCTACCGTCAAAGAACCGGTACCCGAAGTAGTTGTATTCGCATCTTCCGGCAACTGCCCGAATTCCTCATAATATATTTTGGATTCGTCTGTAATATTGTCGGGAGTTTTGTATTTGTCTTCAACCGTTATGGTTATTGTCTTAGTTGTTTCGCCTTGAGAATTTTTAGCGGTCAAAGTAAACGTATATACTCCCGCAGCAAAGAATTTAATGGTTTTTGTCTCTTCGTTGTACGTAAGTCCGATTTGAGTTTCATCGTCGAATACGATAAAATCGCCTTTTGTTCCCGTTAAAACGCACGTAGGTACGGGCGAACCGCTTACGGCATAATCGAAAGTATAAGTATCATTTTCCGTAAGCGAAAGCGTTGCCGTTTCTTCGGAATTAAGCGTTATTTCGGGTGCAGCATACGACCCCGTAACGGTAACTGTAATTTCATCCGACACGCTGCCCGCCATATCGGAAAGGGTAATCGTAAATACGTATGTTCCGGCAGATACAAATTTAACCTTTTTACTCTCTTCTACCCAAGTATAACCGCTTTGTTCGCTGCAAGTTACGCTAACGGTCGGGGTTTGAGTATATTCCGATTTTACCGTGTAGTCGAAAGTAAATTCGCCTTCGTCGGCAGTTTCGCCGTCGAGATTGATATCCGCTTGCGCGTTGTTGATTGTAATCGTAGGTGCTTTGGCATAACTCAATTTAACGTAATCGTAAAGTATTCCCGAATTTTGCTTGTCCGCGCCCATACGCATATATGAAACCTGATCGGAAAGACTCGGTGTACGGAAAGTAAGTGCATCGTCAATCAGTTCTCCGTTGATTTCCAATAAATAAGTTTTATTTTCAAAGTCGATAACAAGACGTACTTCATACCATTCGTTTGCATTGTAAGATTTTGACGTTTTCGTCCATTTAGTTCCGTTGTGGGTAACAAAATACCCCATGTCCATTCCAAGCGTAAGCACGGGCTTATCGTCCGCGGTATAAAGGAAGAACATATTGTGGAACGCACCCGAGTCGGTGGTAATTTGTACGCGCGTTTCGGCAACCACTTTCCCGTGCAAAACGCCCGATTCAAACGCGTAATCCGCAAATGCCGAGCCTGTTCCATTCGTCGCAAGGTTGAGATATTGCGCGCCGTCGTTATCCTTATACAAAGTTGCAGAGCCACCGCCCGACGTTGTGTATTTCAAATAATTAGGTACGTTTTGCACTGTTTTGAAGGTTTCGTGCCAAATATATCCATCCACGTTTACTTCGTCCGAAATAAACGGCGCAGCCTCGACTTCAATTTCGCAATTAGCGGAAACTTTGCCCGCCTTTGCGGTTATTGTAACCGCGCCTTGCGTTTTTGCCAGGACTACTCCGTTTTCAACCGTCGCAACTTCAATATTGCTCGATTCCCAAACTATATCGGTTTCGGTAGCGTTTTCGGGAAGTATAGTCGCAATGAGAGTAAGCGTATCTCCCTCTGTAAGAGTTGCGCTTGTGTGATTTAACGTTATGCTTTCGGCAGCAATTTCATCCGATGACGAATCTGTCGAAGAATCGGTGTCGATATCCGTTGCGGAATCGGTATCGATATCGCCCGAATCGTCGGTTTGACTAACCGAAGGATTGCTGTCGTCGTCTGTCGTTGTTTTACAGCCTGCAAAAGACATAACGAACAATGATAACATTAATAAAACGGCAATTAAAAATTTTCTCATATCTTTTCTCCTTATATGGTTTTTTGACGATAAAATCTATTTTAAGCAAATTTTTACCCGTGAACAAAACTGCCTAAATATAGTTTCGTTATCTTCATATTTAAGTATACATGAGTTGAAATTACAAATCAATTGTTAAATTGAGCCAAATATATTGCATTTTAGCGCAAATCGTGTTATACTGAGGACAAAAAGTACGCATTAATTAAAAAATTAATACTTTTTTTGATTGTTTTAATAACTTTAAGTCTTGTCTGATATCAAAAAAGAAATCGAATTTAAGGAAAATATTATGTCGGTAATTTACCACAGTTTTTATAAAGACAACTCGATAATGTATAGGCACGTTACGGACGAAAATCCCGACAACGAATCGTTTTGTTTTCACATTCACAATCAATATGAAATATTCTATTTTATAAAAGGAATAGGTTCGCTGCTTGTGGAAACGACCACTTATCCGCTCGTTCCGGACACAATGATTATAATTCGTCCGCTCGAAACGCATCGCATAAGCATTTCAGACAGCACTTCATACGAAAGATTTACGATTAATTTTTCAGAAGAACTAATAAACGATATTGACCCCGAACACACGCTGCTTACTCCGTTTAATAACAGACCTTTAGGCGAAAACAACTCATATCATGCTTCCGAATTCGATATTTCGCCGTACAAACTTTTGGCGGCAATGCAAAAGAAAGTCAACGAAGATACAGATAAATTGAGCGTACTTACCTACTTTTACTCGCTTTTAGGTCAAATTAACGTTGCTTTCAACAGAAAAAATCAAAATAACGTTGCATTTAAAAAATCTGCAGCCGCTAAAGTCGCGGAATATATAAACGCACATTTGTTTGAAGATTTGTCCGTGACTATACTTGCAAAGCATTTTTTTGTAAGCGTTTCGCAATTAAACAGACAATTTAAAAAAGCGTCTGGGTTTTCCGTTTGGGAATACATCGTTGAAAAACGACTTATTTCGGCGAAAAAACTTATTAAAGACGGAACGCCCGCCACGCATGCTTACGCTATGTGCGGATTCAACGATTACTCTTCGTTTTATAGACTTTACGTAAAGAAATTCGGCACGTCGCCTAAAAACGATTCCGATAAAAAATAAAAGCATCAAATTAAAACAGATATAAAAAGACTTGACGTTGTTCTAATCAAGTCTTTTTTGTTTGTGATTTTATATGATTCCGGTGCAATATTTTAAATACGTAAAATATTTCAAAATTGCATATTTCTACTTAAATTTTTATTATTTTTATGTTTCAGTATTTTAAAATTCAAAAACACATCAACGATTATTTGTGCCGAAATTACGGCGATAAATGCCGTCTATGGTTTACTGTAAAAAATCCGGCAAAGTGCCCGGAATAAGCGCAAATACACGGAATTGCATCATCATAAACGAAAGTCTTTCAGCCAGCGGCATGAGGTTTAATAAATTAAGCCAAATTTCAATACATTTTTTTAAATCGTCGTCGCCGCTATATTTTTTTGTATTAATTAAAACTTTTACGTTTACGCTATTCGGTATAAATAAAAAATTTCGGCAAACAACTATTGATATCGACTATTTCTTGTTTGACAAAAAACTCGCTTTATAATATACTTTTATCATCAAACGATTTTTGCGATTAAATATGAAAAACAAAGGAGAAATTTATGAACTGGCATCAAATTTGGGAGACGATTCAAAATTGGCTTACTTCAACGGGTATTAAGATACTTATATCGATAATATTACTTATCGTTTCGTTTGCCATAATCAACGCTTTGGCAAAAGCCGTGGTAAACAAAGGCAAAAAACTTGACGAAAAAAATACAGATAAAAATAAGTCTAAACTAAACAAAACTTTGTATAAAACGCTTTCATACGTTTTTAAAGTTCTTCTTAAAATAATAGTTGTAGTTGCCGTTGTCGGTTATTTAGGGCTCGACACAAGCGGAATAAGCGCGCTTATCGCTTCTATCGGCGTAGGCGTAGGTTTGGCTATAAACGGCACACTCTCAAACTTTGCGGGCGGCATACTACTGCTTGTCACTCACCCGTTTAAAGACGAAGATTACATTGCCGCATGCGGATATGAAGGTACGGTTGAAGATATTTTTATTTGCAACACCAAAATTCGCACTACCGACAATAAAGTCGTTTATCTTCCAAACGGTAAACTTTCCACTTCGGAAATCGTAAATTATACCGAAAAAGACACAAGAAGAGTCGATATTTCGTTTTCTATCGCATACTCCGCCGATTTTGAAAAGGCACAACAAATTATTCTCGATTTGGCAAATAAAGAAAAATTAGTGTTAAAGACTCCTGCTCCCACCGTTAGAATGTCGTCTCAAGGCGAAAGCGCAATCGTACTTACGGCAAAATTATGGGCTAAAACTGAAGATTATTGGGACGTTTATTTCAATATTAATGAAGACGCTAAAAAAGCGTTTGACGAAAACGGAATCGAGATACCCTTTAATCAACTCGACGTTCATCTTAAAAACAACTGAATCTAACGGTTAATAATTAATCTATAAAAAATACGGACTCTTTTTAATTAAAAGTCCGTATTTTTTGAACAATTTATAAGTATTAAAAAAAATAACGGGAAATCAAAGTTTCCCGTTATTTTTTGGTGCGGGTGACAGGACTTGAACCTGCACGAATAAAATGACATCATAAGATCCTTAGTCTTACGCGTCTGCCAATTCCGCCACACCCGCATAACAAAGTCCGTCGTTCAACGAACATTGTTATTATATAACATATCAAAATATAATGCAAGCAAATTTAACACATTTTATAAAATATTTTTAAACTTTGCCGTATTAAATTCTCTTTGCAATATGGAATTTAGTTGCGATTATACCATTCGTTAAATGAGTTTAAGCATAAGCACCGACGCAATACTCGTTTATGTAAGTATATACTCTTGCGTCAAACGGCGTATACATATTCAGGCTCGACACAAATTCGGTGAAATTGCTGTCGTAATAATTGCACACAATGTCCTGATACAAACTTTTTGCTTTTGTAAAACCTTGTTCTGTCGCTACGGCATACAATTCTATCGACGGAATCATCGACATCGCATAACTTATGTAATATTCCGGATTGTCGAGACAAACGCTTCTCCAATAATACGACATAATTTCATTGAGCATAGTTGATAAACCGGTATACGTTTTCGTAATGTTTTGCATTACCGTATCGAGTTGCACGTTTTTAAGCGAATCCGCACTGTAAACGTATTGTTCAAACTCCTCTACCGCACACGAAATAATTATTGTCTGCAACGCATCTGCAAGATTATCGTAAAAATAATACATGTATGCCTCTTCGGTCATTTTGTCTTTTAAATAATAAGTATAAAGCCATTCGTTGCCTTGAGATTGCATTTCGGCGATATCGTAAGACAAATTATCTGCGCCGCTCGCCGCAACGTATGATGCATAGTGACCCATTTCGTGTACAAACGTACTTGCAGATTGATAATAACCGCTGTCGTCCGCACCCATAAAAATAACCGGCGTATCGTAATAACTTAAATAAGTTGTATAAGCCATACCGGCGGTTTTCGTCCCGTCAAAACCTAAAATATAGGACTTGTTCTCAAAGAAATGATTGAAATAACTGCCGAGTTTGTTATAACTTTCAAAGTACGGCTTAATTGTGTCGAGTAAATAGAAAAATTGTTTGTTTTTCAAATTGTAATACTCTGAATAGAATTGTCTGAATTCGCTTGAGGCTTCCAGTTCTTCAAGTTTGTCTACAACTCCGATATACATAGGAACGACGTATTCTTTTACAAGCGCGATCATTGATTTTACTTCAGCAGGCGTATATTCTCTGCCGTAAACTTCGGCATACGCATAATCGGCATAATTGTCGTAACCGTAGGCGGTTGCAAGCGATTGTCTGTTTGTAACAATCTTTTTATAAATCGTTTCAACCTTGCTCATATAATTACTGTCATACTCGCTTAAATCGTTGTATTCCACAAGCAAATTGCTGTATTCGGTTTGCAAAGCCGACTCTTCGTTTGAGAAAGACAAAACATAATTTATATCGTCCTGAGTCCACCCCTCGAATACCGTAGACTTATAAGAAGTATTATATAAATCCTTAAGTAACGAATAATATTCGTCTCTCGCCGACACTTGCGCTTCGGAAGAAAAAGTATATGCTTGAGACCATTTGCTTTCCGTCTGGAACAACGAATAATAAGTATATGCAATAGACGCCTGCGTATCTATGTAATACAGTTTTTCGTTGATGTCGCACAACTTATCGTACATTTGCTGATTGGTATATTTACCTATGTTTGCCGAACAATTTTCCACGTCGCTGTTAAACGTGTTTACGTAAATTTGGGTTAAATCGTAAGTAAACGACGAGTTGCCGATAGTAAAATCCGAACCGTCGTAAAAGTCTTTAACAGTCAAATCGGCTTTGGGACTGCTTACGCAACCGGTAAAAATGAAAATAACAGATAAACTTAAACAAATCAAATTAAAAAACTTTCTTTTCATAATTAAACCTATTTCTATTGAATTATTTTGTATATATCAATTATATCAAACCGACTTCGATTTTTCAACTATTTTGACAAATTTTATATGGTCATATATAGATATGTTAATATATATGATACAAAATTAAAACTTTATCTTTTCATTTTTCCTTGTCCTTGCGTCGCGTTTTATGCTATAATAAGAAACAGTGGAATTAATACCGCCGTTGACGGCGAAATAATTCTACTGCAATAATTTGAAGTGGTGAAAAAACAATGGGAAAAATCGGCTTTGACAGTGAAAAATATCTCGCAATGCAATCTGAAAAAATACTTGAAAGAAAAAAAGAATTCGGTGGTAAACTTTACCTTGAATTCGGCGGTAAATTATTCGATGATTATCATGCCGCAAGAGTTTTGCCGGGATTTGCGCCCGATAATAAAATTAAAATGCTTGAAAACCTTAAAGACGAAGCCGAAATTGTAATAGTAATCAGTTCGCACGATATCGAAAAAAATAAATTGCGCGCAGATCTGGGCATTACTTATGACGCAGACGTGTTAAGACTTATCGACGTATGCCGCAGTTACGGCTTGTACGTCGGCAGCGTTGTTCTTTCTAAATTTGACGAAAGCAACTCTTCCGCTATACTTTTCCAGCAAAAACTTGAAAAATTGGGTCTGAAAGTATACAGACATTACCCCATCAAAGGTTATCCGGACAACGTGCCGCTTATCGTAAGCGACGACGGGTACGGTAAAAACGAATATATCGAAACAGAAAGGAACCTTATAGTCGTGACCGCCCCGGGACCCGGCAGCGGAAAAATGGCGACTTGCCTTTCTCAACTTTACCACGAATACAAACGCGGAATTAAAGCGGGCTATGCGAAATACGAAACCTTCCCCATCTGGAATTTACCCTTAAATCACCCGGTAAATATCGCTTACGAAGCCGCAACAGCAGACCTCGATGATATAAACATGATCGACCCGTGGCACTTGCAAGCATACGGAAAAACTGCGGTAAACTACAACAGAGACGTTGAGATATTCCCCGTTTTAAATGCGATTTTCCAAAAACTCTCGGGCGAATCGCCCTATCAATCGCCCACCGACATGGGCGTAAACATGGCGGGATATTGCATTTCGGACGACGAAGTTTGTTGCGAGGCGTCAAAACAAGAAATTATAAGAAGATATTATAAGTCGCTTGTGCATGCAAGAAAAAGCGGCACGGATTCGCATGAATCTCAAAAAATCGCGCTCATAATGGAAAAACTCGGACTTACCGTAAATGACCGTAAAGTCGCCGCAGCGGCGCACGAGTGCGAAGAACGTACAAATTCCCCCAGTGCAGCCATACAACTGCCCGACGGTAAAATAATCACAGGCAAAACTTCTGCGCTTTTGGGATGTTCATCGGCAATGCTTTTAAACGCAATAAAAACACTTGCGAAAATTGACGATTCTATCGACCTTATATCCCCGGAAATCATAGTGCCGGTACAAGAATTGAAAACGGTATATTTAGGCAACGACAACCCCAGACTTCACCCCAACGAAATAATGGTTGCTCTTGCGTCTTGCTCTATTATGAATCCGCAAGCGAAAAAGGCATTAAAACAACTTAAAAAACTTAAAGGTTGCGACGTGCATACCACGGTAATTTTATCGTCTGCCGACGAAAAGTTTTTCCGAACGCTCGGGGTAAATTTGACTTCAGACCCCATTTATTCAAACAAAAAACTTTTCAGGGATTGATTAAAAACATATGTAATTATTGCAATTCTGAAACTTTTTATGAAAATAAAAAAATAAAAACAAGTACTGAAAATCGTAAAAACAGAAAGTTTGTGAAAATTAAAAAAAGACGCCTTAAAGCGTCTTTTTTTAATGCGTGAAATTTTAAATAAATTACAATCCTTCTTTAAGCGGAATAGCCCTTTTCTCCGCTGTAAAAATAATGGCAAGAGTACCGGGACCGGCATGCGCACCGATAACAGGACCTACGGGAAGTCTGTGTACATCGGCATTGGGATATGCTTCGAGAATAGAATCTCTGATTTTGTCGCCCTCTTCCTTACAATCTGCGTCAAGCACGTAAATTCTGTGTTGATCTACTTCAATCATTTCTTCGATTGCGCGTTGAGTCATCACGCTGATTGACTTTTTCCTACCCGTGATTTTTTGTACAACCGTCAATCCGCCTTCGTCGCTGTAAGTGAGCATTGGCTTTAAACCGAGCGCAGTACCGGCAAAAGCGGCTATTGCCGACAATCTGCCGCCGCGTTTAAGATGATGTAAATCGTCTACTATAAAATATGTGCCGATTTTATCTCTGTATTCAAGCAATTTTTTGTACAATTCATCGTCGTTTAAGCCTTGTTTTTTAAGTTTTGCCGCCTCTTCTACTATTAAACCGGCAGAAACCGAAATGCATCTCGTGTCAAAAACTGTAATTTTTCTTTCGGGGTAAGTTTCTTTAAGTTTTGCAATCGCCTTGTCGAGTTGGTTAAACGTACCGCTCATCGCATGAGAAAAACTTACATAAAACAAATCTTCTCCGTTTTTGAAGTATGGTTCAATAAAATCTATGTAATCGTTTTCGTTAAGCGCGGAAGTAGAAGGCATTTTACCTTGGCGTACCAATCCGTAAAATTCCTTAATGTCGGTATTTTTACCCAAATCGTAAAAATATTCTTTCCCGTCCACCTGATAAGGCATTTTAATGTAGTCGACGCCGAGTTCTTCCGCTCTGTCATACCACAATTCGCAATCCGTATCGCTAATCAATCTACTCATAATCAATTCCTCATAAATGTAAAAATCGCTAAAACATGTTTGTTTTTACAAAAATTTTTTTAATATAAAAATAATCGCATATTGAACACGATAATTTCAATATACGATTATATTATACTACATATTCAATTAAATATCAATAGTTTTGTAATAAAAAAATATGACAAACTACTTTTTAACAGGTTTTTGGTCTTCGCTTATTTCTAAATTTTTAATCGAAGGCAAATTCCATTTAAAAATAATTGCGAGCGTTCTGAATGCGGTGATAAACGAAACGCTTATAATTACAGCCAATAAATCGGGAATGATTTTTAAAAGCAGAATGTATAAAATAACTCCGCAAAAAGCAGGTAAAGCATAAACGTATTTACGCAAAATCGCAGGGATTTCGCCCGCAAGTATATCTCTCAACATACCGCCGCCAACACCGCTTATTACGCCGACAAACACAAGCAAAACAGGCTTGCCGGAAAAACCTTGCTCTATCGCAATTTTGGTACCGAACACACAAAATACGGCAACGCCTACCGCATCTGTCACGTTTAACAAAAAATTGCTGTTGACGTCCGATATTTTTTTACCCTTTTTCGCTCTTATGTAAACACAAACGAATATACTCACGGCAACGAGTATGTCGGTCAATTCAAACCAATAATACTCTTTGTTTACAAACATATTAGGCGGATTTATTCCCAAAATTATGTCTCTCATCAAGCCGCCGCCCAGCGCGGTAAACATCGCAAGCACCAAAACGCCTAATATATCCAATTTTTTTATAATCGCTTTCATTGCGCCGGACACTGCAAATGCCACCACTCCGATAAGTTCTATAATGAAAAATATAGTATTGACCATAAAATTTCCCTTAAATTTTAAACTGTGAGAAAAAAATTGAAATAAATTAATACTTCAGATTGTTTAGTCATTTATTTTAAGCGCAATTCTTTCGCTAATTTATCGGTAGCCTCAACAAGCAAACTTTTTACGTTTATAATTGAATCTTCAACCGTCATACCGTCTTTTTTAAGTTCATAACAAGCGGTGAAACCGTTTGAAAGCACTTCTTCTTTATTTTCTATAGTACCGCTGATTAAATAACATTTTTTATTGTATTTTGCGCAAATTTTAACAATTCCGTAAGGCACTTTTCCAAATGCGGTCTGTATATCGGTACTACCCTCGCCCGTAACCACGACGTCGGCAGAAGCAATTTTCTTTTCAAGTCCCAACATACCTGAAATAATGTCGAAACCACGTTTAAGTTTTGCTCCGGCAAAAGCAACGAGTCCCGCACCGAGACCGCCGGCCGCTCCGCTGCCTTTAATATCTTTAACTTCAACGCCCAACTCTCTTTTTATCACGTCGGCAAAATGTTGAAGACCTTTATCGAGTCTTTCGACAATTTCTTGCGTCGCTCCTTTTTGCGGTCCGTAAATATATGCCGCGCCGTTTTTCCCGCACAAAGTGTTGGTTACGTCGCACGCCGCAAGTATTTTTGCTCCGTTAAGTAGCGGAGAAATTTCGGAAACGTCGATTTTTTCGACCTTTTCAAGATTTTCGCCGCAACCTTTTAAAATCTTACCTTTTGCGTCGTAAAATTTTACGCCCAAAGCCTCTGCCATGCCCATTCCGCCGTCGTTTGTCGCACTGCCGCCAAGACCTATTATCAAATCTTTGCAATCTTTATTAAGCGCGTCGAGCATAAGCATACCGGTGCCGTAAGTCGTTGTTTTTAAAGGATTTCTCTCGTTTTTGTCCAATAATTGAAGACCCGAAGCCCTCGACATTTCTATAATCGCCGTTCCGCTTATCATACCGTAAGACGCAATCGCATTTTTCCCAATGGGATTTAACACGTTTGTTAAAACATATTGACCGTTAAGCCCGTCGACAAGAGTTTCCATTGTTCCCTCGCCGCCGTCGGCAACGGGAATAACCTCCGCTTGAATTTCTGGGTTGTCTTCAATTAAACGTTTTTTAATAATTTCTCCGATTCTATCGGAAGAAAGACAATTTTTATACGAATCCGATGCAATAATGATTTTCATTTTCAACCTCTGATGTAATTTTAACACATATATCGACAAATTACAAATAAATACGCGTTAAAATACAAAATTATAATATTTATATCAGCAAAAAATTTGTTTAACGCCTTATATAACAACCAAAAATTTTATACCAAAAAGCGATTTGTCTGATTAATATGCTATAAAATTTTTAAGAAGATTTTAAATACGCCCGACAAAACATTAAGATGCTTTAAACTAAATTTGCTTTACTAAAATATATTTTGCGCCGAAAACAAATATTAATGTTTTAAAATCGATATTAGATGTTCGTTTGCGGTTTTATTGTCGAAAAAAACAAAAACGCGCCTTGCGATACATATGACAAAAATTTTGCAAAACGCGCCTGATTTCTATTAAATTTTAAAAAGTTGCAATTATAAATTTTAAAAAGTTGCGATTAAAACGCAATAATTATGACGATTTTAGTCGTCTCCATCCAAAAAGTCGTGCCTTTTACCCGTAAATTTTGTTTTAGATTCTTCTGTAGCACCGGCGGCTGTTTTGTCGTTTAAATCTGTTTCGTCCGGATTTTCATCGTTTGTCGAATTTAAGAAATCGTTGGGACTATCAGACGTGTAATTAGAATTTTCATATTTTTCAATAGCCTTTCTTTCAAACTCAAACGATGCGCAATCTTCTTTAAACGATTTAGATTTTTTCCACTTTTGAATTTTTTTCATATTCTTAAGAAAAAAACTTGCCGAAAGATTTATAGCCATTTCGTTGGCGTCTTCTTTGCCGAGCAAAACGTCTTGTGCGTCGAATACGGCGTCCAAATCAAAATCTGATTTGTAGTCTATTCCGAGCGTGATACAGTTTGTGAAATACTCTTTTTTTTGAGACTTAAAAAACATAATTCCTCCTTGACAAAAAGTCGAATACGTTTCGTAAAATGTTTAATAATTGTATATTTTATCTTTAATTTTAAATATTTTTCCAATTTGCAACACAAGTGTTTTACCGTGCACTTATATGACGCTCGTTTTGCAATTTCATTCCGCCGTTATTACTTGATTGAGTTATGAAATCCCGCACGGTTATCTGCACTTTCGGGAATTTTACTGTTCTTATAAAGTACCGCCGAGCGCACCGCTTTATTGCCGTACTTGTCGTTAATTTTATCTATGGTTTTTTCGAGTTTTTCAATTTTGTCTATTTTGTTTAGGCTACCGAACATATCTTCTTGTTCGCAAAAACCGTTTTCGCCGAGATTTATCGCCGACAACGTTACCGCCCTTACGTTATTTTTCCAATCGTAAGTTTTGCAAAATAATTCATACCCTTTTTTCGCGATAATGTACGACGAAGTAACCGCGTTTTCCATTTTGCATTGCATCTGATAAAAATTCAATTTATCGTCGCGAATGGTTATTTGCACTCCGTTTGCGCGCAAGTTAGCATTTCTGAGCCTTTGTCCCAGTTCGGCGGATATTTCGAGCATTACCCTCCACACCTCATCGTTAGACAACAAATCCGCGCTGCACGTTACGCCGTGGCTAATAGATTTCATCGGCGCGCGATAATTTTCTGGCGCAACCGCAGAAGTGTCGTTTCCGTTTGCAAACGCCCAAAGCATTTCTCCGTTTTTACCTAAAATTTTACGGCAAAATTCTTTATCGGAATTCGCCAAATCGCCTATTGTATAAATGCCGTAAGCGTTGAGTTTTTTAGTTGTCGCTTTGCCGCAATAAAGCAAATCTTCACACGGGAGCGGAAATACTTTACCTTTATAATTTTGCCTCGTTATTTCGGTGACGGCATCCGGTTTTTTCAAATCAGAGCCGAGTTTTGCGTAAACTTTATTAAACGATACGCCTATGCTCACGGTCAACCCCAACTCGTCCTTGACCACGCCCCTTATTTCTTCGGCAATGGAAAACGAGTCTCTTTTACTGTTTGTGACGTCAATCCAGCACTCGTCGAGACCGAACGGCTCGATAAATTGCGAATACCTGCCGTAAATCTCTCTCAGATAATCCGAAAACCTGACGTATTCGTCATAATGCGGGTGCACGATTATAATCGACGGACAAAGTCTTTTTGCCTCGGCGACAATCATACCCGTTTTTACGCCCGCTTGTTTTGCTATTTCACTTTTTGCAAGCACTATACCGTGCCTTTCCTCAACCGAACCGCACACGGCAACCGCTTTTCCTTTTAAATCGGGATTTTTTACCGTTTCTACGGACGCAAAAAAACAATTAGCGTCGCTATGCAATATTTTTCTATCCGTCATAACTGTATTTCCTTAATCGAAAACCACGATTTACTGTCTTCTTCGTAATAAATTTTTTTCTCTATTCCGCTTATAAATACGGTGTATTCAACGGGAGAAATACACCCTACCGTTTGCGGACAATGCTTTTTTACCTTTAAAATTTTATCTATGTCGTAATTTTTCTCTTCGTAAATCACCCGCATGGGCAAAAATCCGCCCTCGGGTAAAAATTCTACGTTGATTTTTAAAGGTATACGTTTAAACTCTTTCATCTTGCTTCCTTATAATAAAAACACAAACATATGTTCTTGTTTTTATTATACATCGACAAAGCAAGCGTGTCAAGATATTTACTTAAAAGCAAATTGCCAATATTTACCTGTTATTTTACGTTTAATCGACATTTGACAAACAAAGAATATATAATTTATCACGAAGACATAAAACTTAAACTCATCTTTAAATGATTATAAATTAAACGGAATTATTATTGATATACTCGTTTAAAATTTGCGTCGCACTGCGAACAGATGTAATACAAGTCCTTTTTTTATAATATTCGTTCGTACGTTTTTCAGGAACAAAAGATTCTCTTTTTACGTTTAAATTTAAAAGTTCGCGGCAAATAATACTACCATTTTGTTTTTCGAATTCCTTCGCCACACACTGTACTTTTTCGTAAATTTTCTTTTTCTCTTCGTATAAATCCGTATTTTCGTCTCCGTAATATAATCCGAGCACTATAAACATGCCCGAAACCGCACCGCAAACTTCTCTCAATCTGCCCATACCGCCGCCAAAAGGCATACATATTTTCATCAATGTTGCCTTATCGACGTTCAATAAATCAGAAAACGCAAGTACAACGGATTGAGTACAATTATATCCCTCTCTGAATAGTTTTTCCGATAAATCGGCACGGTCGAATAATTTATCTGTATCATTCATTGCAAATTTTATCGACTACGGGGTTCAATGCGTCACAATCGTATTCTTCGATTTTACCTTCGTCGCAAAGTTTTGCGATTTCTGGGTCGATAGGCAGTCTTGCGGAAGTGTCTATCGAATATTCTTTACACAACTCGCCTATATGGCTTTTGCCGAAAATATTATATCTCGTTTTGCACTCTTTGCACTCGAAATATGACATATTTTCAATCATTCCCACAATTGGAATATTCATAAGTTTTGCCATTTTTACGGCTTTGCCTACAATCATAGAAACAAGGTCTTGCGGCGAAGTCACTATAATAATTCCTTTTACTGGCAAACTTTGAAATACCGTAAGCGGCACGTCTCCCGTCCCCGGAGGCATATCTACAAACATATAGTCCACTTCGTCCCAAACGACGTCCGTCCAGAATTGCTTTACCGTACCTCCGATTACGGGACCACGCCACACAACCGGGTCGGTTTTATTTTCCAACAAGCAGTTTATTGACATAACTTTAATGCCTGTTTTGCTTATCATCGGCAAAATTCCCGCTTCGTTTGCAAGCGCGGTGCCGTTTATTCCAAAGGCTTTCGGTATAGACGGACCTGTAATGTCAGCGTCCAAAATCGCCACTTGATAACCTTTTTTTCTCGCTTGTACGGCGAGCATCGATGTAACAAGCGACTTACCCACGCCGCCTTTGCCGCTGACAACCGCATACACGTTTTTTACATGCGAATATTCGTTTGTCTTTGCTATCAGACTTTCTTTGGTTCTTTCGCTGCAATTTTGACCGCAAGCAGAACAATCGTGCGTACATTCTTCACTCATTATATATATCTCCTTTCATGAGTATTCTCAAATTTTAATGTTTCGATAAAAAAATTTCACCCGTCGATTTGTAATTTTATAATCGACTGTTTTCAAATTGGTAGTTGTAAAGTTCGGCATAAATGCCGTTTTGCTCTAAAAGTTGCTTATGCGAACCTTCTTCTTCGATACCGTTGTGCGTCACCACAAGTATTTTATCGGCATTTTTTACGGTAGACAATCTGTGCGCGACAACAAGCGTCGTCCTGCCTTCGGAAAGCGATTCAAGTGCCTTTTGTATTTGCATTTCGGTGATATTATCCAAAGCCGAAGTCGCCTCGTCGAGTATCAGAATGGGCGGATTTTTTAAAAACGCCCTTGCAATCGCTATTCTTTGTTTTTGTCCGCCGGAAAGTTTTAACCCTCTTTCTCCGATAAAGGTGTCGTATCCGTTTTCGAGCGATTTTGCAAATTCGTCAATATTTGCAAGTCTGCCCGCTTCCTCGATTTCTTTATCCGTCGCGTCCGGTCTGCCGTAAGCGATATTGTCTCTGATTGTTCCCGTAAATAAAAATACGTCTTGTGACACTATAGCAATGTTTTCTCTTAAATTATATCTCGTTACGTCTTTGATGTCTATGCCGTCGATTGTAATTTTTCCTGAATTTATCTCATAAAATCTGGGGATAAGATTACATAGCGTGGTTTTACCTCCGCCCGACGGACCTACAAGCGCAACCGTTTTACCGGCAGGAATATCTATATTTATATTTTTAACGACCGCATTGTCGTCAATATTGCCGTTTTCGCGTTTTTTATAAGAAAAAGTCACGTTGTCGAACACCACGTTGCCCTTTACGTCTTTTAAAACTTTACCGTTTGCGGTCTCTTTTTCCTCTTCGATCGCCATCACTTCCAAAAACCGTCTGAAACCGGACAATCCGTCTTGCAACTGCTCGTATATCGTCATAAACGTCCTTATGGGGGAAATCATAACCGAAATATACAATAAATAAGCGGCATAATCGCCCGCGGCTATTTTTCCGTAATATAAAAACAAGCCGCCCGAAACAAGCCCTATTAAGTATAAAATATCGAGCAAAAGACCCATTATTGCGTGAAATTTACCAAGCACTTTATAACTTCTTCTTCTCGCACCTTGATATGCAAGGTTCGATTTTTCAAATTTTGCCTCTTCGTAATTCTCGGCTGTGTATCCTTTCGTCACTCTTATGCCGAGCAAAGAATTTTCTACGTCGGCATTAATTTCGGCGGTCTTTTCCCTTGAAAGTTTCATCGCCGCTTTAAATTCGTGCCTCGTTTTTGAAATAAGCAATATAAGCAAAGGTAAAACAACAACCACTATAAGAGCAAGATAGGGATTAATCGTGATAATCATTATAATCGCACCGACAAGCGTAAGCACGGATAAAATTATATCTTCCGGTCCGTGGTGAGCAAGTTCCGACACCTCGAAAAGGTCGTTGACGAGTCTCGACATAATTTGCCCGATTTTAGTTTCGTCGTAATAAGACAAAGGCAATTTTTGCAAGTGAGCGAACAATTCTCTTCTCATGTCGCCTTGTATATGTACGCCCACCATATGCCCCCAAAAACCTATTATGTAATTGAGTCCCGCTTTCAAAACGAAAACGCCCAACAAAACCGACGCCCATATAACGATAAGTCTTAAATTGCCGTCCGGCACGTAATCGTTTATTATTTTTCTTGCAATGGAAGGATAAAACAAATTGCACGCGCACACCAAAGTCGCGCAAAAAATATCCAAAAGAAACATCTTTTTATGCGGTTTGTAATAATGCAAAATACTTTTAAACATTTGTTCACCCGTAAAATAAATTATATTTTTAAATATCGTACGTATTTCAAACCCCATTAGAACAATTTTTGCGCCGTCAAGTCGATTTGTACTGCGTTAAACGACTTTCAAGTACGTATAGTACGTGTTCAGCCGTTTGCCTTGTCCAAACAAGCCGCAGCCATATGCAAAAAAAGACCGACTTGTATATTTTGCGGTCGACTTTACGGCGTAAAAACACTACGTGCCGCAATAATATGCAGAAAACGATAAAAACGTGCCGTATTTGCGGTTTGTTCTACCAAGGTTTGAAATACGTACACATCTTCAAATGTACATTCAAACATATTTATTTTAACACAATATAATATTTTTGTCCATTTTTTTACAGTCTTGTAAGCAAATCAACGCTATTTATTTGACTTTTTTATGCAAGTATTTTATACTTGTTTGCGTACATATTAGGAGAATTATAAATGATTAGAAACGACATAAGAAACATTGCGATTATTGCGCACGTCGACCACGGCAAAACCACGCTCGTCGACAAACTTTTGAAACAAAACGGTATTTTCAGGGCGAACGAAGTTGTTGCCGACTGCGTAATGGACAGCAACGATATCGAAAGAGAAAGAGGTATTACCATCCTTGCCAAAAACACTGCCATTTACTATAAAGGCACAAAGATAAACATTATCGACACCCCGGGTCACGCAGATTTCGGCGGCGAAGTTGAACGTATTTTGTCTATGGTTGACGGCGTAGTGCTTATCGTCGACGCGGTTGAAGGCTGCATGCCCCAAACGAGATACGTGCTTAAAAAGGCGTTAAATTTAAATAAAAAACCGATCGTCGTAATCAATAAAATCGACAAAGGCGGCGATATCGAAAACACTCTCGACCAGGTAATCGAACTTATGATAGACCTTGGCGCAAGCGACGACCAACTTAATTTCAAGACAATTTACGCAAGCAGCAAACAAGGCTGGGCAACCAACGATTTAAATAAAAAAACAGACAACATGAACGACTTATGCGACGTTATTCTTTCTGAGATACCCGCCCCCGAAGGCGACCCAGATGCGGGACTTCAAACGGTAATGTGCAATATCGATTACGACGAATACGTTGGCAGAATAGGTATCGGCAAAATTACGAGAGGAACGATCAAAGACGGTCAGCCCGTAGTCGTTTGCCACCCCGACGGTACTACCACAAACGGCAGAATCGCAAGACTTTATCAATTTGAAGGACTTAAAAGAATAGAAGTCGAAAGCGCGACCGTCGGTGATATAGTCGCAATCAACGGCATAGACAACATCAATATCGGCGAAACTATTTGTTCTCCGGATTGTGTAGAGCCGCTTCCCTTCGTCGCCATCGACGAACCCACTCTTTCGATGATGTTTATGGTAAACAACTCTCCTTTTGCGGGTAAAGAAGGTAAATTTTTCACTTCTCGTCATTTAAGAGCAAGACTTTTTAAAGAAATAGAAACAAACGTCAGCATGAAAGTGCAAGAAACCGAAAGTGCTGATACATTCAAAGTTTTTGGCAGAGGCGAACTCCACTTATCTATTCTGATTGAAGAAATGAGACGTCAGGGCTACGAATTCCAGGTTTCTCGTCCTAAAGTTATTTACAAAGAAGTAAACGGCAAATGCTACGAACCTATGGAAGATTTGGTTGTCGAGGTACCCGACGAATATGTTGGCGCGGTAATGAATAAGTTGGGTCAAAGAAAAGGCGAACTTATCGAAATGAAAACCAACGACTCCGGCGAAACCAAACTCGAATTTAAAATTCCGTCGAGATGCCTTATCGGTTACCGCAGCGAAATGCTCACCGATACTAAAGGTTTCGGCGTAATGAACTCGGTATTTTCGGGTTATGAAGAATATAAAGGCGATATTCCCGAGAGAAACAGAGGCAGCGTGGTTTGTTTCGAGCCCGGCGTGACCACTCAATACGGTCTGTTTAACGCTCAGGAAAGGTCCACTCTGTTTGTAGGTCCAGGCGTAAAGGTTTACGAAGGTATGATAGTCGGCGAAAATTCGAGAGAAGAAGACCTCGTCGTCAACGTTTGTAAAACAAAACACCTTACAAACAGCCGTGCAAGCGGAAGCGACGACGCATTGAAACTCGTAACCCCCACGACGCTCAGCCTCGAGCAATGCCTTGAATTTATTGCCGACGACGAACTTGTCGAGATTACTCCTCAATCTATAAGACTCCGCAAAAAAATTCTTTCAAAAGAATTGAGAATGAAAGAATGGGCGAAAAACAGAAAATAATTGTCTTAAATTTATAAAAAGCGGGCAAATCGTCCCGCTTTTTGCTTTCATAAAAAGTTTCAAAATTCAAGTGTTTATATAAAATTTTAGCGCAACCTTATGGTTGCGCTTTTCGTTTGCAAAATTTAATTTGCTTTGTGCTTTATTTTTACAATTCATATTCTTCGGTAGAAGAAATCGCCTCTTCTATCAAAGCCTCTACGTCGAGATTTTTTTCTTCTTTAAGTATTCTTTCCATTCTCGGTTTTATTGCAGGGTATTTAGGCAAAAATACCGTACAACAATCTTCATACGGAAGAATCGATGTCTCGTACGTGCCTATGTTTTTGGCTATATTTATAATGTCGTTTTTATCAAGAGCAATTACCGGTCTTAAAACGGGCATTTTAACTACCGAATTTGACGAAGTCATGCTCTCAATCGTTTGCGAAGCAACCTGTCCCAAATTTTCGCCCGTGATTATCGCCTGACATTTGCGCTTTATGGCAATCCTTTCGGCAATTCTCATCATAAAACGCCTCATCATTGTAATCATAAGGTCTTCGGGACACTTTTCGTGTATCGCCTCTTGAATATGCGTAAATTTTACTACCGTAAGGTGCAAACCGCAAGTGTATTCGCTGATAAGTTTGCCGAGGTCGATTACCTTTTGTTTTGCAGCCTCGCCCGTGTAAGGATAACTGTGATAATGAATTGCATCGATTTTCATTCCTCTTTTCGCAATCATATAACCCGATACGGGGCTGTCGATACCGCCCGAAAGCAACAGCATACCTTTACCGGACGAACCGACCGGCATGCCTCCCACTCCCTTTATGTATTCGCTGTAAACAAGCGTGTTGCCCTTTTCTCTTATATCTACATAAACGATATGGTCGGGATTTTTCACGTTGACTTTCAGATTGTCGTGGTGCGCGTCCAGAATCGCGCCGCCTACCATGCCCGAAAAATCAAGCGAGTGAATAGTAAACGTTTTGTCCGCTCTGTTTGTTTCGACTTTAAACGTGCCTTTAAGTCCGTCTGTAATGAGTTGCGCGGTCTTATAAATTATATCTACGTCGGTTTTTACCGCATAAGCGGGACTAATCGAATGTACACCCGCCACTTTTTTGAGTTTTTCTATAATGGTATAATAATCACTTTCGGAAAAGTCCTCTATTAAGTATCTTGCGTTCCAACAAAGAGTTTTATGCTCTATATCTTTAAGCACGTTTTCGATGTTGTTTTCAAGCATTTTTATAAAATAACCTTTATTTTTGCCCTTTAAAAATATTTCGCAATATCTTACAATAATTACTCTTTTCATTTGTTGTACATCACCTTATATAATTTTTTTACGCAATCGGTAAGTTTTTCAGACACAGTTTCACATTCTTCCACAGTCGTTTCGTACCCGAAACTTACCCTTATTACTCCGCTTAACACGTCGCTATTATAGCCGCATGCGGAAATTATCCTCGAATAAGGATTTCTCGACGAACAAGCCGACCCCGTACCGATGATTATACCTTCGTCCTCGAGCATATGCTGTATAACTTCGCCTTTGAGCCCTTTTGCCGACAAAGACAATATAAACGGAGACGAATTTTCGCCCGAAATGATTTTGATATAGTCCAAATCTAAATTTTGTTTAAATACTTTTTTACACTCTTCGGCGTTTTGATAATATTTTAAAACATTGTTTACCCTTTCTTGCACCGCTTCTTTAAAAACCATTATTCCGAAGACGTTTTCGGTTCCGCTTCTTAGTCCGTTTTCCTGACCGCCGCCGTAAATCAACGGATTTAAAACAAGAGTTTTCTTTTTAAACAACGCTCCGATTCCTTTAAGTGCGCCGATTTTGTGTGCGCTTACGCTGTATAAATCGATATTTTGGCAGGGTTTAAACGGAATTTTCATATATGCTTGCACTCCGTCGGAGTGAAACACCGTGTACCTGTTTTTCTCTTTTACCGCAGTGGAAATTGCATTTATATCATTGATTGCTCCCGTTTCGTTGTTTACGTGCACCACCGAAACAAGAGACGTCTTGTCGTCGACAAGAGATAACAGCGAGTCAACGTTTACGCTGCCGTCTTGATTTAATTTGGCATACCTTACGTCATAGCCGCGCTTTTTTAATTCTTCATAGCATTTATAAACAGCCGAATGTTCGCCCTCGGTCGTGATTATATTCCCCTTTTTTGCAAAAGCAAATATAGCCGTGGTGTCAGCCTCCGAACCGCAGGAAGTAAAAATCAAATCATATCCCGACGGGCTGAACGACTTTAAAATTATGTTTCTGGCGTCTTCGATGTCTTTTTTTACCGTAATTCCGCCGCGATATAACGCCGAAGGATTGTAAAAATAATCTTTCGTATATTTTTCGGCGGCTGAAACTGCCTTTTGCAAAGGCTTTGTCGTTGCCGCATTATCGAGATAAATCATTCAAAATCCTCCGCTAAAACGGTTTTGCCCGTAAATCCGACTATATAAGACAAAAGCGTATCGCTGCACTCGAGTAAATACATAATTCTTCCTTCGGTTGAATTTATTAGAATATACGCTTGATTTTCAATGTTTTTTTTGTCCGCAAAGCACTTAATCGTCTTTACCACACCGCCGCTCGATTGCATCGAATAAAAACCGTCGCTGTCGACACGACCGATTTTTATAATTTTTTTACAATCGATTTCGTCGATCCTTTTGCGCCTTGCGTTGTTGATTACCTTCGCGATATGCACGCTGCCCGAAACGTAAATATAGTCGTAAGAATATATCATGCGTTTACTTAAAAACAATGCCAAAACCGCAAAACCGGTAAAGAAAATCGCAACTACTAAATAAAATATAAAAAATGCGTTTTCTTGTTTTGTCGCACCGCTACCCGTTGCGGCTTTTTGCGATGCGGCAACTATATAACACAGCAACGCAGCAGCCAAAAATATCACGAAAAACACAAAAAGTTGAATTTTTAATACTCTGTGCTTTTTACTGTTTTCGGTAGAAACGCTTTCTTCATAATAGTTATCATTCATATAAATCCCTCGATTTTATCGTATTTTTTGTAAATCGCAATTTTTTTAAATATGCTGTTATTTCAATTTCACGAAAGTAACCCCGTTTTCGCCCTCGCCGTAAACGCCGAAACGAAATTCTTTTACAAACGGGCATTTGCGCAAATATTCGTGTATGGCTTTGCTTAAAATTTTCATACCTTTTCCGTGAATGATTTTCACTTCTTCCAGATTTTTCATAAGGGCTTTGTCTAAAAACAATTTCACTTCTCTTATCGCGTCATCCTGAGTGAGCCCCACGACGTTTATTTCCCTTTCGACCGCCGTGTTCAAATCTGTTTCGTAATGGATTTTCATTTTTTCTTTCGGTTTTGGGGTCATGCTTGCTTTTGGATAAAAAAGCGTTGAAAATTTAGCATTATACCTTAAATTGTCGCAAATTACTTCGCACTCTTTCTTTTTCGGATTAATTCGCGTTACTTCGCCGACCGACCCGAACGTAGACGAATAAACCTTCATGCCGATTTTAAGTTTGTTTTCTTCAATCGGTTTCAATTTATCGTAATCGACGGGCTCTTCGTCGTCGGCGTACTTCGTGTCTGCGATTTTGTTTTTAAGCGTACTCGCCTCTATCACGTCTTGTATGCCCACTTCTTGCTTTTTAAGTATGGCTTTTATCTGAGTCAGAAGTTCTTCCGCTTCTTCCTCTTTTTCGTTTACTATACGCCTGCTTTCGATTTTCGCTTTTGTCATGAATTTCGCCTTATCGTCCTCGAATTTCTTTCTGTCGGCGATAAGCGATCTATACTCTTCTTCGAGTTTTGTCTTTAATTTTTCGACTTCCAACCGTTCTTCTTCGGCATAAGTCCTTGATTTTTCCGCTTCTTTAAGCACGTTTTCAAACGAAACTTTGCTTTCGTCTAAAAAACTTACAGCCATATCCGTAATTTCTTGCGAAATACCGAGCCTTTTTGCTATTTCGATGGCGTTTGAACTGCCGGGCGTACCTATATTTATTTTATATTTAGGCGCGTAAGTTTGCGGGTCGAAATCCATCGATGCATTGATTATCCCGTCGGTCGTGTAGGCGTATTCTTTTAAATCGGAATAGTGTGTGGTGATTATACCAAAACTGTTTTTATTCATTAAATGGCAAATTACCGCACGAGCAAGCGCGCTTCCTTCTTCGGGGTCAGTACCCGCGCCGATTTCGTCGATAAGAACCAGACTGCCGCCGTTTACGTTTTGAGTGATTTCGATTATATTTTTAATATGAGACGAAAACGTGGACAAACTGTTTTCAATACTTTGTTCGTCACCGATATCGCAAAATACGTCGTCAAATATAGACAATTGACAGTCATCCGCCGCTGGAACGTACATTCCGCTCATAGCCATAAGCGTAAAAAGCCCCACAAGTTTAAGCGTTACGGTTTTACCTCCCGTGTTGGGTCCTGAAATAAGCAAATATTTATAATTTTTACCGAGCGAAATATTGACAGGCACGACTTTATTAGGGTCGATAAGCGGGTGTCTGCCTGAAATAATGTCGATATTGCCCGTCGTGTTTAAATTGGGCTTGCGCGATTTCGTCTTATAAGCGTAAGTCGCTTTTGCAAAATTTAAATCGAGTTCCGAAACGCACTGCAAATTTACCTTTAATTTGTCGGCAATAAGCCCCACAGAATGAGACAAATCGGACAAAATCGCCTCAACTTCCGCTTGTTCGGCTATAGTGACCGACCTCAATTCATTGTTTAATTCCAAAATCTCAATCGGTTCTATAAAGACCGTCGAGCCGCTCGCCGATTGGTCGTGAACAAGTCCTTTTACTCTGCTTTTATATTCGGCTTTTACCGGAATAACGTATCTGTCTTGCCTTATCGTAATGATATTGTCGCGCAAATAATCGTTGTTTCCGCTGCGAATATAGTCGGACAACCTCTCTCTTATTTTTGCGTTTATGTTTTTGATGCTTTTGCGCAACTGATAAAGTTTTTCCGAGGCATTGTCAGCCATTTGCTCTTCGGACAAAATCTTTTCGTAAATGCTGTTTTCAAGGTATTGGTCGGCAAAAATGCCGCTCGCGACGTTTTTAAGCAAAACGATTTCTTCGTCGTTTATCGATAAGACGCTGTTTTTAACGTGCCTTGACGAGCGTAAAAGACGCATTACTCTCAATAATTCGCCCATAGAAAGCGACGAGCCCATTTGCGCTCTGTCGAGTTCGTCGGTAATTTCGTCGAAAAACTCGATATTTCCGACCGTGTAATTATAAAGCAATTTATAGGCTTCGGTCGTTTTGTTTTGCATTTCGACGACTTCGGCAAAATCGCTGCTCGGCTGCATTTCGTCAATGGCGTTTTTAGTGCAATACAGCGTCGCAAATTGCTTTAATTTATCTCTGATTTTGTTGTATTCAAGTGTGTTTAATACTCTATCGGATATCATTTTATACCTCTTGTCAAATTACCTCCGGTATAGTTTTTTATAATATTTTTTAATTTTTCCGTATTGTTTACGGCGTTTAAAATTTGCAAAATTTTGTTTTCGTCGTATAAAACGAAATTATAAATTAGTCTACTTTGATTGTCGTTTCCGCTTGCGTAAACCAAGTCGTTGCAGTTGTAAACTTTAAACCGACAAGTCGAAAGTTTGTACCTGCGCACGATAAATACTCTGCCGTCTTCGTCTTTAAGCGTATAAACGTCTCCTCTTTTACAGTCCGTGCATTTCCTTTTAAACGGACAATATATCAAATCCATTAAAGTGATATTTCCCAATGAAAACATTGCGCCCCGCCTGTCGATTTGTTTAATTTCACTGTAAGACAGTTCTTTCGAGTATGCATATTTATAACACTTTTCTGAAATAAAGTCGCAATCCACTTTATTAAAAAGATTAAATCCCGTGCCCGCATACAAAAGCAAATTATGTTTTTTGCATAAATTAATTGCGTAATTGCCGTCGCAATAAACTCCGTCAAAATACTTAAATTTATCCTTTACAATCTCTTCATCCTCATCGCAAAAGTATGCGGGAAGATATAAAAACTTTTTTGCGACGATATTTTTACTGTCTTTATAAAACTTTAAAAATTCTTCTTCGCTTTTATAACTAAACGGGAAGAAAATCAAGTCTTTAATATTTTCGGAATAGTTTTTTAAAAAGCCGAAATCGCTTGCGATAATTGAAACACCATTATCGGATTTACTTTCCGCATTTTTATAAAACGTTTCATAATTTGCGATATTATCGTTGATTTTGCAATGTTTTTTATTTTTTGTCAACTCATTGTAAACTTGCAAATACAACATTGAGCGCGCTTTGTTTAATGCCGATTTAAGCACGAATACATTGCCGGAAATGTTGATATTTACCTTTATATCGAAAGGATATTTATCGGTTTTTAATAAGTTGTTTTTGATTTCGTCTATCGTCGTAGCGCACTTTTCAGCCTTTTGCACGATAAAATCACTCTGTATTTTTATTCCGTCCGACTCGAGCGTAATAGGTTTACCCTCGGCTATATCGCAGTGCACTTCAAGCGGTTTCAGTCTTTTATAAGACAACGCCCGCTCTACCGTTTTCACGTCTTTGGTGATATAAAGTTTATCTCCTTTTTTTATATCGCCCTTATACACAGTCGTGATTTTTCCGTTAAAATTCAAGCACGTCGCACTACCCACTTCTATTCCGTCTCTTATGATTTTAAATGCGTCGCCGACGTTGAACGGCTTTGTGAAAATTTCGGTTTTATTAAATTTATCGATATCGCAAACGCACTTTCCCAAATGGTTCTGTACTTTATCGGAAATTATATTTTTATCTAAACCGAACGTATAACCTGACGTGTAATTGCCCCTGTTATAAATTTTGGTTAAATCGTCAAATTCTTTTTCCGCAGGCAAGCCGTCGATAATTTTCCTATACGCCCTTGTTGCCGTCGCGACGTATTCGACGCTTCGCATTCTTCCTTCGATTTTAAAACTTTTGACGCCCGCTTCTGTCAAATCTTTAATTTTGTCTTTGAGTTTTAAGTCGGAAAGCGAAAGACTGTACGCCTGCCCGCAAGAAAAACCTTCTCCCGAGTAAGCATATTTTTGCCTGCAAGGCTGTTTACATCTTCCTCTATTGCCGCTGTTTCCGCCCACAAAACTACTCATATAGCATTGTCCCGAAAACGACGTACACATTGCTCCGTGAACAAACACTTCGGTGTCGCACATTTTTGCAATTTCTTTTATTTCGTCGATTTTAGTTTCACGCGCTAAAACAACCCTTTTAAAATTGTTTTCAATGGCAAATTTCGCCCCGTACACGTTATTGATACCCGCTTGGGTGGACAAATGCAACTCTATATCGCCAAAATTTTGTTTTAACATATTGCCAAACGCGATATCTTGAATGATAAACGCGTCCACACCGAGTAAATATGCCCTTTTCACAACGTCGAAATATCTCGAAATTTCTTCGTCCTTAATCAACGTATTTACGGCAACGTATACTTTTACTCCGAACAATCTTGCATAGCGCAAATATTCGTCCAAACTATCAAGCGTAAAGTTTTCCGCATTTTTGCGCGCGGAAAACTCGTCAAGCCCGATATATATCGCATCCGCACCGTTGTTTATTGCGGCGTAAAAACACTCCGCATTTCCTGCGGGCGACAATAATTCTACCATTACTTTAAACCAACTCAAATCAGCGGAGTTGAACGCCTATTTGTTTGAGGTTGTTGAGTATTTTACCAACGTAGCCGTCTACTTCTTCAACGCTTAAAGTTCTGTCAAGCGCAGTAAACGTAAGACGATAAGCCATACTCTTTTTACCTTCTTCGATTCCTTCGCCTCTGTATACGTCGAAAAGTTCTACACTGACAAGCGATTTGTTCGCTCTCGCTTTAATCGCATCGATGACTTCGGCGTTTGTTATTTCCTCGTCCATTACAAGCGCGAGATCTCTCTCTACCGACGGATATTTTGCAATCGCCTTAAAGAAAGTCTTTCCGCTTGCATAAGTAATAAGTTTGTCGTAATTAAGTTCGGCGACGTATACCTTTTTGTCTAAATCGATTTTTTTAGCAACTATGGGCGAAAGTTGACCTATATAGCCGATGCAGGTTCCGTCAACCATAATATCAGCCCCTCTTGTCGGATGAAGATATTTTCTTTCGCTTCTGACGTAATCCACCCTTGAATTGACGTGTAAAATATCAAACAAACCTTCGATTACGCCTTTAAGAGTAAAGAAATCTTCGTCTTCTCCGAAAACGCCCAACGACAAATAAAGTTTTTCTTCGGGGAGTTCTTCAAGAGGAAGAGTTTTCGGACGATAAGTTTTTGCAAGTTCAAAAAGTCTGCCGTCGAGATTCTTTTTGTTGAGATTTCTTTGTATTGTATATACAAGTGACGGCATCAGAGTCGTCCTCATAACGCTCATATCTTCGCCCAAAGGATTGACGAGTTTAATTGTTTTTTTACTTTCTTCGTCGGTCAAGTCGAAAATTTCGCTCTCTTTATCCGAAACGAACGAATAAGTGATTATTTCGTTAAAGCCGTTGTCGCAAAGATATTCTTTGGCTTTTTCATCTTTAAGTTGTCTTTCGTTAAATCCGCCGAGCGTAATTTGAGCGTTGTTGAAAAGCGTGCAATTGATATGGTCGTAGCCGTAAATACGTATCACTTCTTCGGCAAAATCGGGGTAATCTTCGATATCTTCTCTGTATTCAGGTACGGTAACCGTCAATTCGTCGCCGTTTAACACGCACCCGAAATCGAGTCCTTTCAAAATTTCCACGATTTTATCTGCAGGGACTTCGATTCCCAAAAGTCCGTTGATTTTGGAAATCGCGGTTTTAATTACCTTTTTGTCCGCGCTTTCGCTTAAAATGTCTATATCGCCCTTTGCCACGTCGCCCGCGGCTAAAGTGTAAATCAAATTCAACGCTCTGTTAAGTCCGAGTTGGGTCGTATAAATATCTACACCTTTTTCATAACGCGCCGACGAATCCGACCTTTTGCCGAGTCTTCTCGACGATTTACGTATATTATCTCTTTTAAACTTAGCACACTCGAATACAAGTTGAGTCGTATTGTCGTTTATTCCGCTGTTAAGTCCACCCATAATTCCCGCAAGCGCAACGGGTTTATCGCTGTCGCATATCACAAGTACGTCGCTATCGAGCGTGAACTCTTTTTCGTCAAGAGTGGTGATTTTTTCACCGTCTTTCGCCCTCCTTACAACGATTTTATGAGAATCGAGCAAGTTGTAATCGAATGCGTGCATAGGTTGACCTATCTCGAGTAAAATATAGTTCGTGATATCGACTATATTGTTTATCGCCCTTATTCCGCACAAAGCAAGTCTTTTTTGCATCCACTTCGGCGACGGTTTAAGGCGAATATTATCGACGAAATGCGCCATATATCTTGGGCATAATTCTTTATCTTGCACTTCAACCGCGATTTTTTCGCTTGTCGTCTGAGCCGAAGCGACGTAATCGGTCGCAGGCATTTTTAATGGACGATTAAGCACTGCGGAAAGTTCTCTTGCTATACCTAAAATGCTTTGGCAGTCCGGTCTGTTTGAAGTAACGGAAATATCGAAAACAGTGTCTTTTACGCCGAGCAAATCGACAACTTCTTCACCGAGCGGAAAATCGTCGTGGAATACAAGCACTCCGTCAAAAGACGCGCCGTCATAATATTCTTCGGTTATACCTATTTCTTCTCCGCCGCAGAACATGCCCGCCGACGGAACTCCGCGCAAGTTGCCCGGCTTGATTTTAGTACCGTCCGCAAGAATCGCTCCGTCCAAAGATACGGGCACTTTATCGCCTGCTTTAATATTTTTTGCGTTTGTAACTATTTGTAATTTACCGTATTTTCCCGCGTCAATCTGACAAACCGAAAGTTTGTCGGCGTTGGGATGTTGCGCAATTTCGAGTATCTGACAAACGACTATTTTGTTTACGTCTTTATTTACTTCTATTACTTCTTCTACCTCGAATCCGCATGAAAAGAGTTTATTTTTTAAATCTTCGGTCGATATATCCGAAATTTCCACGTATTCGTTTAACCATTTAAGCGGTGCTTTCATTTTTTTCGTCCTCCTGTTATTTAAACTCTTTTAAAAATCTTATATCGTTATCGAAGAAATAGCGTATATCGGGTATGCCGTATTTAAGCATCGCAATTCTTTCAAGACCGATACCGAATGCAAACCCCGTGTATTCGTCGGGATCGATGCCGCAATTTTTAAACACTTGTCTGTTTACCATACCCGCGCCGAGCACTTCTATCCAGCCCGTGCCTTTGCATAAAGGACAACCTTTGCCGCCGCACTCGAAACAACTTACGTCTACTTCGACACTGGGCTCGGTAAAGGGGAAATACGAAGGACGAAGTCTCGTCTTTACGTCGCTCGACTTAAATATTTTCTTTAAAAATTCTTCAAGCATACCTTTTAAATCGCATAAAGTAAGTCCCTTATCGACTACAAGCCCCTCCATTTGGTGGAACATCGGCGAATGAGTTGCGTCGCTGTCGCTGCGGTAAACTCTGCCCGGTCCTAAGATTTTAAGCGGAGGCTTTTTCTCTTCCATTACCCTTGCCTGACCGCTGGAAGTTTGCGTCCTTAACAAGATATTGTCCGTAATGTAAAACGTATCCTGCATATCTCTCGCGGGGTGGTCTTCGGGTATGTTGAGTTGTTTAAAGTTGTAAAAATCAAGTTCGATTTCGGGTCCTTCGTAAATCTCGAAACCCATACCCGCAAAAGCGTTTATGATATCGTTTTTTACCAAAGTAACGGGGTGCAAATTGCCCGTTTGCGGCTTTTTACCGGGAAGCGTAACGTCTATCGCTTCTTTTTTAAAACTTGCTTTAAGAGCCTCTTCTTTAAATTTAGCGTCAAGTGCCGAGATGAAGTTTTCAACTTCGCCTCTCAAATCGTTGACAAGTTTTCCCGCCATAGGTCTGTCTTCGGGCCTAATGTCCTTCATTCCCTTTAAAAGACCCGTAATAAGTCCGCTTTTGCCGAGATACTTGATTTTCAATTCCGCAAGAGTGTTTATCGCAGTGATTTTATCGCACTCTTCTTGCAACTGCTTCCTGAGTTCTTCAATTTTTTCCTTCATGTTTTTCTCCTTAAAACGACATAAAAACTGCCCTATGCGCTTTTGCATAGGGCGTAAAACTACGCTGTACCACCTATTTTCGTCTGAAAACAGACCTCGTTTAATGTTATTACGGAACAACCGTTGCCGCCTACTGAAAATCAACCGCAAATTTTCTTTTCAGAAAAGAAATAACCACGCCGATTGCGTTCGGGACACAACTCCGAAGTGAATACCGTTTATAAATTACAGCGGACCTTTCAGCCGCGAATCCGCCTCTCTTGGTAACGACAAAACGTCTGTCTTCATCATAGTTTTTATAAATTAATATTATTATATATAAAAAATATATTCTTGTCAATCGTTTTGCCGATTTTATATCCGGCTTTTATTTTCATATTTTATTGTAAACCGCGCGGTATTTATTTGTTTTTATAAAAAAGCACAAATCTAAAAAATGCGTAATAGCGTTATTATCGGGTTATGTCGGACGACAAAATGTTTACTCCGATTAATTTTACTAATTCTTTTTTGATTTTGCTTTAAAAATCAACGCTATTAAATAAGAAAAAACAATGGCGGCCGTTATGCCTGCCGATGCAGCCGAAATTCCTCCCGTTATCGCTTCGTATAAACCTTTCTTTGCCCCTTTAATCGCCCCGTCGGCGAGTAAAAAGCCGAAACCGGATATAGGCACTGTCGCTCCCGCCTGGGCAAAATCTACAAGTTTGTTATACAAACCTACCGCGCGCAGTACCGCTCCGGCAAGCATGAAATAAACAAGAATTTTCCCCGAAGTTAATTTTGTATAATTAATTAAAAGTTGCGCTACAGTGCATATGCCGCCGCCGACAAAAAACACTTTTAAATATAATGTAAAAATTTCAAAAGCCGTCATATTTTCTATCATTTTAATTCTCCGTTATTTTGAACCTCGTTTAAAAATCCCAATATTTTTTAATCTTTTTGCGTCTGCTTTAAACTGTTTTCAATAGTGACAAGATGCGTAATACACGGTATGGATTCGCCTTGTTGCGCCGATACCGTAGACATCAATGCGCCCGTCGCCATAAGAATGACTTTGTTTAATTTTTTTCCCAGCATTTTTTTGTAAATATACGAATTAAATACAATCGCACTGCAACCCGCTCCGCTGCCTCCCTGATATTCGTCCTCTTCTATTTGATAAATCATTTCGCCGCAATCTACGTGTTGTTTATTGACGTCGAAACCCTTTTCCCACATCAACTCTTTAAACAATCTGCTGCCGAGCACACCCAAATCTCCCGTAACAATCAAATCGTAATCTTCGGGTTTTGTGCCGGTACATTTAAAATGTCGCATAAGTACCGATACCGCAGACGGACACATCGCCGCACCCATATTGTTTAAATCCGTTACGCCGAAATCCACCACTTTGCCGAAAGTAACCGAAGTAACGCTCGGGTAATTATCGTCGTGCTTACCTATCAGGCACGCGCCCGCGCCAGTAACCGTCCATTGTGCCTGAGGAGGTCTCGTGCAACCGAGTTCGAGCGGGAAACGGTATTGCCTTTCCGCCGTGGCGAAATGACTACCCGTTGCGCACACCGCATTATCGAAATATTCCCCGTCAACAAACACAGACGCAATACCTATCGCTTCGCTCATTGTAGCGCAAGCGTTGTAAATTCCGATATACGGCATGTCGAAATCTCTCGCCGCAAAACTTGCGGAAATTATCTGATTTAATAAATCCCCCGAAAACAGCGCGCCTATTTCGTTCTCTTCAAGCGATTGTTTTTTTATTAAATTTTTAATAGCAAACGAAAGAATTTTACACTCGGCTTTTTCATAAGTATCCGCACCGAACGAGTCGTCAGTCAATTTTTTATGAATATACTTTTTCAGCGGTCCTTGCGATTCTTTTGGTCCCGCTATGGTATAAGTATTTATAATCGACGGCTTATTTTTTAATATTATGGTATCTCTCATTATCTCCCTTTACATATATTTAAATTCATAATTAGTTTCATAATTTGCGATTTTATGTGCAATTTTTAAATGTTTTTTAATTTGTAGCACTCTTGGATATCGCTTGATATTCCGCTTAAAGAAAAAGTCCTGCAACGTAATATATCAGACCTATAGCAACACTTACGCAACATCCGAAAACTATAATAGGACCGGCGATTAAAAACATTTTTGCCGCCGTACCGAAGATATAACCTTCGCTTTTAAATTCCATTGCCGGCGACACGACAGAGTTTGCAAAACCCGTAATCGGAACAATTGAACCGCCGCCGGCATATTTACCTATTCTGTCGTATATACCGAATCCCGTCAATATCGCGCCTAAAAAAATCAGAACCATAGAAGTAGCCCCGGCAAGCGTATCACCGCTCAAATTAAACACCGTTTCAAAAAATATTCTTATGGTTTGACCTATACAACAAATAGTTCCTCCCACCCAAAAAGCACGGAATAAACTCCTCGCTTCTTGTGTCTTGGGTGAAACAACCGAAACGTATTTTAAGTAATTTGCGTTGTAATTGTCTTTATATTTGCCGTTCATACTTCTCCTTTTTTGTCATGCTTGCCGTAAAGCACTTCTCTCTCGTCGCTGTTGTCGACAAATTCAGGGTCTTTTCGTCTCATAATACTATTATTAAAATATTTAAACTTTTTTATACAAAAAAGACCGCAAAATGCGGTCTATATTAATTTTATGATATATTTGCTTTCATATTCGTCAATATCTTGCTTTCCAGCCTTGACACTTGCACTTGCGAAATGCCGAGTGCCTTTGCCGTTTCGCTTTGTGTTTTATCGCTGTAAAACCTGAGTATAATCAATTTTTTCTCCCTGTCAGGCAAATTTTCTATGGCGGTTTTCAACTGAATTTTATCGACAAGTGAATCTTCTTCATATCCATCGGGTATTTTTTCAATCAGTTCTATTCCTTTCTCCACCCCGTCGTCTACACTTTCATAAAGAGAAACAAGTTGCCTTGAGGATTCCAACGCCAAAATAACGTCTTCCTGGTCAATGTCGAGACTTTTCGATATTTCGGTCACAGTGGGATTTACTCCCTTATCTTTTACGTATTCTTCAATATATCGATTGATTTTATTGTATTGCGTTTTTATAAGTCTCGATACTTTTATAGAGCCGTCGTCCCGCAAAAATCTCTTAATTTCTCCTATTATCATCGGCACGACGTAAGTCGTAAATCTCGTTTCAAAACTTTCGTCAAAACTTTTAATCGCTTTTAAAAACCCGACGCAAGCAAGTTGATACAAGTCGTCGAATTCAACGCCCTTGTTTAAATAACGCCTGACAATGCTTTTTAACAGCAATTTATTGTTTTCAAGTAATTCTTCTTTGGCGTCGTTGTCGTCGTTTTTTGCCCGACGAATTAAACAAAGCGTTTCTTCAAAACTCAACATTTCATTAAATACTCATAGAATTTATTTTTTTATGTAACACCACCTTTGTTCCTTTGTTTATTTCCGATTGCACGTCGATATCGTCCATAAGTGCTTTCATCACGCTGAACCCCATTCCCGCTCTGTCGCTTTCTCCTCTCGTGGTAAACTTAGGCTTAACCGCCTCGTCCACATTTTCAATACCGACCCCCGTATCGATTACCTCGATATACACGTCGTCGTCGACGTATTCCGCATTAATCACGATATCCCCCTCGGTATCGGGATATCCGTGCACGATAGCGTTTGTAACTGCTTCGCTTACAACTATTTTTATATCGTTTAATTCACTTACGTTGGGATTAAGCGGCAATATAAACGCCGAAATACAACTTCGCGCCAAACTTTCGTTTTCCGATTTTGCTGTCAACCTTAAAAACATTCTATTTTCCATATTTTTCTCCCTAAATCCTCGGCATAATTTCATACAATCCGCAAACTTCTATTACTTTTTGAATGTTAAACGGCGGCGATTTTATGTATGCTTTTATACCCATTTTTTTGAGTTTTTTATATCTGCCGATTATAAGTCCCACGCCTGTACTGTCCATAAAAGTCAGTTCTGCCAAATTAAACACAACCGACCTTACCTGACAGTTTTTATCTATAATGCCGTCGATTATTTCCTTGCTTTGCTTTACCGAGTGGTCGTCAAGTTCGCCGTAAAAGTATAAATACAGTACCCCGCCGCTCACGCTGAATTTGATGTCCATAACTTCACCTCGCAATTATCATAGCATACCACGCCTGTCGAATTTTGTATTTCTTTGTTTTTTTTGCTCAAATTTTAAATTATTTACCGCAATGTTTTTATCCCGCCCGTTTCGATTTGAAATTATAAAATTATAATTTTTTTTGTCGTCTGCCAAATTATAAAAACAGCCGCCGTCCGACATTAAAGATCCGCCGAACGAAATAACTAAAACTACAAAATCGATACCACAAAAAAAGAAAGCGACAAACAAATTTTGCCGCTTTCCTTTTAAAATTTCAAATTCTAAACAGCCGAACTCAAACAGTCCAGTGCCTTAAAACATCTTTTACGCAATCGAAATATGTCTTTTCTTTTACGTCCTCGTTTATAAGGCAGTTTACCGTTTGTATTTCCTCTCCGTTTTTGTAAATCACCAACTTGCCTATTTTATCGCCTTTTTTTAGCGGTGCTTTTACTCCCTTGCCCGGGATAAAATCAACGATGACGTTATCCTTTGAATTTTTGTTTCCGAAAATATAATAGTCCTCTTCGGCAACTATCTGCGCACTGTTTTTCTTTCCCCCTTCAACTTTATATTCGATATTTAAAGGTTTTGTCTTGTCTAAAACCATTTTATTGGTATAATTTGCAAAAGCATAATTAAACATAGAACTTACTTCGGCAAATCTCTCTTTGCTCGACGGGGCTTTTATTACAACCGAAACAAGTCTCATATTCCCGCGTTTTGCCGAACATGCGATACAAAATCCGCTTTCTTTGGTAAATCCCGTTTTACCCGAATCGCAACCGTCGTAAAATCTTATGAGTTTATTAGTGTTAGTAAGTCCCGTAACGTTGCCCTTCGGATGTTTAATTTCATCCATCCAGATGCCGGAATATTTAAAATATTCTTTATGAGAAAGCAATTTTGAAAACACGTTAGCCACGTCTTTTGCACACGAATATTGTTCGGGCATGGGCAGCCCCGTACAGTTTGAATAATGCGTGTCGTTCATGCCGTATTCTTTCGCTTTTAAATTCATATTATATACGCACTCTTGCTCGCTGCCGAAAAGGAATTCCGCCATAGCCACCGAAGCGTCGTTTGCCGAAGCGACTATTATGCTTTTCAACAGATCTTCCGCACTATATTTTGCGTTGCCTTCTAAAAAAACTTGCGAACCGCCCATACCGCTTGCGTTTTCACTCACGCAAATTAAGTCGTTTAAAGAATATTCGCCGTTTTCAAGCGCGTCGAAACACAAATCAAGCAGCATAATTTTCGTCATGCTTGCAATCGTGAGATGCTCGGTTTCGTTTTTGGAATAAATTACGTTCTGACTGTGAAAATCAATCAATATCGCCGACTCGCTTTTTATATCGAACGGTTCGGCATTGACCTTTATAAACGGAGTTAAATTTAACGCCGTCACGCATAGTAATAGGCAAATTATATATTTTAAAATTTTCTTCATAATACCACCTCACAAGTATTATGTCGAATTTTGGCTTAATTATTCAAAAATAAAACAACGTTGGTCTTAAAAAAAGAGTCAATACCACAAATTCGTATATGGCAACGGCTACGCAAATTAAATAAGTATATACGCCGACCGTCAATAAATTGTCTTTAATTTCGCAGTCAAAAAGAGACGAAATTGTGATTATACACGAAAGAGATATTGCCAAACTTTGCGGCACAAGCACCACTATTATTGTAATTATTCCGCTTATACTGTATACGTTGTAAAACACGATTATGCCTATACCGAGCACAAAACCCCGGTAAATAAGCAAAAAATACGACACGGGCAGTAAAAACTTTTTACTGCTTAAAAGCATAAAAATTATTATGTAAATGCAGTTGAAAAACAGCCTTTTTACAAGCAATCTAAACGGCGAATAATAATAAGAAAACCACTCGCCGTATATGCGGTAAATATTGTCATAATATCCGTAATAACCATATGATTTCAGCACGTATGTAATGCCGAGTCCTATCCCCAGAATTAAAAATACGCAACCGAATATAAATACGTAAATATTCTTTTCTATTTTATTTTTTATAAAAGCAAAACCTTTTTGCAAAATAAAACGCGCCCTCCGATTTAATCTTATGTCGGCGCGTTTTATATTATAACTTTTATCTATGTTAAATTTTACGTATGTTTTCGCAAATTGCAATAAAAATCAAAATTTTTATTATCCTTCTCAATTTATTATATTGCTCTTCTGAATTTATAAAATATATTATTTCATCGGCAAAATTTTGCTTGCGCAAATACCGAAACCTCTCGTTGGGTCATTGATAAACACATGTGTAATCGCCCCGACTATTTTGCCGGACTGAACGATAGGACTGCCGCTCATGCCTTGCACTATGCCGCCGGTTAAATTCAAAAGTTCTTTATCGGTAATTTTTACCACGTAATCTTTATTGTGAGAATTCTTTTCGGATTTTACAATACTTATCGAATATTCCTTCACGGTAGTGCCGTCGACGCAAGCGAATATGCTTGCTTTTCCTATTTTTCCGTTCCCGAGTTTATATTTTTTACCGACTATACTTTTATCGAATTTTCCGTAAATCCCTGTGGGAGTGTTTTCGATTAATTTTCCCGTAACTTCGTCTTCTAAAATTATTCCTTTTAACTCGCCCGCATGCCCGCGTCTGCCTTTTATAATGCCGTAAATCGAACAATTAAACACTTTGCTGTCTACAATTTCAACGTTTTTACCGTCGCCGTCGATAACGGGATGTCCGAGAGCGACAAAATTTCCGTTTAAATCGATACAAGTCACCGTACCTATACCCGTAAGATTATCTCTCACGGAAATGCCGAGTTTTACGTTGCCGTCAACGTCTTTACACGGCGTGACGTTTTTAATGATTTTTTCGTCTTGTCTTTCTATTTCTATAATCAATTCGCCGCCGTCGTAAGCAGAAAGTACGGAAAACAAATCGGAATTAGAGTTTATATCTTTTCCGTCAACGCTTAAAATAACGTCGCCTGTGTTTATTCCCGCGTCCCTGGCGGGACTAAACACCCCGTCTGAGCAAATTACTTCGTCTATGCTTACTACGTACGCCCCGCGCGTTTGAATTTGTATTCCTATCGGAAAACCGCCTAATATATAACTTCCGTCCGTTTCTGCATTTGCGGTAACGGGATTAAACGAAAGACAAAAAATAAACGCCGCAACAAACAACAATTTGAATATTTTTTTCATAACGAATGTTATGTGTAGAATTTTTAATAATTATACAAAAAAACACTTCCGCTTAAAAGTTATCCAAAATCATTGATTAAGACTGAATTTTTAAGCGGAAATGCCGATTAAATTTTTATCAATTTATTTATGTTTTATAGATTTTTTAAAATCGTTTGCCGATTTAATCATTTCTTCGGCATGTTGTTTTGCGTATATGCTTTCGCCGTTGCCGCCGATTAAACGCAAGATTTCGTAAATCTTTTCGTCGTCATTAAGTTTTTTGACTTCGGTGTACGTTTTTTCACCTTTCTCATGCTTATAAATCAAAAAGGACACATCGGACATTGCGCAAATTTGCGGCAAATGAGATATTGCTATGATTTGTTTATTCAAAGAAATCCGAGCAAACTTTTCCGCTACGGTTTGTGCAATTTTACCGCTAATTCCCGTGTCGATTTCGTCGAAAATAAACGTGGAAATGTCTTGTAAGTCGCAAATAACCGACTTCATTCCCAGCATAAATCTCGACATTTCGCCGCCGCTTATTACCTTTGACATAGGCTTGAGCGGTTCGCCGAGGTTTGCCGAAAACAGAAATTCTACCCCGTCGATGCCGTTTGCATTATACGTCATATCCTCTTTTGAGGGTAAATCTTTAAAACTTACGTCAAACCGAGCGTTTTTCATACCGAGCGTCGTAAGTTGAGCGACGACTTTTTCCGAAAAATCTTTTGCGGCTTTTTGCCTTGCGCTGTTTAATTCTTTATACAAACCGTAAATTTTATCGTCAAGGTTTTCCTTTTCGGCGTTCAATGCTTTTGTGTTTTCTTCAAAATTCAAAAGCATTTCGCATTCTTTTTGCGCTTCGTAATAAAAATTTTGTATTTTTTCGTAAGAATTACCGTATTTTTTCTTTAAGATTTTGTAGGTATCGAGCCTTTCTTCGACCTCGTCGGCGGTTTTTTCGTCAAAATCCAAATCGTCGGACAAGTCATCGATTAAAGAATCTATATCGTTCAATTCCTCTACAACGGCGTCGAGTCTATTTGAAATATCGAGATACTCTTCGCTTAAACCGCTAATCTGATATATAAAACGCTGCGCATTGACCACGCAATCGATGCCTTCGCCGTCGTCGATAAGCGCGCTTTTCGCTCCCGACAACGAATTTACTATTTTTTCGCCGTTTTTGATTTTTTCTTTTAAGGATAACAGTTCGTCTTCTTCGCCCTCTTTTATGTCTGCGCTTTCAATCTCGTTAATTTGAAATTTAAGCACGTCCAACTTAATGGCTCGCTCGCTTTCGCTGCCGCCGAACTCTTTAAGTTTTGTCTGAATTTCTTTAACTTCCTTAATAAAAGGAATCAATTTTTCTTTTATCGATAAAATTTCAGTTCCGGCATATTTGTCAACTACTTCGAGTTGGCTGCTTTCTTTACACAACTCGTAATGTTCGCTTTGCCCATGCACGTCCACAAGATGCGCCGTAACTTTTCTGAGCATACCAGAAGTAACCGTTTCGCCGTTGATTTTTATGTAACCTTTGCCGTCTATACTGAATTTGCGCTTAATAATAAGACTTTCGTCGCTTTCAATATCGTATTCGCTAAGTATTTTATTCGCTTCGTCGTTGGATAAAAATTCGGCTTCGACAAGACATTCTTGCGTGCCGTAACGAATCATCGTTTTATCCGCTTTTGCACCGAGCACAAAATTTATGGAGTCTAAAATAACGGATTTACCCGCGCCGGTTTCACCCGACAAAACGTTTAATCCGTCGTCAAACTCGATTTCGGCTTGATCGATTAAAGCGATATTTTGAAGACGCAATTTCTTAAGCATAAGTATTCCCCGAAAATTTTACAAGCAATTTTTCAATTTAATTTTATAATAAATCTTTTAATTTCGTAACAACGCTTTTTGCGCTGTCGTTGTCGTAAGTTACAACCAAAACGGTATCGTCGCCCGCTACGTTGCCCACAACCTCAGGCATTTTTAAAGTGTCGATAGTCAAACCGATCACTCCGCCGTTGCCAGACATTGTTTTTATCACGACTAAATTTTGCGCCTGCTCTACGTCGACAACCGCAACCTTAAACAGTCCCAACAACTTTTCGTCGTCGTTTGTCTTTTGAACGGTTTTAGCATATTTAAATCTTTTAGTCGTTCCGCTGACTTTATTTAAACCGAGTTCTCTGATATCCCTTGAAACGGTTGCTTGAGTAACGTTGTATCCGTATGAATTCAATTTGTCGACAAGTTCTTCCTGAGTGTCGATTTCGTTGGACGCTATTATTTCAAGCAACATCTCTTGCCGTCTTTTCTTTGCCATGGTTATCCCCTATCCTTCGTTTCGTAATTTATAATAAATATTGCTGTAATTATCGCTGATTTTAATGCTTTTTATGTGTTTTGTAATTGTAATTTCGTCGCCGTTTTTAAGCGTTTGTTTTTTAATTCCGTCGATATACAAACTTGCGCTTCCTCTATCGGTCAAACAAATTTTAAGCGTTGCAGAGTCTTTAAAAACCACCGATTTATTACTGCACACGTGAGCGTTTATCGGGGTAAAGACAAATGCGTCCAACCCATCGTCGAGTATGCACCCGCCTGCCGACAACGAATAAGCCGTCGAACCGATTGGCGTCGCCACGATTGCACCGTCGAAAATATAGTTGCCGACTATTTTGTCGTTGAGATACACGTTACATCTTAAAGCGTTTGAGAGTTCGCTTTCGCCCATCACTCTTTCGATTACGATATCGTTTAAGCCGAAATACACATTATTTTTATGACGCACGCTTACAAGGCTTACTTTTTTATACTCTTTTCCGGTCAGAATACACTGCAAAAGTTCGGGCAACTGTTTATCGTTGAAAGAAGTTAAAAACCCTCTGTCGGAACATTTAACCGAATAAACGGGAACGTCTTTTTCGACAGCCACGCCGACAACGTTTAATAACGTTCCGTCCCCGCCGAATACGACAACAGCGTCGATATCGCCGAATTTTGCCGTTTCGGATATTTCATAACCGACGTCGTTTTGTTTCAACAACTCTATAAAGGCATTTATCGTTTCGATATGATATTCAGTTTTTGTTTTATAATAAATACCAATCTTCATGCTACAATTATACAATATTTTTATAAAATATACAATTAAAATATAAATTTATTTGCACTTTTTTATATTTAAAAGCAAATTCGTTATATCCGTTTTATTCATTGTCCGTTCTTTAGCCTTAGACAAAAGAATGGGAAATTCAACGTTTTTACCGTCTTTAATCGGTGCGTAAGTCAATTTTACGGGAAAAAACCCTATATTTAAGCAATAATCGTAAATATTTTCCAAAACTTCTTTATGAAAACTTGTCTTTACGATTCCGCTTTTGCCAAGATTTTTATTTCCGCACTCGAATTGCGGTTTAATAAGCGCAATTATATGTCCGTTGTCTTTAAGTACGTCAGCCGCATTTTTTAAAATGTAAGTCAAACTGATAAAACTAACGTCAATCGTAGCCAAGTCGCACAATTCGCCCAAGTCGTCAACCGTTAAATTTCGGGCGTTTATTCCGTCTTTTACAATTACTCTTTCGTCGTTTGCAATCGTCGGATGCAACAATCCCGTTCCCACGTCAATCGCATAAACTTTTTTACAGCCGTTTTTGAGCAGACATTCGGTAAAACCGCCCGTACTCGCACCTATGTCGGCGGCAACAAGACCATTGATATCAAAGGCAAAATCTTCCAATGCTTTATACAATTTATATCCGCCGTTGGACACGCAGTTGAGCGCGCTGTCTATATAAGAAATTTCTTCGCCGTTATACTCGAACGATGGCTTAACCGCCTTTCCTTTTATTAAAACGTCGCCGCGTGAAATCGCTTGCGCCGCCTTGCTCCTCGATTCGTATTTACCTATATTGTTTAAATATAAATCAAGCCTCATCAACCGTTCCCCGCCTATACAATTCAAAAGTAAAACATTTTAAAAATTCCGATTTTATATGCAATTTTAAAATGTTTTCTATTTTATCATGCAATCGTCTTATATAATTTTTTGCCCCGTTTAATCCAAATAATTTTACGGCAGTCAATTTATTTTCCTGCTCGTCTTTACCCACCGATTTGCCGAGATTTGCAGCAGTAGAAGTATAATCGAGTACGTCGTCGACCGCTTGAAACATATGTCCCAAATTATTGCCCAACTCATCAAATTCGGCATAAAACTTTTTATCGCAAAGCAAACTGCCGATTAAAAACGGAACGGTCAACAATTTTGAAGTTTTATATTTATATATTTCAATCAAATCGTTTTCGTCGCCGCCCTCTTTTTCAGCGCACTTGTCGAGGACTTGTCCGTACAACATACCGTTGTAGCCCGAAAATTCGGCAAGTAGTTTTGCTGCGGCTTTGCTGTTTTCGTCGTAAATTCCGTTAACTGCGACTTCAAACGCAAGCGTAATCAAGGCGTCGCCCGCAAGCAATGCGTCGGCTTCTCCATACGCCACGTGACAAGTTGGTTTACCCCTTCTTAAAATGTCGTCGTCCATTGACGGTAAATCGTCGTGTATAAGAGACGAGGTGTGTATACATTCGAGCGCAAAAGCAAAAGGCAATGCGTTTTTAACATTGCCTCCGAGAAAGTCTACCGTGTGTAAGAGTAAAACAGGTCTGACCCTTTTCCCTCCCGCAAAAAACGAATATTCCATCACTTTTAAAAGTCGATTGTTTTTACACTCGTTATTGAAATACTCCCGAGCAAAATCGTCGAATATTTTTAAATAACGAGCATATTCGTCACTGTAATTCATTGTTTTTCCTCATAAACGTCAAATACGTATTGTATAAAAGCATAGTAATCGTCATAGGACCTACGCCGCCCGGTACGGGCGTAATAGCCGAAGTTTTGCCGCATACAGCCTGATAATCGACGTCACCGTATAATTTACCGTCGATTCTGTTTGTGCCGACGTCAATGACAACTGCGCCGTCTTTGACCATATCTTCGGTAAAAAACTTCGCTTTACCTATGGCGCAAACAAGAATATCCGCTTGTCTGGTTATTTCGGGTAAATTTTTCGTTCTGCTGTGGCACATCGTGACAGTGCAGTTTTCGTTTAATAAAAGCATTGCAACCGGTTTCCCCACGATATTACTTCTACCCACGACTACGGCGTGTTTACCGACCAATTCTATATCGTTGCGTTTTAACAGTTCAATAATTCCGTGCGGCGTACAAGGAAGCAAAACTTCGTCGTTTCCCTTAAATAAACCGCCCGCATTCCATATAGAAAACCCGTCCACGTCTTTATATTGCGGAATAATCGCAAGAATACGCTTTTCGTCTAAATGTTTCGGCAAAGGCAATTGCACCAAAACGCCGTCGACTGTTTCGTCGTCGCATAATCTTTTTACTTCTGCCTCGACTTCTTCCTGCGTGCTCTCTGTCGGCATTTTCACGGTAATTGACGTTATGCCGGTTTGCTCGCAAGCAATCGCTTTATTTCTTACGTAAATTTGAGATGCGGGGTCTTCTCCGACGAGAACAACCGCCAAAGCGCATCTTTTATCCGTTTTTTCATAGCATTTTGCCAGATTTTCTTTAATTTCGCCCCTGATTAAGACAGACAAAGCCTTTCCGTCGAGAATTTTAGTCATCGATACCCTCTAAAACCTTTTTATATTTAGCCAAAACGCCGTTTACAAACGCGACGCTGCTCTCCGTGGAATATTTACGTGCCAAATTTACAGCCTCGTCGATGGCAACGACAGGCGGCGTTTGCGGAAAATATTTAAGTTCGCAAAAACCTATCATTAAAGCGCATTTATCGGCATTGTAAATTCTGTCGAGTTTGTAATCTTTGCTGTAAAGTTGAATATCGTCGAGAATTTGCTGTTTATTTTCGGTTATTTTCTCAATCAACTCGTTTGCAAAAGCCGTATCCTGAGCAGAAAGTTTATCTTCTTCATATATGTAATTTTTAAATTCGGCGTCGTCTACGTCGTTGAATATTTTGGAAAACAATATTTTGTAAACAGCGTCTCTTGAATCTTTTCTCATATTAATCTCCGTAAAAAATGCCACAATGTAATAGCATTGCGGCATCACTTTTTTTTAGTCCTCGTCTACACTGTCGGGAAACTCTACGTTTACGATGTGTACGTCAACCTTTGCGATTTTGTAGTTTGACATCGCCTCCACGTTGTGAATAATGCTTTGCTGAACGTTGTACGCAACGTCCGTAATGTCATAACCGAAATTTACGATAATTTCCACTTCGGCGCGTATACCGTCCGCTTCTTCTTTAAGTTTAAGACTTTGAGCGTAAACCTTTTCGCCCCTTTTATTGAGCGTGTACGCTATGCCGCTTACGTTGGAAACCGCAAGTTGAACTATACCTTTTACAATGTTGAGGTTGTATGAAATTTTACCGTTTTCCAAAGAGGCAAAACCCTTTTTATCTGCCATAACAGTCCCTCCGATTGCTCTTTGTACATATTATAGCATACTTTTTTTAATTTTAATAGTGTTTTTATTAAGAAATAGGAATTATTTTTACATTTTCGGGCGTTGCAGAAATTTCTTCCGCCAATAAAGAATATACCGATATCGCGTCATCCTGATTAAAATCGCTGTCCTGAACGATTACTTTTACGTTATCCGAAGTCAGACTAAGCACGACAACGGCGTTTTCAAAACCTTTAAGGCGCATTAAATGCTCGAGTTTAAATTCTTTTTCGGTTATTTCTGTCAATTTGAGTTTAAGTTTTAATGCGTTGGTTTTTACTTCGCTGCTTCCGTCACTCGAAGAAATTATTTCGTCAAGTTGAAGCATTTGTTCGTTTCTCGATGAAGTTCTGTCGGTCCTGTATTGAGAAAAATACGACGCAGTCGTAATAATTTCGCCGCTGTCTTTTACTCCGTCTTTACTTAGCACGAAATTAAACACTGCGGTCACCGCAAGCAATGCAATCATACACGTTAAAATAATTACTTTTTTCTTTTTAGACATTTTATTTTGCTCCTTTATTTATTAAATAATTGTTTTCCCTTGCGAGTTTGTCGTTCGGGTTTTGTCCTTTATTTTCTTTTTAAAATCAATATCTGCGAATAATCGACGCTTACGCAAGTGGTTACGGCGTCTATTATTTTCGCTTTAATTACCGAATTGCTTCCTCCGTCAGCAACGATAACTATACCGACTATTCCGGGGTAAATTTCTTTTACAACCAGCGGTTTTCCCGATACGGTAACCACGTTTTCGGTTACTTTTTCTCCTTGCGTGCCGCTTGTTGTCAGCGTTTCGGTTGCATAAACCTTTTCGATTTCTCCGTTTACCGTGACGGTTACGTTGACTTTACCCACGCCGTCGATACTTTCAAGGCAGTTTTTCAACTTAATTTCGAGATAGTTACAATACGAATCCGCGTCGGTAATTTCGGCAAAGGTATTTGTCGTTTTGTCTTCGCTTTTCTTGTTCAATACGCCGCTGATTAAAAAATAAGCCGCCAGAATTAATATAATCGATATCACGACGTATTCGCTTTTTATGTTTTTTATCTTACCTGCAATTTTGTTTTTATCCTTAAACATACTTCACGATAATTACCTCCTTGCCGACGTTTAAATATTCGCTCGTCTTTTCAACGATTATTTCTATTTTATTAATATTACGCTCGTCTTCGATTAATAACCTGTCTTCAAAAAAAATAACAACATTTTTAACGGCAACGCCGCTACCTGAATATTCGATTTGACAATCTTTGCTTTCAATTCCTTCCGATTGACAAAATTCGTGTATTTTCCCTTTAATTTTGCCGTCGCTTATTTCTTTTACGTAATCGATATATTCGTAATTCAATTGCGATTTATTTAAATCTATCGAATCGAATTTCAAATTACCAAAAAACGTGGCGGTAGTAAAAAGGAAAACAAAACTCAACACCACCGAAACGCTTTTATAAAGCCTGTTTTCAGGCAATATTGCTTTTACTATTTGCAGTAAAACGGCAACGCAAATTACCGAACGAACCCATTTATAAATCATACGATCATATTCCCCGTACTTACAGTCAAGAGCAACAACACGAAATATAAAAATCCCACTACGCAAATTATCGCAACGCAATATTTCAGTCCGTCCGAAACCGAAGAAATCAGTGACGACAGCCTGTTGTCGACTATGGGTTGAGTTATCGCGCCTACAAATTGCAACAACATCGAAAAGACTATAATATCTAAAATTACGTTTAATATGCTGTAAACAAGTATAAAAATACCGACTACGCCAATTGCGTTTTTAATAAGAATTGCCGAAGAAACTACAACTTCAAGTCCTGATGAAATATAACCTCCCACGATCGGCACGGCGTTTGAAACGGTGTATTTACCCAACTTAAAAGCAATTCCGTCATAAACCGACGCGCTTATGCCCGAAATTGTGATTATCACAGAAAAAACGCTGAAAATTATACCGCTCAACCATTTAAAAATACCGCAAAACAGTTTTTTCATTCCGTCGAGTTTTGCTTCGGAAGATATTTTATCAATTAAAGATAACGCCAACACAGCCGTCGTAAGGGGCAAAAGCACGGACGTAACCGTTTTACCGACTATTTGCGTAAACACGCCCAAAACGGTTTGATACACGCCTACGGAAGACTCTGCGCCGCTTATCGCCATCATCGAAAAAATTATAGGCATAACCGCTTGAGTTTGCCCTATCAACGTTTCGATTGTTTTATTCGTTTTCGTGACGATATCTAATATTTTTGCGCCGATTATAGATATGCAAGCCACCGCAATCACGTAATAAACGGTATCTCCGCCGCCGTATCTGTCGCTTTTAAGACAGTTCACGATTGCCGACAACAAAAGTACGCCAAGCAGTAAAAAACAAATTTTTGCGTTTTCTTTTAAATTTACGTTGAGTCCGTCGAATATCAGACTTAAAAAGGTGTTGAAATTTAAAGTGTTTTTACCCGAAATTATATCTTTTAAAGTTTGTCTGACGCTGAAATTCAGATCCAGTCCGTCGACGTAGCGTTGTATTCCGCCGTCGTCTATTCCGTCGACCATTTCGTCCAAAACCTCGCTTTGGTCGCTTTCGGCGGCGTAAACGACCTTAAAAGCGGGAATAAGCAGCAGTATAAACAAAATACACAATATGCGTTTTTTCATTGCGCCAAGACCTTATCTATAATTTCAAAAATATTTTTAAGTATGGGCAAAGACAAAGCGAATATCGCTACTTTCCCCGCAAGAACTATTTTGTCGGACAAAGATTTCAGTCCTGCATCGTCGCAAAATCCTACGCCGAATTCGACGAGATAAGATATGGCTATACATTTTGCGATTACCGAGGTCACAGTTCCGTCAATGCCCCATTTGCCGTACAGTTCTTTAAAAAATACGGTGCTTGTCCCGACTGTCTCGATTATAAAAATCGTCACTACTATGCCCGCCGCAATTATAACCATAGAATACAACTCGCTGCCAACGGATTTCAATAAAATCACGATAATGCAACTTATTATCGAAAAAATTACTATTTGAAAAATATTCATAGATATATATTGAAAATTTCTTTTATTTCACCGAATAAATCCGATATCATCGAAATTACCAGAGTCAACACGATTATAAGCCCAACCAAAGACACCAACGTCGCTATATCGTCTCTGTCAGACTTCTTGAGTACCTGACAAATTACGGTAATCAATATACCTATCGCCGCAATTTTAAAAATTATTTCAACGTTCATATAATCAAAATAAACACCATCAATCCTATTAAAAATCCCGTTTTTACACACAAAGCAGAATATTTTTCTTCTTCCTTTTTTGCCTTTTGCAATTTTTCTTTTATAAATCCGCCGAAACTCGTGTATAACGACATTTGTTCGGCTGAATTACCGCTCCCGAGTGCCAGCGCATACGCTTCCATTTGCGAACAGTCTTCTTTTAACTGTTCGCAAAAATCGGCATCGAATGGCTCGCCTTTTACTCTGTTTGACAACTGGTCGGCAACTTCCGAATCGAATTCGCTTAAAACTTTTAACACCGAGTCTTTTTTCATCAATTGATTGTTTATCATTGCAGTATTGATTTTGTCCGTCTCTGCCCACAACACTTTATTACTTTTATATTTCGACGATTTTTTATACCCGAGCAAAGTAAACAGTGCGACTACGACAATACCTATAAAACTTTTAAATAAAATCACAATATTTGCTTCCCGTTTAAAAATATTTCTTTTAATTGCCCTACATTCTCGCCCGACAACGTAAATACGCAATCGAATATCGTGTTGTCGCACAATATTTTACCGAAACTTCTGTTTTTAAAACCGTTTAACGAATCTGCGTGAGCCGTGCATATTACGTTTACGCCCGAATAAACCGTTTCGCAAACGGCTTTTGCCTCGTCGTCGCTTGTCAGTTCGTCCATGGCGATAACAGACGGGTTCAACGCTCTGACGCCAATATTCATTGCGTAAATTTTTGAAGAAAACAATATCACGTCGCTTGTTTTACCCAAATCGAACGACGCCGAACAGTTAGTTGCGCTTAATTCGTTTCTTTCGTCGCACACAAGAATGTTCTGACCGTATTTTTGCGATAAATTTTTTATTAAATCCCTTAAAATAGTAGTTTTACCCTTTGCCGGCGGCGATAAAATCAAAATATTCTTGCCTTTTAAGTCCTCTGAAAACAAAATGTCCGACGCACCCTTAATTTCACAAGGTACCCTTATGCAAATCGACGTTATGTTTTTTATCGAATAAATCGAGTTGCTTTCATAAACACACTCACCGCAAATTCCTATTCTTTCGCCAGATCTCGACGTTATAAAGCCTTTTTTAAGGCTGTTTTCGACGGTAAAAAGCGAATAATCGCTGACTTGTTTGATGATATAGTCAATCATGTTTAAATCGGCTTTTATTTCGGCGTTTTTATATTTAAGCACGCTTGCTTGTCCGAATTTGCAAACATAAATCGGCTTGCCCGCCCTTATCCTTATTTCTCTTAAACCTTCAGTACCTGACAAATCTATCGCCGATTTTATTACGTCGGGTAAAAACTCAAGCATACGCTAAATATATGTCGATTTTTAATACAATATGATTCAGTAAAACAAAAAAAGACTTCTTACTAACAAAACGTCTATAAAAAGTCTTTCATTTAATTTATTAAATTTTAATCATGTCTCAATCGTCGTTTTCTAACATAACTTCCTTTGGCGTAAACGTTTTCTTTAACTTCATAAAACATATGCACACCATCACCGCAAGAATAAGCGAAGTCAATACCCACGAAATGGGATATACCACATAAATTGCGTTTAAAGTTGTCCATTTAAGGCAAACTGTTTGCAGCCATAAAATTCTGAAGAAACAACTTCCCGACAACGAAATTATCATTGCAAGCGTAGATTTACCTATGCCGCGCAAAGAATTACTGAGTACTTCCATAATTCCGCACAAAAAATACGTCGTACACATAATGTTAAGTCTATGCACGGCAATTTTTATTACTTCGTCATCTCCGGGGGCAAAAAATCCGCACAGTTGTCGCTTAAACAACAATATTATAGCCGCAACTATAAACCCGACAACGGTCACGACAGCGGTGGATTCAAAAATTACTTTTTTTACTCTATCCAACTTGCCCGCGCCCAAATTTTGACTTACAAAAGCCAACGACGCCAAAGCGACGGCATTCATTGCGTTGTAAATAAAGCCGTCAAGTTGACCTGCAACGGTATTAGCCGAAATTACGACTTTACCGAATTTATTGATAGACGACTGAATAAGTACGTTTGAAATGGAAAATACGCAGCCCTGAAGTCCTGCAGGCACGCCTATTTTAAGCATTTCAATAAATTCGCCTTTATAAATTCTTATTTTTTTTACGTTTAAATGTGAATAACCTTTATTTTTAAGCAAGGCTATGATTGAAAGTATTGCCGACACGACCTGCGAAACAACCGTCGCAATAGCAACGCCCTCTACGTCGTAATGCAACACAAGCACAAAAAATAAATTCAAAAATATATTGATTACGCCTGCGATGATTAAATACATAAGCGGACGGAACGTATCGCCGACCGCTCTCAATATCGACGCAACGAAATTGTAAAGTAATATAATAGGCATACCGAAAAAATAAATTCTTATATACACGGTAGCCATATCAAGCAATTCTTTATCGCAATTCATAGCAACCAAAAAATATCTCGCTCCGACCACCCCTATTATCGCCAAAATCGCGCCGAAAACCAAACTTACCAAAATCGACATACCGACAATTTTTTCTGATTTTTCTTTATTTTTCTCTCCAACGCATTTAGCAACCAACACATTTGCGCCCACGGACAAGCCGACAAATAAACCGATTATCAAATTGATAAGAGCAGTAGTCGACCCAACTGCCCCGACTGCGCTTACGCCTTCTTCGGAAAATTGACTCAAAACGACCGTATCGGCAAGGTTAAACAATAGTTGCAGTATATTTGTCGCCATCAACGGCAAGGAGTATATTATTATTTTTTTTAAAAGTGCGCCTTCGCACATGTTCATTTCGTGATTTCTATTCTTTTTTGCAAACATATTAATATTATCAAAAATATACGTAAATTAAAATTTATGTGTAGTATTATATTTTCAGTCGAAAAACAAAGGTATTATATCACTTTTATACCCTTTTTACAAATGTTTTCAATTGATAATAAACAATTTCATCGGCTTTAATCCTAAATTCAGATTAATATATATCGCCGCCGAAACCAAAATAAAATGTACCGACAAAAATTCTCGGTTTCCGTCAAATTTTTTTCGGTACATTTTCAATTTTTTATATAATTATTTATCTAATTTTGTTCCGCACTTTTCGCAAAAATCGTGTTTCTGACTGTTAATATGGCCGCAGTTGGGACATTCTTTATTTACTTTCGCGCCGCACTTAGGGCAATACAAAACAGAAGAACTTACGGTTGCTCCGCACTCGGGACATACGTTAGAAATGGTTTCGTCGATTACTTTCGTCGTATAACCCGTTAAAATTATACTTAAAGCCATATTGGTAAGCATCGTACCCACCGCACCGACGACGGCAAACGGAATTATCAAAAAGAAAGGCACTAACATACCGGCCGAAAATCCGCCGTTATCTACCGATTTAAAACCGAAAACAGCGAACAAAATAAAACAAACAAATGCGCCTAAAAATCCGCAAATCGCCAAAGGTAACCCCATTGACAACAATTTTTTTCTTAATTCTTTTGCCTTTTCGCTGTTGGCAACGTTGCTTATATCTGAATTAAGCACTCTTATTTGCTCGCGTAAATTTCTAAACATAACTCTTCTCCTTATTAAATATTAACTTATTTAATACATTTTGCTTTATAACCAAAATATATCAAGTACATTATAACCGAAAATTAGAATATTTTCAATAGTTTTAACAAAAATTGCAAAAGTAATTTTAAAAGTTTTATTGTTATAATAACCAAAAAGCATCCTGAAAAGGATGCTTTTTGGTGGTGGGCAGGGGTGGATTCGAACCACCGAAGGTGAGTACCGACAGATTTACAGTCTGTTGCCATTGGCCGCTCGGCAACCTGCCCATATATTGGAGCTGGCGATTGGAATTGAACCCACAACCTGCTGATTACAAGTCAGCTGCTCTGCCAATTGAGCTACACCAGCATATTAATTTCATCCGAAGATGGTGCTTCGGGGCGGAATCGAACCACCGACACGGGGATTTTCAGTCCCCTGCTCTACCTACTGAGCTACCGAAGCAAATAAAAAAACCTAACACATAAATCATTATGTATTAAGTTTTTCTGGCGACCTGGAAGGGGTTCGAACCCTCGACCTCTAGCGTGACAGGCTAGCGTTCTAACCAGCTGAACTACCAGGCCAATTAAATAAAATGGTGGGCCTTCACGGACTTGAACCGCGGACCAATCGGTTATGAGCCGACCGCTCTGACCAACTGAGCTAAAGGCCCTTAAAATGGTCGGGGTGAAGAGACTCGAACTCCCGACCCCATGGTCCCAAACCACGTGCGCTACCAACTGCGCTACACCCCGAAGACCTATGTCGTTGTCGTCACGTCATCTCACTCACAACGCTCATTAATAATACTATATATTGTTAATTTTGTCAACTGTTTTTTGCAGTTTTTTTAAAGTTTTTTATAAAAAACAATTGCTTTTGTTTTGCTCGCTTTGTCTTTGCGCCTTTTGTCTGACAACTTGCCGTTTTACATACTTTTTAACCCGTTTACTCTTTTAAAAAAGAGTTAAAACCTATAAATTTTTATTATGAATTTAAATATTTTTTATAGGTCATACATAAAAACAATCATCTGCACAATACTATTTAAGCAAAATCGTTTTATAGTTGATTTAAAATTATATACGATTTTTATATGGAGGTATAAATTTATGCAAAAATTCAGACCGGGCGATATCGCACCTAAATCATCTAACTACAAAGTAATCTCAAAAGAAGGTTACAAAGTCAACACCGTTTACGTCGACGCGGGTAACAAATTTCCACCCACGCAACAATCGGGTTATTATTACGAGTTCGAGGACTGAACGATAAAATCAATAAAAAACTATCCTATCAAAAATTTGATATGATAAAGTAAGAAACAAGGCGCTTCCACATGGAAGCGCCTTAATTTATGTCAAATTAATTAAACCGAAAATCAGTTGTTGTTTAAAAGTTCGGCAATGGAAACTCCGCCTTCGGATTCATTCCATTCGGTTACTTCGTCGGGATCAACCGTTCTTTCTTTTCTGGGCTTTCTTGCCTTAGCGGGCTTTTCCTCGCCTTCGGATTCTTCCTTTTTGTCCTTTCTGGGTTGTCTTTCGGGAGCGGGAGTCATAGCCTTGATAGAAAGAGTCATCTTTTCCTTTTCAAAGTCGATACCGATGATCTTTGCTTCTACTTCCTGACCGACGGTAAGCGCAGCCTTCGGGTCTTCAAGCCATTCATGAGAAATTTGAGAAACGTGAACAAGTCCGTCGATACCCGGTTCAACTTCTACGAATACGCCGAAGTTTACTACTCTTACAACCTTACCGGTGATTACGTCTCCTACGATATACTTATCGGCAACCAAATCCCACGGTCTGGGTTGAAGTTGTTTATAACCGATAGAAACCTTCTTTTGTTCCTTATCGCATTTAAGTACCTTAAATTCATACTCTTTGTTGAGTTCGAGTACTTCTGCGGGTGATTTAACGTTACCCCAAGACAAATCGGAAATATGAGCAAGGCAATCGAAACCGTTTACATCGACAAACGCGCCGAATTGAGCAAATCTTACTACAGTTCCCTTTACAACGTCGCCTTCGTTGATGTTAGCGAAGAATGCAGCCTCTTTTTCCTCTTTAATTCTTGCCTTTTCCGCTCTTTCAGCCTCGATAAGAACTCTTGCGGAAGCAACGATATTTTTTCTTCTTGCTTCGGACTCGACTTGAGTCGCCTTAACGGTCAAAGTCTTGCCAACATATTTTTCAAGGTCTTTTACAAAGCCTACTCTGATTTGCGAAGACGGAATAAATACCGAATAACTACCGAGTTTAGCGGTAAGACCGCCCTTGTTGAATCCGTCTACCGTAACGGTAAATTCTTGTCCGTCTTTAATTTTAGCAACGACCTTTTCCTCTTCTAATTGCTTAGCAATAGCCTTTTCGGAAAGTTGAACGGGATTCAATGCAACTATCATTACTTCGATTTCGTCGCCGAGTTTTGCTGCATAATCGTCTTTGTTGTAAACTTCGCAATTGATTTCATCTTTGGGAAGAAGAATTTCTTTCTTCGTACCAACGATGTATAACGCTAAACCTTCATCTGTTGCAGAAGAAATAGTCGCTTTAATCTTTTGACCTTTCTTAAATTTAGGTTGCTCGTCCATTTTTGCAACTGCTTCTTCCATTTCATTTGAAACTTTAACTTCTGTACTCATCTTTGTAAAAACCTCCACTGATTGTTCGTACGGCGTCGATGCGCCCGAAACAATGCCTACCTTTTTAAAACGTTTAATATTATGTATTTCGAGTTCTACAGGCGTAGAAATAAGAAATACATCTTTACAGTGCTTTGCGCATATATCGTACAACTTTCGGGTATTGCTACTGTTTTTGCCGCCGATAACTATCATCGCATCGCAATTTTGAGATAAAATTTCCGCTTCATCCTGTCTCTCTTTTGTAGTATAACAAATTGTAGGGAAAATTTCAAGCGTTTTATTGAAATTATTTTGTAAAATACTTAAAATTTTATTAAATTTTTCATTTGAATAGGTGGTTTGCGACACAAGACATACTTTTTCGAGCGAATACACCTTTTCAAGGTCGTTTTCGTCGCCGACAATCACCGCTTTATTTTCGCTCCAACCGTTTGTTCCTGCCACTTCGGGGTGGATCTTTTCACCCACGATAACTATGCTGTAACCCAGCGAATTATACTTTTCGACTATCGAGTGAATTTTAGCGACGAAACCGCACGTGCAGTCCACGATTTTCACGTTTTTTTTCTCGAGTGCGGCATACACGTCTTTACCGACTCCGTGCGACCTGATTATAAGAGTCGCGCCGTCCGGCACTTCGTCGACGGAATTTACCGTTTTTACCCCTCTTTTTTCAATCGACTTGACGACCTCTTCGTTGTGAATAATCTCACCCAGTACGTATACGCCGTCTTTACCGAGTTTTTCCGCGGTATCTACAGCCCTTTTTACACCGACGCAAAAGCCGCTGTGTTTTGCGATAACAATTTCCATTATTTCTTTTTACCGCCGCGTTTTTTTAAGTTTACTATTTCGTCGAGCGCGTCCATACATTTAAGCATTTCTTCGCGCATTTTCTCGTTCATTTGTTGCCCCATTTCGTTTGTGTACTTCATACCGTAAAATTCTTCAAACGTAAACGGTTTGCCTATATAAACGTAATTCTTCCTGAAAATTCTGCCGGGATGATGAATAGCCATAGGGACGACTTGAGTTTGTGTTTTAAACGCGAACACTCCCGCACCGTCCTTTAACGGCAACAATCTCACTTCGTCGAAATGCCTGTTTCTCGTTCCTTCGGGAAAAATCATTATATCTTTGCCCTCTTTTATGCGTTTTAACACGGCTTTGGTCGCATTTATATCGACGTGCTCTCTATCGACGGGAATCGCCCCGAGCGACCGTAAAAATCCGCCGAGCAATTTTTTCTCGGATAACTCTTTTTTTGAAAGAAAATAAACTTTGTGCTTAAAAGGCAAAGCGCACAACGCTACGTCTATTTTACCCAAGTGATTGCATATGCCTATACAATTCAGGCTTTTAGGCGGCATATTTTCTTTGCCGTAAAATTTGGTAGGATAAAATAAGGCTATAAAACCTTTTACTATCACTTTTGCGAGGTTGTAAAAAAACATGGCACTTCCTCCTGCTTTTCAATTTTCGACAAGATATATGACGAAACCTCGTCTATTGTCATATCCGAAGTATCGACGACTATTGCGTCGTCCGCTTGTTTTAAAGGCGCGAATTCTCTGTGACTATCCTGATAATCTCTTGCGATTACCTCTTTTTCAATCACGTCGTAATCTACTTTTTCGCCCTTTGACATATGTTCGTTATATCTTCTCAACGCCCTGACTTTTACGTCCGCAGTCAAAAAGAATTTATATTTCGCGTCGGGAAGAACGTATGACCCTATATCTCTGCCGTCTAAAATACAATCGAGCGTTTTTGCTACCTCTCTTTGCATTTCCACCATTTTAAGTCTCACGCATTTGTGCGCGGAGACGGTCGACGCCGCCATCGAGATTTCTTTCGTGCGTATAAGCGAAGATACGTCCTTACCGTCGAGAATATTTTTTTGAACTCCCGAGTCGTATTCGACTTTTAAATCTATGTCTCCGATAATTTTGCTTACAGCATCTTCGTCGGAGGGGTCTATACCCAGACTCAACACTTTTAAAGCGACGCTGCGATACATTGCACCCGTATCTAAATGTAAAATATTAAGTTTGTTTGCGACAATTTTCGCGACGGTGCTTTTGCCGCTGCCGGCAGGTCCGTCAATCGCTATGTTAAGCATGTGGTTCTCCTTTTTATCTTTTCCGGTAAATATAGTTTTAATCCTTTCCCGCAATATACCCAGTTGAAAGGGCTATTTGAATGTTAAAACCGCCCGTAAAGGCATCCACGTCAATTACTTCTCCCGCAAAATACAAGCCCTTTATAAGTTTGCTTTGCATATTTTTAGGGCTGATTTCCTTTACGCTCACGCCGCCCGATGTGACGATCGCCTCTTCTACGTTTCTCAAAGAAACGGGGATTAAGTTGATGCGTTTTAAGGCGTTTACAAGTCTTTTCCTCTCTTCAATAGATACTGCGTTGTTCTTTTTTTCGGGGTTTATTCCGCTTATTTTTATAATTTCGGAAATTAAACTTTTAGGAAGTAATTTATCCAAAGAATTTTTTAGTGCTTTATTTTTATATTCGTTGAAATCGCGCAATATTCTCTCTTCAAGCACCTCATCTGTAAGTGCGGGCTTTAAATCGAGAATAAGTTTTACGTCGTTTATATTATATTTATTGATAACGCTCGACGCCGACAACACTATAGGTCCGGATATTCCGAAATGAGTAAACAGCATTTCGCCGAAACCCGAATAAACTTCTTTTTCGCCCACGTACGCCGTAAGTCTTACGTTTTTAAGGGTTACGCCCGAAAGTCTTGCGCACATATCTCCTTTGATATTTACTCCGACAAGCGCGGGTTTTGGGGGAATCACGTTGTGTCCCGCATTTTCGGCAAATTTATACCCGTCGCCCGTACTGCCCGTCGACGAATAACTCACTCCACCCGTACACACGACGACTTTATCGGCAAAATATTTGCTTTTATCGGTAATTACGCCCTTAATTTCTCCGTTTTCAACCATTAACGAACGGCATTCTTCTGAAAGATGCACGTCCACGCCCGCGTTTTGCAAGGCTTTTGAAAAACATTTTATTACGTCGCTCGATTTGTCGGACAATGGAAAAACTCTGTTTCCCCTTTCGGTTTTCACTTGCAAACCGTTGTTTTTCAAAAATTCAAGCGTGTCTTCGGCGGAAAAAGCGTTTATCGCGCCGAATAAAAATTTTGGATTAGTGACGACGTTGGATAAAAATTCTTCGTTGTCGCAATCGTTTGTCACGTTGCATCTGCCTTTACCCGTAATATAAAGTTTTTTACCGAGTTTTTCGTTTTTTTCGATTAAAATCACGTCGTCGCCGTCGGTTGCGCGGCTTATTGCGCACATCATTCCGGCGGGACCGCCGCCGATTACAATTACTTTACTCATTTTCTTTTTTCAGTTTTTCAAGCAAGATAAAATCCGTCCTTTCCGTAATAATCGGAGTAACGGTGACGTATCCTTCGTTGCACAACTCTACGTCGCAATCTCTGTCGATATTGTTGTTTATAATGGGGTCGCCCACAAGCATAAACGTGCTGTTGTCGGTAAGCACGTAATTGTCGGTGTACAACTGCACGCCGAGTTTTGTAAATTTTATGCCCTTGATTTTATCAATCGGCAAATTGGGGATATTTACGTTGAAAGTACAAAGCGTATCGAGATGATTTTTAAGTAAATTTATTATTTTTTTTACAGCCTCGCCGCTCGAAACAAAATCGTACGACGAAAAAGCGTTGTTTGAAAACGCTATGGCGGGTATACCGCAAACGTTTGCTTCGACTCCCGCCGAAACCGTGCCCGAATAGTACACGTCCGTGCCGAGATTGCCGCCGTGGTTTATACCCGAACAAACAAGGTCGAATTTTACGTTATCGAAATAATGTATACCGAATTTAACGCAGTCGGCGGGTGTTCCGCTTAAAGAATACCACTCGACCCCGTCTGAAATATTTACTTTTTTTAAGGACAATTCTTTAAAAATGCTCAATGAATGCGAAAATGCCGACCTGTTGCCGTCAGGCGCGACTACGTAAACTTTGTGTCCTTCGTCACGTAAAACTTTAGCGAGAGTAAATATGCCCTCGCTAAAGATTCCGTCGTCATTGCTGACTAAAATGTTCATTATGCAGGATAAACCTTGTTTTTGTTGTCGGCAAGGTTTTTATCTATTCCCTGATTTTTCGCAAGTCTGTATTTGAAGAAGTTTAACGATACTTCGGGGAACATTGCATACGAAAGCACGTCTTCTTCTTGCGTGTAATATTCGGACATTGCCGCTTTAAGAGTGTCGTACTCTTTTACGGTAAGGTCTTCTTTTACGGGTTTAGCGTCGCCGCAGCACTTTTTGACGACTTCCGGATCGCAAGGCGCGGGCAAATTGCCGTAACCTCCCAAAAGAAGATTTTTAAACTCTTTGGTAACCATTTTATATCTCTCGCCGTTTAATACGTTCAATACGGCTTGAGTACCTACGATTTGGCTCGACGGCGTAACGAGAGGCGGATAACCTGCGTCTTTACGTACGTTGGGTACTTCTTCGAGTACTTGATCGAGTTTATCGAGTTTGCCTTGTTGCTTTAATTGACCCATAAGGTTGGAAAGCATACCGCCGGGAACCTGATATTTAAGAGTGTTTACGTTGACCTTTCTTACGTTGGGGTTCAACCAACCTTCTTTTTCGAGTCTGTCGGCAACTTTCTTGAAGTGCTCGGTGATAGGAATAAGTTTGTTTACGTCGATACCCGTATCGTATTCGGTGCCTTTAAGCGTAACTACAAACGGCTCGGTTGCGGGGTTTGAAGTACCGTTGCCGAGTGCGGAAAGCGCGCAGTCTACGATATCGCAGCCCGCTTCGATCGCTTTAAGGTTGACCATATCGCCCGTACCCGTAGTGTTGTGGGTGTGAAGGTGAATCTTCGTTTCGGGCTTTAACACCTTTTTCATTTCCGTGATAAGTTCGTAAACGGTGTACGGAAGAAGAAGGTTTGCCATATCCTTTAAGCAGATGTTGTCTGCGCCGAGATCTTCGAGTTGTTTAGCGAGTTTTACGAAATATTCGTTGGTGTGTACGGGGCTTGTGGTGTACGAAATAGTCGCTTCGCATACGCACTTGCCGTTTGCACCGTACTTTTTGATTGCCGCAATAGGTGCTTTAAGGTTTTCGATATCGTTTAACGCGTCGAATACTCTGATTACGCCTACGCCGTTTTCGATTGCTTTTTCGACGAATTTGTCTACGACGTCGTTTGTGTAGTGCTTATAACCGAGGAGGTTTTGTCCTCTTAAAAGCATTTGAATAGGCGTCTTTTTAAGGTGGCTTTTAAGTATACGAAGTCTTTCCCACGGATCTTCGTTTAAAAAACGAAGACAAGCGTCGAAAGTTGCGCCGCCCCAAGCCTCGAGCGAATAATATCCTATATCGTCAAGTTGTTCGAGTACGGGAAGCATATCTTCTATTCTCATACGGGTAGCCGCTTGCGATTGATGAGCATCTCTTAAAATCGTTTCTGTAATTAAAACTTTTTTACCCATTTTATTATCTCCTGTTTAATTTGTATACCCTTACATAAATAACGGGCAAATTGCAAGCAAAACGCCTGCCGCTATAGCCGAGCCGATTACGCCGGCAACGTTGGGACCCATCGCGTGCATAAGCAAGTGGTTGGTCGGGTCTTCTTCCCTTCCTACGTCTTCAGAAATTCTCGCCGCCATAGGCACTGCGGAAACGCCTGCCGAACCGATAAGCGGGTTGATGGAGTTTCCACCCTCCAACTTATTCATAAGTTTAGCAACCAAAAGTCCGCCCGCCGTACCCATACAGAACGCAACGAGACCCAAGCCGATAATCATAAGAGAATCGAGCGTTAAGAACGTAGGTCCGTAAGCCTTCGAGCCGACGCTTATTCCGAGGAAGATTGTGATTGTATTCATTAAACCGTTCTGAGCGGTATCGGTAAGTCTGTTTACAACGCCCGACTCTCTCATAAGGTTTCCGAGCATAAGCATACCCAAAAGAGGCATTGCGTCCGGAAGCAAAAGTCCTACGATTACGCAAACAAGCAAGGGGAATACAACTTTTTCGAGTTTGCTTACCTTACGAAGTTGTTTCATCTTGATTTGTCTTTCTTGTTTAGTCGTCAAAAGACGCATAATGGGCTTTTGAATAACGGGAATAAGAGCCATATACGAGTACGCCGCAACCGCTATCTGAGACAAAAGTTCGGGTGCGAGTTTTTGAGTGACGTAAATTGCCGTAGGTCCGTCTGCGCCGCCGATGATACCGATTGCGCCCGCTTGAGCGATCGAGAAGTTGGGCAACAAACATGCCGCAAAGAACGTAAGGAATACGCCGAGTTGCGCAGCCGCGCCCAAAAGCATACTCTTCGGGTTTGCGATAAGCGGACCGAAGTCGGTACAAATACCTATTCCGAGGAATATAAGCGGAGGATAAATAACTTTATCTACGCCGTAGAACAAATACCAGATAAGCCCTCTGTTGATTACGTTGTCGTAAGTCTGAGCAACCGCAACCACGCCATCAGTTATAGTATAAGGATATTGAGTGGGGAGCAAACCGCCCGCATCGAGAAAGGCTTGAACCATCTCTTTAGAGTTTACCACCGCAGACGAAGGATTGCAAAGCAAACCGTCTATAAAGGTATAACCCTCGGGTAAAATACCGCCGGCTTGTCTGAAAGCCTCCGCAGTAGTGATATTATCGGGATATTTACCCCACAAAACCGCTTTCGCACCGGGTAAGTTGATGAAAAACATACCGAACGCTATGGGAAGCAACAAAAGCGGCTCGAATTTTTTTACTATCGCCAAATACATCAGGACAAACGAAATGACAAGCATTACGTAGTTGGTCCACTCACCGTTAGCCATACCGGTGCTGTTCCATAAACTACGCAATATATTGACCAGCGTTTGACCGAAGTTTCCGGCGCAAATTGTGTTTAAAATCTGCATCGTATTACTCCTTTATGATTGGATTAACCGATTACTGCCAAAACGTCGCCGGTTTCTACGTTTGCGCCCTTTGCTACGTTAAATTTAACTACGCCGTCAGCCTCTGCCGTAAGGTCGTTGTCCATCTTCATTGCTTCGAGTACGAGTATTGCTTGTCCCTTTTTAACGGTTGCGCCGTCGGCAACAAGCAAATTCTTAACCATTCCGGGGAACGGAGAAAGGAGTTTCGTTCCGTTTGCGGGTACGGTTGCAGCCTTTGCGGGTGCGGCTTGTTTAGCGGGAGCGGCAGTCTTAACTTCCGTAACTACGGGAGTTACTACCGAACCGTCGGTAATTTCTTCAACGCCTACTTCGTATTGTTTTCCTTCTATGTTTACTAAAAATTTACGCATTTTTATTATCTCCTTAATACTTTTTAATTTTCTTTACTTTAAATTCGCACGTTTTTGTGTTTTCACCGAAATAATATGCCGAAACAGCCGCGATTATCGCTGCTTTCACTTCGTCGGTAATACCCTCTTCCACAGCGGTTTCCTGCGCTGCGGGTTCGGTTGCGGCGGACTTATTTTCCTGAGGTTGATTTTTCTTTTTGCCTTTATCCAAAACAGCACCCAAAAGTTTAATCATGAGTACAAGTACGGTTATTCCCAAGAAAACAATCAACATGCCGAGAACTAAACCTATCGCACCTACGCCGAGAGTTTCGGTAAACGATATAAGTAGATTATTAACCATAATTAGTCACCTCTCTTACAGAGATTGAAGCGCCGAAATAACGTATTGTCTTACGTGTCTCGGTTCGATTATGTTGTCTACGTAACCGTCTTTTGCCGCATTTACGGGGTCTTGATTTTCTTCTGCGTATTTGTCTGCAAGTTGAGCGAGATTGCTCTCTTTTACTCCTTCAAACTCTACGCTTGCGCCTACCTTGCTGTCAAACAAACCGATATATGCGTTTGCGAAAGCATAAGTATAATCGCTGCCGAGCGACTTGGACGCAAATAAAGTATATCCGAGACCGATTGCCTTACCGTAAACAACGGAAATTCTCAAAAGGTTTGCGTTTTTAAGCGCGTCGATTAAATGAACAGTCTCTTTCATTACGAGAGAATCGTTTGTCGTTTTATCCGCTTTAATTCCGAGCGAGTTTACAAACAAAACGGTGGGCATATCGTAATCGATAGCAAAATACAAGAATTCTTTAAGTTTAAGTACGGTATTAAGGGTAAGTTCTACACCCTTGTCTCCGCCGTCGAAAAGCACTGCGGCAACCGAAGTTCCACCGATTCTTGCAAGACCCGTCTTTACTTCGTCGGCAAAACCCTTGTTCATTTCGGTAAATTCGCCGTTGTCGAACACTGCCTTTACAAGAGACTCAACGTCTGCTTTATCGTTGAGATTTGCGCTTTCTCTGCCGAGGTCGTCTTCGTTGTCTACTTCGGGCAATGCGATATAGTCGCAAAGTTTTACGATAAGATTTTTTGCTTCGTCAAGGTCTTTAACGGCGAAAATAGTCATGTTATTGTTTGCTTGCGCCTTTAACCCGCCGACAGCGTCTCTGTCTTCAAACTTTTTGTCGCTTGCGGAAATAACAGCGGGGCTTGTATAGCACACGCAAGAATCTTTAAGCATAAGGTTGAAGTCGCATTCAGCCGCAACAAGCGCGAACGAACCGTAAAGATTACCCAAAACTACGGCGTAAGTAGTTGCAACGCCTTTAAGGTCGGACATTGCGCCGAGTACTTCGGCAATACCTTCCAAAGCATTTACGCCCTCGCCCGCTCTGACTCCGCAAGAGTCAAAAAGGAAAAGTACGGGCGTGGAATTTAATTCCGCCTTTTTGAGACATTTAGTGATCTTGTTGCAGTTTGCCTTGCTGATTCCGCCGTTGCATACGGCAGCGTTTTGCGCAACAACGTAGAAGGGATTTTCGTCTATTGTCAAAAATCCGGTAACTACGCCTTCTCCTTGCGCGTTTTCTCCGTAAAATTCGTTTTCGGAAAAAGCATAAGCATCGAACTCAACAAAACTGTTTTCATCGGAAAGCGCACTTATTTTTTGGCGGATTTCTTTTCCTGCCTGCAACAAGTCGGCTCTGCGAGTTTGTAATAAGTTGATTCTGTTCATAAAACTCCTCCAATTTAATTTCATCGATTATTATAAATCATCTTAATAAAAAAAGCAACAATAAAACTAAAAAAAAGAACACAAATTGTGTCCTTTTTAATAAATATTAAAATTTTCAACAAGATATGGTATTATTTAATGCCGAGAGTGTCCAGAAATCTCGTCAAAGCGAGGTTGCCTTCGGCATCTTTTTTATACACCGACGTGTTGTCCAGAATTTTGGCGCACACGTGATTTATATAGTCGGTAGTGATTTGTTGAGCCTCTTCTGCCGAGTTTACGACGGGATGCTGTTTTACAAGCACGTCTATCATATATCTGTGGACGTAAAGAGGGTTGCCCTCGGTGAAAATCGAATCTCTGTCATAAGCGACTTTTTTGGTGAGGATATCCTGAATATCGCTCATTTGCTTTTTAAGTCTGCCGGGCAAAATATACAAGCCCATCGCCTCGATAAGACCTATGCCCTCTTTTTTGATATTGTGATATTCGGGATGAGCGTGATAAATTCCGTCGGGATACTGCTCGCTGGTCATGTTGTTTCTCAAAATCAAATCGATGCAATATCTGTTATCGTCGGTAAACCTGACCGATGGCGTAACCGTGTTGTGTCTTACTCCGTCTGCGGTTTTACCGATTATGTTTGCGCTTTCGTCGGAATAATTTTCCCATTTTTCGATTATATCGCCCGCAAGCGCGACAACCGTGTTTCTGTTAAATCCAGTGAGATGAATTACGGTGTTGTACCAATCCAACAAACCTACTTCTACGTCGGGATATTCTTCGCTTTTGAATTCTTTAATAACGCCCGCATGGTGCATTGGCATTAAATGCTTGCCGCCCTGGAAATGCTCGTGATTAAGTATCGAACCGCCTACTATAGGCAAATCGGCGTTGCTGCCGATGAAATAGTTGGGGAACAATTCGATGAAATCGCAAAGTTTTTCGATTGTCTTTCTGTTGATGCTCATCGGCACGTGCTTACCGAATACTATGCAGTGTTCTTCATAATATTGATAAGGAGAATATTGCATAAACCACTCTTCGCCGGCAAGTTTAAGGGAGATAATCCTTAAATTGCCTCTTGCGGGGTGAGTGAGCGTACCTTTAAAGCCCTCGTTTTCTCTGCACAAAAGGCACTTGGGATATTTTTTGCTCTTCTGAGCAGTCGCTTGCAATAATTTTGCAATATCTTTATTGTCTTTTTCGGGCTTTGATAAGTTTATAGTAATTTCGAGTTTGTTGCTGCCGTCTTTATACTCCCACAAAATGTTTCTGTCGATTGCGGTTTTTTGAATGTAGTTGTTTTTGATGCTTAAATCGAACAAGTACGAACAAGCCGATTGCGGTCCGAGCCTTTCTTTCAAAGTGTTGAATACGTTGTTTACGTCGGAAGGTCTGGGAGAAACCAAACCCATAATGTAAGTGGCGTAAATGTCGGCATACGGCTCTTCTACGATGTTGTTTTCTACTGCGTATTGCTTAATTTCTGAATATATGCTGTCGGGCACTTTTAAGTCGGCAATATAGGACAAATCGGGCAATTCGTCGGCATCGAGCGGGTCTTCGAGTTTCAACTCGAAAAGCAATGAATTGCGCACGTACACCTCGTCAAGCGCACCGAGATGCAAATGAAGTTTTGCATACGTAACGATTTTTTCCGTCAATAATCTTCCGTCAATCATAATTACCTCTTAAACGTAAAATATATTACAAACCTTATTGATAAGGGATTGTTACATCATTATACGGTAAACGCTTTAAATTCGTGCATTAATCCGTCCGCGTAATATAATATCACAACGCAATTTTATTTGCAAATAATTTTCAAGTAAAACAAATAATTATTTTATACTATTTCGTTTTTTATGCGTTTTACGTCTTGTTGTTGCGTTAAATTTTTTTAGATAAAATTGAAAACCCGCTTGCAATCACTTCCGCTTTAAAGGTTTTGCAAACGGGTAAAATATATACTGATTTTAAGTGAAATGTGATTTTAAAATTCGTCGTTTTTCGCTTGAAAAAACCATATATAATAATGTTATTCTTTTTTGTCCTTTTTCTTTGTAAGTAAACTTTCCAACTTATCGCCGTATTTATAAACGAAATAAGCAAAAAGCGCGGTTGCAATTATTAAAATACCCCACACGATAATCCCCCAAACGGTGTTGTACGGTATCAAATTGCCGTTTACCGAATAAGCGGTCGTAAAGGTGGAAATTATCCTCGAAACGGTGACCATTATCACGAAATATCTCACCGACATAGACGACAAACCCGAAACGAAACACAAAATATCGTCTGGGAAAAACGGCAACAAAAACATTAGCGTAAGCACCGCTTTATCTTTGCCTTTAATAAGTTGCAAACCCTTGTCGATATTTTCCTTTCCCGCGACGAAAGCCGCCACTTTATAACCAAGTTTTCTGCCGATAAAATAAGCGATAAACGTACCAGCCATTATGCCTATCAGCGAATATACTCCGCCCCAAAACGGACCGAACAACGCAACTCCCGCGCCTATTGCCACGACGCCGGGAATAGGTAAAACGACAACTTGAAAAATTTGCATCGATATAAATATAATGACCGCATAAATACCGAAACTCGAAATATAATTTCTTAATGACTCGACGCTATCGATTTTATCCCAAAATCCCGTCGCTTTAAGTATATAAATGACAAGCAGACAAATCGTTATAAACACAAGACAAGTAAAAGTGAGCCTGTAAATAAAATTTTTATCGGTTTTTCTGAATATTATACCGAGTATTGTCACGCATACGGATAATATAATCATCGTCAATTTAAGTATAAACGAATGATTTTTAATGAATGTATAATCGAAAGCATCTATGCATTTTACCGAAAACACCGCCGTTAAAACGCCGAGCAACACAAACGTTATCACCCCGGCAATTTCGGTCAGAATGTTGATTTTTTTATTTAATCGGTCGTTTTTCATAATACTATAGTATATTGCATAATCGCGCAATTAATCGCAATTTAACGAAAATTTATCCCTTTGCGTCGTCGCTAATTTGTCGCAACGGTTGTTATATTCGTTGTCACTGTGCCCTTTTACTTTGTTGAACGTAACTTGGTGTTTTTCAAGTAGTGATAAAAGCATTTGCCACAAATCGACGTTTTTTACTTCTTTTTTATCTGCGGTTCTCCAACTGCTTTCCTTCCAATTATTCAGCCAACCTTCGTTTAAAGCATTTACAATATACGCCGAATCGGTATAAAGTTGTACCATGCACGGCTCTTTCAATTGGTTAAGCGCGCTGATTACTCCCGTAAGTTCCATACGATTATTTGTAGTATTCGCCTCGCCTCCCGAAATGACCTTTTCGATACCTTTATAAATTAAAATTGCACCCCAACCGCCGGCACCGGGATTGCCCGAGCATGCCCCGTCGGTGTAAATTTGCACTTCTTTCATATGCTAATCCTTAAAATTATTTAAAATTATTGATAAATTCTATTGACTTAAAACGAATTATGTAATATAATAATTCTGTTGTTTAGGGGAGTGGCTCAACGGTAGAGTAGCGGTCTCCAAAACCGTAGGTTGCGTGTTCGAATCGCGTCTCCCCTGCCAAAACAAAGCATTGCACTTTAGTGTGATGCTTTTTTTGTCGGAAAAAAGCGATGAGAACACACAGTGTTCGTCTATTTGCGTAAGCAAATATTTGACTTTTTTATCGGTTTTTACAAGTGATTTTATCAATCCCGCTTTTTATGAGCGTCTTGCTTATTTAGTCAATATCGCGTCTCCCCTGCCAAAACAAAGCATTGCACTTTAGTGTGATGCTTTTTTTGTCGGAAAAAGCGATGAGAACACGCAGTGTTCGTCTATTTGCATAAGCAAATATTTGACTTTTTATCGGTTTTTACAAGTGATTTTATCAATCCCGCTTTTTATGAGCGTCTTGCTTATTTAGTCAATATCGCGTC
>CAKQKE010000002.1 GCA_934247935.1 uncultured Clostridia bacterium
GGATTACCTACCCGTCGGGCGTTGGCGGAGTGTGAGGGATTCGCTCTTGTAATTTGCAAAGCATTTTACCTAAACTCACAACTTGTGCTTTGCAAATTACTTCGGTCAATCGCTAAAAACTTGCCTCCGGCAACTTTTTTCGCCGCTTTGCGCCGTCGCTCTTGTTCGATTCCCTCTGCCTTACTTAACAAAAAAAACCGATGAGCAGGATTACCTACCCGTCGGGCGTTGGCGGAGTGTGAGGGATTCGCTCTTGTAATTTGCAAAGCATTTTACCTAAACTCTCAACTTGTGCTTTGCAAATTACTTCGGTCAGTCGCTAAAAACTTGCCTCAGGCAACTTTTTTCGCCGCTTTGCGCCGTCGCTCTTGTTCGACTCCCTCTGCCTTACTTAACAAAAAAGCCCGATGAGCAGGATTACCTGCCCGTCGGGCGTTGGCGGAGTGTGAGGGATTCGAACCCCCGTGGGCGTTAACCCAAACGGTTTTCAAGACCGCCTCGTTGTGACCGCTTCGATAACACTCCGTATATTGTTTAAATCACTATTTTACTTTCGTTAACCGCCTAAACTTGCAAAATTGTCAAAATTCAATCTCTGCGTTGCAATTTCTTCTTTTAATCGCCGCTTCGCAAAATCTATTTTGTCTGTTTGCGGATTAATAAATGCCTTATTCGATAATTTTACGGTTTATATATCTCAATATACCATTTCACCATTTAACTAAGCCACAAAATAATAAGCAAAAAACGCATGAACAACTCAACTTACCTGATTATTATAGTATATTTTACTTAATTTTGCAACTGTTTTACTGTTTTTATATAAATTTTTTGCCTATTATTGCTAAAAATATTTTTATGTGCTATTATATCCCTATAAACTAAACGATTTAAGGTAAAATATGAATAAAAAAGCAAATTGTTCTGCGACTGAAAACCACAACTCGCCGAAAAAGAATAAAAATAAAACGACAAATAACGATTCGTCGAAAAATAACGCCGCCACAACAGAAAATCAAACCGGATCGACCGAAAAGAAAATTTCCAAAGCCGACAAGGTTTTTAATTTCTTAAACGACTTTTTAGGAAAGTATTGGCCTTATCTGATTATTCCTATATTAATCATTCCAATGTTTTTCTGGACGCTGCGGTATTGTCAGGTTTACCCGTTTAACCCCGACAAAACCATGTCAAACTATGACTTACTCGCCCAAATTTGCCCTTTTATCGAGCATTTTTACGACGTAATTAGCGGTAAATCGTCGTTATTTTATACTACGTCGATTGCGGGCGGAGTCGATTTGTTTCAGACGCTTGCTTACAGCGTAATCAGTCCCTTCAACTGGATATTTCTTCTTTTCGGACACGGCAACGTGTATTACGGTATAAGTTTCGTCTTGCCCTTAAAATTGGCTTGTATTGCCGAATCGGCATTGTTTTTTATTAAAAAATCGCATAAAAACGTGCCGAATTTGTTTGCCGTGGTACTGTCGATTTTATACGCTTACTGCGGATACACTTTTACCGCAAACACCTTTATAGACTGGCTCGACTTTTTAATATATCTGCCCTTTGTGGTAAGCGGATTTCTGACACTTATAAACGAAGGAAAATACTTGAAATTCGTTGTTTTTGAAGCGTGCATGCTCTACACATGCTTTTCTATCGCGTGTTTTTCACTTCTTCTGATGTATTTAATTATGACTTTATACGTCGTAATCGTCACACCGGGAGAAACGCTTAAATTAAAACTTACCGACATGGCGGTCGCGCTGCTTACCACGGTTCTGGTTGCCGCCCCGCTGCTTGTTCCCGTGTTTATTTCGTACCTTAAATGCGGAAGAAACACAGGACTGTTTTCCGAAATTTTCAAATCGCTCAATTTGAATGCGATCGGCATAAAATCGACTTACGTCATTGCGGAAGGCTTACTCGTTTTTTGCACTATACTGTACTTCATTAAAAACGGACTTAAATCGCCCGTAAACAAGTTTTTGCTGTATACGGGATTAATCGTATTCGCCCCCGTGTTTATTGACGAAATTTGCTTGCTTTTAAACGGCGGCTCGTATTACAGTTACGCCTTGAGATTCGGTTTTTTATCGTCGTTTTACACGTTTTATTTAAGCGTAAAACTTTTCGACGACCCGAAAATTTACGAAAAATATCCCGACCTCCCTTTAAATCCGGCAAAACGACCGCAGGCGGTTCTGACAGGCTCTGCGCAAATCGAAAGCAATAAATCAACGAACAATCAGCCCGATCGCCTTTTGTCCGGCACAGACCGAAACAATGATTATTCCGCATCGTTTTTCGTGAAAAACAAGGGAATAATCGGGGCGGTTATTTCAGCCGTTATCGCAATTACCGCAGTGTTTACGCTGGTTTATTTTTACCGTAAAATCGACACAGACGCCTGGCAAAACAAAAAATGGTACACAAAGAATTTCGATGCCGTTTTCGTACATTCTCTCGGCGGTTTTGTAGAAGTATTTTCCTTAATAGCGGCGGTTTTTGCCGCATGCTCAGTCTTTTTGTTGCTAATTAAATTCAAACTCGTCGGCATAAGGTTGTCGGCTTGCTTTATGGCGGGAATAATCGCCGTACAGATTTGTATTTTCAATTCGTTTTTAATCACGGGCAACTTATTTACCCCCGCAAGATACAGACAATTTGAAACGATTAAAACACAACTTGACAAAATCGACAACGGCGATTATCGGGTAAAAGATTATCAAAAATATCTTTCAAACAATGCTCCGCTCACGATAGGCACAAATTCGTTCAGTATTTTCTCGTCGAACGTGGACGAAAGGAACTTTACCGCAACGAGATTTTTCGGATATTTCGGAAACAACAATACGTCAGTATCGTCCGCGTCGGCTTCGGCAAACTACCCTCAACCCATGATTTTCGCCGATTGCATAATGGGTTATAAGTACTACGTGGTAAACAATTCCAAAGCAAAAGACCTCGATAAATTTCCATACCTGAGCAAACTCGATATAAAGACAAACTATTACGTCGTGTATAAAAACCGCGCCGTATTGCCCAATGCAATCGTAACCTCAAACCCGATAGGCGAAAACGGAACCCGGGCGCAAAAATACGAGGCTCTTTACAAACTTTATGGCGGCAGCGGAGACTATTTTGAAGAATCCACCCTCGATAAAGTTACTTTTGATCAAAACTCCGGACTTTATAAACTGCAAATCTTTAAAAATGACGGCGGCTGGGTATTTTTGGAATGCAACTTTCCCGAAGAATACGACGTTTACATTTCAAACCGGGCAAATTCGAGTTTGTTCGACGAGTATAAAGCAAAGGCAAACGACGGCATTAATATAGTCTCGCACAACCCGTCTACCGCGGTATTCCTTAAAAACTATTCAAACGTAGAAATTGACGTAACCACGATAAACAAATATATAAAAGTAAAGTATTTATCGGACATGAACGTTGCGCACAAAATGATTACTTTATCGGAAACGGCGGGAAAAAATGCAGGCAAATTAAAACTTTCCGCAGGCAGATTCGACGTTACCGCCAACGCTGAAAGCAGCGGCGAATATCTGTTTTTAAACTACGTCGCTTTAGACGGTCATCAAGCGTACGTAAACGGCAAAAAAGTGCAAATGAAAAAGAATTTCCTTAATTTTATGGAAATTCCGCTTGAAGAAGGCGAAAACACGGTTGTGATTACCTATAAATCGCCTTATGTAAAGTATTTTTTCATCGTGCTTGTCCTTTCTGTTTTAGCCGTTTCGGGCATTTACCTTTTAAGGAAAAAAACTTGTGTTTTAACTAAACTTTCAACCGTTATTTCGGCGGCGGCTATAATTTTGTGGGTTGCTATATTCGCTTTCGGAATATTGTTCCCGGGCGGCGTTTTTTTGGCAAAACTGTTCAAAATTATTTAATTACTTAATTCAAATTGAAACAATTTAACGTTTAACGCAAAACTTTATGCTGTTCGGATTTAATCGTGAAATTTTGTTTTAGTTGAATTATAAAAATTCCGACGGTGCGCTTTTGCGTACCGCCTTTTGATTTGTTTTTGCGTTTAGCCGTCGATTTACGGTTTTAAAGCGAAAAACTACCGCTTAAACGCGACAAATCGTTTATTTGACCCGTTGTTGCGCGGCACATGTAAATTCGTTTTAAAGACACATAAAAAGCCGCAGACACGTGCCTGCGGCTTATATCAACTAAAAACAGATTATGCGTTTTCTTCCGGAGCGGGTTCGGTTGCGTCCGTTGCGGCAACTTCCTGAGTTGCTTGTTCTTCAACAGCGGCGGTTTGCTTTCTTGCACGCTCTCTCTTCTTTGCTTTTTGCTCTTCGAGTCTTTGTTGTTTTTCTTCCATCAACGAATTGTATTTAAGATCAACCGTCTCTAAAGCGAGTTGCAAATAAGCGTCGTTTTCAATACGAATTACAGTCGGCTTTTCCTTAATGGGTGCATCTTGCTCTTTCATGTACTTCTTAAAGTTGGCATCGATAAGAAGGAATACAGCCTCGACCGCGTCTCTTCTGATTGTGATACGTACAAGTCTTTCTTTACCGTATTTAACCGTAATGTGACCCTTTGCCTCGATTGCCCTTGCGTCTTCTTTACTGCAAGCGTATTCTTTAATCTTGTCAAAATAACCCTTCTGAACGTCGGATAATTCGGCATATTTATCTTCAAGATTTTTCTTTTCGGATACAAACGCTACTTCTGCGGAATCTTCGGATTCGTCTTCGGTTGCAGCGGTTTCGTCGGTAGCGGTTGCCTCCACGACTTCAAGAGTTTCTTCCTGTGCGGGCAACTCTGCGGGGGTTTCTTCAACCTTTTCTTCAACCTTTTCTTCAACGGGTTCCGCCTTGACTTCTTCTTGTACGGATGCCTGCTCTGCAACGACGGGCTTTTCTTCTTTAACCTCGACTGCTTCGGGTTGTTTTTCTTCTTCGAGTTCAGAGTAATCTATGTATTTATATTCTTCCTCTGCAACGGTTGCATTTTTAATTTGCTTGTAACCGTTCTTGCCGAAACCTTCGCCGTTAGCAAAATCGCCGGAAGCAATATTGATGATATTGTTGATGGGCTGTTGCGGCAACAATTGTTGAAGCGCGGAAGTGTCGGGAGTTGCGGTATTTTCGGTGTTGATTTTTTTAGCGATTTTTTTAACCGCACCCGCAAGCGCAAGACCGACGATCAATACGATGATTGCGCAAATAACTACTACTGCGGGAACCAATAAGTCTTTAACCTCGAGACCCGCCGGCAATAAAAACAAATTTTTCATAATCTCTCTCCTTTGACAAAACAAGTTGTTATATATTTGATTAAAACTATTTTAAAATAGTTTTAACGAAACCTGAATTAAGTAAGGACGTACACGAAACTTACTCTCCGTTAAGACGAAACGTATACGTTGCGATTGACGTAAAAATATAGGCAATTTCGCCAGACTTTGCCTACAATATTTTATTATATCATATATAAAATAACACAAAATATTGTATGTGTCAATACAATTATCAAAAATTTTTTAATAATTTTGCCATTTTTTTCACATTTATGCGATACGGTTGGTTTATTTTTGTCTGTTGCGGCAATTTTTATTAAAAAACTTTTAGCAACTTTTTAAAACAAACAACCGTTTTTATGCCTTGTCCCGACAGTCATAATGTGATTTTTATTTGTTTTTGCGACGTGTTTCTTCACAAAAAGGCATTTGAGTTCATTTTAAACCCGTTTTTAATAAGTTTTGCCTGTTTTACAACACACGTATTCGCTAAAACGGTCAATTTTGTCTTGAAACGACTAAACTCCAGACGCTTTTCGCCTTTTTCTTAATTCGTTTTTCATACACGGTCATACTACCCCTCACTTTTCTTACGTAACGCGAAGTTTCGGCATATGGCACTTTTTTCAAAGTTTTTCCGTCACGGGAATATTTTTTGTCGTTTAACCATTCGCCGACCGTGCCCTCACCCGCGTTGTAGGCGCACAAAACTTCGTTGAGCGTTTTGAATTTATAAAACAAATATTTCAGATAATACGTTCCGAAACGGATATTGGTTTTTGCGTCCAAAATATCGTAAGACTCTTCCCCCAACAATCCGGCGATATATTCTGCGGTGGAATCGGTGATTTGCATCAAGCCTTTCGCACCTTTAGCCGATATCGATTTTTCGTCGAAGTCGCTTTCGGTTTTTATCACGGCTGAAATCAGCGACCTCGAAACGCCGAATTCGGCTGCCGCGTCGTTTATTTCATCGGTGTATTTCAAGGGATAATTTATCGCTATACCTATATAATACACGCAAATCACAATCACTATAAATACGCTTATAAATATAGTGGAATATTTTAATCTACTTTTTAATGAGTCCATCTACTATACTTTTCACCTTTTCGTATAGTATATGCATATTTCCGTCATTCCATAATACGGTATAACCGTCAAAATTAAATTTTGAGTAATCAAGTTGGCTGTCGATTCTCTTTAAAACGTCATCTTTGCGCAAACCGTCTCGCGTAATCACGGCGTTTATCCTTTCGTTTTCGGCGCGCATTACCACAATTACGCCGTCGAACAATTTTTCAAATCCGCCCTCGAACAAAAGCGGCACTTCGCAAAAAACACATGTTCCCGAGGCGGCTTTCGCCTTTTCTATAAGTCTGTTTACAACCACCGGGTGAGTCATTTTATCGAGCAGTTTTTTCTTCTCTTTATCATTAAAAACGATTTTTGACAAAGCGGCGCGGTCAAGGCATTTTTTACCGCAACAAATTATCGGCGAAATATTAAACTCGTCGCTTATTCTTTGCACGAACGCCTCGTCGTTTAAACACTCTTTATATTCTTCGTCGGCAGAAAATACCTTAAAACCCATATCTTTCAATATATTAATTACCGTGCTTTTACCGCTGCCGATACCGCCCGTCAAGGCGATAATTTTTTTCATATGCCTGCCCTGCCTTATTTAAGATTATTTTTTCATTATTTAAAGTTCGCTCGTAAAACTTCGTTTATAAAGCCTCGCCACACAAAATCGCCCGTTATACGACCAACCGAATAAACGACTGATTAAAAAATTTTACTGCTATATCTTACTTTGCTTCGTACCACGTTTTTCCGCTGGAAACCTCAACGGTAAGCGGAACGGACAAACTAACCGCGTTTTCCATTTCTTCTTTTAAAATTTCCCCGACGACTTGTTTTTCGCTTTCGGGCGCATCGATTATGAGTTCGTCGTGGATCTGAAGTATAAGTTTTGACTGCAATTTTTCGGTTTTTAGCCTGTTATACACGTTTATCATTGCAATCTTGATTATGTCTGCCGAAGTGCCTTGAAGGGGCATATTCATGGCGGCGCGCTCGCCGAAACTTCTTACCATGTAATTGGGCGAATTGATTTCGCGGATGTATCTCCTTCTGCCGAGCAAGGTGCTTACGTAGCCGTTTTGTTTGGCAAACTCCACGTTTTTATCCATATATTCTTTCACTTCGGGATAGTTTGCAAAATACGCCTTGATATATTCTCCCGCTTTTTTTACCGAAGTGCCTATACTTTTGCTGAGTCCGAAGTCGCTTATGCCGTAAATTATGCCGAAATTGACCGCTTTTGCATTTCTGCGCATTTGCGGAGTAACTTCTTCAAGCGGTACTCCGAAAACTTGCGAAGCCGTTATCGAGTGGATATCTTTACCCTCTTTGTATGCCTCGATAAGCGTTTTACAACCGCTGAAATGCGCCATAAGGCGGAGTTCTATCTGAGAATAGTCCGCGCTGACAAGCACTCTGCCTTCGTCTCTCGCGGTGAAAAGTTTCCTTATTTCCTTACCCTCTTCGTCTCTGACGGGAATATTCTGAAGGTTGGGCTCTTTTGAAGAAAGCCTGCCCGTCTGCGTGAGAGCCTGATTAAAGCACGTATGCACGAGACCCGTGTTTCTGTCGATTAACGGACGGAACCCCTCGACGTAAGTCGAGTTGAGTTTTTGCAACTGTCTGTATTTTAAAATGAGCGGTACGACGGGATGGCTGTCCGCGATAGACTCAAGAACTTCGGCGTTGGTCGAATAACCGTTTTTTGTCTTTTTGCCCGATTTTAAGCCGAGTTTTACAAACAAAACTTCGCCGAGTTGCTTTGTGGAATTGGGGTTGAGATTCTCTTCACCCGTGAGCGAACGGATTTCGCTTAAAAGTTTTGCTATTTTAGCCGAATAGTCGGCGGACATTTCGTCCAAAGCCCTCATATCGATTTTAAAACCGCAGTTTTCCATATCGAAAAGCACGCTGCAAAGGGGCAATTCGACGTCGCTGTACAGTTTTTGCATGTCTTGCCCGGCTATTTTTTCCTTTAACGATTCGTGCAACAAATAAAGCGAATATGCGGGGGTTGTCAAGTCGTAATCGTAATACTCGATTATCTCAGGCACGGTTTCTTCTTTACCCGAAAAGTCGGCGAGATATTTTTCAAGCATAACGTCGTCGCACTGCGCCTTTAACTCGACGTTTAACGATTGCAAAAAATGCATAAACGACTTTTTATCGTAAACCACGACGTAACTGTCTTTACCTTGAAAAAGCGGCTGCAATTTTTCGATAACTTCGTCGAGAGAAAACCCGAAATCTAAAAGATTTTCTCTTATTTTTACCATATATTCGACATTTGCAAAAGGATAAATATGCACGTCTTTGTCAATATACACGCACGCTTTTTTTATTCCGTCGAGTTTTGTCAGGTCTTCATAATTTTCAAGGATTTGCACCTCGACTTTTGCGGCGGCTGTATGCTCTTCTTGCGTAGACTCCATAAAAATTCCGTCGCGCTTTAAAATATTTTTAAACTCTAATTTAACAAAGAATTTGCGCGCCGCTTCGGGGAACGGAAAAGAGAATTTCATATCTTTTAATTCAAGCGGAATTTCCACGTTTACGTCAATCGTTGCAAGTGAACGTGACAGATATGCTATATCTTTAGAGGCTAAAATCTTTTCTTTAAGTTTGCCTTTTATCTCTTCTGTGTTTTCATAAACTCCGTCGAGCGAGCCGTATTTCGCAATGAGATCGACAGCCGTTTTTTCGCCGACTCCCGCAATGCCAGGAATATTGTCGGAACTGTCGCCCATACACGCTTTAAGGTCGATTATCTGCTTGGGAGTAACCTTCATTTTGTCGTAGAAATTTTCGTTAGTCATCACGTCGAGGTCGGTTATGCCGCGCTTTGTAAACAACACGGTGGTGCTTTCATCGACAAGTTGAAAACTATCTCTGTCACCCGTGACGATATAAGTCGTCAAGTCAAACTTTTTTGCGAGCGTGCCGATTATATCGTCAGCCTCTACCCCCGCTTTTTCGTATGCGCAAATGCCCAGCGTTTTTAACGTTTCTTTAAGCAAGCCTATCTGAGGGCGAAGTTCGTCGGGCATGGGTTTTCGCGTGCCCTTATACCCGGCGTACATTTTGTGACGGAAAGTGGGTTCTTTTCTGTCGAAAGCGACAAGCATATAGTCGGGATTATAGTCGCCGATAAGTTTAATAAGCATACCCATAAAGCCGTAAACTGCGTTTGTGGGGTTGCCGTCTTTGTCGGTAAGCAACGGCGTTGCGTAAAACGCGCGGTTTATTAAACTGTTTCCGTCAATCAAAATTAAGTTGCTCATATAATTCTCCGTAAAAATTTTTTAAAATAATACCTTAATCGGTTGCATTTTTATCAATATTATGTTATTATTTACAAGAACAGAAAAAAATATATTCAAATTTCCGTCATCTGTTTTATTATCTCATAAACGAGACGAAAAAGCAAGACAAAACGTATAAAAAATGCCGGTGTGATGGAATTGGCAGACGTACGGGACTCAAAATCCCGCGGTAGCGATACCGTACCGGTTCGACCCCGGTCACCGGCACCAAAAAAACAAGGACTGAATTTTTCAGCCCTTGTTTTTTTATAGTTAAATAATCTTTAATAATTTAATTTAAAATAAATATTTTAATTGAAATAATATTTCATGACATCTTCATACTTTAATTTCCTAAAAAACATTTTTCCGGCAATGGTAGGATTTAGTTGCCTTACTTTTGTAAAATTAAATGTAATCAAATCTCCATTACAATTACAATCCTTTGAATAAATAAAGAATAATGGCGTAATTTTATAGCCGGACGACTTACTATCTCCACCCCTTTCTTTTCTTTCTTTTAATAACGATTTATCAACCGTTATAAAATCTCCGTTAAATTTAGCATTTAATTCTAATAAAAATTTTTTAAGCGCACATGGAGTCCATACTTTATAATGGTTTCTACCGGCAGATCTAATTTCTCCTTCTGTTTCTGCCCACATAAATGCCTGATTAGACGGCAACATTACAAGTATCCCGTTTCTATCTTCTGTACAAATGACTGTTATAATTTTATTTACTCCAACATGCGAAACTGCTAACGCAACGCTCTTACTAGAAAAATTTTTAATATTATGTCCTTTGATTTCAAAGAAATTTAACCCTGCTTGCTCTTCTATCATTTCCCTAAACTGAGGATTATTTAAAAGCCACTTCTCATTAACAGTTAACAATCCGTCTTCCCCGTATTTAGGCAAATCCGGTTCTCCTGTTTTCGCTCCCGGTTCTTTAAATTCTATCGTATAAAAAACTAAGTCATCAATAACAGTAACCAAAGCACTATCAACACCATCGCATCCTCCTGCTTGTATCAACATTCTACTTTTATCTTCTTTTGAATAAACGTATCGTGGAACTAATTTGTAAGAATCTAAAAAATCTTCGACTTTTTTAGGAATATAATTTACGTTTTCGTAACAATTTATAAATATATTTAACTCAAACATATTCGCAATCGTTTGCGCGTATACACATTCACTAAAAACTGCAGATTGTATATTTTTCCCCGTCGCATAACTTCTCTTGATTTGATGCTCTAGTGCTGGACATTTTTGTTTTAAATTTTCAAAATCTATTTCGTCGTTTCTTTTAGTTGCCAATTTCCATAAGTTGTTCCTTTCCTTTTTATTAAAAACAACTCTTGTTGGTTTTTTTTCATAAAATTCTTGCATTATTTCTTTTTGCGATTTTGTCATTGGTATTTCAGTATTCATTTTCTACTCTCTCTCCAATAAATTTAATAAGAATGTTTTTGATAAAGCAAACAAGTAAAATTTAGCACAATATAGTAATTGTTTATTCACCCTCTTTAAATATTTAAGATTTATGATTATCGCATTTTACTCCATAAACAATTTCTATGAATATCATCAAATATTGATGGCGTAATATTTTTGCATCCCAAAATTTCTAAAATTTTTACATTTATTTTATCTCGATATTCTACTGGAAATTTTATATTTTCTTGAATTCCAATATTGTTTTTAGTTACGATGTATTTATTAGAATTATTTATCATTTCAGTGGCAATATCTTTAAAAAAATCTTTATCTTCTTTTGTTAATTTATCGTAAAATACAGGCATATTCAACATTAAGCCTCTTGGATAAGTTATTCCTCCATCATATAATCTCCAATACCAATAAGCAAATGATGAATTAATTAAACAATATACGTAATAGAAAACATCTTTATCTTCAATATTTAATATAATTTGTCCGTTTCTTTTCATTAGGCCGTTTGAGGCTGTTGTGAAATACCTACATGTTTTTGGAACTGAAATAATATTCTGTCCATTTTGACTAATATAATCGCCCAAATTCTTTGTACTTTTTTCTTGCCACAATTCCCAAATATCGTTTAATTCTTTTGAGCATTTATAATACATTGGCTTTTCTTTACTCACAATTTGATATTCGTTGCTTATAAATGATTCAAGAACATCTGTTTGTAATAATTTTTTTCTTTCTTCATTTTTAAACCTAATTAAAGGTGTAGTTCTGAATCCGTTTTTATTTACTACATTTTCTACAATAGTTATTGCTGCCCTAACGGAATTCGATGTATTAGTATTAAAAACTCCATGTTTTTTCCCTCGAAAAATATTGCCTGGAACATTATCGAAAGAAACGATAAAACCATTATAATCATTCATCATTTTTCTTAATGAATAAAATTTATTCCCACCGATAAAACTGTACGGAGTTATAATTACCGAACTTTCACTTTGATTAATTATTTTCCCCATAAACATCGAATACAGTTCTTTTGTATTCAAAGCGACATCTGTTTTTTCCCATTCTTCTTTTAATACATCAATTGTAGCATAAGGTGGATTTGAAATAACTTTACAATTATTAGGCAATGAAATTTTGTTTGATAAAAAATCACCGGAAATTACATTAATAAACGGTTTCATTTCTTTACCATATTTCAATAAAATAATAGTTACACATATATTCAATGCTATTTCATCTATATCGTATAGATATAAATTTCCATTTTTGATTAAATTAATAGCATTATCTTCTCCTAATATATCAAGATAAGCTAAAATTAATTTCCCTGTTCCGCAAGCGACATCGCAAACATTTTTGCCTTTTTGAATTTTCAACCAATTTGCCATTACTAAAGCAACATCGTCAGGTGTATAATATTGTCCTAAAACCTTTTTTGTTTGTTTATCTAAAATCTCTAATCCGATCTCATATAATTCAGTAAGATTTTGCAATGATAATATTTCATTTTTTACATCACTATTCAAAACATAAAAACAAATTTTATCCCATGTAACTTTTAATCCCTCACTCAATATATCTTTTTTATATTCTTCAAGGCTATATTGATTAAATTTTAAATAATTAATTGTTGATAACGTATCAACATTAAAAGATTGATTATCATCAATTGTTGATAAATTCTCAAAACTGCACAAATCAAAAAAATTAATTTGATTTGACATTAATCTTTGTCCCATGGCTACCTCTCAATCTTGTATACGTTATAAGTATAACATAAGTTTCTATATTTTTGTATTATTAATTTACAAATTTATTAAAAAATTTATTTGACCTTTAATTTTTTCTCATTTTTAAAAGCGGTTGCGAAAAAGCAACCGCTTTGTTTTGTTTTAGCCGAATTCTGAAATAGCAAACGTTTGAAAATCAAATCTTGAAATAATTTAATTTGAAATGAAATATTAAATCAGATTTCGTTCGCCAATTAAAAATTAAACTCTTTAACTTTCGGCAATTAAATTTTGTTATGCCTGTGCGGGCAACTTTGTAAGGAGCAAATAGTCCATTACTATCCATTGACCGTTTCTGTAAATTTCGATAGTGAAAGTTTCGCCGCCTTTAAGAGTGAGACCTTCGGATAAAGTACCGAGTTTAATATCGTTCCAGCCGTTTGACGTGTTTAAAGTAACGATGCTTTCTTCGCCGTTGATTATTACTTTTACCGTAAAACTGCCCGAACCGCCGTAACCCAATTCAACTTTATATACGCCGTCGTCTTTTACCGCATAAGTAAATTTCGCGCCGTCGCTGTCGGTATTGATTTCACCGAGACCGTAATTCATAGAAATACCACTATCCTTCCATTGAATGGGCACCGTGCTTGCCTGATACTTGAATTGCGAACATTCCGCTTCGAGTTTATACGTGTTTGCACTTGTGTCGTAGTCGGCAAGGTTTATTTTTGCCTGAGTGCCTTTTATTACGATATAATCGATTTGAGCCCAGCCACCCCAGTTGTCGGCGTCTCCTATGCCGTCTTTAATGAGATATAACTCATTCCAGCCGACGTTAAATGTTACCTTGATAGTAGTCGTTGCAAACGTTTTGCTGTCGCCGAACCAACCCGTGTTTTCGTTAAATTCCGCTTTTGCCGCAAAAGCGCCGTTTATATAAGCGTTCATATAAGAACCGGCAACACCCGTAGCATAAGCGATATCTACTTCTCTTTCGCCTTCAGAATAAGCGAAATAACGATAATACATACCTTGTCCGCGGTTGTCAAACCCGAGCGCGTATGCGCCGCCGTGGGCGTCTGCATCTCCCGAGTAATGAGCGGAGTTTAAAATTGCGTTTTCAGCCTCTAAAAGCACGTCTTTATCTAAAAACGCCTTTGTAAAGTTGAGTGTAGCCGCTTGAGAAACAAGGTCGGGATTTGTGCGTTTTGCGACAATTTCAACCGTGTAATCGCCGTAAGCCAAGCCGCCGACGTCATAAGTAGTAGTCGTAATTTCTTCGGTTTTAATCACCTCATCGTTTTGCTTGAGCGTGACTACGTAAGAAGTTGCGTACTGCACTGCCGTAAACGTAACCGCGTCGTTGCCGTAAGCAAGCGAAGCGGGCGCGTCGAGCGAAGTAACTAAATACTCGAAGTAACCGCACGTCTCGCAAACTTTCATAACTCCGTCCTGAGAAGTGGTGAAAGTATGTTCGGCAAAATCTTTCGTGCCGGCGTCTTCGCAACCGCAGGTAGCGGCGTACCAGTGCCCCGTTGCGTCGTAAGAAAGCGTGTCTGCATAAGTGTGCTCGTGCGTGGATTCGCAGGCGGCAAAAGCCGTAAGGCAAATTGCAAGCATAAGCAAAAGTGTTGTGAATTTTCTCATGTTTTCCCTCCGTTTAAATTAAAATATTGATTTTTTATTCGTCTTGTCAAAGACGTGAATTTTGTTTAAATCGAGCACGAATTCAAATTCGTTGCCCCTTTCGACGCCCGTCGCCACCTTGCATTTCACGATAAAATCGGTATTCCACATATTGACGTAAACGTGATATTCACTGCCCAAAAGTTCTGCTATGTTGACCTTTGCGGAAAGCGTTTCCGACGCGTTTATGTGCGTGTATACGCTTTTGTTTTCGTACATATCTTCGGGACGAATGCCGAAAGTAAGCGCATGACTGCCGCTTAAACAATCTTCATAAGCCCTTTTCTCGGCGAGAAGTTCGTCGAGTTTTTCTTCTGCCGTTTTAAGTTTGGGATATTGTTTTTTCCTGAAAAGGTTTTTAAGCGAAAACTTCTCTCTTTTATAAGTCATCAAAAAGTTGATGTCGGGGTTTTCGTAAACCTTGTCTTCTATCTTTTTATCCACACCCTTTATGGCGTTTTTGTAAAACTCGTCGTGAAGTGAAATTTGCTCGTCGGTAAGTTGAACGGTAAATCCGTCGGGAAAAATCAGTTTTCCGTTGTCGTAAACGCACTCGACAAGGTTCATTGCGGGCGCGCCGATAAACGTAGCGACAAACACGTTGGCGGGATTATTATACACTTCCTTGGGCGTGCCTGTCTGCTGAATATATCCGTCTTTCATTACGACGATTCTGTCAGCCATGGTCATGGCTTCGGTCTGGTCGTGCGTGACGTAAACAGTGGTCGCGTTGATTTCCCTGTGCAACTTTATTATTTCGCTCCTCATCGAAACGCGGAGTTTTGCGTCGAGGTTGGAAAGAGGTTCGTCCATTAAAAAGACCTTCGCTTCCCTTACTATCGCCCTGCCGAGCGCGACTCTTTGCATTTGCCCGCCCGAAAGTTCTTTGGGGCGGCGGTCGAGGTATTGCGTAATTTGCAATATTTCGGCGGCGCGTTTTACCCTTGCGTCGATTTCTTCTTTACCGTATCCTCTCGTTTCGAGTCCGAAAGCCATATTTTCATATACGCTCATATGAGGATATAAAGCGTAGTTTTGAAAAACCATGGCAATATCTCTTTCTTTTGCGGTTTTTTCGTTGCAGTACTGCCCGTCGATATACAAATCGCCCGTTGTGATGTCTTCGAGCCCCGCAATCATACGGAGCGTTGTAGATTTTCCGCAACCCGAAGGTCCTACGAATACGATAAACTCGTGTTGCATGATATCGAGACTGAAATCGAAAACCGCCTGAACGTAATTATCGTACACCTTGTTGACGTTTTGCAAACTGACGTAAACTCCTTCGGGTGCGATTTTAGGCTCCTGACGGCGTTTTTCTTCTTCCTCGAGCATCTCTTCGTATTGCTTTTTTATCGTATCGAGCGTTTGTTTTATCATCGACTTTTCGTCGATTTTGTTTTGCTCACTCATTTTTACCTCACCTGAACATAAATTGCGTACTGTTTAATACGCTGATTTCGCCTATATACATCTTTTCGGAATCGAACTGCAATTGAATCGTATCGGTATTCTTTTCAAATATATACGGAATACGCAAATACGAATATCCGCCCGATGAGTTTTTGCTCGTGCTTGACGCAACCACACCGCCGAAAACGTCGCCGTTTCTCATCAACGAGCAAATTATGGGTTGACCGCTGTAATTTCTGTATTTAATGCTTAATATTACTTCTTTTTTAAGTTGCGCGCCCTTGGGGAGCGTAACCGTCTTTATAAACTTACCCGAATAAAGAGACAAGTTGCTTGTCGAGACCTTTTCAATGAGCGTTTCGTTTGTTTCTTCGAGCATAAAGTCGTCGAAATACAACAAGTCGTCTTTTGCCGAGGAAGAAGCAAATTTAAATCCGACTTCCATTTTGCTGCCCGTCGCCGTAAACAAAAACTCTTTGTTTATAAGCGAAGTTGCGTTGGCAAAACTTATCTCGGAAGATATCGCCTTTCCGCTTTCCCTTGCAAAAATACCGAGTTGGGCGTTTGCGCTCGTCTTGACGTAAACGGACAATCTGTACGTTCTGCCCTTTACCAAATTATCGAACGTGTGCCAAACCTCGCCGTTTGACGTGTTTTTAAACGCAAAACAAGCGTAACCCGAGTGCGAATCGGGATTGTCGCTGTCTGCTATACATTCCAAAGTGCCGTTTTTCTTGTTGAACGAAGAAGTATCTCTTTCTTCAGCGTCGTAATTTTTAAACAAAAGCGACCTGTCTTTTATAATCGGCGTGGTAGGTATTTTGTAATTTTCGCCCGCTATTTCGCCGCCGTTTTCAAGCAAAATCGTCTCGAAATTTTGTCTGTACATATCGACGATATCGTCTATTTTTTGCTTTACGGGATAGTTTTTGCCGACTATTCTCGCGTCGTAAGGTTTAGTTCCGTCGGAAGTATATAAAGCCTCGTCGTTGTAGTACACGCCCTCGCCGTCGTAATAAATCATATCGTTGAGTTTTTTATATTCTTCGTTAGTCGGCTTAAAGCCTTTGATTATACCCATAACACCGGAACATATGGCCGCAGTGCAGTCGCCGTCATAACCCATTATGGACGAATATTTGCACGTGTCGAGATAAGAATTTTTGCCGTAAAGAAAACTTAAAATCGCAAAACCGCCGTTTACGTTGGGGTCGGTCTGAATGTTGTCGATGCGGTAAAGCATCCTCCTTTGGTCGGCAAGTTCAGAAGCCGCGCTTTTATAATCGTCGGGATATTTATTGTATAATTCGCAAGCCAAATCGTAAGTTTTTTGAGGGAACGAGCCGTTTGGCAAAACCTCTTTCGCTTTTTGCATTACGGTGATTACATCGTCCTCAAAATATGCGAGCGAATACATCGCCGCGTAAAATTTCGCCCACACTACCGAATCGAAATAGCCTACGTTAGAGGCGAATTTGTCCACGAGCAAAGTTGCGGTGTTGGGCATGCCGGGGGCGTTCATTCCCAGCGTTTCGTTTTCGATATACGCCTCGGTACACCAGCCGTAACGGTTGCCCGCCTCGATTGTGCCCGTGTAAGGCGCAAGCATATCTTTGGAACTGATAAGCATCATTGCGTCCATACCTCCGCCCCAATCGCTTACGGTGTACTTTTTCCACACGTTTTTAATGGCATAACTCGAAAAACCTTGTTCTTTTAAAACGTATTGATTGAAAATGTCTATGTGATAATCGTCGTCAGACCAAACTTCGTTTCTGCCCGTTTGTTCGTTGACTTTTAATCTGTCGTATTTGTATCTGTCGCCCTCGCTCCCCGGCGGCGTGTAATAAGTGTAATTGCCCGCATAAGGACCGTTGATGAAATCGAACCACTCTTCGGGAAAGCCAGTTGAGTTGCCGCCCCAGCCCGCAAATTCATATCCGCTTAAAAAGCCTGCAAATTGCCCCAGAAGTCCGCCGAGAGTTTTGTTTGTGTACTCTTGCTTTGAAATGATTTTATAAGAAACGGCGGGTGAAAAATCAGTGCCTTTATTGGGGTTTTCATTGCCTCCCTCATTTCCCTTTCCGCAAGAGACAAACGTCAATGCCGACGCGCTGATTGCCGCCGTCAACGCTAAACTTAATATCTTTTTAATCATAATTTACCCGCCATACCGCTTTTCATAGTGCTGTCCATAAATTTTACAAAGTCTTCGGTACTCATCTGACCGTTTATCCAGACGGACATTTTTTGATTGATTTGTTGGTCGACTTTGTTGTAATAAACGGTGTACGGCACGTTGATGCTCTTGCTTAAACCGCCGCTTATCACGTCTACGTAATCGCCGATTTTGGTTTCTCTTATGGCGTCGAGATAAGTGGATACGCAATCTTTCCTTACCGGCAAACCGCCTATTTGCTTTTTTGCGAGAGCCTCGACCGCCTTTTTGGACATAAGTGCTTTTATCGCCTTTTTGTCCGCATCGGGGTGAGTCGACGTCCTTGCCGCCCAGAATCTGTCGGCAAAAGTCGTCGTATAAGATGAATTTCCCTTTGTCGCAACGGGTATAGCCGCCACCCCTACTTCGCCTTGAGTGTACTTACAAACGTCGTGGATTTGCCATACGCCGTCGATAATCATTGCAATGTTGCCGCCCTGGAAACGAGCCATTGCGTCAAGCACTGCCGTATCGGAAGTGGAAGGCATTGATTTGTCGGTAATCAACATTCTTTCAAACCAACTGTACACGTCGTAAAAGGGTTGAGAGTCGATTACGCAGTTGCCTTGTTCGTCGAAAATATTTTCGCCGCCGCTGTTTTTGGAGTACATGCCGGCATATGCGAGGAACGGTCCTGCCGATAAACCGAATTTTTTATTGCCCGAAAGTTTTTTAGCCGCATCGGCGATTTCTTCAAACGTGCTTGCGTTTTCCCAATCTCCGCTGGGGTATGCTATTTTGTCCGTCGGGTGATTTGTATTATACTCGTCGATAATGGTCTTATTGTAATAAAGAACCATGTGTTGAAGACCGGAAGGGAGACCGTAATATTTGCCGCCTTTTTCAGCAACCCCTTCAAACGCATCGGCGTAATAACTACCGCTTTGAACGAGTTCGTTTTTAATGTCCGTAAGGTCCCGAAGTTGATTTTTGCTTACCATCATAGGCATATGCGATTCGGCAATTCTGCCGATAGTTCCGCCGATTTTACCCATCATGTTTGACGTGATTTTGGTGTAATATTCATCCCAACTGTCCGTCTTTATAATGTCTGCCTCGATGACGATTTTATCGCCTTGCTCTTTAAGCACTTCGTTGGCGGCTTCTATCATGGCGAGCCAACCGGGGTTTTCGTTTACGCTGTTCATGATAGACATTTTTACTATCGTGTTGCCGTCTTTATCTTTATCGCTGCTTTTGCCGCAACCCGTAAAACACGTCAATGCAAAAGCGGCGGATAAAACTATACATAAAGATTTCCTGATAAATTTTTTCATATATTTTCCTCCTGTTTACTTCATACCCGTGGTTGCAATGCCCTGGACGAAGTATTTCTGACATTTTAAATAAATAATAGATATAGGCAAAATACTCAACGTAGTCGCCGCCATTATTCTGCCCCACGTAGCACCCGTCATATGCGTTTCTTTAAGTCCTGCGATGTAAAGCGGTATGGTGGTGTTTTTGTCCTGACCGTCGAGGTATATCAAATGCCCCATATAGTTGTTCCAACTGCCTATAAACGAGAACAGCCCCAAAGTGACGAGCGCGGGTTTTATAAGCGGTAAAATTATCCTTACGTACTTTCTGAAATATCCGCAACCGTCGATATCGGCAGCCTCTAAAAGTCCGTCGGGAATGGAAACTATAAACGACCTCAACATAAATACGCCGTAAGTGTTTATCATTACACCCGGGAGAATAAGCGGTATAAACGTGTTTGTAAGTTGCAGTTTTGCAAATATCATGAAAAGCGGCAACATAGTCACTTGCCCCGGTATCATAAGCGTCGCTATAAACAAGCCGTACAAAGGTTTTGACCCCTTAAAACGAATTTTAGCAAACGCAAACGCCGCAAGCGACGAAGTAAACAGCGTGCCGACGGTGGACAAAAGCGCGATTAAAAGCGAATTTAAATACGCCGTCCAGATAAGTCCGTCACCGTAAGCAAACGCTTGTTTATAACTTTCCCACGTGAGTTTAGTGGTAAAAATACTCGTCGAGCCCTGATTGATTAAGTCGGGGTCTTTTACCGAGTTTAAAATCATCCAATAAAACGGGAAAATGCTTATTAATGCGCAAATCATTACTATTACGGTAATAATCGCCGTCCTTACTTTGTGTTTGTTTCTATAACCTATTCTTTTCATTATTCGTGCACCGTCCTCTTTTTCAATTTAAACTGAATGACGGTAACTATGCCGACAAGCGCGAAAAGCACCCAACTCGCAACAGCCGCTCTGCCCATATCGAATTCTCTGAATGCGTAATAATAAATGTACATCGAAAGCGTGTAAGTCGAGTAATCGGGTCCGCCGCCTGTCATTATAAACACTTCGTTGAACATATTGAACACGTCTATAAAAAGCATGACCGTAACGAAAAACATAACCGAAGAAAGCATAGGAACTGTGATTTTGCAAATTTTTCTGAAAGCCGACGCTCCGTCGATATCCGCCGCCTCGTAAAGTTCGGTGGGAATGTTTTTTAGTCCCGCGTCGAATATAATGTAATAATACCCTGCTTTCAGCCAGATGCTGAGTATCGAAACCGCCCACCGCGCATACCTCGTGTCTTGCAGCCACATAGGCGGATTTTTCACTCCCAAGCCCGAAAGAACCGAATTGATTATTCCGTTGTCGGGTTGATAAATAAACGACCAAACCATCGCTATCGCGACCGTCGAAGTGACCATCGGCAAGAAAAACGCCGCGCGGTAAAACTTCATGAACGGCAATTTTCTGTTTGTAAGCAGAGCAAGCGACAACGAAGTGAAAAGCGTAAGCGGAACTACTATGGCGATATATATAAACGTATTGCCTATAGATTTCCAAAATATTCTGTCGCGGAAAATCGCAGTGAAATTGGCAAATTTTACAAATTTCGGCGGATCTATCATATTCCACTCGGCAAAGCATAATAAAAGCGAGAACACGAGCGGAAACGCGACGAAACATATAAAACCTATAAGTTGAGGAGCAACGAAGATATAACCGAATAAGTTTTCTCTTCTCTTTTTCCTACTTATCTTTCTTTTCACCCAGATACCTCCTTGCGTACTCTTTTGCCGTTTCGGCTACTTCTTTAACTTTATCGTACGCCTTTTCCATAGTATCGTTGACCAATGAAATAGTGGGAATAATCGCTTTTCTTAATGGGGCGGTAGTTTCGGTGTTTATCCCCAATTCGTGTACGCCGGAAGACCCCTCGTACAAATCACCTAAACAAAGGTGAGAAAATTCTCTCGAATACCTTGTGAAAAGTTCATCCGAAACTCTGTCGTGATAATGCAACCGGCCGTCGGTGTGCCCCGATTGAAACAACGGCATAGCCTTTGACAAACCGTCGTAATAACCTTCTCCGCTCACTAAAAACTCGGGTTTTATACCCCTTAATCTGTCGCAAAACTCCACGACTCCCGTGTATACGTCGGCGCGTTTATCGCATACGTATGACGCAGCGATGTCCAAAAACGCCCCATCGAAACCGTATTTAAGCGACGCGTCTTTAATCTGATTATAAAGACAATCCTGCCATTTTTTGTCGGCTATGTTGAGTTGGGCGTGTTGACCGAAGTCGTAATTGTGTCCGCCCTCCCAATTTACCGAACCGCAATGAAATCTGCCGCCGCTTGCGGTGACGTATTCCGCTTCGTCTATCATATCTTTAACCGTCGGTAAATATTTGTTGACTATGTTCATGCCGTACATAGCCATGGTTTTACAGCCGAGCGATTGTATTTTTTGTACGCACTCTTTAAGTTTTTCGCCTCCGCCGAGTCTCTCGTCGGGGGTGTAATCGCCGTATTTATAATAATATCTGCCTTCCCAACCCGCAAAGTAAACCAAAATTCGTTTGCCGTCGATTAAATCGCAAAGTTTTTCGATATCTTTATACGCGCTTTCGTATGTGTGGAAAATATGCCCCGTAAACGCTTCCATATGCATTATTACCACAAGCGAAACATCTTTAAACCACTTCGGCACGATACTGCTCGTTTCGTAATCTTCGAGAGTGTAAATTTCTTTTATATAATCGCTTTGTCTTTTGAAAATTTCTTCTTTTGTTAAAGCGAAACCGCACTCTACGTCGGGAGCGCAATAATTTGTCGTTACTTTATCGCCGTGGTTTTCCTGCACGAAATCGATACGCATTTTATCACCGTACTTTTTGATGAAAAACCTTTTTTTGTTTACGGTTTTGTCAAGGCTGCGCAAATATAAGTACCCGCCGCCGTCAAGAGCAAACACCAGAAGCGGACTCGTGGGAGACCGCCACCCCTCGGGATAGTTGATTAAAAGCCCGTGTTCGGTCACTTGCTTGTCGCAATCGACCGAGGAAATCAATACGCCGAGCGGTAAATTGTCAAAACGTAATTTTATTCCCCTTATTTCTTTATCGAGATTGGCTTGAGATTTAATTATATATCCGTCGTTTGTCTTTACCGTCTCTACGGTAAGATTGCCCTTTGCGAGCTCGGTGTCGCCCCACAAAATTTTATCCGAAAAGTACACGCCGTTTTTATTTTCAAAACTTCCTTCTTTTGCGGTGTAAACGTTTTCAAAGGAAAAAATTTCCGCACTGACTTGAAAGTTTCCCAATTCTTTTGTGTTTAAATAAATTTTTTGATTGTTTAGTTTATAACTTAAATCTTGCAACTGCATTGTTTTACTCCGTGATTTCGCTTATAAACGTCAAGTCGCAATAGTCGATCTGGAAAATTCCGCTTTCGTCGAGTTTGACGCAATAAATAAAGTTTTTACCTTTTTCAAGTGTTATTTCGACGCTTTGCCCGGCAACGGTTATTTTATTCCAGCCTGTGTAGTCGAGTGCGTTCATCGTGACGATATCGTAATTGTAAAAGTCTACGCTTTTTGCGGGCGTGACTTCTTCTTGAGTGACTATAAAACTCGGTCTTGCCTGTTTGCTGCCGTCAAACATTCCCGCGGCGTATGCTATTTTAATTGAATATTTAGCCTTTACCGGCGAATTGAAATGCCATTCTACTCCGTCGAAAGTATTTTCTATTCCTCCCATGATAAATCCGTTGGAGTAATTGTCGCCGGGATTTGCCGCAATGCAAGGGTTTTTACACATTGTCAAACCGCTGTCAGCATCTTTTTTTCTCGGCGAGCCCATTTCTGCCTCTAATCTGTAATAAGCGGGTCTTACGCCGTAAGTATCGGTCAATTCCTGAGCGTCGTATTTTTGTTTATTGCCCGAAAGTACGAAATAATCGAGTTCGGCAAACGCACCCCAATTGTCGCTTGCGTCGCCGTTTTTCATTACGGATATAGTGTTCCAACCCTTTTTCAAAGTAATTTCCACCGTTACGTTTGCGGGATTGAACGTCGCGCCGCCCCAGCCCGTGTTTTCGGTGTAAACGAATCTGGTCTGATATTCGCCGTTTACCCATACGTCGTGATGAGCAAGTTGGGATTCTCTTAAATAATAAGCGGTAAACCCATAAGTTCCGTCAAACGGGCAAAGATAATTGATGTATACGCCGTGCCCCGCATCGTCGAGACCGCCCACGTACGCGCCCTTATGCGCCATATTGTTATTTCTGAAATTTGATTGCGCTTTTCCCGTTCCGAAATTATATAAATTGTCTTCGGCTTCAAAAGTAACGTCGCCGAAAGTGCTTAACGCCGTAAATTCGTATTGGGTTTTTTCACCTTTTTTGTTGCCTTTACAGGCGTTTACGGTAAAAGTTATTCTGCCTTCCAAACCGAAACTTTCGGTATCGATTGCGGTGTCCTGAATTTTATCTTCATACAAAGTTTCGCCGTCGCGCGTAAACAATACGTCGTAACCGTCGGCGTTTTGCACTTCGTCGTAAGTCAAAATTCCGTCATTATAATTGATATTCTGAACCTTGCCCAATTTTACGCCGGAATCTTTGCCTCCGCATCCCGCTATACACGTGAGCATTAAAGTAAAAACAACAACTAAAGTCAATAATTTTTTCATAATTTGCCCGTCCTTTTTTTGTTTTGTAAATTTATTGTAGCACAACAATTTTTGCTTTTCAATAGTAATCTTCACATAAATGATTGCAAAAATCACAATTATGTGATATTCTTTTGTCAAGGTCGACATCGATTTTTATTCTTTACGGAAGGCTCTTTTATGGATTATTTAAGTTTTGAAAAAATGCCGCATTTCATTTTCGGCTCTAACAGACAATTCACCGAAAACGAGCATCATATCACGCGTATTTACGATATGAGCGTGCTTTTGCTTATGCGCAAAGGCGTGTTGCGTTTTACCGAAAACGGCACGCCCATAGAACTGAGAGAGGGCGAATATTACATTCAAAAACCCGGGCTTTTGCAAGAAGGCGTGCTGCCAAGCGACAAACCCAACTACTTTTTCGTGCATTTTAAAGGGCATTACGGCAAAGGCGGTTCGCTGCCAATCCGCGGCAGATTCGACCACAAGAAAATTCAATCGCTTATAGAAGAATTCAACGCTTTGGGCTACTCCGCCGAAAAACTTAAATACGAATTGATTTTTTATAAAATTTTAGTCACTTTGCAAGAAAGTATCGATACCGCTTCTACCGCCGAAAAAATGAGAACGTTCCTTCTGGAAAACTACAGCGACGCACTTACCCTTGACAAACTCACTAAAATTTCGCTTTTATCCAAAAACCAGACGATAAACGTTTTTAAAGACGCTTACGGCATGACTCCGCATAAATATTTGCTGCAATTCAGACTTAAAAAAGCGAGCGAAATGATTATCGCCACCAACCTTTCGTTTAAAGAAATTTGTTATGCGGTTGGTTTTTCGGACTACTCTAACTTTTTCAAACTGTTTACTGCCGAATTCGGCGAAAGTCCGCTGTCGTTCAGACTTAAAATTTCAAATAGAAAACTCTCTAAAGATTTATACAGATTTCCCGAAAAAACTTCGGGCATTACGTTTAAAGACGACCATAATTACGACACGTAATAAAAAACAAAAAATAATAAGACAAAAAAATCCGACGGATCGAATATCAACCCGTCGGATTTTTTTAGTTTATCGGAATAAATGTGTAGTTGAAATTAAAATTTATTGTTACGCTTTTGTCACAGTGTAAATCGTTCCGCCTTCGTTTGCTGTAGAAACGCAGCCTTCCGCGAGTAAATTACCCTCTCCGCTGTCGCTGTTTGCAGGGTCGAAATTGACGAATTCGCCGCCGTAAACAGTAATTTTCGCTTTACCCTCTGCAAATGCGCTGTCGTAACAGTTAAGCACGAACGAATACGGGTTTTTAAATCCGTCGGCAAGTTGTTGAATTTCAAATTTGCCTCCGTTTATCGTTACAGTTCCTTCGTAAGCGTAAATCGCCGAGATATTGCCCTTGATATAGCCGCTGTTTACCGTCAATTTCGAGCCGTCCTGAACGTCTATGCCGTAGCAGTCGTTTTCTTTTGCGATGAGTTTGCCGTCGCCGTCGAGCGTAACTTCCGCTCCGCTCGTTATGCTTATAAGCGACCAATTAACGTCCGACCAAAGGTCCTGAGTGTTTGATATCGTCTTTCCGTTTAAATCCAAAGTAATGTTTTTGTCGATTACTATTGTTTCGTCGATTACAAGGTCGGCGTCGAGTATTATTTTATCGCCCGCTTTTGCGTTTGCAATTGCGTCTTTAAATTCGGCAACAGTGCTTACTCTCGCTTCGGTATCGACAAGCGTACAACCCGTTGCCATTATGGCGATAGGCACGATTAAACATAATGCCGCTAAAAATTTTTTAAAAAAATTTAATTTCATTTTTGTATCTCCTTTTATATATCGCGTTTTATATATCGCGTTTGCGTTTTCAGTCGGGTTTTAAAAAACATCGGCTGAAATTCGACTTGTTTTATTTTTTACACTTATATAACGTTTTTACATTAAAAATTGTTTGTAAAATTTTTGTTTTTATTCGATTTTTTACATTCTTTTCACAAAACAGATTTTACTCTTGACGGCGGCAGTTTTCAAACGGTTGCGACGATACCCCGCAAAATCCCGGTTTTTGCACAAAAAAAAGACGCTTTGCCTTTTTCATGCAAAACGCCGATTATCTGTTAATTTTATTTTATGGTTGCGATTATCGGAATCAAAACGCCGCAATTATTATGACTTTAAAATTTTTCTGTATAATAATCGTAATAATATTGATTCAAAAAACCCTTGTATTTGCCCTTCCACGGCTTGTTTTTGCCTATATAGTGAATAATACAGCAATTTTCGTCGACCCATTTTTTGTCGATTTTGGTTTTATGGAACATATTGTTTAAAGTAATATGCCTGTCAGACAATCCGTATTTATGCGAGTCGATTAAGCCGAGTTTATCGCCGTAAAGCCCCTGCAAAACGTCCTGATCGGGCAAAAGCAATCGATGATAATTTTTTTTGATATATCCGAACACCCTTTCGTCGCTGTGCACCTTTCTCAAACCGTTTAAGTCTATCATAAGTACGCCGGTATTTAAATAAGGAGACTTTTTCGGCGCGCGATTTTTCACTTGGTTGAACCAACGCAAAAACTTGCACGTGTGAGTCGCCCCTATAAAAATTTTACCGTTGAAATCCATAGAATACAGTTCGTTTAAATCTTTCAGAACTATTATGTCGGTGTCGAGATAAAGTATTTTATCGACGCTTTCGGGAAGAATTCTGCCGGCAAACAATCTGTAATAAATCGTCTCGGGCCACTTTTTACTTACGGGTGCCTTACCTTGAAAAACATTGTCGATTTTTTTGCAGACGAACGTAAATCTTTCGGGGTAATCAAGACCTGTCTTCAGCACCGAAATATGCTCTTCATTGACGTCTTTACTGATAACGTATATCGTAAAGTCGCCGTTTGTGTTGCTCTCGATAGAGCGCAACATAGTCAAAAAATGTTTTAAATAGGCTACGTTTACCGTGATTAAAATATTCATAATCGTTTACAAAGTTTTTAAAAATCCCGCAATCATGCTTGCCAATATTTCGTGGCCTGAGTCGTTGGGGTGAAGTCCGTCGGGACAGTATTTTTCTTTAATCGATTGCAGTCTCGGTTGAATTCCCGATTCAGCGTACAAATCGAGCACGGGCAAAGAATAATATTCGCATACGTTTTTTACAGCCTCGACGTATGCTTTAAGGTTGCCTTCCCTTTTAATGCCGAGTTCGTTTACCGGTTCGTCTTCGCTGAGTCTGTGAAGGGGCGTAATAAAGACTATGCGGCTTGAAGTAAACTTGTCGATAAGTTTGTTGCACAGGCAATGTAACGCACCGTAAAAACTGTATTCGTCCCTGCAATCCATATTCCCCAAACCGCCGTCGCCGTGACCGAAATCGTTTGTTCCGCCGAAAACGACTACAACGTCGGGATTGCAATTCATTTCGTCAACCCTGTCTAAAAAGCAATAATCCCATTCGGTAAAGGGCGAAACATTGTGATTTCTGGCAATTCTTGTACCGCTGACGCCATAATTGTAAGTTTCTTTAAGTTTTTCGTCTTTTTTAAGTCTGTTTACAAATATATTATCGCCGTTTTCAACGCCGACCCCGTAAGTGATTGAGTCGCCGAGAAAGGCTATTTTAAGTCTGTTTAATTTCATATCTCCTCCACAAGACCTGTATTAATTTTCGCCTGCAAAATTTATCTTTGCAAAATTTTATGTTTGCTTATCGCAAACCGCAATAAAATTAAAACCTTTTATTTCTCTCAAATCGCATTACAATTATACACTATTTGCTTTTCTTTTTCAAGCGTTATTTATAAATTTATACGCTTAAAAAGCAGAAATACCCGACAATTTCAAAAAAACTAATATATCATAAAACACTGCAATACGGGCAAAGTCTTTTTAGTAAAAATGCAGCCGCTTTTCAAAACCGAAAGGCGGCTGCAACATTATTAAATTATTCGGAAAGCAAACCGCAAACCACGTCGGTAATTTCGGTGGGATTCTCTACCGTAAGTCCTTCGATAAGTTGGGCTTGAGCATACAAAACTTTGGTGAGTTTTTTAAGTTTGTCTTTATCAGTCTCGAAAAGAGACTTGATTTTGCCGTAAATGGGATGATTTGCGTTGATTTCAAGCACTTTTTCCGCCTTTACGTCCATTTGCTTGTTGGGATTTGCATTGAGCACTTTTTCCATTTCTACCGACACGTCGCCTTGAGCCGAAATGCACACGGGATGAGACTTGAGTCTTGCAGAGATTTTTACGTCGGCAACCTTGCCGTCGAGTGCTTCTTTCATAAAATCGGTGATTTCTTTCGCGTCTTCATAAGCGATTTCCTCTTCTTTAAGTCCGAGGTCGCTCGAAGATACCGAACGAAATTCTTTTTCGTCGTATTTTGTGAGGAATTTGATTGCAAATTCGTCTACGTCGTCGGTAAAGCACAAAATATCGTATCCGTTTTCAAGCACTTTTTCGCATTGAGGAAGAAGTTTTATGCCGTCGACCGACTTGCCTGTTGCGTAATAAATGTATTTTTGGTCTTCGCTCATTTTGCTTACGTATTCTTTAAACGTGATAAGTTTGTCCTCTTTTACCGAGTGGAACATAAGCAGGTCTTGCAACACGTCCTTCTTGCTGCCCCAACTTTCATACAAGCCGAATTTGAGTTGAAGTCCGAAAGCCTTGTAAAATTTTTCGTATTTTTCTCTGTCCGTTTCAAGCATAGAAGTAAGTTCGTTTTTAATCTTCTTTTCTATATTGCTTGCTATAAGTTTGAGTTGACGTGATTGCTGAACGGTCTCTCTCGATACGTTGAGGTCGACTTCGCTGTCTACAATACCCTTTACAAAGCCGAAATAGTCGGGCAAAAGGTCCTTGTTTTTATCTGCGATAAGCACGCCGTTTGTATACAATTTCAAGCCTTTTTCATAGTTTTTAGAATAATAATTGTACGGAGCGTTTGCGGGGATAAACAACAACGCCTTGAAATCGACTACGCCCTCTGCCGACATGTGAATAACTTTAAGCGGGTCTTCATAGTCCATAAATACCGACTTGTAAAACTCGTTGTACTCTTCTTCGGTAATTTCGTTTTTGTTCTTCTTCCAAAGCGGAGTCATGCTGTTTATAGTCTCGAGAGATTGAGTCTCTTTGCCCTCTTCTCCCTCTTTTTCGGGTGCCTCGTAATGAGTAGTCATCATCTTGATGGGGTACTTGATATAGTCGGAATACTTCTTTACGAGCGAACGAATCTTGTATTCTTCCAAAAATTCGCTATATTTTTCATCCTCGGTATCGGGTTTGAGATAAAGTGTGATTTGAGTGCCGTTTGCAGCCTTTACCGCGGGTTTTACGTCGTAGCCTTCCGCTCCGCTGCTTACCCACAAATAAGCCTCGTCGCTGCCGTACGCTTTGGACAAAACTTCGACTTTATCCGCCACCATAAACGCGCTGTAAAAACCTACGCCGAATTGACCGATTATGCTGATATCGCCCTTATCGGCACTGTCTTTATTTTCGTTTTTAAAATCTTGCGAACCGCTTTTTGCGATTACTCCGAGGTTGTTTTCGAGTTCGTCTTTGGTCATACCGATACCGTTATCGGATATGGTAAGCGTTCTTTTATCCTTGTCAACCTCTATTTCGATTTTAAAATCTTCTCTCGTCATGCCGTTTAAACCGCCGTTTAAACTCTTAAAATAAAGTTTATCGAGTGCGTCGGAACAGTTTGACAACAATTCTCTTAAAAAAATTTCTTTGTTGGTATATATCGAATTAATCATCATATCCAACACTTTTTGCGATTCCGCCTTAAACTTTTTCATATTAATATATCTCCTTTCAGTAACTTTTTAATTTCGGTCAATCGATTGCGCATTTTAATAAATTAGCACTCTCAACCATTGACTGCTAATATTGTAGTCCTAATTGAAGCGTTTGTCAATACTTTAAACGCATTTTTTTATTGATATTTAAGTGAAATTTAAATAAATCGACAATTTCGCACAAAACGGCTGTAATAATAAAAGGACGTCGATTAAAAACAGCGCATGCAATAACAATAAATTATTATAGCAAAAAATGCCGCACGCAAAATGCGTGCGGCGGTAAAACTAAAATAGTTTAAGTCTGTTAAGTTAAATTTCTTTATACTCGAGATTTGCAAATTTAGTAACGCTGCTTTCGGAATAGAATCCCCAGCCGCCGTTATAAAAGGCGTAATCGTCGTTGATTGTGCAATATCTTTGTCCGTCGATATACACGCTGACAGAATTGCCCTTTGCCACAACTTTAAGTCTGAACGTTTTTCCCTCTGCAGACGAATAATATTCGCCGTTTTCGTCGGTTAAAAAGCCCACGTAATATTGCTGTCTGCCGTAATTGTATTTAAATACTTTTACCGCGCCGACAACGTTTAACGATATATAATAACCTTGGAAAGCATAAGAAGTCTGCGCATTGTGATAAGAATAGTTTTTCGCCCTTACCAGAATGCCGCTTTCGCCGCTGCTTAGCGTCATATCTACCGAAACTTCGTAATCGGCTACGCCGTCGTTGCCCGCCGTCATGAATATTTTATTGGCATAAGGCGTTTTGTCCTTTGTGACGAGTCCGCCGTCAAATGTGTATAAATTACTGCCCAATCCGAGTTTGAAAATACCCTTTTCTTCGGTTAAATCGTCTTGCAGATATCCGTTGTTATACGAGTCTGCCAAGTCGTTGATTTTAAATGAAACGACGTCGAGTTTACCGCTGAAAAGCCTGATTTTAAGCGTGTGCTTTCCTTCTGACATTTCAAAAGTACCCATATCGACAAGCACGTAATCGTCTTCGGGATTTTCCAGAGCGACGGACGGAACCTGAAGTTTATAAATATCGGCAGAATCGACGACCGCTTCGGCAATCGCACCCACGCAATTTTTATTCACGTATGCAAGCAAACGATATTTGCCCGTGCGTTTCGCGTTGACCGCGTATTTCACGTAATCTTCTTTACTGTCTAAAACGACCGAAGTGTAAAGTTCGTTTTCCTTGGTGCTTTCTTTTTCGCCTTGTCTTACGCCGTCGGCTTTGACCTTGGCGTTTTTAATGTAAAATCCTCTGTTTTCTCCCTTTAAATAGGTATATGCGGGGAAAGAGGAAGGCAAATTTTTTGCGCTTTCAAAATCGCTCGTACCGAAACTGTCGTTTGTGTAAGCGGTGTAAAAAATACTTTCCGAAGATACGTTTTCGTCGTAACCGAGTATGCCGCCGTCAAGCGATTTGTTTAAGGTAATAAGTCTCATGCCGTTAAACGTAACGTAACATTTATTAAAGCCGTTTTCCACTCTTAAAGTGTTTAACGTGTGTATCGAACAATTTTTAGCGGGAATTTCGGCATGCGCAAGTTCTGTCGATTTGCCGTTTTCGACCTTAATCACGTACAACAAATTATTTTCCACTTTGATTGCCGTGTAGTTGTTTGCATCGGTATATCCCACTATGACTCCGCCGTTGCCGTCGGCGCGGATTTTAAAGTTGAATTCCGCAGTGTAAAGCGACTGCGTGGGCGTCTGAGCAAGCGTATATCTGCCGTCTTTATAGAGTCCTTCGGCGTTTTCTGCGGAAAAATCGGGCATGTCGGGCGCATCTACGGTGTAATTGGGATAGCCGTTGGCTTGCAAAATCGCCCCGTTTGTGAAGTATTGAGCAAGGTTGAACATTCTTGTAGGTCCGTGGGTGTGATAACCCGTCCAGATTCCGTCGAGATTGGGACCGATAAAGTCGCTGCTGTGACCGGGAGAAATACCCTTGCCCTCAGAAGTGTTGATTAAAGTGATGTTTTGGTCTTCCAGAGACTCAAACTTCGTATAGTCGATTTTATCGGCTTTTAAATAAGAATACGCCACTTTATAACCTATGCTCGACACGTGGTTGCCGGTGTAAGTGAGATAATAATAATCGCCTCTTCTGAACACGCCGGGACCTTCCGTCCAGCCGTTCATGCTGGATGTCGCGCTTTTTATCGTCCTTGAAATTGTTTCAAAAACTTCGCTTTCTTCCTTTAAACCGCCCTCGATATCCTTTACCTTTGCATAAGATAAGCCGCTTGCCGTGGAAGTGTGCATAAAGTAAAGTTCTCCGTCTCCGTCGACGTAAAAACTGCCGTCTATGCCGCGGAGCAAATTGCCCGAAATTCTTGTAAACGGACCTAAAGGATTGTCGGCTTTAAATATGTAATGACCTTTTCCTCCCTGAGATTCGCACATGTAGAAACTGCCGTTGTAATAAACCACTTCGGGTGCGTAACCGTTGCTTGTGTATTCGTCGAGCGGAGCGACAACCACGGGTTTTGACCAGTTTACAAGATCGTCCGAGACAAAGCAAAGCACGCCGAGATTGCGGGCGGAAGGATAAAGATAATACTTACCGTTCCATCTCATTATAAACGGGTCGCCGACTTCGGTGATATTGCCGTTTTCAAGCGTGAGATTCATATAATTAGAATACGTGGGTTTGTCTTCAAAGGTGTATTCCTGCTCGTTTTTGTTTAAAGCGACTCTGTTGCTCATATCGTATTTTTCCTCTTTTTTAGTTTTTCCGCAACCGAAGTTTAAGGACGTAAAAATAATAGAAATTAAAATTATGGATAGTACTTTTTTCATTATATAGAATTTTCCTTTTTTAAAATAAAGGAGAACCGAAATTCTCCTTTATTTCCAATGTTAATGCGCTTTAAACAAATTATGCGCCTTTAATCGAAAGATCCTTAAAGTAAGACTCTGCACCGTTGTTGTAAAGACCGATATTACCCGTAACAAACGGATCGGCATCAACGTAAGTGAACATTTCTTTACCGTTTAAATAAACTTTGATTTCGTTTCCTTTGATTACCGCTTTAAGTTTGTTGTAAGTACCTACCTTAATACCTTCGATGCCGCCCACAACTTTTGCCGTAAGATTTGAATTGTTGTGATTGAGTTTTGCGAGGCCGACTTCGCCGACTCCGCCGTTTACACACTTCATGTATACGTAATATGCCTGAATACTCGTGTAAGTATCAACCGAAGATGCCGAATAGTTTTTAGCCCTCAACACTATACCCGACGATTGCGAACTCGATTCGTAAGTGTATTTAATAGATACTTCTACGCTTGCATCGGTAAAACGAGAATCGCCGAAATAAACGAGGTTTCTCGTGTTTGCTTTAATGAAGTGAGCGTCCTTTTGTCCGTCGTTTCTTACCTTCCACGTAGTGACGTAAGTTGCGCCTTTTGTTACAGGCTTAGATAAATCGTTTGAATAGTCGGGCGTCCATCTCGAAGTTTCTTCAAGTTTAAACGAGATAAACGATACTTCGCTTTCGAGACCGTGAACGGAAATCATGCTGATTTTACGCAAAACTTCAAATTCGGTAACGAGAGCCGTAACGAACTGATCTTCGTCGGTATCGACGTTTACATTGGGAAGCGTAACTTTGTATACTTCTCTGTCGTCTGCTCTTACGCCGATTTGTTTACCCATCATCGTTACCGGATAAGTCATTACAAGACCGTACAATCCGGTGTTTGCAAACTTAACTTTGTAAGATGCGTAATCGTCTTTCGCAAGGTTGAGTTGTTTTGCGTTTGCATAGTACATGTTGTTTGCGACAGGCTCGGAATCGACGTTTACGATTTTGCTGTTTTTAAGCGAAGATTTGCTTTCGTCGTAAGTAACCGCGCCGATTGTAGCCTTGGATTGTTTTGCTTCTATTTTATCCGAATCGCCCATCGCTACGTTTGAGAACGCAGTGAAGTAAATTTCGCTTGCTCCGTCGTAACCGATTTTGCCTGCGCCGCAATTAACGTCGGCATCGTCGATTTTGCACATGTTGTCAAAATAAACGTCCATTTTGCCGTTTTTGTAAGCGACTCTGACGGTGTGAACGACATTTGCGTCAAAAGCGTTTGTAAGCGTGCCTTCTTTTACGGTTTGAGCGGTGCCGTTTGCTACTTTAGTAAGAGTGATTTTTTTGTTTGCGAGGTCGGTTTGTACGTAAACGTAATTTTCGCTGTCGGTATAACCAACCAGACATTTTGTGTTGTCGCCCTTGAAGTTGAATTCGGCAGAGAACGAATTACCCGTCGTCGCCTTGGAAAGTTTTACTCCGTTTTCGCTTGTGAATACTCCGTCCGCAAAACCTTTTTCAAAACTTTCGGTTGCAAACTGAGGAAGTGCGGGAGCAATCGCTTCGCTGTCGGTGGGAACGGTGGTCATTTGCGCGCCGTTAAACAACAATCTGTCGATTGCCATAGATCTGTTGGGACCTGCAACCGCGTTTAACGTGTGGTATGCAATATAATAACTGTCGAGATCGGGTCCGAGTACCGTGGACGAGTGTCCCGTACCCTTGCCGTAATCACCTTTCGCTACGTCGTAATCGGAATCGAGAAGCAACGTTTTGTTGTCGCCGTAATTCCAACTGCCGGGGTCGGAAAGACCTGTAGTAGAAACGGAATAACCTACTTTATACGCATCGGAAATTACGTTTGTGCCCGTGTAAGTGAGATAATAAACGCCGTCTCTTTTAATCAAGCCGGGACCTTCTGTCCAACCGCCGATAGAAGTGTTTGTGATAGCCGAACTTCTGCCGTCGAAAGTCAGGGGGTCGCTTAAGGTATAACTTCTTACGCCGCCGGAGTTTGCATACAAGAAGTACATCGTTTCGTCATCGTCGATAAATACCGAACCGTCGATATTTAAACCGTAGTTTGTTTCGTTTGCCGCAACGAACGGACCTTCGGGGCTTGTTGCCGTCAAAATTCTGTGACCTCTGCCGCCGATAGAAGAGTACATATAGAACGTGCCGTTCCAGTAAATAACTTCTGGTGCGTATGCGCCTTCGCCTACCGACATATCGTAACAAACGTAGCCTTTTTGCAGACCTTCGCCCTGACACGGAGTCCAGTTTACAAGGTCTTTAGACTTCCATGCCCTTACGCCGATAGAATAGTTTTCGGTGGAAACGTATACGTAATACATACCGTTCCATCTCATTACGTACGGGTCGCCCATACCGTAATCGGCCCATTGTTCTTTAATGGTTACGTCTTCGCCTTTATAAAACTCGTTGAAGTCGATATTGTCGTAATAATTTACGTTGTAAGCGGTTTTTTCGTCGAACTTATCGGGGGTGGGAGCAACGGGAGAAATATTCGTATCTCCGCCGTCATTATTCCCGTTATTTCCTCCGTTTCCGCCGCCGCATGCGGTCAACGAAAACGAAAGTGCAAGCAAGAGCGATAAAATTAATACTAAAAATTTATTTTTCATATTCGTTACTCTCCTTGATTAGTTATCTTTTTGGGCTACGTTTGAAGACGCCCAATAAATTTCGGGGGTTTCGCCGACGCCGACTCTGATATAATCGTTGGGATGTTCGGGAGCGACGTAAGCAAGATTGTTTACGCCCAAAATTCCGTCGACAGACCAGCCGTCCCAGCCGCTTGCGCCCGAGCCGAACGATACTCCGATTACTTTTGTCGAATCCAGACCGAATTTAGTCAAGTCCAAATTTAACATGACGTACAACTTGCCGTCTTTATAATACATTTCGAGTACCGAATTTTCTAATTTAACGTTGCTTTCGGCAAGCGTGGAATTGTTGTCTCCGCCATATTGAACGATAGACACGAGACCCGCAAGCGAAAGATTGATTCTATAACAAGTGTTGTCTCTTAATTCGACAGTAGATCCGTTTCTTTCCTTCTGACCGAAATCGAAGAAACATTCGATAAATTTGTTGCCGAGTTCGGAAAGTTGCGCTTCGGAAATGTTGGTGACAAACGCAAATTTAACTGCGTTTCCGTCTCTCTTTACTCCGGGAGCAAATACAAGCGTGCCGTTGTTTCCGCCGAACGTCGCCACGTCTCCGCTTTGCTTGTTGAAGGAAACGTAACCCGTCATATCGGGCGCGCTGCCCTTTATTACTTCTACGGGTTTATCCGTTGCGCCTATCATTTCGTTTTTATCGTTATTGAAATAAGAGTTGTCGGTACCTATTCTTATATAGTCCGCGGGAATTTCGGGAGCAACGAAGCCCATGCCGTTGTATCCGGGAAGAGCGTCAACACCCCAACCGTCCCAGTCGGAACCGCTGAAACTACCTAAACTTATACCGATTACCGAATCTTTGGTGATACCCAGGAATTCGTAAGGATAATATACTACGGCATACTTGTTCAATCCCTCGCCAACTACTTTGTAAATAACGCTGTCGGACTCGAGAACGTTGCTTAAAGATACGAATACGTCCTTTCTGCCGTCTGCATACAAGTAAGAGATAAATACTCTGTCCGACGTATTTCTGTCGACAACCGTCGTAAGTGATTCGGTGCCTGCGTCAAGGAAAAGTTCGATACGCTCGCCGCCGTTCTTCCAACCTGCAGTCGTCGCGTTGAAACGGAATGCGATACCGTTTTCAAGTCTTGCAAAGTGAGGTTTGAATCCCGCGATGCCTCTTGCTCCGCCAAAAGTCGTGTTGTAAATATCTTTGAAAATAAGAACGTCGATATCGTCAACGTTTGTAATGCCGTCTGCTTCGACCAAACTTACCAAAGTGGTCTTTTCTCCGTACTTTTCGCTGTTTGTCGTGATTGTGTAACCGTTTGCGTTGTACGGTAAACCCTCGATTGTGTATTTACCTTCAGCATCGGTAACGACGGTTTTGCCGCCGGCCGTAACTTGCACGCCCTCTACGGGGAAGTCGATAGTGACGACTCTGCCTTTTAAAGTGGTGGTCATGTCAGCCGTAATCTTTCTCATGGTTACGTCGTTTTTAACTTCGCCGCCCTTTGCCGCAATCATTTTATTTTTGCTCAACGAAACTTTATTAGTGACGTATCCTTGTTTTTTGAAAGTGATTTCGGCATCGCGAGGAATTACGTTTTCAATTTTGTAAGTACCGTCCGAACCCGTGAGATAATCTACTCCGTCGTAAGTATAAGTAGTCAAAGCAAGAGCGTTGCCGCTTTCGTCTTTAACTTTACCGGTAAGAGTTACGGGAAGAAGGTCTTGTTCGCCCATGTCGTAAATTTTGCCGTCTCTGCCCGAAAGCACTTTATAAGTTGCGGGGCATTGAGCGTCTACGCCGGTCACACCCGTCCAGGTGTGCTTGCCTTGCTCTTCGGAATATTTATCTACAAGACCGAAACAGAACGCTATGTCGTCGCCCTTGCGCATACCCGATTGAGAATACGGGAACATGAGTTCTACGCCGTAGCCGTTGTCGTTTTTAGCGATTTCGTAGTCTACAAGAAGGGTGCTGAGGTTTTGCCAAGCCGCGCCCGTACCTTGCATAAGACGAGAAAAACCGTTGATGTCTATGTTGATCTGATAATCGTCTTTTTGCGGTTTAGCGGCAGCGTCGACCGAGGTGCAAAGGTAAAACTCTACCGAGTCGCCTTGCGTAACTTCGTCCGTCTGGTTTGCGTCGGCTACTGCAAACGGCGTGTGGTCGATAACTTCGAAGTAAATGTACAACGCCGAATCGCCGAGATACATTTTAACGTTTGCCGTTGCGGGGTCTGCAACGCCGGCGTCTCCGCTTTTAATGTCCTTGTAAAACCAATCCAATTCCTGCCACTTTGCATCGTCGCCTACGCCGTCGATTTTAAGTTCGGGCGCGACGTAATTGCCGTCGTAGTCGAATTGACCGTTGCCTACGCTCTTTTTAGGCGAATACTCCTTAAAGTTGAAGGCAAATACGGTTGTAAGCGAAAGGCTTAATACAAGCATTACGCTCAAAGACAGTAATAATAGTCTTCTTTTTTTCATCTTTTTTCTCCTTATTTTATTTTTTTAATAAGTGAATTATTAAGGCTATCGCGCAATATAGTGCGACAAAACCTTTATTGACAAATTAGTTTGCGCGAAAACAAAATTCAAACCGGGTTTTTCTTTCGTTTAAGTGCATTTCAATAAGTTTATCGTAATTTTGTATAATTTCAAGTTATCCTTTTATTCCCGTGATTGCCATCGATTCGATAAACAAGTTCTGGAAACAAACGTAAATGACTATAAGAGGTATACTCGATATTACCGAGCCCGCCATCATAAGTTCGGCATTGCCGCCGTTTTGTCCGCTGAACATTTTAAGAGAAACCTGAAGCGTACGCACTTTAGGCGAGGTGAGGTAAATAGAAGGAGCGAAATAGTCGTTCCAGATACCCACGAACCAGAAAACCACTTGCGCGCCGAGCGCAGGTCCGATAAGCGGAAACATTATTCTTACAAACATCGTCATATAACCCGCTCCGTCGATTTTTGCCGACTCGAAAAGCGCGGTGGGAATACCTTTCATGTACTGTATGAAGAAGAACATCATGCTTGTGTTGCCGAAAAATCCCGGAACGATAAGCGGAAGCAACGCCTTTTGCGGTACACTGCCTGTTGCCGTCCAGTCGAGGATTCTCGTGAATACCCTGAATTGAGGAAGAAGCAACGCCGCATAAGGAACCATCATGCCGCTCATAAGTACGAGCAACCAAAAAGTCTTGTGTCTGAGTTTAAGTTTTGCAAATGAAAACGCAGCCATTGCCGCCACGAAAGTACCGATAGGTATTACAGTCATCTCTATAAGTAAGGTATTTAACGAAGAGGTAAACATATCTACTCTTTTCCATGCGTGAGTATAGTTGCTCCATTGCGGTACTTTGGGAAGTATTCTTAAATTAATGGTAGCGGCAGCCTCGGCACTTGTCTTCAATGATGACGCCACCATATAAAAATACGGGAAAATCATTATTAAGCAACCGAGTATCAGAAGTACGTATACTATTACCCGCATTACAAGTTGAGGTTTGGTGAGTTTAATTCTGCTTGTGTTTAATTCAACCATATTATCCCTCCTAATCCTCGTATACCCATGAATTGGATAATCTGAACTGTATAGACGTGATGACCATGATTACGCTTGCAAGTAAAATGGATGCCGCGCTTGCGCTTCCGTATCTGTTTTCTCCCATTCTCTGCCATATAAAGTAAACTATGGTCTGCGCTCCGTCGTCGCCGTTTGCGAATACGTCGGCATCGACAAACGATTGCAAACCGCCTATTACGCCCATAATCAACATATAAAAAGTTACGGGTGAAAGCATTGGGAGCGTTATTGCGAAAAATTGTCTTAAGGCGGACGCTCCGTCTATTTCGGCAGCCTCGTAATAATCTCTCGAGATGCTCAAAATACCCGCGAGATACAAAAGCATGTTGCCGCCCATTCCTCCCCAACTGTTTTTGATGATAATTGCCGCTTTAATTGCCGTATTATCGCTTAGCCATAGGACATTTTTTGTAAAAGATATCATTGCGGCAATACCCGTTTCACTGTTGAAAACATATCTCCAGAGGAAGTTCATTGCAACCGCAGACGAAACAGCGGGTAAATAATAAAGCATACGCATGAGTTTTGTTCCTTTAATCCCTTTGGTACTTAAAAGTACAGCAAGCAAAAGGCCCAGAATCATCGAAGTAGGTATACTCAGCATCAAAACAAGCGTATTTAAAATCGTCCTTAAAAATCTGTCTTTTAAAAGAGGATTAGTAAAAAGGTCGAAATAGTTTTGCCAGATTCCGTGCGGCTTACGTTCGGACTTTTGTATTACTATGTCTTTGAAGATTTTTAAAATAGGTTCGCCGTGTTTTATCGGGTTTAAATCCGTAAAAGAATACAGCACGGAAGCAATCATCGATATAATCGTAAACATACAAAAACCTATTAAAGGAATAAGTATGAATAAAAACGCGACCGTGTTTTCTTTTCTGTTGAATTTTCTGTTTTCTTTGCTGCGGGCTTTGGGGTCGTACGGGGCAAATTCAGGTATAGCCGTTTGCGCCGTATCAAGCCCGTTTTGCGTGTTTTCGCAAGCAATCAACGAGTAAGAATACTCTTTTCCCGCCTCAACGTTTTTAAATTTGTTTTTCATTTATCTTTTCTCCCTCTTTCGGAGATATTTTACGGCGAAAATCATTCGCCTTTAATCGAGTATTACGGCAAAACGCATTTTGCCGTAATACCGAATATTTGTTTAATTACATCTGGTCCTGATAATCGTCAAGATATGCCTGGAATTGTTTATTGAATCCTTTAATAATAGATTCCGCTTTGTTTTTCGTGGACCAAAGTCCCTGCGTGGAGAACGTTTCGGTAAGGGCTGTAAGCCAGTCGCTTCCGTAAGTATAATAACAAGCCCTTGTTTTACCGGTAACTTTATCCGTTTCCGAAGTGCCGTTTACTATATCGATCCATACGCTTCTGTGTTCGGGACCGTTTTTGTTTCCGATTAAACCTTGCGTATCGTTGCAATATTCTTCTTCCAACGATTTAAGGTTGGGGATTGCCTGACCTATAGAATATTGAGTTCTTTGAGAATCGAGACTCATAGAAAGATATTTAGCGAATTTTACCGCAGCCTCTTTCTTTTTAGAATTTCTTATGGTTCCGCTTACCGAGTATGCCATAGAGCCTACCCATGCGGTAGAAACCGCACCTTCCGCAGTACCCACTACGGCAGGACAAATATCCCACTCAAAAGTAAGTTCTTTCCAGAAATTAGTGCAGTCCCAAGGACCTGCAAAGCAGAAAAGCGATTGACCGCTTGTAAATCTTTGATAAGAGTTGTTGTTTGCTTGCGAGCCGGCGTCGGGCATTATTCTATGCTCGAGATATAAATCGGCAATCCATTGTACTGCATCGATAAAGTTTTGTTCGGTAATTCTCGATTTTGTTGCTCCTTCGTTGAAGAAATCGGCGTTGTTCGAGTATACTGCCGCTTCGAGTTCGTATGCGCCGATACCGTAAAGATTTGCGTATTTAGTCGCATTTGCCGCTTTTGCTCCGTTGACGAGTTTTTTGCAGTAATCTACAAAAGTAACGAAAGTCATAGGTTCGGTTGCGCTGGGATACTCTACCGGAATTTTTAAAAGTTCGCAAATTTCTTTAATGAGTTTTTTGTTGTATACGAGCGTGTAAGGACCTTGATCTTTGGGAAGTCCGTAAAGACCGCCGTTCGTATCGCCGAGAGCGTTTGCCTTCGAATTGTAATAATATTTTGAATATGCAGTCTCGTACATGGAGTCAAGTTCGTCCTGGGTGACGTAAGATTTGATATTGAGAAGAACGCCGCCGCTTGCATAAGCAAGGAAATCTCTGTCGTCCATCATGAACACTTCGGGCATACCGGAAGAACCGATAAGACCTTTAAGATAGTTTCCGTATGAAGCCTCGTCGGCAGACCATTGCGGAGTGACGTAAATGTCGGGGTTTGCATCGTTGAATTCTCTGATAAATTTGGTGTAGTTGTTTTCTTCGTCGATAGAACCGCGACCTGCGAAAATAATCGTAGTCTTTCCGCCGCTGCCGCTATCATCGCTGTCGTTGCCACCGTTGCCGCCGTTTCCGCCGCCGCAACCTACAAGCGTGAACGAGAAAGCAAGTACTATTGCCATTAAAAGTGTAAGTAATTTTCTCATATAATATCCTCCTGACTCATATTATGAGTAGTTTTTCGGCTTTCGCCGTTGATAACGTTTTTATTTTATTTTTGTTTTGCGCCTTTTTATTTACGCCTACGCATATTAACTTTTCGCGTTTGTGCATTGTTATTTATGCATTTTACGTCTTTTGTTTATGCGTTTTCATTTATTTGCGCATTATCCGGGGTTGACGTTTTTCCTGATGCTTTTAAAAGTTTAAACGTCCTCTTTGTCTTTATAATCGAATTTAAAAATCAAACTTTGAGCATAATCGCCGAATTTGCTTCCGAACAAGTTGAGTCCGCCTTGATTTTTACTGTCGGGCTTGTTGCCTATCCTGAAAGTGAAATATTCGCCCTCGGTAATTTTTAAATTTTTAAGTTTAACGCCCGAAACGCCCTTTTCATTTAAATACACGTTGTTGTTGTCTATCATTAAACTTACGAGTTTTCCGAATTGAGTCGAATAGTCCGGCCACCAATGAGGATTTAATCTGCCCCTTCTCATGCCGTAATCGCCCTCGCTTAAATAAGTGCAAAGTTCTACGTCGTTTATCCAGAACGTGATGTCCGACTTCCAATCGTTCTGATAATTGGGGGCTTCGGAACAAATTTCAAAACTTACGTTGACGTCCACAAGGTCCTTGTCCTTGATGAAATAATTGGGTACTCTGAATTCGAGATAGCCCTTTGAAAACCAGACGATTTGCGCCTTAAACCTTTCGGGTTCGTAAAACACCGACGGGAAATCGTCTACAGATAAAGTCGATTTTTCCGACGCCATTCCGCACGGGGGCGCAACTTTTGCCTCGAAAAACGAACCGACGGGCACCTCTATAGTATGCGATTTTATTTCGCTTTCATAAGAAACTTCGTCGTAAAGATTTATCAGAATTTTATCTAGGTTTCTCGAAACTATTTTCGTGTTGCCCTTCGAGGCTTGTTTTGCGGTGACAAGCACCAGGTCTACGTCTTTAAGTACTTTTACGTTGAACGCCGCTGTCGATACGGGTATGTTGAGTTTTTCCGCAATTTCCACTATGCTGTAACTCGAAGTGTTGAGCAATAACAAAATCTTTCTCCTGATTTTTGAAGAAAGTGCCATGCCGAGACTTTCCAACTTTTCGTCTTCGACGTCGATTTTTAAGATTTCTCTTCCCATTTTGTCCTCCGTTTGCTACAACTCAATGCTGAAACTGCTTTTCGTAAGTTTAATCGCTCTGCTTTTTGCATCATTAAAACGAGCAAAAGCAACGAATAGAAATATAATTTCTATGCGATTTTTATTCCCGGCGAATATTCGCCCCATCCCAAGATAAATTATAGCAATTAATATTTTGTTATGCAATACCCAATTTGAAAAATTTTTAAAATTCTTTTATTTGTACAACTTTATTTGTAATTCAAACGCTTTTTCGCCCAATTATCCGATTTTAAAGGCTTCGGCAAATATATTTTGCAAATTTTTCATAGTCGGCGGCAAATTACAACTTTTGTTGTTAAATTTAGCATAACTTGTTTTTTATATATCGATTATACCCTATTTTCAGGATAAAATCAATATGTAATTTACAATTTTGTTGTAAAAACGCAAAATTAGTTGTATTTTTAACGCGGTTTTTGTTTTTTTGAAAATTTTATTATTTTACGACTTTCAATTTTATTCGTTTTTCAATTAAAATATATATTTTCCGTCGACTTTCAACTATTTTCAGTTCGATAATTGCAATTTTATATATAATAATGTATAATAGTATCGATACAAACGATTCGAGGTGCTTTTTATGATAAAACTCGGCGGCGGCTGGGACGAAAAACTCGCCGATATATTCAGCGACGAAAACTATTTGCAAATAAGAGAATTTTTAAAGGACGAATATTCTCATCACGTGATTTACCCGTCGATGTACGACATTTTCAACGCCTTTAAATTTACCCCCTACGACAAATTGAAAGCGGTTATTTTGGGTCAGGACCCCTACCATGAAGAAGGTCAGGCACACGGACTTAGTTTTTCGGTAAACAAAGGAATAAAAATCCCGCCTTCGCTTGTCAATATATATAAGGAATTATACGACGATTTGGGCATACCCCCACATGAGGACGGCTATCTGAAAAAGTGGGCAGAACAAGGAGTGCTTCTTTTAAACACCGTGCTTACTGTGCGCCAAGGTCTCGCAAACTCCCACAAGGGCAAAGGCTGGGAATGGTTTACCGACAGCGTGATTAAAGTTGTAAACGAAAAAGAAACACCCGTCGTTTTTATACTTTGGGGAGCAAACGCACGCAGCAAAAAGTCACTTATCGACACGAGCAAACATTATGTTATTGAGAGCGCGCACCCCAGTCCGCTCTCTTGCTACAACGGCTTTTTCGGCAGCAAACCTTTCAGCAAAACAAACAACTTTTTAATAAGCCGCGGCATCGAACCCATCGACTGGGATTTATCTGAACGTTAACTTTGATTTAATTAAATATCAATGCGCGTTTTATATTATGTAACTTACCATTTCAGGTAAAAATTTGTCGTTTTTACACAATACGTATGACGTAAAACTTACAATGCGGCTTTAATTTGCTTACCTTGCACTACAACAATAAACACAATAATACGGCACTCTGCCATACTCATTTCAGTATGAAAAATTTACGCTAAAAAAGCCAACTCCACGCAAATTCGGGATTGGCTTTTTGTTTAAATAAAAAAACTCCTTGTTAAACACGGGGTTTAAAAAAAGTCGCCCCAAGGGACGACTTTTTTATATGTTTATTTAAATTAGTTGAATCTTTCTTTTTCCGTATAAGTGGTGTGGAGAAGTTCGTGAGAGGTGTGACCGCAAGGTTCGCCGAGGAATTCTGCGTACAATGCCTTGATTTGCGGATTGTTGTGAGATTGACGAAGAGTTTGCTTTTCGTCTTCACTGTAAAGCGCGTCTGCTCTCTTTTGCTTGAACGTATCCAGAATATCGAGATCTTCGTTGGGAAGGAAGCAAGGTTTAACGTACGGTTGTCCGCCACCCGCAACGCAGCCGCCGGGGCAACCCATGATTTCGATAAATTGATATTTGCTGTTTCCTTCTCTGATTTGGTCGAGAAGCACTTTTGCGTTTTTCATGCCCGATGCGACGGCGATGTTGATTTCCATACCGTTGATATTGAGCGTAGCCTCTTTAATACCCTCGAAGCCTCTGACCGATTCAAACTTAATCGCCTCGTGTTCTTTACCCGTAAGGAAGTAATATGCAGACCTTAAAGCAGCCTCCATAACGCCGCCCGTTACGCCGAAGATTACGCCTGCGCCTGTATAATCGCCGATGATATCCATATCGAATTGTTCGTCGGGAAGCCTGTTGAAGTTGATACCGCTACGTTTGATGAGTTTTGCAAGTTCCCTTGTAGTGAGTACGCAATCGACGTCTTTAAGACCGTCGTGAGAAAGTTCGGGTCTTTCCTTTTCGTATTTTTTAGCGGTACAGGGCATAATCGATACTACGTACATATCTTCGGGATTTACGCCGATCTTTTTAGCATAAAAATGTTTAAGAATCGAGCCTTGCATTTCGTGAGGAGATTTGCAGGTTGACAAGTTGTCCAAAAGGTCTCCGTAATAATATTCGGCATAGTTTACCCAACCCGGAGAACAAGAAGTTATCATGGGAAGAGTTCCGCCGTTTTTAACTCTTTGCAAAAGTTCGGTAGCCTCTTCCATAATGGTGAGGTCCGCACCGAAGTTTGTGTCGAATACTTTTTTGAAACCGAGTCTCTTGAGAGCGGCAACCATTTTGCCCGTTACGGCAGTGCCGATTTTAAGACCGAACTCTTCGCCGAGCGCAGCCCTTACCGCGGGAGCGGTTTGAACTACCACGTACTTGCCCGCTTTGAATGCTGCGTCAAGTCTGTCGATTTCGGATTTTTCCATTAATGCGCCCGTGGGACATACCGATACGCATTGTCCGCACATGATACAGGGAGAATCGATGAAGTTGCGATTTTGAGCAGGAGCGACAATCGTCCTGAAACCTCTGTTTTCAAATCCCAATATGCCGTTGCCGTGAGCGTTTTTGCATCTTTCGACGCAGCGTCCGCAAAGAATACACTTTGAAGTGTCTCTCACAATGGACGGACCTACTTCGTCAAGCGTAGTTGCGGATTTAGAACCTTCATACATACCCATTCTTGCGCCGGTGATTTCGGCTACGTGTTGAAGTTCGCATTGACCGTTTTTATCGCATTGTTGGCAGTGAACGTTGTGGTTGGAGAGTAAAAGTTCTACCGAGGCGCGACGCGCAGCGGTTGCTTTGGGAGAAGAAATGGTAATTTCCATTCCTTCGTTTACGGGATATACGCAAGAAGCGACAAGACCTCTCGCTCCCGTTGCCTCTACGAGACACACACGGCACGAGCCTCTGTTGCACTCGCCGTGATTATAAGCACACAAAGAAGGAATTTCGTATCCGCACTCTTTTGCCGCTTCCAATATAGTCAATCCCTCGTCTACCTGATAAGGAATACCTTCTATTTTAATATTGATTTTAGACATTTCGATTTCCTCCTATTAGTTTTTGCTTATAGCGCCGAATTTACAGTTGGATATACATACGCCGCACTTGATACACTTGTCGCTGTCGATAGTAAGCGAAGGAAGTTTGTGTCCGGGAGCAACGTAAGTAGTCTTCGTGATTGCGCTGACGGGACAATTTCTTGCGCAAAGTCCGCAACCGATACATTTATCCTGATCGATAACGTACTTCATGAGGTTTTTACATACCTTTGCAGGGCAAGTCTTGTCTACAACGTGAGCGACATATTCGTCTCTGAAGTGTGCCAATGTGGAAAGTACGGGGTTTGGCGCGGTTTGACCGAGCGCGCAAAGAGAATTCGCCTTGATTGTCTGAGCGAGTTCTTCAAGTTCCGCTATATCGTCCAAAGTGCCCTTTCCCTGAGTGATTTTAGTCAATATTTCAAGCATTCTCTTCGTGCCGATACGACAGGGAGAACACTTGCCGCACGATTCGTCGCAAATGAATTCCATATAGAATTTAGCAACGTCGACCATACAGTTGTCTTCGTCCATTACGATCGCTCCGCCGGAACCCATCATCGAACCTCTTGCAACCAAACTGTCGAAGTCGATTGACGTGTCGAGGTCTTCTGCCGTAAGACAGCCGCCGGAAGGTCCGCCCGTCTGAATAGCCTTGAATTGCTTGTTGCCCGGGATACCGCCGCCGATATCATAAATAAGTTCTCTTAAAGTTGTACCCATGGGTACTTCTACAAGACCTACGTTGTTTACTTTTCCGCCGAGAGCGAAAACTTTCGTTCCTTTGGATTTTTCAGTACCGTATTTAGCGAATTCAGCCGCTCCGTTGCGGAGAATATAAGGTACGCAAGCAAGAGTTTCTACGTTGTTTACGATTGTCGGACATTGCCACAAACCTTTTACCGCAGGGAAAGGCGGTCTGGGTCTGGGCATACCTCTTTTACCTTCGATAGAATTTAAAAGAGCCGTTTCTTCGCCGCAGACGAATGCGCCCGCACCGAGTCTGATATGTACTCTGAAATTAAAGCCCGTACCAAGAATGTTGTCGCCGATAAGACCCATTTCTTCCGCTTGCTTAATAGCAACCTGAAGTCTGTGAACAGCGATGGGATATTCTGCACGAACGTAGAAATAACCGTTTTGCGCACCGATTGCATAACCGGCGATCATCATACCTTCGATTACGCTCAGGGGGTTACCTTCAAGAATCGAACGGTCCATGAATGCACCGGGGTCGCCCTCGTCGCCGTTACATACGACGTACTTTTCTCCTTCGGGCTGATTATAAGCAAATTGCCATTTTCTTCCCGTGGGGAAACCGCCGCCGCCTCTGCCGCGAAGTCCGGAATCGAGCACTTCTTTGATTACGTCCGCTCTGTCCATTTTAAGTGCTTTTTCAAGACCTTGGAACGCGCCTACGCCGAAAGCCTCGTTGATGTCTTCGGGGTTGATTTTGCCGCAGCCGTACAAAGCGATACGTACTTGCTTTTTATAGAACGTGATGTCGTCTTGCTTGGTTACTTTGTCTTTTGTTGTCGGGTCTACGTATAAAAGTCTTTCGACAACCTCGCCGTTTTTGATGTCTTTTTCAAAAATTTCGTCCACGTCGGCAACTTTAACAAGTCTGTATAAAGTGTCTTCAGGATAAATCTTTACGAAAGGTCCTTGCGAACAGAATCCGAAACAACCCGCTTGGTTAACGCTTACTTTTTCTTCGAGACCTTCGCTTGAAATAAGTTCTCTGAATCTCTTTAAAATTTCGTCCGAATTGGAAGAAAGGCAGCCTGTACCGCCACACAATATAATTGCTCTCTTGCCGTCGGTTGCCTCAAACTTTTTATCGAGGCATGCTGCGCAAGAAGTCGTTTTTTCGTTTAATTGTTTAAAATTCTTAATCATCTTACACCTCCGCATTACGGTATTCGTCGATTACGCCTTGTACGTCGCCGACTTTCATCTTTGGATAAACTTTACCGTTGATCGTAACGGCGGGAGCGATACCGCACGCGCCTATGCAACGAAGGGCGTCCAACGTAAACATTCCGTCCGAAGTCGTTTGTCCCGGAGCAATACCGAGTATTTCGGAAAATTTATCGATAATTTGTTGCGCGCCTTTTACGTAGCACGCAGTACCCAGACAACAACCGATAACGTATTTCCCCTTCGGCGTCAATGAGAAGAAGGAATAAAAAGTAACAACGCCGTATATTTCCGCAACGGAAATACCCGTTCTTTGCGATACAAGTTCTTGCACTTCAAGAGGAATATAACCGTATTCCTTTTGAATATCGCTCAAAATCATCATCAGAGGCGTCTTTTCATTGGTGTACCTGTCAATAATGGAGTTAATTTGCTTAACCGCATTCTCGTTTAAATGAGCCATATTAGCCCTCCTTACAAAATATCCGTTTATACATGCCGATGCCTAAACGATTAAGTCATCATGCCAATCATTATTATACAATAAAAAAAATAATATGTCAATAATTATATAATGATATAATTTAATTGTATAACGGAAAATTTTAGTAATTTGGCGGGAAATTATAGTATTTTGCGGTATATCCTACCAATTTGGTGGGATTTTTGATTGTTTCAGGATTATTTGAATTGTCGTTTATGTCGTGTTTTGTGTGGCTGCTTTAATTTTTACCTGCATAACTCACACCCACATACTTCTTATTTCCGATATGTTTTACTTTGTCTTTTACATAGTATTTTGCGTTGTATTTTGTATGGTCGTTTACATAATTATTTGCGGCAACGTATAGTTTCCTGCGGCAAAATTTGCATAGACGGTTAAAATAAAATTTACGGCAAAATAAAAGCCGGGCGGTTTTACATTGAACGCTTGGCTTTTACAATTATAATTTAATTTTTGTTTTAGACGTTTTGTGTTGAAATTTGCTTGAATTTCAATATTTTGTCTTCTTTATTTTCTTTATCTTTTTTATCTTCTATATATTCGTTCTATATCTTCGGCGCGGAATATATAAGCAAAATACTGCCATCGTCAAGGTAATCATAAAGTAAGCATAAAAGGCTGCTCTTTTGCTTTTTATTTGATATTATTTAATCGACAATTTATGCAAAACTTCACAGCAAATTACTCGTTTTACTCGATACGTATTGCGCAATACTCACAAAATCAGTTTTTGTTGTGCCCGTATTTAACAATTATTTTATCAGGGTCTACAGCCAAAAAAAACTGCTTTCTTTTAAGCATTTGCCTTTGAGAGTCGATTTTTACCGTGACGTAATTATTAAATCCGTCAACCACCACATACACGAGTTTTTCTTCGCCGAGCACGTCTTCGTCAAGGCAAGCCCTGACTAATATTGAGTTTTTACGTCTCTTGGAATACCCCGTAAACGCGTCGGGCGGAATAATTACCGTCGCTTGATTTGCCAAAATTTTGTTTTTCAAACAAAGTATGCTTTTGCCTGTTTTTAATCTGTTGAAGGGAAGTTTTATCGCAGTTGCCGCATTTTGTTTAATTTCGTATTTCGAAGTGATTTTTTGCTTGTCAACCGAATAAAGTTGAGTTGATTCCGACGGGAAATACAACTTTACATTATCTCCTGCTTTATATCCTCTATCCGTGCGCAATGCAATTTTCCCGGATTGCGTTGAAAACACCGTAGTCATTCCTTCTATAAAAGTAACGGTGGAATTTATCTCGAAATCACCGTCGCATTTAAAATAATGAATCTCGCCCGCCTTGATTTTTACGTAAACGCTTTCTTTTTTATCGATAATTCTATTCAAAAAAGCACTGTCGAGCGCATTTTCTACACCGCCGACAGTCAAAGTTTCGTTGCCGAGCGTTCCTTTTAAAAAGTATTCGTTTTTAAGTCCGCCGATTTGCACCCCGTTTTTATCAAAAACCACGGGATACTCAAGCCCGAAAAAATTTTTAGCAAGCAACACTTCGCCTGAGTCGTCTTCGTTTATCGTCTCTTTCAATAAGTCGGAAAGTTCGACTTCGCCGCCGTCGTATACTATTTTGTTTTTATATAAAACGCCGCCTTGAATTTCCGCTTTATCGCCCGCCAAAATGTACGTGGTTTCGGTGTTTTGCGGATTTTTTATCACTTCTTCGGGCGTGCCGTATGCGATAAGTTCGCCGTCGTTTAAAACGGCTATATGCCGCGCGAGTTTTAATGCCTCGTCAACTTTATGCGTGACGTAAATAAACGTAGTTTTCGGCAATTTTCTCTTCAATGCGATGAGCAAATCTTCATAATCGCTTCTCGATGCCTCATCCACGTTTGAAAGCGGTTCGTCGAACAGAATAATATCGGGAGAACGCAAAAGTGCTTTTGCCAAAGCAACCCTTTGCTGCTGACCGCCCGAAAGATATTTCGGCTTTCGGTTGAGCACCGAAGTCAAACCTAAAAGCGAAGCGACCGACCTTACCTTAGCATCGACCTCGACTTCGTTTAACCCGTGCGATTTATCGTAAAACCCTAAATTTTCATACACGGACATGTTGGGATACAAAACGTACTGTTGAAAAACCATGGCAATATTTCGTTTCTCCGCCGGTACGTCGCTCATTGGCACGCCGTCGAAAAACACTTCGCCAGAGGTGCATTTTTCAAGCCCGGCAATTACTCTTAAAAGGGTACTTTTGCCCGACCCGGATTCGCCCATGATCACAGTAAAGTCCCCGCTTTCGATATGCAAGTCGAGACTTCTTAACGCATAAGAATCCAAACCGAATATTTTTGTCAAGTTTTTACAAGAAACGTCCATATCTTTCCTTTTTTAATCTGTCTATTTATGTGCTATTGTATTTATTGCGCTACACTGCCGCTTTTGCGACGTCGCCGCTCCTTATGTTTTCTTTATAAGAAATGCACTATTTTTGCAAGTTTTACGCAATACGTATCGCATAAACAACGCCGTTTATATTGTTAAATGAGTTTTTCATTTATTCCGAAGTTTATTCTTTACCATCGTTTTCTGTTTCTTTTCCGTCGATGTTTTCGAGCGTTTTTCCGGCGTTGTTTTTAATTGTTTCTACCTCGTCGAGGTTGTTTTCAATTTCCCCGCCTGTGTGATTTTCGTCGTTTTCTTCATCTTTGCCATCACCTTCATCGTCGCTGTTCTCGCTTTCGACTTCTTTTATAAAGTCGGAAATTTTATAATCGTCTACAACGATTTCGCATTGCCCGTAAAGTCCTTTTCTCACAAAGTCGGGGTAATTTTCGGCATTTATATATTTATCGAATACCGAGTTTGTATACAACACCCACACACATTCGAGATATCCGAATCCGAAACAACAAACGAAAAACATTCCAATATATTGCACCAACGGTACAGGTATATAAAACAAAATCAGGTACGGAAGAACAGACGCCAAAAATATAAGGAGATTTTTGGGAAGTTGTTTAAAAGTATAAATAAACGCCGCTTTAAACACGTCGAAAGTCTTCATGTTGTACAGCGACGAAAGACAACAAGCGTACATTGTGACGATAATTGATATTAATTGCAGCAACAACAGCAAAACCACGCACGTAATTTTTATCATCGGGCTGTTGTTTCCGAAAATAAAAGCGTATGAATAATACCCGCTGAAAAACAAAACTATACCGAAAATTAATGCGATAAGCAAATATTGTTTAAAACCGTACCCGACGCCCTTTTTAAAGTCTCTGAAAACCGAAACCGGTTCGTCCCAAACGAGTTGTCTCGCGACGTATATTCCGCCGGCAAGCCCGATAGAGGCAAACATTATAAGCGGGACTTTTACCATTAAGTTAAACGAGACCATTTTAAGAAGGTCTGCAATTTTATATTCGCTCGCTAATATATTTAAAAGATTAATTCCCGAATACACGCCGAAAACCAGAAGAGGGAGAAAAAACACAGCGGTCAATAAACACGTCTTTAAAAACTTTATGTATTCGTTTTTTATTACAAACCAAAGTGCTTTAAATCTGTTTTTCGGTAAATTTTCGGGTGTAAAATCGTTGTTTTTGGGTTTTCCTAAAATCAATCTTTGAAAAAAATCACCCAACTTCATATCCGTTCTCCTCTACGTAATCGAGAATTGTCTGAATCACGGCGTAACACGTATCGTAACTTTTGTTATGCCAATTTATAAGCATGTAATAATCGCCGGCAAGATGTACCCCGTAAGGGACCCCGTCGATTATATAATTATCTTCAAGATCGACAAAGGGCGAATTTTCAAGACTTAAATAAAAATCTTTTGCGTCGTGCAACTCTATTTCGCTTTTATTAAAAACGAAAATATTGGTCATAATGCCGCCTTTTGTGCCGAAAAGTTTGAAATAATTACTGCTGTTCGGGTCATAATTTTCGACGTGAACGACTTTTTTGTCGTTTTCTTTAGCAGTAGTTTTTATATCGTTTATAAGTTCTTTTTCAAAGTTTGCAGGAGCGGAAACCCACACGTAAAATTGTTCGCTCATCTTGGGTTTGGTAAACAAATAATAAACGAAACAATTTAAAAGCACCGCACTTACGACGCATATCAGATAAACCCACCATTTTCTTTTAAAACTATTTATGGCGTCACGCTTAGTTATGTTTTCGTCATAAATCATAAGTCCGCCTCCTTGTATGCAATCAAATGGCGATTTGCGATTATCAAGTAGTATTCTTTGCCACTTTCAAGCGATACGTTTGCCCTGATGTTGACAATATAATCAACTTCTCTCTCTTTTACTTTGTCGTAAAATTTATAAGTAGAATACTCGAACCCGTCGATTTTAACGTCTTCTCCTTTCGCTATAAAAGTTGCCGCAGATTTTTTCTCGTCAGCCCCTGTCATTGCGTCGATATACTTATAATATCTTTTGCACTTGCCGTAAATCACGTCGAAATAATACACGCTCCATACGGCGAATAAAACGCTTATCGCAATACCGAGCGCAAGCGGCAAAACATGCCCTATAACGAAATTTAAACATATAAGCGTTACCGCAACGCAAACGTAAACTATTACCGCGATTTTATAGCGTTTTTTAAGCAGTCTCAACCTCTCGGACAATATATTAAGTTCTTCTTGAGAATAGCAATAAATATAATCTTTCAACTTCGTTTCTTCTTTTAATTTATTAATATAATTTTACTACAAAACGGCAAATTAGTCAAGCCGATAAAAATACGTGCCCGCGATGCAATGGCAATTTACGCTTGTCTATACAGCGAGCAAATCGACGTACAATATAACAACAATGTAACAAGCAGTGCGGCAAATAATACAACGGCAATACGGCAGGCATATTCGGTAATATATTCACAAAAAATACGGGGCTACCGCAATGGCAGCCCCCTTGTATTTCTTTATTTTAATTGCATTAATCAATTAATTTAACCGATTATGCGTTGGGTACAAGCGCAAGTTTTTTATTGATTACGCTTGCGTCGGTAGTTGCGTAGTACTCTTTAATTCCCAGATTGGTGTTGAATGAAAGGAATCCTACCGTAGCCTTTCTACCGTTGTTAAATCCACGAGGATTAACAATCGTCGCTACATGTTGATCGTTACAGAAAAGATATACAGTATCGTCCTTCATAAGAATTGCCATCTTGGTGTACGATCCGTTTGTGTATTGCGGAACATATTTAGCGGGAAGTTCGGTTGTTTCTTCCGTACCTGCCCAGTCCCAGTTGCCCGGATCGCCGAATACCGAGAACGTATAACCTACCATCTTGTTTGTATAGCCGTTTGACGCGTCTATATAGAAGAACATGCCGCCGTCGGCGTTTCTCAACGCCATACCGATCTTCGGATACGGGTCGTTTGTAAGAGCCTTTGTATCGGTACTTGCAAAGTTTGCAACCGTAATTTTACCTTCGGCATAGAACGCATTGGAATAAAGCCCCTTAAAGATTGTATATTGATCAGACGAACCTTTGTGGTAAACTATACTCTCGTTATCGTTCATTCCGTGGTCGTTTGTAAGATCGACGCCCCAAGTAGTGCCGAATTTAAAACTTGCGTCACCCGCTTCACCGAAAGTCGCGCTTGTAGGCGTTTTGTTCGACGACACTGCGGGGGGATTTGTATAAGAATATTTCTTGAAAGAATCTCCGCTGATCGGCGTTTTGTTGTTGCCCATTACCACTATTTCGGGAATATTTATTTCATAATCGCCGGAATTGAAAGTAATTTTGATTTGTTTTACGGCAAGATCAGCCCACTCTGCAATTACCGCGCCGCCGGGATTGGTCACTTCTTCACTGAAAGTATAGAAATCGTAATCATATTTGAGATTTTTAATAGTTGCAACCTTATCTCCGGAAGAAGTCTTGTAAGTGAGTTCTACTTTGTTGATATTTACGAAAGTTTTATCGTATTCGATAGCGTTGTAAATGAGAATAGAACGAGTATTTACATAACCGTTGAATTTCATTGTAATTTCGCTTGTACCTGCGTTGAATTCGGTTACGTTTACAAGGTCGTTGTAAAGACCGTGAATCTTGATAAATCCGTCGTTGAGATAACTTGCGGAAGAATCGGATTTTACGTTTGTAGCCGTAACCGTTGCTTGCTCTGCAACGTTTTTATATCCGCAAACCGCCTCGGGAAGGGGTTGATAAGAATAAGTAGGTCCGTTGGTAACCATTACTTTTTGACCTTTACTGTTCTTTGTAAATTTTACTCTATCGACAGCAAGTGCTCTGCCGCCGGAAATTTCTTCTCTGTTTTTAAAGGTGTGATATGCGATGAAAAGTTCGTCGCCGGCGTAAATAAAGCAGTGGTGACCTGCGGATTGAGTGCTCTTCCAGGAATCTTCGGTATACAAAACGTAACCGCCGTCATTGTAAGGAATTTTAACGAAGTCACCGAGAGGATTGCTTGCAGTTGCCGTTCTTACCTTATAACCTGCAGATGTATACGGCCAGATGGAAAGCGTCATCATATAGGTATCGGTCTCTTCATCGTAATACATAAACGGACCTTCATTTACCCAACAACCCTCTTCATCGGCAAGTTTAGTGCCGTTGTAGGCTTTATCGTAACCGTTTTGAGTGAGTTTTTTAAGCGTTGAATAATCGGGGTCTAACCAACTATTGAGTTTACAACCCCAAATACATTGCGAACCTTGCGAACCGCCGTATGCCGACACGTACAAATATTTATCGCCCGTTTTGGGATCGATAAACGGAGATGCGTCGATTACCGTAGTAAACACTCCGTTCGAGTGAGCGGCAAAATCGAAAGCGGGTTTAGATTCGTCAGCGCAAATAAACGGACCTACGGGAGAATCAGACATCGCCACACTTATATACGCTGTGCCTTCGCCGCCGTTTTCACCCCATCTGTCATAAGACTTGATATCCCAGGCATTGTAATACATGTAATACGTCTGGTCGTTTTCATCGTATATTACTTCGGGTGCCCAATAGTTTTCGTATGCCCAGGTGGTGAGATAGTCAGGCATAAACGCTACGCCCATATCTTCCCAGTTGGTCAAGTCGGTAGATCTCCAGCATTGAATACCGTGGCAACCGATAAGGTCGGAAGTGCCGTACGCATAGAAATATCCGCCGTACTCTTTGCTTTGGTTTTTATCGACCCAGATTACCGACGGATCGGCTAATTCGAAGTCGAGAGTATTTGCATAATATAAGTTTTTATTGTAGTCTTCGTGAACGTTTGAAGTCGACATATCGTTGTAAGTGATATAATCAAATTCTCCGCCACCGCTTGATTCGCCACCGCCGCAGCCCGCAAAACAAGTTGCGGTAATCATTCCGGCAACAGCCAAACTCAATAATCTGCTTTTTTTCATTAATATTCTCCTATTATATTTAAAAATTAAAGTTTCATACCTGACGTCGCAATACCTTCGATGAAGTATTTTTGCGCAATGAGGTAAAGTATAATCGTGGGAAGAAGCGCAAGCACGCAACTCGCCATAATTACGTTTGGTTTCAACGGGAAATACGAAGCAAGTCCCGACAAAGCAACCTGAAGAGTGGGATATTCGTTGTCGACAAGGTAAAGATACGGTCCGAAATAATCGTTATATCCGCCGATAAAACCGAGCAATCCCTGAGCGAAAAGCGCGGGAACCGAAAGCGGAACCATTATAGAGAAAAACATCCTATAAAAGCCCATACCGTCGAGTTTTGCCGCCTCTATCAAGTCGGTAGGAATACCCGAATAAAATTGCCGCATAAAGAACACGCACGTCGCCGCGCCGAACATACCGGGGACCATCAACGGGAAAGCCGACGTATTCAACCCTAAAATAGTATAAATAAGATAAGACGGAGTCGTCATTATCGTACCGGGAATCATCATCGTCGCCAGAAGCACGCTGAAATAAAAGTTTTTATGTTTGAAATTAAGTTTTGCAAAAGCAAACGCACTCATTGCCGAAGTCAAAAGACCCAACAACGTAGGGGGTAATATTATGACGAGAGTTCTGAACAAACCCCATATAATCTTCGGATGCGCGCCTTCGCTTCTCAAACCTCTGTAATCGTTGATACACGACTTATAAGCCTCTAAAGTAAACGGCTTGGGTATCCACGAAAAGTCGGGATCAAGTGCCTGACCACTCGATTTAAACGATGTAGACAACACTATTAAAAACGGGAATAACGTCCACAAAGCAAACAAAATAAGTACTAAATAAATTATAACTTTACTTATAATTACTCCAGGAGATTTTCTCTTTTTTGCCCTTGCGATATCTTCTGCCGTCATAAACGGGTTGTCTGCAGTATATTTGGCATTTACCGAAACCGCACCCGATTTCACCGAGCCCGAAGCATTTGAATTTGCACTTATTTCTTCAACGATTAAGTTGACGTTTTGCATAGAATTTTCATTATTATTCTTTTTCATAAACACATCTCCTTAATCGTAACTTACCCAGAATTTGGATACGGTGAAGTTGATTGCCGTAATAATTAAAATGATTATAGCAAGCAACCAAGCGACTGCCGATGCCTGACACCATCTGTTGGACCACAAAAGGTTGAACAAATAATAAACCGAGGTCAAGCCCTGACTGTTGGGTCCGGGGTTGGGACTCATGCCCGAAATAAGCAACGTCTGCGGACGAGCAAATTCTTGTAAAGCACCGATAAAGCCGGTAACGAGAACGTAAAACGTCGTCGGCGAAATTGCGGGAAGCGTGATATTGAAGAATATTCTGAAAGCACCTGCCCCGTCGACTTTTGCCGCCTCGTAATACGTCGTGTTGACGTTTGTAAGCGCAGCGCCGAAAAGCACTATGTTAAACGCCGTACCACCCCAGATTCCCGTAACTATTACGCACCAAAAGAAATATTTGGGGTCGTTGAGCCAATCTATAAGGTTTTTATAGTTTTTACCGAGCATGTGGTTAAGTATACCATACGTCTGACCTATAAAGAATTGTCTCCATACAAGAGATATTGCAATCGTAGAGCAAACGAACGGTATAAAGTAAATCGACCTGAATAATTTTTTACACTTTATATCTTTCGTCAAAAGGAAAGCGATTATAAGCGACAATACGATGTTTATAGGAAGCGAAGCCGCCATAATTACGGTATTTTTTAAAGTCATTAAAAATTTACCGCCGTTGGGCATATCTTTCCAGAAAAATACGTATCTGAAATTATCGAGACCGACAAATTTTACATTTTCGAACATATAGTTATCCATCTCGATAAACGCCATTACTATAGCGAGTAACATGGGTATAAGTCCGAAAAGCACAAAACCGATTACAGGAACAATCGCCATTGCGGTACCCGCAAGGTTTTCCTTTTTGTCAACCGATTTTTTATTAAATGATTTTTCAAGAGTCATAATCCTTCCACCTGATATCATATACGGTTAAGCGGAGAAATTTCTCCGCTTAACGCGCAATACAAATTAATTATTTCTTTTCCGTATACGTCTTAAGCATATTCCACGTCTTGGTGTAGTCTTGAGCCGTGAAGAAAGAGTCATACGATACCGTGCCGTTTCTTATCTTACTGTTGAGGTAGTTTGCCCAGTCGTCGATCCAGTCGTTGTTGATTAAGAACCACCAGTCACCCGCTTGTTCGTACTCTGCAGCGTCGATAAACGCTTTAGCGTTTTGCGGATACATATTAGATTGAAGGAATACTTCGCTGTTTGCAAGGTCTCTTTGAAGAGGAATTGCAAAACCTTGTTGTGCCTGAGCGGTTTGACCTGCCGTTCCGCCGATGTACTCAATAAATTTCCATGCGGCATTGGGATATTTACTCTTTTCGGCAATAGCCAAAGCAACCGAACCGGAGTGACCTGCCATTTTGCCGTGTACCGCTACGTCGCCGTTTTCGTCATATTCTTTATATTGAACAAGGGGTGCAACGTCCCACTTGAACGCAGTTTTACCTTTAGAAACACGATCGTTGTAGTCTGCTTCGTTTTTGCTCATCAAATCTCTGAAAGAACAAACGTTCCATCTGCCGTCTACAAGCATAGCGGTGTTGCCGTAAGCAAACGCTTGAGTCTTACCGGAGTCGCCGCCCAAAGATTGCGGTTTAGCGGTGATATTATAACCGTTTTTATCTCCGATTTTTTGGTTTGTAGCACTACCGAGTCTTACAAATTCTTCAAACGCTTCTTTTTGAGAAGGAAGCACGTTGAGTTGTCCTTTTTCTACCGCAGCCAATACCGCAGATTCTATCTGAGCACCGCTGAAGTGGTCTTTACCCGCAGCCGCAGCAGCAACGTCTTTTTCGTTTGCAAGTTTGTCTGCATAAGAAATTGTTTCGCCGGGATTGTAAGTGTTTCCGTTGATAGTGAACGGTTCTGCATTATCTGCTACGATATAGTTTTTAGTGGGATCGCAAAGAGTGAAATCATAGAAACCGCCGGTGTATTTAGTATCGTCGCTTTCAATGTACTCTATACAGTTGCCGCCAACGCCCCATCCATAGTTGAACCACCATTCTGTGAAGAAACCGAATATACCCTTCGTTCCGTTCGGGTCGTATTGATTTTGAATTACGGTAGAAAGCGTATAGCACTCTTCCCAACTCATCGGTACCTGGTTGTTGAACCATTTTTGACCGCTCTTATCTACGAAATAACCTTTTTCGGTTACTCTGTAATCTGCGGGAATCTGATAGTCGGTCTTTGTCTTACCTCTCGAATCGGCTGCGCCGTTGTTGAAAGCCTCGAGATTTTCGGCAGCAACCGAAATAACCTTTACGCCCGAGGTGTTGAACATTGTTTCGTTGTAATAAATAACGATAGGACCTATATCCTTGGGTACGCCGTAATATTTACCGTTTGTACCTGCGGCATCGCCGTAAAGCGTGGTATTTACGTCGTAATAATATCTCTCTTTAACGTTGGGCCACAAATCTTCGATATTGTAAACGCTTGATTGTTCCACAAGTTCGGTAATATCTTTAAGATATCCTCTTGTAGCGAAATCCTTATAGTCGGCATCGCCTACGTAGAATACGTCGGGACAAGCAGTCGTACCGAGTTGTAACGAAAGCGCATTGCCGTAGTCTGCCGAAGATTTATGTTTGTAATCTACAAATATTTTACCTTTATTTTCGGCGTTGAAGTTTTCAACGAGTTTTTCGAATACGGGCTTTTCATACTCGTCGCCGTAGCCCCAGAATTTGATTGTAACGGTTTTACTACCCGGTCTTACGTTACCGGATTCGTCCAACTCTATGTCGTTTCCGCCCTTGTTGCCGCCGCAACCCAAAAGACCGAAAGACAACGAAAGTATAAGCACCATTACAATGCTGAATAATTTAGAAAATCTTTTCATTTTTTTCCTCCATGTTTTTATATAAAATTTTACGGCATAAGCCGAATTTTACTGTGTTAAAAATTTACGGCGTAAGCCGAAATTTATTCTTGTTCATTAATCGTTTACCGCACGCATAAGCACTTTATAAAACGCATTAAAAGCCCTGAAATTAAATTTAAACTTTTAAATTTACGTCGCACACGGTAACGCTTCTGTTTTCTTTTGCGCCTTTTTCAACCTTTCTTATAAGTTTATCTATCGCAATTTCCACAAACGCCTTTTTGTCGTAACTGACCGAAACGACGTCCAAAGGCAACCTGAATTCGCGCTGAAGATTATCAAAACCGACAATTTCGATTTTTTTGCCTGACTGTTTGCATTTTTCCATTACCTCGAAGACAATCATGTCGTTGAAACAAAAAACGCCGTCGATATCATTGATTTTTAAAAGGTCTTTTACCTCTTCGACGTATTGTTTGTAATCGCCCTCGTGAGGAGCAACGGAAATTCCGCTTTCGTTTAACGCTTTAATAAAACCCGCTTCTCTTTCGAACATACAGTCTATATTGGGACCGTCGCCGATAAAACGCATGCGCTTGCAACCCTTGTTTAAAAGGTATTTTCCCGCAAGATAACCGCCTTTTTCGTTGTCAAGCACTACGCAATCGATTTTTTCGCTTTCGATTTTTCTGCCGAGGATTACCGTAGGTATACCCTCTCTTTCGATAATCGTTTGCGCTTGTCTGTCCGGCGAGATAAGCGAAAGTATTCCGTCGACGTTGCGCGACAAAATGTTTTTTACAGTGTCGGTATTAAACAGAGCGCTTGTGTTGATAAACGTAATGTAATTATAACCGTTTGCAAGCAACGCTTGTCCCGCATAATGCAAAATTATGGAATAATACGGATTTAGTATACAGTCGTAAACTATGCCTATTGTTTTGGAAGTGCCGTTTCTTAAACTCGCCGCCGCCATATTCTGCACGTAACCGAGTTGATTGGCGATTTCCCTTATTTTTTCTTTAGTGTTTTCGGATATATCCCTTGAATCCATAAGTGCCCTCGATACGCAATTTACCGAGTAGCCGCTTATTTGCGCTATATCCTTGAGTGTAACTCTTTTAGTCATTTTAATATATTTTTTACCGCGGTCGGTCGAAAGCCGACCGCGGTAAAACTTTTAAGTTATTTTATCTTTGCTTTTAATAATCCGCTTTGCGTAAATTGTCCTACGTCAAGTAAATTATTCCGCTTTTAATTTTAATCTAACGCTTGAAATTATGCGCCTGTTACCGTGTAACCTTCTTTCCAGGAAATTCCGTTTTCGGTAACCGTGTAAGGACATTCGGAATTATAAATATGGTATGCGCCGCACCACCATAAACCGGGGTTTCCTTCGGTCATGCCGGCAGCATTGTCTTCGTTTCTGAACGCAAGCATAATTTCTACGTCCTGAGTTTCGCTGAAAGGCATATCGTCGTAAGAAATAAACATTTCAAACGTAATTTCGTTCATGCCGTTTTCAAGGGCTTTATTCTTGAAGTTGAATGCTTTTCCCGAATCGGAATTACGAAGTACCGAAACGTATTTTTGCGTTCTCGAAGCAGCACCGTAAGTGAATTCTATGTTTGTATCTTCCCACCAATTTGCGCTGGTCGCATGCATAACGTTTGAAGAAACAGCCTTGCCCGCAACCATTATACCGCCGTCAACCTTTGCCGCATAGAATCTTATGCTCTTGCCGGAATTGTCGGTTGCCACCGTTTCGTAATAGTGAGCGGAAAGCGTTGCGTTTGCTTCCCAATCCGCTATATCGCCGTCAACCAAAAGTCCGCTTTCGGTAGCAACGTTGAACAACTTGAGGTTTTCAAGTATTTCTGTATCTTCGGTTGTCGCAACGACTTTGTTTACCTTCATATCAACGTTGAAACCGCCGATACCGGGGGTCGCTTCGTCTGCAGCACCGTAATATCCGTCGTGGATAATATATACGACGTTGTTGACTACAAAGTAGTAAGTTCCGTTGTATTTAGCGATTGCCATTCTTACGTACTTACCGTTGAGGTAAGCAGCATCGGGAGCCGCCATAAACGGATTGAATACTTGACCGCCGTTTTGAGGAGCGGTACCCCATACCCAGGCATTGCCCGTTTCAGTAGCCCTTTGAGTTACGCCTACGACTCTGTTGTCGGTAAAGGTTGTTCCGTTGCTGAGAGCGTCCATGTAGAACAAGAGCGTGCTGTTGCTGCTTCCTTTTACTACGATACCTGCCTTAGCGTATTTGTCTCCCTCGTTTACTTTTGTAAGAGTGAAGTTTGCTTCGAAATAGAAGTTTTTGCTGTTTATGTCAGAATAAAGGAGATTTTCTCCGATCAGGCTGCCGACGATTTCGCCGTTTTCCTCGGTGTAAGCAGCGTTTTCTGCAAAATTTTCACGAGTGAGCGTTGTGCCCGTAGTATCGTCGAGTTTAACTTTGATTTCTTCAATCTTTCCGCCGGCGATTTCTTTAAGTTTTGCTTCGTCGGTAGTATAAGTGTATTCTTTTGCCGTCAAACCGAGGTTAAACGCCATTAAACCGACTTGAGCCGCGCCGTCTGTGTCGCTATAACCGACTTTAAGCGCAAGCGTTCCGTTTGCATACAAATAGAACGTATGACCGTATTTCAAAAGTCCGAGCGTTGTATAATTGCCGCTTGCGAAAGCAAGTCCCTCTATGGTTGCCGTCTTTTGAGTCGTCCAAGCCCAATCCGAAGTTCTGCCGCCGTTGCATGCTCTGAATACCGAACCCACCGTCGAGGAAGTATCGGAAGCGGCGTCGATATAATAGAATACTTCGCCTACGCCTGTCTTTGCAACAATACCCATCTTGGGATATTTGTCGCTGTTATAAACGTTTTGTTTAGTAATTTTTGCTTCAAAATAGAAGTTTGCTGCAGGCGTTGCTTTATACCAGATCGCCTGTTCTTCTACGCCGGTGTTTACAACGTAAGGAGTTTCGCCGTTGTCGGCACTTGCATCCCAACCTGCAGAAATGACGTAACCTTCGTTGCTACCCATATGGTCGCCTTCGTCAATCGTTTCATCGAATGCGCCGAGTATCGCCTTTGTCCATTCTGCATAACCGAGTTTGGAAAGGTGGAGCGAATCGGCAAGTTTTGTCTGGTCGATTTCGGTTGTGTCGCTGTAGAAATCGATTACCGTGAGATAATCTTTATCTTTAGCATATTCTTTTACCAATCTGTTTGCCTCGACGTACATTTCTTGCTTATCAAGGAACATCATATTAGGATTTATGGTTATCCAATAGAACTTAACGTTTTCGTCGTAATTGCGATAACTTTCGATATAATTTTTAAAGTTTGCGGCAAACGTTTCGGGAGTATGTCCTGCGTCATCGATATCGTTTACGCCGATGTGCATTACAATGTTTTTCGCTTTATAACGTTTTGTATCGGAACCGATACGGCTCATCCAGTCTTTAACTTTAGTGCCGCCGACGCCGATATTCGCTTGCGTGCCGCCGAGTTTTGCCATATCCGTTTCCCAAGCGCTCCAGAATGCTTTATCCACGTAAGAGTCGCCCGTAAAGAGATAATCTACTTCAACCCTGTCAAACTTATTGTTTTTAATCATCGGGTCGTTCTGGTCCGCTGTTGCCCTGTAGTTTGTGAGTTCGAGAGCAATGTTGTAAGACCAGACAGCCATACAGAATTGAGCGTTTGCAAGTTCGGGTTTGCTCTTTGAGAAAACTTCGTTGCCGTTTGCAAAGAATTTAAATGCTTCTTCTTCTCTGTATACGCCGAGTTGTACCGATAAGTTGGGGTTGTAATTGATATTTACTAATTGGTGAGTACTCCAATCGGGCACACCGTTTTTGACTTCGACTATACCTACATTTTTACCCGTGATAGAACCTGCGCCCACAACGCCCGCATTATCGGGAGACATGGCATCGATATGGAAGAAGTATCCCGTACCGTTGTATACTACGGCAATACCGAATTTTCCGTATTTTTCTCCGTTTTGTACTTGCAAAGCCCTGAAATCGCTTTCCGCATACATAATCGTGTTGTTTACTTTGTAGAAATAAAGTTCGTTGTTCGTTCCGTTAGTTGTGTTTTGCAACGTTGCTTTTCTTTGATTGTACAACTCTTCGCCGACGCCTTCGTAATAGTCCTTGGAAATATCCCAATTCTTCATAGAAATTTCTGTAGAAGTGTCGCCGAACGTACCGGTTTGACCGTACGGGTTAGCCTCGAATTGATTGTTTCCCGTAAGGCTGATAAACGTATTTTGCTTTTCTGCGTCGCTTCTGAAAGTCTCGGGCTTTCCTGTTGCGGGCGGAAGCGGTTTAAGGTACTTATCCGCAACCATGGGAAGTACGGCGAGACTGTTTGTTGCGTCGTCCGCAGAAAGACCCATCGTCGTATAAGGTACGGTAATCGTTACTTTATAACCGTCTAAAGCAGTACCCTTTCTGCTCCATTCTTCGCTTGTTGCAACTACGCCCGTGGCATCATTTGCAAATTCCGTAGTCGACGATGCCAACTTTTGTACGACGGTTCCGTCAGCCGACACGAAAACTCTGAGAGTCTGATTGACTACGTAATCGGCAGTTTGTGCAACCTTACCGACGTAAAGATAAACGCCGTCTGTGTTTGTTGCATCGTCGTTTCTGATGGACGAGGTGTCGTTTACTCTTGCCGTAACTACGAGAGACGTATCGCCGTAAGCGAAGTTCCACCAAGACTTGTTTGTCTTGGCACCTGCAGTAAACTCAAAAGCAAGGTCGGTATCTCCTTCCGGGTCAGCCGTATAAGAAATGTCCGAATCGGTGTTTGTATCGGTCGCCGTGCTGCTGTCTGTGTCGGTGGAAGTGTCCGAATTACCGGAATTGCCCCCTCCGCAAGCAACCATCGCAACAGTCATGATGATCGATAAAACGACCACACCTAAAATGCGCATAAGTTTCTTCATTTAATTTTCCTCCATATAATTAAGGTAAATTACCTTTTTTTATAGCAAATTGATTAGTTTCGGTACGATTAAACAAAACGTTTATATCAGATTCCAACCCGTATTTAAAAAATGATTCAGCAATCTTATACTAACGTTTTTTATTAATGTTTCGTCCGATTGCTTTTTCTTTTCGGTTTCTTCGGAGCGACCTTTCGTTTTATCCCGAAACACCGTTTAACCGCGTTTTAAATATTTATTCCGCAAAAACACGGAAAGAATTACTCCTTTCCTTATATATAATGCTTAAACGCATATTAAATTTTCATTTGTTTGATTTTTACGGCGTTTGTTCGTTTTTTGCCGAATTTTTATCCGTTTATACAGGCGCGGTTTTCGTTTTACCGTTAAAAGGTTTTGTCCGCAAACTTAATTTGCGGACAAAGGGCGCGCCCTTTGTCGATTTGTTTAATTTAAAATTCGTCGCCTTGATTTATTGTCGTTTTCTTCGATTTGTTTAATTTAACGCAATTTGTATAAAATATTTTTGTGCAAAAAACAAAAATTTAAATACTTTTTATGCAAATAACGCACTAATTGCCCGGTTTGTATGAATTTTTATTGTTTTTTCTTTAAAAACAAGATTACTTGAACGTTCAAGTAAAATTTTTATATAATCACGGCTATGTGATTATAATAAGGCAAATATCTATTGTGTAATACTATATTATCATAAAAAACCCAAGGTGTCAATACCCTTTTTTAAAATTCTTTTAAAATTTTTATGAGACATTTTGCCGAATTTTTTGGACAAATTCGTTACAGAAATTTCATATTCGCGCCAAAACTAAACATATATTTTACTTAAAATGCCCGGTAAAAAAATTGAAGCCGCATGCGTAAAACTGTCGTTTTTACCGCATACGGCTTTTGTAAAGTTGTCAATTTTTAATCTGATCCCGATTAATCGTCCACATCGAAATTTTCGATTACGCTAATCTTTTTCTGAGGCTTATTGTCGCCGTGTTTTACAAACAACATCGTCACAAACGACGCAAGCACAAAGAATGCCGCGTAATAAAATAACGGGCGCATACTGCCTATCGAGTCCATGATTAAACCCGAAAGAATGGGCGTTGCCACTTGCGCCGACATAGACGCGACGTAATAATAACCCGTGTATTTACCCGTGTCGCCGCATTTTGCAAGTTCGACAACCATGGGGAAAGAATTTACGTTTATCGTAGCCCAACCTATACCCGCAACGGCAAACAAAAGGTTAAGCACTACCGCCGATGAATTGGAATTTAAGAATATCGCGCCGATAAATGCGCCGAAAAGCAACGTTACGCCTATTAAAATCGACTTTCTCCTGCCGATTTTAGACGCAAGAAGTCCGACGGGAATAAAAGCAATCGTTGCCGTTACCTGAGCAATCAGAAGCGTTGTGTTGTAGTCCATCTGCAAAACTGTGCTTGCATACAACGAGTATTTTGAAGTGACGGCGTTGTATCCCATATACCACAAAGCAACCGAGGCAAGTATCAAAATAAACGAAACTCTTTCGCTTTTCGTGAGTTTTCTCTCCCCTTCCGCTTGTTTTTCGTCCTCTTCTTCTATGCCGTATTTAACGGTGTCCGCTTGCATTTCTTTTACCCAAGCCGGCTCTTTTACGGTGAGTATAAACACAAACAATGCCACAAGCATTACCGCGCAAACCGCCGCGATAAACGGCACGTAAGACATCATTTGATTGTAAGACTTGCCTGTAGCAAACAGCATACCCAGCAAAAGCACCGTCATGCCGCCAACCGTACCCATAAGGTTGATTACGGCGTTGCCTTGCGACCTCAACGGCTTTATCGTGACGTCGGGCATAAGCGCGACCGCAGGCGAACGGAATATCGACATTGAAAACAACGTCATTAAAAGTAATATTATAAAGAACACAAACGGCGCATAGTTGGTTTTAGTCACCTTCCATGCGTATTGCTGTCTTGCGGGAGTAATTAAATTTATGTAAGCGTTGGTTACGTTTTCCTTTTTAATCTCGTCTTTTCCGTCGTTTATCGTATACGTAACTTTGCCGTCTTTGATCTCGATTTCAACTATATCGTATTCGTTTTTCGACTTGTCGTAATGATAAACTGTTTCGTATTTTTCTTCCGCATTTTTATCTTTCGACTTGACGTACTCGAAATATTCTTTATTGATATTGTTGTACCATTCTTTCAACTTATCTCTTTCGGTCATCGTGCACGACGCATAATCTTTATTATAATTGATGCGCGCAACATAGTCTTGAAGTTTATAAGATTTTGCGACGTTTTTATTTGAAAACGTACTGTATTCCGCATTTGAAATCGTTGGATTTTCCACCCATAAAGTATCGTAAGCGGAAAGCGGGTCTCTCACTTCTTCGAGTTTATTAAGTTGAACGTTGTCCGAGAACGAAAGACCGATAAAACAAACCACCGCAAGTACCGTTCCGATGACTATAAACGGCGTCCTTTTACCCTTTTTCGAGGTGCTTCTATCCGAAAGCGAACCGAAAAGCGGAAGCATAAACAAAGCAATAATATTGTCAAGTGCCATGATTACGCCCGAAGCGGTCTGATTAAGTCCGAACCTGTTGACAAGTATCATCGGAATAATCGTATCGTACGCCTGCCAGAACGCACAAATCAAGAAAAACGCAAACCCCACAAGTATGGTCTTTTTGTAATTAAGTTTCATTTTTTATTTCCCCTTGGTTGTTTTTATATGTGTTTACGCAATACGCATGCTGTAAAAACGACAAAAATTGCGTAAAACGTTATTTATAAAGTATTCTGTGGCACGCCTCGCACTCGACGTAACCGTTGCGGTTTAAATTGCTTTCGGCAGACATTGAAAGTCCCGTGCGGCAATATCCGCAAACTTTACCTTCGGCTTTGACTACCACTGGGAAAATTTTGTCCTTTCGTTTAGTTTTATACAATGCAAGCAAGTCCGCGCTGACGTCTTTTTCGACAGCGAGAAGTTGCTTTTCTTTTTCAGCTTTTTCTTTATCTTTTTCGGTTTTGAGTTTTTTATAAAGCGGAGCGTATTCTTTGTATTGCGCAACTGCGTTGTTGTTTGACTTTTGCAAAGTTTTGTACGACTGAATGGTTTCGTTTATGTCGTCTTTAAGTTGGTTGATTTCTGCCTCTATCGCCTTTACTTTTCCGACGTATTTTTGCATTTCCTTTTTATAATAGTCGTACTCGGTTTCGTCCTCGGTCGTGCAAGAATCGATTATTGCTTTAAACTCCGCAATCGCCTCGTTGAGTTTGTTTATCTTTTCTTCTTGCTCTTTAAAATAATTAAACAAAGATTCCGCTTTTTGCTCGATTGCCCCAAGTTTTTCACTGACGGTATCGACAAACTTCTTGGCTTGAATTGTCTTTTTCTTTTCTTCGCTTGCGCTAAGTTCGTCATCGATACGCTTTATTTCAGCGTCTATCTCTTGATATTTTAATAATGCATTTATCATATTTTCACTCCTTCTCTACTTAAAGCAGCGTGCTGTCTTCGTAGAAATATACGTTTTGTTTTAATGTTTCTTTCATTTTTTCGCTGAACTTTTTAAGTCCGTAATTTTCGCTTGCGTAATGAGTCAAAATCATAAGATTTTTACCCTCGTCGAGTGCTTTTACTATCACGTGATGCCTTAAATCGGACGAAACGAGCAAATCTGCGTCTTTAGAGGCGTAAATTTCGCCCTCGTCGAGACCCGCACCGCAAAAACTTGCCACTTTTTCGATTTTTGCGTTTTCGTCGCCGTAAGTTATGATGCGCTTTGTATTAAAAGTTTTTTCCGCTTTTTCCTTAAACTTTGCCAAAGTGGTAGCCGGCACTTTGAAATATCTGCCATAACCGGCATTGCCGAAAACGTCGAGTATTTCCTGCTCGGCCGCACCCAAACCCTCGGCGAGATATCTGTCCGTACCAAACTCGTTTACGTCGAGATTCAAATGCATTGAAATCACGCCTATACCGCGGTTTAACGCCTTCATTAAATTGCCGCCGACCCTTTTAATTGCCCTGAAAATCACCGGGTGATGAGTAACGATAAGTTGACAATTTAAATCTATCGCCTTTTGCAAACTGTTGTTGTTTAAATCCATCGTCACAAGCACGTTATCAATTTGACTTTCGGTATTTAATACGATGCCGCTGTTGTCTTCAAAACCGCAACGCTTGCTGTATTCTACGCTGTCGCTGAACGGCGCAAGGCGGTTAAGCGTTTCATAAATTTGATATATGTCCATAAACTCTCCTTAAACGCTCTGTTTTTTGTTTTAAAGTGTCGGGAATATCGGTCGGATTTGCCGCCATAATCGCGTTTAATTTGTCAATTTCACTTAATACGTATACCGCAAAGTCGGTATTTTTAGTATTGATGTTATCCTTACCGAAATAAATTTCGTCCTCGGTATAGACTTGCTTTTTATTTGTCGATTTTTCTGCAAATTGCCCTTCAAATTTTTCGGCAACGATAAGGTAATAAAGTTTTCCGTCTGTAAACGACGTATCTTTTTTTATGTAATAGCCGAGATTTAACAAGGCTATTCTCACCTTGTCGGAATTGTGTTGCGGGGAAAGAATAAGCCGCTTGGGCAAATTATTCGCGCGGGTTAAAATGCCCGCAATTTCCTCTCCTCCCATACCGGCTATAAGAGCCTCGTCGATTTTATCGTCGATACCGTCAAACCCGTCGGCAACAACCGCTTTTACCCTACCTTTATACTTTTCGCAAAGCAATGTTTTTGCCTTTTGCAAACTTTTTTCGGATATGTCGGATATAATTACTTTTTTGCTTTTACCGCTTTTTAAAACCGCCTCTGCAATATAGCCGTGGTCGCAACCGACGTCGGCAAATACCTCGCAGTTTTCGATTTCGTCAAAAAGCAGTTGAAGTCTTTTTGTCATATTAATCTAAAAAACCTTTAAGTTTTTTGCTTCTTGAGGGGTGACGAAGTTTTCTTAAAGCCTTCGCCTCGATTTGACGAATTCTTTCTCTCGTTACGTTAAATTCTTTGCCGACTTCTTCCAAAGTTCTCGATCTGCCGTCGTCGATACCGTAACGCAAACGCAAAACTTTTTCTTCTCTCGGGGTGAGTGTGTCAAGCACACTGATTAAATGTTCTTTAAGCATCGTTGCCGCAAGCACGTCGTTTGGAGCGGTCGTGCCTTCATCCTCGATGAAGTCGCCGAGATGGCTGTCTTCCTCTTCGCCGATAGGAGTCTCCAAAGACACGGGGTCTTGCGCGATTTTTTGAATTTCAATTACTCTTCTTTCAGAAACGCCCATTTCTTTTGCGATTTCTTCGGGAGTCGGCTCTCTGCCCAATTTTTGCAAAAGTTCTCTCGATACCCGCACTTGTTTGTTGATGGTTTCGACCATATGTACGGGGATTCTTATAGTCCTTGCCTGGTCGGCGATTGCCCTTGTGATTGCTTGACGAATCCACCACGTTGCGTACGTGGAGAACTTGAAGCCCTTTTGATAATCGAATTTTTCAACCGCTTTCATAAGTCCCAGATTGCCTTCTTGAATTAAATCCAAAAACTGCATTCCTCTGCCGACGTATCTTTTAGCGATAGAAACCACGAGACGCAAATTCGCCTCGGAAAGGGTGTGTTTCGCCGCTTCGTCCCCCTCCATCATTCTTTTAGAAAGTTCGACTTCGTCTTCTGCGGAAAGCAAAGGCACTTTACCTATATCCTTTAAATACATCTTGACGGGGTCGTCCATACTGATTTCTTTAATGAGTTGATTGTAAAGATTTTTATCTTTTTCATACTCGTTGACGACTTTTATGCCCGCCTCTTCGACAGCCTTATATACTTCGTCAATCAGTTGAGAATCGACGTCGATGCTGTCCAGCCTTGCATAAAGTTCTTCCGTGGTAATTTCGCCCTTTTCTTTGTATTCCGCAATTACACCTTGCAAAATAGTCGAAAATTCTTGTTCGTTTATTGGCATGTTTATCCTCCTGAAGTTAGTTCGGCGGGTTTAATCGTTTACAACAAAGGCGACAGACGTCTTTATGGCTAAACGGAATACTTCCCACCCGACTAAGGTTGTTTACGTTTAAAAATTAAAATTGTTTACGTTTAAAATTTGTTGTTTCGGCTTTTATCAAAGCCTGAAAAGCAAACTGCTTTTTTCTTTTATAAGTTGCGCGATTTCGTTGCGCTTTTCCTGGTTTGTTTCAATAGAATAACTTTTATTAAGTTCGTCAAGTTCTCTTTCGACGCCCGTTTTTACAAGCAACGAAACGCAGTCTTTATAATATCTTTCTTCATTGGCTGTATCGAAAATTCCGTTGCCGCTTAAAAGCACTTCGTTGAGTTTTTCAATGTTCTCTTCTCCCACGATTTCGGGCAAAACCGTCATTTTTACCTCTTCATTATTGTCAAGTTTACTCAATACGTATTTCGCAATCGTGGCATCCACGTCGTCTTTCATTGTCAAACGCTTAAGGTCTTCTTTCTTTGCACACTTGCGTTTGAACAGATAAGACGCAAGCACGAATCTCTCAGCGGTGACAATTCTGTCGGATACTGCCGCTCCCTCTTTTGTCTCGGAAAATTGCTTTGGCTCGGGCTTTGAATTATCGGCGTTTTCCATATCTCTGTAAAGAGATTCGTATGTAATGCCCGTTTGCTTTGCAAGCGCACGAAGCCGCTCTTCCCTTTCCGCTTCGCTGCCGCAATCTTTGATTACTTTAAGCGAATCGTTTATGTAAAACCTTTTACCGTCGGCAGTTTTTACGTTGTATTTTTTGCCTATTAAGTACAATTTATAATCTGTGAGCGGAAGCGCGTTGTCGAGCAATTTTTTAAATTCGTCCGCACCGAGTTTTCTAATAACGTCGTCGGGGTCGTACCCGTCGGGCAAACACACGACTTTTACGTTGAGCCCCTCGCCTTTAAGTATTTCAAGCCCTCTGATCATTCCTTTTTGACCTGCGGCGTCGCCGTCGTAACAAATGATTACGTTGTTGCTGTATCTCTTTAAAAGTTTGGTTTGGTCTATCGTGAGCGCAGTACCCATACTTGCGACGACGCATTTAAAACCGGCATTGTACACGCTGACCGCATCCATATGCCCTTCGACAACGATTACATAAGGTATACCATCGCCGTTTTTCTCTCGTTTTAAGTTGTTTATATTGAAAAGCGTTCTGCTCTTGATAAAAACCGAGGTTTCGCGAGTGTTTTTATATTTGCCGACGCCGGCGATTTTTTCGAGTATTCTTCCCGAAAATGCAACCACATCGCCGAAATTGTTTATCATCGGAATAACAAGCCGCTCCGCCTGACAATCATAAAGATAACCGCTTGCGTTTTTTGAAACCGCTCCGCTATCAAGCATTTCTGCTTCTGTGTAGCCCTTTTTTCTCAAATATGCGGGCAACGAATTGTAGTCGAGCGACGCACCCAACCCGAAACGTATAATTACGCTTTTTGTGAGCCCTCTTTTCTCCATGTAGTCAAGATAAGGTTTTGCCTCGGGCAATTTTAAATTATGTACGTAAAACAACGCCGTGTCTTTTAAAAGAGCCAACAGCCTTTCTTTTTTTGAAAGTTTTACCTTCAATTCTTTATCTTCTTTTTCTGAAACGGGCATTTCGATATTATATTTGTTGCACAAAAATGTGACCGCTTCCATAAAGTCGAGACTTTCGACCTCCTGAGCGAATTTTATTACGTCTCCGCCCTTGCCGCAACCGAAACAATGATAAAATTGCGCGTCTTTGTTTACGGCGAACGACGGCGTTCTTTCGCTGTGTCCGGGGAGCGGACAACAAGCCCAATACTGCCCGCCTTTAAGTTGCAAATGGGCATACTGACCTATGAAATCGACTATATCGATTTTATTTTTCAATTCTTCGATAAATTTATCGTTTAACGACGGCATATATCCCTCCTTTGCAAAAATTTTGCTGAATTTTGTAATTTTTTGTCGTTTTTACGCAATACGTATGCAATAAATGCGACAATTTTTTATCTTAACATAAAATTCTTCGGGATAAAAATATCCTCGAAAACATACGTGCAATATCTGTCCGTCATGCTTGAAATATAGTCGCAGACAACCCTGTCTATTCCGTCTTCTTCAAGCAAGTTTTTATATACGTCGGGCAATTTGTCCGTATGATTTTTATAATAATTATATAGTGCCTCTATCAATAAAAACGCCCTTTCCTCTTGTTCGTTTTCATGATCGTTGCGGTACACTTTTTCGTTCATAAACGCTTTTAAATTGAGCGTTTGTTTCCAGAATTCGTCTTCCATCGCGACTTGCGGCTTGTTGAAACTGTTGCGCACGATTGACGAAATCATGTTGTCTATTCTGTGCGAAAGAGTATCCCCGAGCACTTTTGTAATTTCTTCGGGTAAGTCTTTTTCGCTCAATATTCCCGCCCTTATCGCGTCGTCGATGTCGTGATTTAAATATGCGATTTTATCGGCGATTCTTACAACTTGTCCCTCGAGAGTCTGCGGAATGCACGACGTTTTGTGGTTTAATATACCGTCCCTCACCTCGTAAGTGAGGTTGAGTTTTTCGATTTTGTCAACTACGCGCAAGGACTGTTCGTTATGTTTAAAACCATTTGGAGTGAGTTTGTTTAAGCACCTTTCCCCCGCATGTCCGAAAGGCGTATGTCCTAAATCGTGCCCCAAAGCAATAGCCTCGGTTAAATCCTCGTTTAAATTGAGTTCTCGCGCGATGCTTCTGCCTATTTGAGCGACGTTTAAAGTGTGCGTAAGTCGCGTAATATAATGGTCGCCCTCGGGAGAAATGAAAACCTGAGTCTTATTTTTAAGCCGACGGAATGCCTTTGAATAAATAATTCTGTCTCTGTCGCGCTGGAAATCCGTGCGCATAGAACACGGCTCTTCTTCTTTCATTCTGCCTTTGGTGTCGATAGATTTTTTTGCGTAAACCGAAAAAAATAAATTTTCCTTATCGTAAGTGGTTTGTTTCATAAGATACACCCCTTATTGTTTTGCTTTTATTGTTGAAAGCAACCGCAAAATGCTTACATTTATATATACACGATTAAACCGCGTTTTCCCTTTATTTTTTAAAATTTTTGACAATTTTTTTCAATATTTATTCGATTATTCCCCATTTTTCGCCGTTTTAGCCGAGAAATTTTAAAATTAAAGGCAAAAAACTGTTAGTTTTGATTTATTTAAAACGAGTTCGGCTGCGCCGGACAACTTTTGATTTAACCGCAACAAGCAATTTGGTTTATTTTTATAAAATACGCCGCATTACCCGATTTAATCTCGCCACCGCTACTCTTTATATAAAAAACGCCGCTTTTAAAAACGACGTTTCATTTAAATATATTGAATAATTAATTTTAATCTACTCGGTAAACGCATATATAAAAAACAGCAAGCGTACAAAAATTAAAAATGGGCGCGCAATATATTTTTTATAAAAATTGTAAGCGCAAAAAAATGCAAACGCAAACAGAACCTTTTATTTTATTCCGACGAGTCGACAGCCGCCGCAGAAATTGAACGAAAAGCATATATTTTAAACCCATAAACCGCAAACAGGCTCAACAAACAGTATTTACGACTCAAAATATCGCCAATAAAAGCAAATGCAATACTTATTCGCCTGTAAAAACCAAAATTAATCGGTTCTGCCCACCAAAAAATCAATACTGCAATCGAAAAAATCGGCAATGGCGATTAAACAGTGCATACTCGGTTCTCTTAAACCGTTTTCCCACAAACTGATTATGCCTTTGCTGACTTTCAGGTTTTGCGCAAGTTCTACCTGCCCTATCCCTTTTTCCTCTCTCAATTCTTTTAATCTTGTGGCAAATATGTTCATATGTATATATTCTCACATTTGTAAGAAAATTGCTTGACTTCTTACATTTGTAAGATTATAATATTAGTATAAAAAAATTATAGGGGGAAATTATGTCATTTTTTAAAAAACTTGCCGATTTTTCACGAAAATCAAATGAAAAATTTTTTTCGGACTACAACGACTCTCTCGAAAAGGAGATAAAAAAGTTTGATGCCGAAGATAACGCAAAAGTATGCGCGAATTGCGCTTACTATGATATCGTCCATTCATATGAATACAGTTTTTATGAACAAACAAATTTTTATGAACAAGCAAGTCACTGTTGCAGAAAACACGACTTTTGTTTTAGTCGTGACGACGTAGAGACCAAGCAAATTCAATATCACAGAACTTGCGACGACTTTTTAAGGAGGTAAAACATGAAAATTTTATTGATAATCGGCGGAATTATGCTGTTTTTCTACATTTGGGGCGCGCTTATGGCAAAAAAAGGCAAAGTCGGCGATTCGGCAAACATTTTATATACGATTTTTAGATTTATTTGTTACGGTGTAGGAATTTTATTTTTTGCCGTAATGATTACGTCTATACTTTAAACATTTTTTAAAACATACAAAAAACAACCCTTTTATTAAAAAAATCAGGGTTGTTTTTTATTTTTTTAGTTTATATTATAAGAAATTGGAAACTTGCTTGCAAGGGTTTACAATTTCGCATATTGCACACTCAGAAGTGCAAAAATTTTATATTTTTGCATAAGTCCGCAAGGACTTGAAAGATTTTGACGTCAGTCAAAAGATTTACTTCTTATAGTTTATAATAACGGAAGTTTTGTCTGAAAGCACGCGAGAAACAGAGAGCGTATTTTCAAGCAAAACCGATGTTTTTACACACTCAGAAGTGCAAAAACATTGTGTTTTTGCATAAGTCCGCAAGGACTTGAAAGATTTTGACGTCAGTCAAAAGATTTACTTCTTATAGTTTATAATTTTGTTATTTCAATTTTTATCGGCTTTTGTCTTTCTTTTTTGTATTTAGCGGTAGTTATTTTTGCAACTCGCAAGCCGACTTAAAAAAGCAAAAATTTAAGGGGACGAAAATTCGTCCCCTTTTGGTTTTGTGTTAAATTATTTAGACTTAATAACTTCTTTAAGTCTTGCAGCCTTACCTGTTCTCTCACGGAGATAGTAAAGTTTCGCTCTTCTTGTTTTACCCTTTCTAACAACGTCAACCTTTGCAATCTTGGGTGAGTGAAGGGGGAACGTTCTTTCAACGCCGATACCAAAGGACAAACGTCTTACGGTAAACGTTTCTCTTACAGAACCGTGCTTTTTAGCAATAACAATGCCTTCAAAGACCTGGATTCTTTCTCTCGTACCTTCAATGACCTTAACCGATACCCTTACAGTATCACCGATGTCAAACGCAGGAACTTCTGTTTTTAAATTCTCTTTCTCGATTTGATCAATAATATTCATGACTTAAAACCTCCAATTATTACGAAGTGTTCATTACCCATACTGTAAGAGGACCACCCGAAGTCTTTTAATATATTAACATAAAAAACACATTATTGCAAGCGTTTTTATGCAGTTTATTACTTTTTTTGTGCGTTTTGCACTAAATTTTATCGTTTTTAACGTTGTTTTTGGGGCACAACACGGCGTAATAGTTACACTCTAAATTTCCGTTGTAAATTTTGCGTTTTTTATCCGCCTTTTTACCGAACAAACTTTCAAAATCGCTTACGCTCGTAAGCGTATAACAGCACCAGCCGTCGAGCCGAGAATACATTTTGCCGTAATCTCTGTAAAGTCCAACGATTTCTTTTCGCGACAAAAGCCTTTCGCCGTATGGCGGATTGCTTATTATTACTCCGCCTTTTTTGGACGAGGAAAAATCGCGCATGTCGGCTTTTTGGAAATGGATTTTATCGCCCACGCCCGCAAGCGCGGCGTGCTTTCTCGCAAGGCGGATTTGACTTTCATCGATATCGAAACCCGAAATATGCACTTCTTTTTTTAAGTCGATTTCGCTTTCCGCTTGCTGTTTTAAAGCCTCGAAATCTTTTTCGTTATAATATTTATAATGTAAAAAATCGAAATCTCTGTTAAATCCGCCGGGGATATTTGCCGCCATAAGCGCAGCCTCGATTGCGAAAGTTCCGCTACCGCAAAACACGTCGGCAAAAGGTCTGCCCGGATTCCACACGGAAAGTTTTATAAGCGCGGCAGCCAACGTCTCTTTAAGCGGAGCGTCGCCGACAAGCCCCCTGTATCCTCTTTTATGAAGCCCCTCGCCCGAGGTGTCGAGAGTGACGGAAACCACGTCTTTATAAATAGAAATATCGATTTTGTATCTTTCGCCGATTTCGTCAACTTCGTTTGTGTGCCATTTTTTACCAAGCCTTTCGATTATCGCCTTTTTCGCCACGCTTTGAGTCGCCGACAAAGCGTAAATTTTGCTCATTACCGACTTCGCCGTGACGATAATTTTGCCGCCTTTTGCAATGTAGTCTTCAAACGCAATGCTTTTTATCCCGTCGAACAACTCATCGAAATTGGTTGCTTTAAACGAACCTAATTCAATGAGTACGCGCCCCGCCGTGCGCAAATATAAATTCAGTTTTGCAACGTCTGAAAAATCGCCTTCTACAGCAATTCTTCCGTTTAATGCGGGCGAGTCTTCATACCCGAGCGAAATAAGTTCTCTTTTCGTTACCGCCTCGATTCCCGATGCGGTTGTAACGATTAATTTCATATAAATTTCCTTTTTTACTTAATACGTATACTGTAAAATCGTCTTAAAACGCATTTTCAATATGATTTATATTGCCATCGGGAAGTATCTCGATTACATCGAATCTACCGCTAACGTCAAAAATATTTTTTATGTAAAAATAATATTCAGCAATCTTTTTATACTTGTTTTGTTTTACATAATCGACCGCGTCCAAAGGTCTGCCGTAGGTGTCGCTCGCACGCGCTTTTACCTCGATAAAAACGTAACAATCGTCTTGCCGGGCAATTATATCAGCCTCGCCGTAAGTACATTTAAAGTTGCGTTCGATTATTTTATATTTCTGCTTTTTTAAAAACTTAACGGCTAAATCTTCTCCTTTCCGTCCCAAAAGTTTTTTATGAAAGTCATTCTGTGAATACTGCAAGGTCCTACCTCCCTGATTGCGTCTATATGCGCTTTTGTGCCGTAACCTTTGTGCTTTTTAAAACCGTACTCAGGGTAAATTTCGTCGTATTTTTCCATGAGTTTATCTCTATACACTTTTGCCACGATAGAAGCGCAACCTATTGTATAACTTTTAAAGTCTCCCTTAATAATCGACACTTGCGGTACGTCTACGTCGAGTTTAAGCGCGTCGACAAATAAGACGTCGGGCTTTTGCGAGAGACTTTCCACGCAATTTTTCATGCACAACCTGGTCGCTTGCAAAATATTAATTTCGTCTATCGTCTTTTCGTCGACTTGACAAATACTTACCGCAATCGCCTTTGAAAGTATAATTTCGTTGAGTTTTTCTCTCTTTTTCTCGGAAAGTTTTTTGCTGTCGTCGACGCCGTCTATAACGTCGTCAAGCGGCATAATCACGCATGCGCACACCACGGGACCGGCGAGCGGACCTCTGCCCACTTCGTCAATTCCTGCGATATATTTACAGCCTTTTTCAAGGTACTTTCTTTCGTATTCAAGTTTATCCATTGTAATCCTTAAATGCAATTTTAATATCTTAATTTATCGAAATTTGACGTTTTTACGTTAAACGTATGCCGTAAAAATGACAACATGCGGCTAACGTAGAAACATAAAACGCGATTAAACACACCTTTAACCGCTCAATTAAACACCGCCGAAACATAAACAGTCGATTTAAAATTCTTGCGCAATAAATCGACCGACAAAACAAAAACGAAGACTATTTCAAAAAGCAAACTTTACCTATTTTGCCGTGACGAAAATCGTCTATTACCGCCTTTGAACATCTGTCGTAATCATATTCTCCGCCCCTTAAAAGATAACCCCGTTTAAGACAAATATCTTCGTAAATTTCAAGCGGCTGCTTTCCGTTTGAGTCGATTTTATATTTTTCGTCGAGAAGTCCCGGATAAAAATTCTGAAGGTCCTTTATAAGTTCGAGACACAAATCCTGAAGGTCGAGAATATCATCGTTAATGCTGCCGATATACGCAAGATATTTAGCCAGAGTCTGGTTTTCAAAACTCGGCGGCATAGTCCCGGGGGTGTCGAGCATTTCAAAGGTATCGAGCCTTATCCACTGTTTTGATTTTGTTACGCCCGCTTTGTTTCCCGTTTGTGCCTTTTTACCGCCGCTTATAGTGTTGATGATGGTGGATTTACCCGTGTTTGGTATGCCGGCAACCATTACACGCACGGTTTTCACGACGCCCTTCTGAGCGTTTCTGTCGATTTTGTCTTTAAGCAAAAAGCGCATTTTTTCAACGATTTGTCCGCAATCCCTTTTAATCGTTCCGTTTACGGCGATTGCGCACTTTCCGTCTTTTTCAAAAGAATTTAAAGCCTCTCTTTTGCCTTTTTCGTCAGCCAAATCGCTTTTGTTGAGCACGTAAACAACCGGTTTTGTACCAAACAAAGCGTTGAGTTTTACATTTACACAAGCAAAAGGAGCGCGGGCGTCAAGCACGTAAATTATTCCGTCGACGAGTTTGACTTGTTCTTCCATCATTCTCATCGCCTTTGTCATATGCCCCGGAAACCATTGTATAAGTTGCATAACACCCTCCTTAGTTTTTATAAACCGACCTTTTGGTCGGCAAAATAAGTTTTTATAAACCGACCTTTTGGTCGGCAAAATATTTAATCGACAAAAATTATTGTGCTTTATGTTTTATTCTTTTTACCGCATTTTGCGCATTTAAAACCGTGTTTAGGCGCATTTAAAACCGCATTTTACCATGCTTTAAATACCGCAAATTACTTCGTCTTGTCCTTTTTAAGTAAATCGGGACGGAATTTTTCGGTAAGTTTTACAGACTGCTCTCTTCTCCATTTATCGACTTCGCCGTGGTTTCCCGAAGTAAGCACGTCGGGCACTTTTACACCCCGAAATTCTTGCGGACGGGTATATTGCGGATATTCGAGTAAATTATCGGTAAAACTTTCTTGGTTTAACGAATCACCCGCAAGCACCCCGTCGACGTACCTTGCGATAGCGTCGGTAATGACCATTGCGGGAAGTTCGCCGCCGGTAAGCACGTAATCGCCTATCGACACTTCTTCATCGATGCACATATCGATTGCCCTTTGATCTACACCTTCATAGTGTCCGCACAGAATGACGATATGTTCTTTGGGCAAAAACTCGTTTATCATTTTTTGATGAAATGTTCTGCCCTTTGGCGAAGTATAAATCCTGTATGCCTTATGCTCGGGATCGACAGCCTCGATTGCGTCGCAAACAGGTTGAGGCATAAGAACCATTCCCGCGCCACCGCCGAAGGGATAATCGTCGCACTTGCGGTGTTTGTCGAGAGTGTAATCTCTTATGTCGGTAATTTTAATTTCGATTTTGCCCGCCTTTTGCGCCCTGCCGATTATGCTTTCGTAAAGCGGCGTAAACATTTCGGGAAAAAGCGTGAGTATGTCGATTTTCATAATGCACCGCCTTTTTCGTAAAGCACGACTTCGTCGAACCTGCTTTTTTTAACGACGACTTTGTTATTTTCTATATCGAAAGAAACTATAAGGTCTTTAAGCATGGGGAAAACGCAAGTGCCGCCACCCGACAAAAAAACGTAATAAAGGTCAACATTAGAGCATACGATATCTGTAATCTTGCCAATTTCGTCGCCGCTGTCAAGCACGAGCGAACAACCCAGCACGTCTTCTATAAAGTAAGAATCGGCGGATTTTGTAATGTCGTCTCTGTCGGCAAACACTTCTTTTTGCCTTAACAGTTCGGCGGCGTTGCGGTCGGCAATGCCCCTTAAAGAGATATACCAATCGCCGCACGCAAAACGAGAGGACATAATTTTATACTCCTCTCCGTCGATTTTTACGTTGCGTATTTTTTTTACCGAGTCGAAATCGTCAGCCAAAAGTTGAACTTTAACTTCGCCTTTAATTCCGTGCGGTTTTAAAATTTTACCTATAATAAGATTTTTTTGCATAAAAAATAAATATAAAAAATTCGGAGAAATAAAATTTATTCCTCCTTGTCTTTTATGGGAAAATTATTTAACTTCTCCCTTTTCCTTTATTTCGATGTTGTATTTTTTATCTTGCTTGGACGAAACTGCCTTAACGATGGTACGAAGAGCCTTTGCGATTTTGCCTTGACGACCGATAACTTTACCCATATCGCTTTCATCCAATACTACGGTAACGTTTATCGCGTTGTCGGTTTCGTCAACAATATACTCAATTTCGTCCTTCTTCTCGGCAAAACTCTCTACTATATATTTGATAAGGTCTAACATTTACGCACCCTCTTTAATTACTTCTTTTTCTTCTTGGGGTTTGTTTTGGAAGGAGAAAGTCTCGTAGGTTGCTCCATTGCGCCCGCTTTGATAAGCAAAGACTTTACTGTTTCGGTGGGTTGAACGCCCTTCTTAAGCCAATCTTTTGCTTTTTCAACGTCAATAACAACTTCTGCAGGAGTTGTAAGCGGATTGTAGTGACCGATTTTGTCGATGTACTCCGCGTCTCTTGCTGCTCTGCTGTCAATAACTACGATACGATAGAAAGGAGACTTGTGGTCGCCCATTCTTGTCAATCTCATTTTAACTGCCATTTGTTTATCCTCCATAATAAATAATTATTAGTTTTTTGTCCCGTCCGAAAATCGGTCGGGGTCGCTTTTGCGACTTATATATAAACCCTTTCAGGTCTATTCCGTTTTTATAGTTCGCCTTTATAATCTTTGCCGTTTTTATAATAAGCGGCTTTTGCCATGTAATTTTATAAATCGGCGGCTTACGTTTTAAAGGCGCACGTTTTTGTTTTTAAGCCGAATCAATTAAAAAGGAAGTTTTTTCTTTCCGTTTTTAAACTGTTTCATCATCGCCTTGGTTTGCTCGAACTGCTTTAAAAGTTTGTTTATGTCCTGAATGGTAGTTCCGCTGCCCTTGGCAATTCTCATTTTTCTCGAATAATTGAGCACCGACGGGTCGTTGCGTTCTTTTTCGGTCATTGAAAGAATTATCGCTTTAATCCTTTCGATTTTGCTTTCGTCGATATCGTCCTCGTTTATCTTTACTTTGCTTCCCATGCCGGGCATCATACCCAGAAGTTTACCTACACCGCCCATGTTTTTGACCATTTCAAATTGGTCGAGATAATCGGATAAAGTGAAACTCGCGTTTTTGAGTTTTTTCTCCATCTTTTTCATTTGCTCTTCGCTTACCGCTTCTTGCGCCTTTTCTATAAGCGAAAGCACGTCGCCCATGCCGAGTATTCGGTTTGCCATTCTGTCGGGGTAAAACGGCTCTAAATCGCTGAGTTTTTCGCCAACGCTGCAAAATTTAATCGGTTTACCGGTGACCGCTTTTATCGAAAGACATGCGCCGCCCCTCGTGTCGCCGTCGAGTTTTGTAAGAACCACGCCCGTGATTTCGAGCCTCGAGTTAAACGTTTCGGCAACGTTTACCGCAACTTGACCGGTCATAGAATCGACAGTCAACAAAATTTCGGTCGGGTGAACTTCTTTGACGATGTTTTCAAGTTCTTGCATCAAGTCTTCATCGATGTGAAGTCTGCCGGCGGTATCTAAAATTACCGTATCGTAGCCGAATTTTTTTGCGTATTCAACCGCTTCTTTAGCCACTTTTACGGGGTTTGTCGCACCTTTTTCAAAAACTTCTACGTTTATGGACGAACCGACGACTTTAAGTTGGTTGATTGCGGCGGGTCTATAAATATCGCACGCGACGAGCAACGGCTTTTTACCTTGTTTGCGAAGATAAAGCGCAAGTTTTCCGGAAAGCGTGGTTTTGCCCGCGCCTTGAAGACCGCACATCATTATTACCGTGGGCGGGTTTGGCGAAACCTCTAATTTGGAGTTGCTGCTGCCCATTAAAGCGGTAAGTTCGTCGTTGACGATTTTGATTACCTGCTGTGCGGGAGACAAATTCTTTAAAATTTGCTCCCCTACGGCTTTTTCGCTTACGGTAGCGATAAATTGCTTTGCAACGTTTAAGTTGACGTCAGCCTCGAGAAGGGCTATCCTTACTTCTCTCATGGCTTGACGAATATCAGACTCGGTGAGTTTGCCTCTTTTTGTCAGTTTTCCGAAAATATTATTCAATTTGTCGCTTAATCCGGAAAATATCGCCACTTTTATTCCTCCAAAATATCAATAAGTTTATCGAAAAATTCTATATTTTCTTGTCTGTAATTTTGTATAAGGCTTAAAATTTGAGTTTTTTTACGATAAACTTTCAATTCCGCCTCGTACTTGTCAAGTATTGCCCTGACCTTTTCAAGCGTGTCAAGTACGCTTTGACGCGATATGTTTTTAATTTCGCTTATTTCGCCAAGCGATAAATCGTTTGAATAGTACAACGTGGTAATATCGCGCTGCTTTTCGGTCAACAAATTGCCGTAAACCTCGCAAAGTTCGGCATAAATAAAATCTTTTTCCATATCGACCGCCAAAGTGTTATTGTGTCAAGCATTTTTACCTGACATATGCCATTATAACATTAAAAAAATCGACTGTCAAGCATTTTTACCTGACAGTCGTAATTTTTTATTTTTTAAAATTTTTACATAAACTTTTGTTGCCTTTATAGCGTGCGCCACGATTTTTAAAATTCGTCGCTTTGTAAATAATCGGTTTGCAAATTATTTGCAGCGAATTGCCGACTGTTTGCACCGATTAAAAAACGGTTTGCAAGCGATTTACTTTTGGTTTACACGCAGTTTACAGCGGTTTACAAAGTATTTACACTGATTTAAAAGCCGTTTGCAATAAGTTTACAGTAACCCGTTGACGAATTCTTCGGTGTTGAACTCTTCCAGATCGTCTATTTTTTCGCCCACGCCGACGTAACTTACGGGCACTTCGAGTTCGTTGCAAAGCGCGACGACAAAACCGCCTTTTGCCGTTCCGTCGAGTTTTGTAAGAATAATACTGTCGATACCGATTGCGTCTTTAAATGCTTCGACCTGATTGAGTGCGTTTTGCCCAGTGGTTGCGTCAAGCACTATAAATTTATAGAAAGTAGCCTCGGGAAATTCTCTGTTTACAACCCTGTTCATTTTTTTAAGTTCTTCCATAAGGTTGGATTTTACATGCAACCTTCCCGCAGTATCTATAATTAAAATATCGGTTTTTCTCGCCTTTGCCGAAGACACCGCATCATAAACCACAGCCGACGGGTCTGCTCCTTCTTCGTGTTTTACTATACGCACCTTCGCCCTGTCCGCCCAGACTGTAAGTTGGTCGGAGGCAGCCGCACGGAAAGTATCCGCCGCCGCAATGGTTACGCTTTTGCCTTTGCCTGTAAAATAACGAGCGAGTTTGCCAATCGAAGTAGTTTTGCCCACGCCGTTTACGCCGATAACCATAATGACCGCGGGAAATTTCAATTCGAGCGGTTCGGCTCTGTCGATGTACTCTTTCAAAATCTCTTTAAGTTGAGCAACTACGTAGTCTTTGTCTTTTACTTTGTCTTTAATCATTCTGTCTCTTAAATCGTCTACGATTTCCATTGCGGTGTTTACCGAAATATCCGACGAAATAAGTATTTCTTCGAGGTCGTCGTAAAAATCCGCGCCTATTCTATCGCCCGTAAACAGTACCGTCAACTTTTGAGCGATGCTGTCTTTAGTCTTTTTAAGCGCGCTGAAAATTTTACCGAAAAAGCCCATTTATATCGTTCTCCTTATTTTTTATAAATCTATTAATTTACCGATTTTATCTGCGATTATTTGCCGACTACCGTGCAAGTCATGGTTACGGTTGGCGTTGAACCTCCGTCACTGTAAATCATGCTTATAGTTCTGTTATTTTCGCTTACGCTAAACGTTGAGCGAAATATTCCGTTTTTAACAGGTTTCTCACCGTTTTGTTTGTCTTCGGCAGTTTTATAAAAGGTTATTTTTCTATCTTTTGAAAGCGAATAATAAAAATTGTAATTATTTTCTCCATCAAAAGTATACTTCACCGTCACTTTTTCATTATCTGTAAAAACCATAGTCAAATTTGTGTTTATATAGATTGCAATAAGTTCGTCTTCGGTTTCTGCTCCCACTTCTTCGAGGTAAGAGGTTTTTGCGTTTTCGTCGCTGAAATTACATTGCGCTTTCGTTATTTTATAAGTATTACCCACTATAGACTCAAGCGGCTTTTCGCCGCCGCCTTTACCGCAAGCAACAAACGCAGTAGACGCAAGCGCGACAATTAAACCCGTAAACAATATTGCCACAATCTTTCTTTTCATAGTTTCACCCGTTCTCCTTTATAAAATTTTGACGTTTTTACACAATACGTACACTGTAAAAACGTCAATAAGTAAAAATTGTTATGCCGAAAATTCCACGCCCAAGTCGGCGAATTTGACCGATACCGTCTTGGATACACCCTTTTCTTCCATGGTTACGCCGTGCAATGCGTCGCACAATTCCATAGTGACTTTTTTGTGCGTGATTACTATGAATTGAGTATCTTTAGAGAAGTTTTTAAGGTATTTTGCAAACCTCTCTACATTCGCCTCGTCGAGCGGTGCCTCGATTTCGTCGAGTACGCAGAACGGCATCGGGCGCAATCTTAAAATTGCGAAAAGTATCGCAATTGCGGTGAGAGCCATTTCGCCACCCGATAAAAGAGAAATTTTTTGAAGTTTTTTCCCGGGCGGCTCTGCCATGATTTCGACGCCCGCATCGAGCGGGTCGGTACAATCTGTATAATCGAGAACAAGGTCTGCTTTACCGCCGCCGAAAAGTTCTTTAAACGTCTTTTGGAAGTTGGTTCTTATCTTTTCAAAACCATCGTCAAACGTCTTGGTCATTTCGTCGGTAAGCGCGCCGATTGCCTCTTTCAGGTCTGCTTCGGCTTTCTCGAGGTCGGCTTTTTGCGTCATATACTCCTGATAAGAAGCGTTGTAAGTTTCATAGTCCTCAATTGCGTTTGCGTTGATACTGCCGAGCGAAGATATCTTCTTTTTCAGTCTGTTTATCTCTTCGGCACTGTTCATTATGTCGTAATTGTCGTCCTTTTTGTCTTTGCAAGTGTCGTAAGTCTCTTGATATTCGGTGAAAATGCGGTCTTGCAAATACTCGAGTTCGGCGTCGACCCTTGTCAAACTGTTTTCTTCGGAAAACTTTCTTTCGTTGAGTTTTGAAATGGTCTGAGTAAGATTTTCTTTGTCTGCATTGTCCTTTTCGACTGCCGCATTGAGAATTTCTTTTCTCTTTTCGGCATCAGCCAAATTTTCTCTCAAACGTTGAAGTTGTTGATTTTCTTCATCGGAAAGAGCCATTTTCGCCGTTTCTTTGACGAGGTTCTCAATAATGCTTTCGTCGCTTTCGATATTTTTATTATTCGTTTCGATTGCGGTTTGATTAAGCGCGATTTCGCCGCCTATTCTCTTTACGTCTTCTTTATACCTTTCCAAAGCGGAATTAAGTTCGGCAAGTCTTGTCTGAACGGAAGTGTTTTCTGCGATTAAATTATCCCTTTCGGCTTTCAATTTATCATACTTGGCTTGATTTTCTTGAGCGTTGCCGCTTGCAGCCGACTTTTCTTCCATAAGTTTTGCACTGCCCGTCTGCACGTCGGCATACTTGCCGCTTATTTCGTCGATACGGTTTTCAATCTCGGTAATATGCACCCTTTCGGAAGTAATATCTTTGTCCGTGCTTGAAATAATTTCTTCCAGATTACTCTTTTTAGCGGTGTATTCAACGAGTTTCTGTCTATAGTCTTGATAAGATTTATTGAGTTCGTCAAGCGAATCGACAAGTTCGTTTACCTGATTTAACAAGTTTTGCTTGTTTGTCTCGTATTTTTCCATTTCCGCTTTTTTCTCGCGGATTTGCTTTTCGGTATCCTGAAGATGCCTGTCCATTGCAAGCAAATTGGTGGTGTTTTTCTTTTTAGAACCGCCCGACATGGTACCAGAAGGAGAAATTACGTCGCCGTCGAGAGTGACTATTTTAAACGCGAAATTGTACTTTTTAGCGATAGCCGTGGCGTTGTCGATTACGTCGCAAATAAGCGTGTTGCCGAGGACGAATCTTATCGCATTGTCAAACTGCGCGTCGTAACGCACGAGTTTGGTCGCGAGACCCAATGCCCCTCTTTCGCCGACAGCCTTTGTGATTTCATAGCCGTCTTGCCTTACTTTAAGCGCGCTCATGGGCAAACAGTTGATTCTGCCGCCGTCTATCCTTTTTAAATATTTAAACAAATATTGCGCGTCGTCGGGTGTAGCGGTGATTACGTTTTGCAAATAACCGCCCATAGCAGTTTCTATTGCCGTTTCGTATTTTTGCTCGGTGCTTATTACCGCACCCACAACACCCTTTATTTTACTCTTCAATTCGGGGTCTCTGCCCGATGCCGCCATAAGGTTTTTAACCGTCGGTCCGTATCCGTCGAACGAAGCCTTTAAACTCGAATAAATTTTTAAATTCGTTTCAAGCGAAACAAGGTCGGCATTGAGTTTGTATATCTTGTCTCCAAGTTCGGATATAAATCTGTTTGTATCCGAAATACTCGATTCGGTTTCTTTAATATTGTCACGTTTAGCGCATACGTTTCGCTCTAACTCGGCAATTTTCCTGTCTGTTTCTTGCTTTTCCGCAAGTAAATCGGCTTTGCGTTTTATGAGTCCTTCAACCTTGACGAGCGTGTCGCTGTGCTGAGATGATATCACGTTTTTCTCCGCCGAAAGCGAACCTAAATCGGCGTTTATCGACGCAAGCGTCTCTGCCGATTCGATAATTTTCGACTGCATCATATTGACAAGTCGCTCGCCCTCTTGAATTTGTCCCGAAACGGTAGCGAGATCGGCAGACAATTTTTTAGCCTTTACGGTGAGAGTTTTTATCTCTTCGTCGTGCTTTTTAATGAGTTTTTGCTTTTCCGCACTCTCGTCCGAAAGTCTGACGATTGCGGCAAGTTTGTCTTCGCAATCTTTACGGATTCTTTCGATTTCGCTTCTGAAGAAACTTATCCTTTCGTTTGAAATGTTCTTTTGACCGGCAATTTTTTCCGCCTCGATAGATTTTGCGAGTATTGCGTTGTGCAAGGATTTCATCTTGTCGTCGGCAAGCGAAATTTCCTCTTGGTGCATTCTGTACGCCTCGTTGACTTCTTCGAGTTCTTGCGACCTTACGGCGATTTGCTCGTTAAAGCCTCTGATGCGGGTCATTATACCCTCTTTAACCGTATTTGCATTGTCATGCTTGTATAAATACGTGTTGATTTCGTGGTATTTAAGTTCTTCGGACAAAGCCCTGAAACTTCTCGTTTTTTCGGCTTGTTTTGCAAGCGGCTCGAGTATTTTTTCAAGTTCGGTAGTCTTGTCGATGATACGAATAATGTTTTCTCTCGTTCTGTCAAGACGCCTTTCCGATTCTCTTTTTTTGTTTTTCGTCTTGGCAATACCAACGGCTTCCTCGAAAATTGCCCTTCTGTCTTCCGGCTTGCTCGAAAGAATTTCAGAGACCTTGCCTTGTCCGATTATGGTATAACCCTCTCTGCTGACGCCGCATTCATGCAAAAAGTCGACTATGTCGCGCATTCTTGCGGGCTGCTTGTTTATGTAGTACTCGCTGTCGCCGTTTCTGAAGAGTTTTCTCGTGAAAATAACCTCTTGATATTCGAGTTCGTGGAAAAGTTTGCCTCCCTCGTTGTTGAAATATAGCGATACCTCACAATAAGAAAGCGACTTTCTTTTTTCGGTTCCGTTGAAAATAACGTCTTGCATGGACGAACCCCTGAGTTGCTTGGGTGCTTGTTCACCCAAAACCCACCTGATCGCATCGGAAATATTACTCTTTCCGCAACCGTTAGGTCCGACTATACCCGTTACTCCGTCCGTAAGTTTTATTTCGGTCTTGTCTGCAAAGGACTTAAAACCGAGTAGTTCGATTTTCTCTAAATTCACTTACTTTCCCTCTTTGTTTGACTTATTTTTGTTGCCGAAGCGCGCTGGTTTCGCGCCTTTATCGCCCGCATAACTGCCGTGCGAAAATTTTGATTTGCTTTGTGCGCGGTTGTCGGTTTTGCCGTTTTTGTTTTCAAAAAAACTTCCGCGGGGTTTACCGTCTTTAACGTTTTTACCGTTGCCAAAATTTTCATTGATTTTTTTTGCGGCCTTTGACCCTTCTTTCGCTTCCTTTTTGTATTGTTTTCTTTTCTCTTTTATAAAATTTTTATCGCTTCTTTCTTTATTTTCGGCGGTAAAATTTTTACCTTTTCCCTTTTTGAAATCTTTGTCTGCTTTGTCGTTTTTTGCAAAATTATTGCCGTTTTTACCGCCACCGTTTGCCGTAAAAGCGACATCTTCGGCATTTTCATTGTTGTCTGCAAATTTATCGGCTTTGGCAAAATCTTTATATTTTTTATCTTTTGTTTTTTTGTCTTTTTCTTTTTTGTCGTCAAGCGATTTTAAAGCGATTGACGCCGCCTCCTGCTCGGCAACGGTTTTGCTGTAACCTTTACCTTTGGAAACGATTTCGCCGTTTATCACGACCGCCATTGTAAACGTGGGTTTATGCGGCGGACCTTCGCGTTTTAACTCGGCATACTCGAGTTTAAAGTCGTTTTTATACTTCTTTTGCAATAATATTTGCAATTTGCTTTTAGGGTCCGTTTCCGCCTCGGATATGGCTTTTTTGCTTGAATTTAAAAACAATAAGTTGCTTTTTATAAACTTTTCCGCCACCTCGAGTCCGCCGTCGAGATACAACCCGGCAACCACGCTTTCAAACAGGTTTTCGCAAATTTTGTCGGTTATGTTGGACGCGTGCGAGTCGGAAATAAGCAAAAACTTATCGAGTTTTAACCGCCTTGCAGCGTCCGCAAGGGGTTTTGTAGAAACAAGATTTTGTTTTTCGGTAGTCATTTTACCCTCGTTGTCGTCGGCTTTTTTCTCGTATAAATAATTCGCCACGACAAAACCGAGTACCGAATCGCCCAAAAATTCCAATCTTTCGTTACTTTGGCAATTTTTATGCTCGTGCGAGTAAGAGGAGTGAGTAAAACAACGCCTTAAAAGTTCTTGATTTTTAAAGGAATATCCAAGCGCGTCTTCACATTCGTGAGTGTAAAAAATCATGCTTGCTCCTTATCGGCGGTTTCGCTTGCGTCGGCGGCGACCATTGTCGTTATTTCTTGCTTAATAATATCGCTTACGCCGCTTTCGCTCGCCCTCATCGCTTGCAAAATCGCATTTTTAAACGCCGCTCTTTTAGACGAACCGTGCGCCTTTACCACTATTTTTTCAACACCTAAAAATACCGCGCCGCCCTTTTTGTTGTAATCCATAGTATTTTTAAGTTTTTTAAACGCGGGCTTCATAAACATGAAACCTATTTTCTGACGGAAACTCGACATAATGCTCTTTTTAAAAATGCTCATCATGCCGTCGGCAACCGCCTCGAGACTTTTAAGGCAAATGTTTCCGTAAAAACCGTCGCTTACAACGACGTCGTACTTGCCCGATATAATATCTCTCGCTTCCATATTGCCCACAAAATTGATATTCGGGCAATCTTTCAGCATAGTAAAAGCCTCTTTCGTGAGCGCGCAACCCTTTGCGTCCTCGACGCCGTTTGACAAAAGCGCGACTCTCGGTTTTTCTATGCCGTATAACTTATTCATATAAATCGAACCCATCAATGCGAAATGCAAAAGATTGACGGGCTTGCAGTCTACGTTTGCGCCGCAATCGATTAAAAGCACGTTGCCCTTTTCTTCTCCGTCAACAAGTGCGGGAAGTACCGGAGCAAGCGCGGGACGGGAGACGCCTTTAATTCTGCCGAGTTTTAAAATTCCCCCCGCAAGAACGGCACCCGTAGAGCCGGCAGACACCAATCCTTTGACGTCTTCTCGCTCTTTAAGCAATCCGTAAGCGACAACAAGCGAAGAATCTTTCTTTCTCTTAATCGCCGTCGTGGGCGACTCATTGCAAGAAATAACTTCGGGTGCATGCACGACTTCGATGCGCTGTTTGTCATATTCGTACTTTTTTAATTCGTCGTTTATAAGCGTTTCGTCGCCGGTGAGAATAAGCGATAAATCTTTTTGCTCGTTTATCGCCTCGACTGCGCCCGCAACAGTTTCTATCGGGGAATTATCTCCGCCGAAAATGTCTGCTACAAGTTTCATAATATTCCTTTTATGCTTGAATCTCTCGATTAAGCCGAGTTTATCTCGCCCGAAATATCCGGACGGTTGAGTATTTGTTTTTATTGTTTTCTATTTACTATTTGCGGATATCTTTCTGTTTTTCCCGATATCGTTTTTATTAATATTCGAGGTTGTTTACCGTTCTCGGGAAAGGAATCACGTCTCTTATATTGCCGATACCGGTGAGGTACATAACCATTCTTTCAAAGCCGAGACCAAAGCCTGCGTGCTTTGTTCCGCCGTATTTTCTGAGGTTGATATACCAGAAATAATCTTCTTCTTTAAGTCCGCACTCTTGCATCTTTTGCAACAGCACGTCGAGCCTTTCTTCTCTTTGGCTGCCGCCGATAAGTTCGCCTATGCCGGGAACTAAAAGGTCGGCTGCGGCAACGGTTTTGCCATCGTCGTTAAGTCTCATATAAAACGCCTTGATTTCCTTGGGATAATCGGTGAGGAAAACGGGCTTTTTATACACGACCTCGGTGAGATATCTTTCGTGCTCGCTTTGCAAATCGCAACCCCAATATACGGGGAATTCGAATTTGTCTTTTACCTTTTCGAGAATTGAAATCGCCTCGGTGTAAGTAAGTCTTACAAAGTCGCTTTCGGCAACGTTGTTTAATCTGTTTAAAAGGTCTTTATCTACAAAGGCGTTTAAGAATTCAAGTTCGGCATGGCACGTTTGTTTTACGTGGTTGATGATGAATTTTACCATATCTTCGGCAACGTCCATATCGCCCGCCAAGTCGCAGAATGCCATTTCGGGTTCTATCATCCAGAATTCCGCCGCATGCCTTGTGGTGTTGCTTCTTTCGGCACGGAACGTAGGACCGAAAGTGTATACGTTTGAAAACGCCATCGCATAAGTCTCGGCGTTGAGTTGTCCCGAAACGGTAAGGCTTGCTTGTTTACCGAAAAAGTCCTTGCTGTAATCGACTTTTCCGTCTTCCGTTTTGGGCGGATTTGCAAGGTCGAGCGTCGTTACCTGAAACATTGCGCCCGCACCTTCACAGTCGCTGCCCGTGATAAGCGGAGTATGAACGTACACAAAGCCCCTTTCGTTGAAAAATTTATGAATTGCGTAAGCCGCTTCGCTCCTTATTCTGAAAACCGCGCTGAATGTGTTGGTTCTCGGTCTGAGATATGCTATTTCACGCAAATATTCAAGCGAGTGACGCTTTTTTTGCAAAGGATAATCGGGCGAAGAAACGCCTTCCACCTCGATATTTTCAGCCTTTAATTCAAACGGTTGTTTTGCATCGGGCGTAAGCACCAAAACTCCCTCGACGATTATCGAAGAGCCGACGTTGAGTTTTGCTATATCGTCGTAATTGGTTAAATTTTCTCTTTCAAACACAACCTGAAGGTTTTTAAAATAAGTTCCGTCGTTAAGTTCGATAAATCCGAATGCTTTAGAATCTCTTATCGTCCTTGCCCAACCGGCAACTTTAATCGTTTTGCCGCCAAAATCCTGACTGCTTGCAAACAATTCTCTTACTAACGTTCTGTTTTTCATATCTCACTCCCGCCGGGAAGCCGCCGTATAAACCGCCGTTTTTTCGCTGTTTTATCTGCTATTTTATTTGCTGCCCGGTATATTAAAATTTAGTTGTGCGCCGCGGTTTTAAAAAACTTAAAAAACCGCATATATTGTATAATAACATTTTTTATATAAAATTTCAAGGGATTTTGATTATTTATATGTAAATTGCGCTTTATTTTCTTTTAATTTTATTTGTTTTATCCGAATTTCGCCTGTTTTTTTGTCGATTAACCGAAAAACGCATTAAAATCTATGTTTTAACAAGTAATTTAATATGGTCTGAATTATCTACGTGCCGCCGTAAACAGATTAAAATTATATTTATCTTCGATTGCCGCCGAATATTGCCGATTGCCGCCGAAAAACAAAATTTTTGCACAAAAAAAGAAACCCGAAGTCTTTTACTCAACTTGTAAAATTCTTCAGGTCTCTTTAAAAGTAAAATCAGTCTTTTTTATTTTTTACGTCCGTTGTTTTTGTCTTTTACGTCTATCGTGTAAAGGTCAATGGGCGTCTCGTCTTTTAATGACATAATATAATTATTGTAATCTTCTTCTGTCATTTTTCTCACTTTGTGTTTTTTTTGTTTCGACATAAAAAAGTCCTCCCGTTACTTTTACTGTTATTGTGGGTATTTAAAAACTTTTTATTCATCGAAATTCAATTTTTATTGAGTTTTGTTTAGTTGATTTAATCGCGATTTATCGCCGATTACGCTTTTTAATGTGCAATTTTTGTCGAAATTACAACAAACGTATACTGTAAACGCGACAAACTTGCTCAAACTTCGACTTCGCATTTGCGCTTGCCCAAATTATTGTAAGGACATACCCTTATACAAATTCCGCACACCGCACCCCTGCCGACGTCGTTATATTTTTTCATATTGAACGAACACTTTTCGGCACTGAAAAAGTCCTCTCTTTTCATACCTTCGACGTAGTTTTTACCGCTGATCGCCCCGCCGGGACAAGCCTTTTTACAGACCTCGCAGTTGCCGCAACCGTCCTTTATTATCTCTCTGTTTCTGTTTAGCGGCATATCGGTAAGCACTGTTGCGAACCTGACTTTCGAGCCGTACTCTTTAGTGATAAAAAGACCGCTTTTTCCTATAAAACCAAGTCCCGAAAGCCTCGCTGCGGTTTTATGCTGAAATACTCCTTTATATGCCTCTTTCCCGTTTGTGTTGTCGCTTTGAGAGGCGGCTACAGGAAATGCGCCATAGCCGTTTTTTTCTAAAAAATAAACCGTATCGAGCGCAAGTTGGTCAAGCCTTGTATTAGTCGCGCGGTAGTGCATAAAATAAGTAATCGACGGTCTTTCGTCGATAGTTTTCAATACGCTGTCCGAAAGTTTGCACGCTATGCTCACGGCATATCTGAAATCCTTAAAATCATCTAAAGGAGCAAAACCCAAATCGCAAAATCCGACGAGTGCCGCACCCTTTTCGGTCAATAAATTTTCTAATTCTTTTTCTTTCATTTTTACCTTAAATCTCTATATCTATATCGCGGATAAATCGCCGCAATTAATCGCGACGTCTTTCATTGTCGGCATTAATAAATAAAGCCGTTAATTCAGTGTTTCGTTTGTCGGATTTATCTCGGTTTTGTCGGTTTTACACACAACGTATACTACAAACGCGGCAACAATTACCCCGACAACCGCCGTTGCGATTATTTCGTTTACAGTCCAGATATTGCCGCTTACCATAGAATAATCGCTCAGCAACCCACCCAAATCAAACAACGAATGAAGCAACATCGGCATGTAAATATTGCCCGTTTTTTCAAGAGCAAAACCGCACATCGCACCTATCAGAAAACTGTAACCTACCTGCAAAAACACTGCGGGCGAAAATCCGTTTAACAAGTTTATCAAATGCATACAGCCGAATATCGCCGACGAAAACACGAGCGAAAAGAAAAATCCGTGCTTTTTGCCTTGGGTTTTTTCCCTTATGATTTTGTAAATTAAGCCCCTGAAAATGATTTCTTCGACCGCGCCTATCGATATACACAACAACACGTAAGCCGCCGCTTTTGTCCCTTGCACGGCAACAAAACTCACATCGCCTTCAATCAGCGAAACGATGGGGAAATTGTTTATACTGACAAATAGACACGGCAGAAAATACAACAGCGATTTTGCTTTGAAATTTTTGAAAGTCAATATATCGTAATATCCGAAATCGCACACCAGAATCAGCGGAATAACGCAACACAAAAATCTTGCTATTAAATCGACAACCATTGCCGGAATTTCTCCGCCGCCGAAAACGTTTGCGATTTTTACCGACGGAAAAGTCGCAACCCCCGCCGCGTAAAGCAAAATTATCAATATCGTCTGGTAAGGATGCTCGTCAAGTTGCTTCCTCATGTTAGCATTTTCCCGCATATCACTTACCGCACCTTGTCGTTAATAAAGCAATTATTGTTTTTGCATCTTTAATTTCGCCGTCGTCAATCATTTGATACGCCTTATCTAAATCGACCCAAACCGAATCGAGCATTTCGTCCTCGTCGAAATGAGTTTTACCCTGACTTACTTTATCGACCTTGTAAATGTAAATTATTTCGTCCGTATAGCCGGGCGTGGGATAAATTTTATACATTAAAGACACGTCTTCGGCAATCAAACCCGCTTCTTCTTCCAACTCTCTCACAGCGGTAGCCTCGGGTTTTTCGCCTTTTTCGAGTTTGCCCGCGGGTATCTCCCAGATGACTTCGCCGTAAGCATATCTGAACTGCCTTTCAAGCAAAACTTTGCCGTCTTTTATCACGAGCAATGCCGCGCCGCCTCTGTGTCTTACAACTTCTCTCATCGACTCCTTGCCGTCGGGAAGTAAAACGTTGTCTTTTTCGACTTTTATTATTTTGCCGTCGTAAATGATTTGTCCGCTTGTTTTTTTCTCAAAAAGTTGCATTAATATATACCTTCCTGCACGAGTATTTTTTCAATTTCGGGAAGTTTGCTTTCGATTTTTTTCATACCGCTCACGGCGTACTTATATGCGACGAACGCATACCTTACCGCGTCTTTTTCCCCATCGTAAACAGCCGACTCGAAAGTATCTAAAAGCAACATTAAGTCGGATTTGGTCCTGTCGTCGATTTTAAGATTGAACAGCGTTACCCTATCGGCAGAAAGCATTTTGAGTACAATTTGCTCATATCTTATTTTGCTTGTATTTTCGGGCTTTGTCGCTGCGGTTGTCTCTGCTTTTTCGACCGTGACTTGTTGCTGTTGTTCTTTTGCAAAATCGAACATTTTGTCCGTCACTTTTTTTATTTCTTCTTTAAATGGCAAAATCAACTCGTTGCAAAAATTTCTATAGCAGCCCTCGAGGTCTCTGTCGTAAAAATACGCATAAGCAACTTGCAACAAGTCCATGTTTTTCATATCGAAATCGTACAAAAGCAAAAACACGAGCGCGATAAAATCGCTGTCCTTTTCGGGGCGAACAAACCTGCCGTTTTTTCCCATTTCGCCGCTTAAAAAACTTTTGCGCTTTGCCTTTTCGTAATCAAACTCTTTAGTGCAAAAAGCGAACAAGTCGCACAGCATCCTTGAAGAGGCAATCACTTTCAGCACTTCGCCCACTTTTTTGTCTGCGAGTAAATATTTACATTTACACAATTCGTCGATTTTATAAAACAAGTTTTCGACGTCCAATTTATCTTTGTTCATACTTATCCTTAATTGTGCTTTTTATTTTATTTTACCACAAAATATGCGAATTAACAAGAAGTTGAATAAAATCGTTTGATTTTTTATCGGTATTTGTTTATAATAAGGGCGTTTTCGCTTGAAAATGCGAAAAAATTTTTAAAGGGAGGTTTTTAAAATGCTCGTAAAAGGCGACGCAACGGTAAACAAACTTATACTTTTGTTTGTTTTTGATAAAATGGAAACCGCCCTTTCGGAAAACACCATTGTCGATATGTGCTGTTCTACAAACGATTGGATATCTTATATGGACTACAAACCAATACTCAATATGCTTTTAGAACATTCTTTCATCACAAACGTATCGACGGGCGACGAAGCGTTGTATTGCATTACCCCCGACGGCAGAAACTGCCTTGCTGATTTTTACACGCAAATTCCCATCTCTTTAAGAGAAGAAATCGCCACTTTTACCAAAAACAACCGCTCGAGATACAGAAAAAAACAAGAGTGCGTGTCCGATTATTTTAAAAACCGAGACGGCACGTATACAGTTTATTTAAAAATTCTCGATCCTTCCCAACCTTTGTTAGAACTTAAATTTACCGTACCCGACAGGCAAACGGCAAAAAGCATTTACAAAAAATGGGTGGAAAAAGCAAGCGGAGTTTATCAACTTATTTATGACAATTTAGTAGACTAAGGAGAAAAATAATATGCAAATTTATTCAACCAAAGGCACTTGCTCAAGACAAATTATTTACTCTGTCGAAAACGGAAAAGTCCACGACGTTAAATTTATCGGCGGATGCAACGGCAATCTTCAAGGCATTGCAAAACTTGTTGAAGGGAAAGACGTTGACGAAGTAATTTCGCTTCTCTCCGGCATAAACTGCCGCAACAACACCTCTTGCCCCGACCAACTTGCAAAAGCACTTATGGAGTATAAAAGCAAAAACGAACAGTAGTTTTGTCGTTTTTGCTAAATACGTATTATGTAAAACAAACATTGTCTTTGTTTTATATCTTTGGTCTATCGACTTAAAGCAAAAACAACAGACATAATCAACAATTAAAAAAACAAGCACGTTTTTGCCGTAAAGGGCAGTAAAACGTGCTTTTATTTTTTCGTTTTTTATTGTGTTGAAACTTTAAATTGCATATCGGCACATATCGGACGATGCACTGATATATTTTCCCTATCGCCTCATATAAAATTTATACCGATTTCGCAACCGCCATAACAACCGCTAAACGAGCCGCACTTTTACTATTTAGACTTCAACTGCGTCAAACGAGAAATTATATCGTCGATAAGTTCGTCGGTTTCTTCTTTACTTATTTCGTAGTTATCCGTCCTGCATAAAATATAATCTACACTGACTTTAAAATAATCGGCAAAAGCGATAAGGGCTTTTGCGTCGGGATAAGTTTTACCCGTTTCATAATTGGATATAGTCCTTTGGTCAATCCCGGTCAACTGTGCAAGTTTGGTTTGCTTTAATTTGTGTTTTTCGCGAAGTTCTCTTAATCTCGTTTCCATTTTAGTTTGTTCCTTAATGTTTTTATAAGTATATTTTTCTTTAAGTTAAGTGCGTAATATTGCCGTTTTTATTAAATACGTATGCCGTAAACAAGGCAAATCAGTCCATATCTACGCCGTTTAACAGCGTTTCGTCGTTTTCCCTTAAAGCCTTTGGCACAATTACGTGGTCATAGTCGGCATAGAATTTAATTCCGTTGATAAGCGAGTAATCGATAAACTGCAAATTAATGAAAAATACTCTTGCAAAAGGAAGCGTAAATATAAGCGACGCGCCGAAAGTAACGATAGCACCGGATATTTGTACGTAAAAATTTACAAGCGTCGCAACCAGATAGGTTGTATAAGATTTACCGAAATGCCCTTTAGTTTTCTTTGCGCTGTTTGAATATGCCGAAACGACTTTGTTTTTACCTATAATCACGTCGGGCAACGCCTGAGAAACCCAAGTGCGTTTTAATGCCTTTGCCATTACGTAAACCACAACAACCAACGGGAAAACGAATATCGATAACACTTTTATGCCGTAAACAAACATCAATCCGCAGAATACCGCAAACAAGATAAACGCCGATAAGTTTATCGCGACGTAAATCAGGTTGTAAAGCAAGTTTCTTCTGAAATCTTTAAAAATCGACGTCATATAAGAAGATTTTGTAAGCGACGTCATATAGTCGTTGACAAGGTATGCCGAGCCAAAATCGGCAAGTCCGACCAAATAGGAAAATATGCAAAAAATCAAAATCGTACCGCAAAGCGCAAGCGCGATTGCTCCTCTTTCTTGCATCAATACCTTAAAACAGTCCGCAACCGAATCGCTTATGGCGTGCGTGTATGCCGCCCCGTTTTCGCCGGATTTGAAAGCCGAAAAGCAATTTTTTAAATTTGAGCAAAGCATTTTCCAACTGTCGCTCGTGAAAAACCCTTTAAGCGAGGTGTAAAACCATGCGTATATGCAACCGAAAGCAGCCAAAAACAAAATCAATCTTACAATCATGCTTTTCGCTGTAACTTTGATATTGGCAAACGCCAATTTAAAGGAATTGACAATTCTCATTTAACCCTCTCAAGTGTTTTGATACAATTATTATTTTACCTTATTTAACATATAATTGCAACTAAACAATACCATATTTTTACTCTTTACAGGTGAAATTTTGTCATTGCACGCATTTCTACCAAATTTTTACATTGAACACTTTATTTCCGACATCCCTGTCAATAACCGCAAACTTTTGTAAGCCCGCTAAACGATTGTAAAATCTTTTATATCGATACGATTATATAATGCAAAAACATCATAAAAATTTATTGAATAATCTTATTTTATTATATCCGGAATATATTCTGAAAACCAAACGGAAATCCGCACTGACAAATCCCCGCATAAACTGTATTGAACGCTGAAAACCCCACGGAAAATCCGTGGGGCAAATTTTGCGATTTTTTAAAGTTTTATATTTTTGCGACGTAATAAATCTTTCGATTTCGGTTACCGTTTTGGCTTATTTCTATACCGCCGCAACCTTTACTTGAATTTAACCGCGTCTGCCGTACAGATAATTCAACATAAGCGCATAATCTTCGCCGAGTGCTTCTTGAATTTTTTTGTCGCTTTTAAGCACTTCGATAGCGTCTTTTTGCGAAAAATTTTTCAAGAATCCGTATACTTCTTTCAATACGTTCAACCTGTACTTTTCATATGCTTCTTTATCGAAATTTTTATTGTCGGCGAGTTTTTTAAGTCCTTCGACTTTTTTATCAATAGCCTCTTTTTCGTCTTGGTCGATTTTTTGCTCGGCACTTTCCTTTTTATCGTCGAGTTTATCGATTGCATTTTGTAACTCTTCGGCTTTTTTCTTATAAGCGTCGTCAAGCATAGAAATGGTGCTTTCAAGCACGTCGTCAAAGGACTTGATTTTTTTGCCGACTATAGACGAACGCTGAATTCCTTTTTCTATCGCGGAATTCATAAGATTGTTTTTTTCTTCGTTAAACAGTTCTTGTGCCTGCTTCTTTTTGTCGCCGAGTTTACTTCCTTCCGATGCGATTTTACTGCTATAATCGAGTTCTTTTTCTTTATACGTCTTGTCGCTATTCTTTCGCTTGTCGTTGTAATAATCCGAATACATCTTGCTTGCGACCTTTTTCAGGTCGTCGTCGGAAAGCGAAGAATAATTCAATGCGTCGACGTCTTTAGTCGAACCCATCGCTTCATTTAAATAATTATCTTTCAAATCATCCAAAGCCGAATATAATTGTTTGTTTTTCTTTTCGGTTGACGAACTTGTCGTCGGCAAATTTTTTTTACCTATTTTAAGTCCGTTACCGACCGAAACCACACGTCCCGGGGTGATACCGATTGCCATAACTTCCTCCTTATTCAATTTTAATTAAGTCGCGCGTTCTCGAAATAATTTTGCCGTCATACAGGGTAAAACTTTCTTCAGCCGCGCTCTTTTTTTCAGCGTCTTGCACCGCATTGTTGCTAAATTTTTGTGAATACTCTTTACCGTTTATGGTAAACGAAATGGTAATATTTCCGTCTTGTTTATACACGTGGTAGTTTTTACCGCTCTCGATTCTAAATACGTTAATAGCCGTGTCCTCCTGATAAATAAATTTTTTTGTTGGGGATTAAAGGACGTAAAGTCTATTTAATCGATTTTTATCTTCAAGCGCAATATAAGTTTTTCCGCTGTCGTAAATGCCTGCCGCGCTTCTTGCAAAGATATTTAAATCTTCGCAAGTTTTTGTCGTTTGACTTGTTATGACGCACTTATTAAGTTTGCCGTTTTTGATATAGTATGCAACGGGATAATTCTCGCACGTCATAAAGCAATCGCTTACCGAATTATCTATTTCCACACTGAACGACTGCGACATGTTTTCGGCGTAATACGTGGCGGTAAGCATTTTGTCGGAGTTTATTTTCAGCAAGAAAAATCCCGATTGATAAATACATGCCGAAGCCTTTTGCGCGGTAATCACTTCCGTAAGATTAAGAGCCCCGCCCGAGTATTTATAAAGTTTTACCACTCCGTCTTCTCTGTATATCACAACGGAATAATTTTGCGCGTTAACAACGTCCATACGGCAGTCTTTTTCAATGTAGTCCACGTTGCCGAAAACCTCGCAACAAACCGCCGCGTCAAACGCGGTTTGACCGCTGATTTTGACAATTACGGAGCATACGCCGCTTGTAAACGCGTCATGAATTATCGCGGAGACATGATTTGACGAAAATGAAATTTGTTTATATTCTTCGCTGTCGACATACAAAGTAAGCGTACCGTTAGTGACGGCGGATAAATCCGCGTCCACTCTTACTGAAACGTCTCCGTCCCTGTTTACCGAAAATTCCGCCGTATATTCCGCTTGCGTACAGCCGCTGTAATTCCCCTCGAAAACAAGCGTCTTCGAGCGCAACTGCGTTGTCGTTTTTTCAAGTTGTTTCAGTCTCTGCTCAAGTTGAGAACATTTCTCGAGCGCAAGTCTTCCGTAATCGCCGTTCATGGTTATTTACCTCCCGAATATCTGAAATGTAATTTTAATCTGCTTATCTTTAAGTTGACGTCTTTACTGCGTAAAATAATTTTAAACACGTCGCCCTTTATTGCCGTGCGCACGCATTCTCTGCCATTGCCGTCTATATCGAAAGTTTTGCTTTCTTTATCGCTTTCAACCGTCACACTCACGTTGCCGTAAACGTCGAAACTCATACCCGAAAATACTTTTTCTCCCTCGCTAAGTCCGAAATCGCTTTTAGGAGATTCCCAGACTTTTTCAAGCGGTTGAGAAAAACATACGCTTTTATCGGTTAACGTTCCGATTTTACCGTTATTACCACAAATGATAAGAAAATCGTTAACGTCTTGAGAAACGATTTTGCACATAGCGTTGATTTTAGGTCCTTTATATAAATAAGAAGTACCGAAATGCATTTTGTACACAAGCGTAACGTTTGTCACGATTCCGCCGTCGTTTATCTTCATGTTCATGTATAAGTTTCCGTTGTAAAACTCACCCGCCGCATCGCTATTGTCAACGCCTTTAATCATGCCGTCGTAATTGACGAGTATTCTGTTTGCCGTAAGTCCGTTAAACTCGTAAAACCCGTCCTCGGCTAAGAAAACAATTCTGTCGCCGCATACCGTAATCGACTGCGGATAAATTTTGCCGGACGTTGTGTAAAGTTGAGTGACCTCGAAGTCTTCCTGACTGCCATAGGCTTGTAGCCTCGAAATGCCGGACGTACGGAAAATGTACACATAGTCCTGAAACGACAGCACTTTTAAAAGTTGACCCCTGTCGTCCTGAAAATCGATATAACCCGCTTCGTTTAACGACACGTACCAATTTGTCGGGTCGAAATCGTCCGAAAACCACAAAGTCGTACCTTCGCCGCCGGTCGCCACATACAATCTTTCGTAATGTATACACATCGACTTGATTTGCGGTGCGTCGGTTATCGTCTCGACGCTTTCGCCGTCATACATAACCGGAGTTTTACCCTCGGCAGATAAAATAATTACGTTTTTTCCGTTGTACTTATAATTGATACCTATAGGGGTGTTATCGAAAGTAAGCCCCGTCACGACTTTAAAAGTCGTGTCTTCGCTGCCTATTTTATATTTGTATACCTTTTTGTTGTCGAAATAAGCAAGCAACTCGTCGGCGTAAACTTCGTTTTGCGTGTCGTATCTTTTAAAATAATACAATCCTTTAAGCGTTGCTCCTTGAGGATAAACAAAACTTTTGCCCATTGGTTTGTATTCTTTTATACCCAAACCGTCTTTTAAAATTTTACTCTCCCAATTAAAGTTGAAACTTCTTGCGCAGTACTTTGTGCTTACGCCGATTTCGTCGACGACGGTATTTACACCTCCCGAAAAATCGTTTATGGCAACTGTCGCTTCGTATTGCTTAGCGGGATTGATTATATTTTTATTAAAAATCATATAAACATTCTTGCAGTCATCTTCAATTCTTTTTTAGGCGATATTGCAGCCTGCAATGCCTCCTTGTATCTGTTTTGCCATAAAATCGCTTCGTCGAAAAGTCCTTCCACTAAATACGCCTCTGACGCAACTGCCATCGCAAGCACCCTTTTGTCAATCGGCGTAGATGTAAAATCACCGTCGTCTTCAAGTGCGAAATGCGTGGGCATATATGAATAAGTAATGCGCTTTTTGCCGTTTTTACAGCATACGTACGTCGGCAACGCGGAAAATTCCTCTTTTTGCCCGTCTTGATTTTTCACCGATATAATTTGATAAGGCACAAGCGAAAACGACGAATATTTTACCTTGTTGTCGCTTACGTCAAACTCCTCTTCTTTTTTCAGCGCATAGTATTCGCTCGCTATTTCCCTTGCTATCGATTCGTAGCATTTTGTGAGTTTATCGACTTCTTTTTGTTCGTCCGGGGCATTTGACGACGCGCCGTTTTCTATAAATCCGGCTGTCTCTTCGTTACCCCTGAAAAAGGACGCAAGAGATAATATTTCTTTAATTTTCATGATTGCCTCCTTTTGCAAAGGGCGAATTAAACGCCGTCAAATTTTGTGACTAAGCGCGTTTAACCCACCCGTCTGCTAAGTGTGAGCGGGCAAAGTTTTGCCCGCTTATTTGAGTTTTTTATTACGCTTCGGTAATACCCGAAAGCATACCTTGACCGCAAGGTCTGTCGCACAACAAGTCAGCGTATTTTACAAGCGTAGCCGTGTAAACGGGCTTGCCCGCAACTTGTTTGATTACCTTTCCGTCTTCACCTTCAAGCCATTGCCAATCGCATAATTGATGAAGAGTGAAATCGTCGGTATTGAGCAGATACATTGTTCCTTCGGGACAGAATCTGTCCGCCACCACGGGGATACCGTTGTAAGAAATTGTCTTGTATCCGCCTTCGAGTTCCATTACGTCTACGTTTTTCTTGTAAGTATTCATAAGTTTCTGGAACGCTCTCTTTACGCCGTACGAGCAAACGATAAAGTTTACTTTAGAACCTGCGTTTTCGTCGAGATAATCGATTGCGGTTTGAATTTTCTCTTCGGTGAGTTCGCCCGTAGAAGATTTGATATACGGATTGAGCCACTTGTTGTCCGCTCTGGAAAGACCGTACAAAGTGCCGGCAGTATCGAAAATTGCGGCGAGACCCGTTATTTCTTGTCCGTAAGAACCTTGAATACAAACAAGCGAATTTGCGGGAACTTCGGTAGTGGTGAGCGCAGTTCCGCTTACCTTGATAGTCTTGTTTGCTCTGTCTACCGAAGTAATGCGTCTTACACCCGCATCGGTAAGAACCGCACCCGACGCGTTTCTGAAGTCGATCATCATGCCTTCGGCGATATTTTTTACCGAACTGACGGTAATTACGCCGCTTGTGATGCCGGTTGCCTTTGCAAGCACGCCGTTACCGTCGCCGAAAAGCATTCTGCCGAAGTTGAAAGACGAAGACTTTACAAGCCCTTCCATCTCGGCGTTTAACAAGTTTACAAACGCGCCGACGTTGTTTTCGGACGCCCTTATAGCCTTATCGGAAATTTCAATCGTGCCGTATAAGTTTTTAAGCGTCAAAACGAATTGTTTGTAGTTGTTGCCGGCGGCTTGAGGAAGATCTCCGTCTTCGGTTCCTGCGCCGATACCGCCGTTTACGCCGTATTGAGCGAGTTTTCTTATCTCTTTACCCCACACGTCGTTTGTAGATTGTTTGATTTTTGCAAGTAAGGGATTGACTCCCGTGTTGAGTTGTTCGGTTACTACGTCAAGATATAAAGACTTTAACGCATTGTCCGCACTGGTCATTGTTACCATAATAAAATTCTCCTTTATTTTAAATTTTTTATTGCGCTTATTTTCGCGCTTTTTATTATTTTTTTGCACAGTTTGCCGCGCACCTTAAAATTCTTGCGCAAAATATTGCGCCGCTTTAATTTTATTGATTTTTTCCTTATATCGGCGTTTGGCGTAAATTTGCCGCCAAACGCTTTTTAACTTTTAATGCTTACGTTTAAACATTGTTTAAAAACAAGTTTTTACGCCGCATACGGCTGCTTACAAGAAAAATTTAATTCTTTTTGCGTAAAATTTCCCTCGCCATATTGCCGGCTTCGTAAAAGTCTTTTGGTTTTTTAGGCGGTGCCACAACGCTTGCGCCGCTTGCGTCGGACAGCAAAACCGCTTTCGCTTTTGAATGCACGACTCGCGATAAATAATCTTCGATGAGTTTGTCCGTTACTTTGGGACAGTTCTTCGCGGATGCGTAAATACTTTCTTCGTTTGAATTTTTGTCCCTTTCGTTTTTGACGTCATCTACAAGTGCATCGATAAGTAAATCGCGCAAATCAACGTCGCCGTCGCCATTTAAACGACTTTCGATGACTTTGCAGTATTGACTTGCTACGGGATACTTTTCGGTCAGTTTATCCATGGTCGTAAAAATAGTTTCCCCCGTTGCCCCTTTCAGAGTTTCTCTTTGAAGAAGTTGCTCTTCGAGTGCGGCTTTTTCCCCCTCGAGTTCTTTAATTCTCTGACAGCGTTTGGTAAACTCAGATTGTAAAGAACCGTAACTTTTTAAAAGAGACTGTGCGTCTTTAAATTTTCCCAATGAGTTTTCGGTGTCCGTCGCGCCAGAAACCATATCCTCCTCCGAGGTGTGCGCCGTCTCGTCTAATTGTTCATTTGAAATTGTCTCCATAAAATTTCCTCCCGTTTTTTATTTTTTTCGGCAACGAAATATGTTTAAAATTTTTCGCCGCCGTTTATTATTTACCGCCGTTTTACGCCAATTCTGACGAAACAGCGGATTTTTGCATTTCTTTCGCCCTTTTATGCTCGGCGATATGTCTTGAAAATCTATCTTTGATTTCCTTTTTATTTTCGTACTTGTTCATTTCTCCCGAAAGAATAAACCTCGTATGTTCGGCGATATGCACGTCGTCATCGTCGTATTCTTCCCTTTGTACGTCTTCGCGCAGCATGGTCAAATTTTCACCGTCGGCTTGGTTTATATGCAAGTTTGTGATGTCCTGAGTGTTGTCGATAGAACCGAAACCGAGTATTTCAAGCACTTTTGCTTTCGTTCTCGAATCCATTTTTCCGTCTTCGCCGGTAAGAAGCCCCGTTGAAATAAGGTCGTAAACCGCACTCTTTTTCTGTGCGGGAGTGTAAGACAAGTCGTTTTCGGTATCGAACACTACGTCGTCGGACGAAATGTCGCTGCCTTTGAAATAAAACAACTCGACTTTTTTATTCTCTCCCACGATTCGCATAATGCGTTTTTCTTTTGCAAACTGTTTAAACAACCTTATAATTTGCTTTGCCACTTGCTTTACCGCTCTTCTTATATAGTCGCCGGTTGTAGAAACCCTCGTATCGTCCTGCTCGATTAAAAGTTGCAATGCGATACCGCTTGTAATGTTTGACGAAAGTTGAGACGTTCTCGAGACCTCGCTGACTCCGCTTACCGACACGAATTCGCTTGTAAGTCTGTCCTCTTCATAACCAAGGTCGGCGGGCATCGCGCTGCCGTTCATCATTTGCGGAGCGGACGAGCCTTGCCTGTAAACGATTATTTTACCCGGCGAAATGCCGTCTTCGCACAACTCGTCGGTGTCTACGCTTCCGTCTTCGACTGCCATCACACCCATCGAAAGCCTGTTTAAAAACTCGTTTTTTCTGTTTTTAACCGCATTGTAAGTCCTTTGCAAGGGGATAATTCTGTCCACTATGCTCACACCGAAGAAACTGCCCACTTGCGGCACTGAAATTTGCTTTGCAAACGGGAAAGTCCTTCGCCCTTCTACACCGTTGATATATGGCAAATCGCCCACGTACAAAAGCGTATCTCCCGCAATCGTCACCACTCGCCCAAGCGGATAATTTTTGCTCGGCTTTTCATATCTTTCTATAACAAGCACGTTGTCGTGAGCGACTCCGCTTATAAGTTTGGTTCTGCCGCCGGCGTTTGCCGACATGCCCGTTTTTGCCTCGGAAAGGGTGAACACGTCGATATCGCCGCCTTGCACCACTTTGCCGTACTTTTCGTAAACGTCGTTTACGTGCATCGCTTTTGCGTGAATTATGCTTTTGCAATCGTCGATTTCTTCTCTGAAAAGCGAGTCGGGGAATATTTCAAACGGCGAAACGCTTATAACTTTTACGTCTCCTTCATAAAGGGGGTTGCCCTTTTCGTCCGCGCCGAGTTTTTTGCCGGCGTCGTTATCCCATAAAATTTTATAAAATCCCGTTCCCGTAACTTCGCTCCATGCGGTAACGCCTGTAATAATTCCGTCCATATCTACTCTGTTGTAAGTGGAATTAAGTATGTCCGTGGCGGTTTTTGCCGTTTTCAGGTCAGAATCTTCGTCTCCCGCCGCCCTTACCGACATAACGGGTCTTACTCTTGCAAGTTTCGCCATTCTCGTGTCGATTATCGGCGCAATGTGATTGTACACGTTGCGATTTTGCCAATAATAATCTTTTTCGCTTTCTACGATTTCGCCTTTGGGGTCAATTTCGCAGTATTGGTTGCCCATAACGTAATTGATGTTTAGTTTCCACTGCTGCTCGATAGGTCGTCTTTCTTCCCTACGCCTCAAAAAGTCTTGCTTGACTTCGTTGACAAGGTCTTCGTAAAATTTGCTTTGCTTTTTGTTGTTTGTCTTTTCCAATATACGTTCCTCCGTTTATTTTTTCGGGATAACCCGTTTAAATTTTTTCTTTACTTTTTAATATTTTCGCCTTTCTTACAAGTGCTTCTTGCCCTTGCCTTTCAATGTCTTTGCCCTTGTTTATAAGTGCTTTTGCTTTGCTTTTTACTATATTTAAGGCAATTTTCGGCAATAATAAAGACGCCACCGACACAATTAAATTGTGCCAACGCGTCTCTGCTTTTCAAGCGGCTTTTATTCTTATGTTTTTCCGCTTGAATATTTAAATTTTTACAATGATTAATCTTTTTCTTCCGTTCCGTCTTCGGCTTCGTCAACCGTTTCCAAATCGCCTTGCCCGGCTTCTTTATCGGTCTTTAAATCGTTTACCAACTCTTTTAAAAGCCTGTTTCGTTCGGCTTTAAGTTCTTCTTCGGTCATCGTCGTCACGTCCGCTCTGCTTTCCCCCTCCAAAAGCATTTTTAAAGCCGTCATATCGGGCGGCACGCTTTTTTTAGTCACTTTCTTTTTTACAAGTACCACCTGACCGTCGTTTTCGCTGAACTCTTCTATTATCTCGCTTGTGTCGTACCCGATTGCCTTTTTTAAAAGAGCGTCGCCCAAAAGCGTTTGTTTTTCTTTGTCATTCATATTTTCTTTTTTTCCCTCTTACCAATTTTCTTATCCTCATTTCTTTATCTTTCTGAATTTCCGTAAGGGGCGTTTTGGGTCTCACGTTGTCGGGTTTACTCATTACGTAATATCTCAACTCGTCCAAAGAGTGGTCGTCTTTCTTTTTCGGCACGTCCCCGTCGCCCCACCAATACCCCTTAATTTCTCTTATCATATTGACGCAGTTTTTAAATATAAAAATTTTGTTCGATTTGAAATATTCCTTCACTCTCGCAATGCCCGCAAACAAATCTTTGTTGACTTTGGGATTTGCCACAATGCCGTACTCGTAAAACAATTCCGTCACGCTTTTTTGCGATGCGAGCGTCCTTTGGTTTGCCGCCGAATCGATCAGCGCGACTATTCTGCCCTTGCCGTCTCTGTGCCAACCTATTATATCCGATATCTCGTTTATTTTGCCCGCATGATAGCCTATATCTCTTTTCGCCTCGTAATGTTCGGCAACCACGTAAATATTTCCGTCGTAATCGACGCAGTACCAATGACAAGACAACGGGTTGTTAAGTCCCGGGTCGATGGACAAAACGTCTTGCCAATCGTAAGGCACGTCAAACGGCTCTATAACGTGTACGTTTTCGTCGAACTCGGTATACACAAGCCCCGTATCGGAACGAAATTTGCCATACCTGCGAGATTCGAGTTCGGTATCGGACAAAGTCGCGGTAAGTTTTTTTACTTCTTTTTTATCCAGAAACGGGTTGTCCGCCCACTCCATAAATTCATACCAGATATCGGGCGAATTGCTCCTGTTCAAATAAATTTCGTCGTATATAAAAGTCAATCCTTTAAGAGGGGTCATCGTGCCGAAAATATCGCCGTTTTTGTCGAGAACTCTCATGCGGCACTCCTCGTAAATATCCTTGGGCGGCTCTTCGTCAAACCACACGAAATCTAAAGAACTTCCTTGAAATTTCTCCCTTCCCTGGTCGCAACTTTTAAATCCTATCGTCGAAATTCCGCCGAACACGTTTTTTATTTTTATCTGGTCTATCACGCCGTTTTTTATGCTGTCTTTTCTGCCCGACAGCATAATTACGTCGTCAATCCACTCGGGGTTTAAATATTGCAGAATTTTGCTTTGCGCAACGTCTCTTTGCACTTGTTGAGAAAGCGAAACTACCCAACCGAAAACGTTGTCCCTGTTTTTTCTGTACGGGTGTATACCCCTCGCCATATAAACGCTTTCCACCGCGCCGCACTCCGTTTTCCCGCTTCTGTTTCCCCCGAAGACCCATCTGTTTTTCTTTTTGCATTTATGAAAGGCAATTTGTTTCCGATGAATTTTTTTACCTTTGTTGTACGTCGACAACTTATCGCATTTTTGTCTGCGGATAAGTTCTTCGTCGATTTCTTTTATCCTTAAAATAACGTTTTCTTTCACTTCGACAAAACTCCTCTCCTTTTTTCATTTATTCCTATTTTATTCCCCTTAAAATCATTTATAATCGACTATATGAAACGATTTATTCTGTTATTTATCGCTTTTTGCGTGGCGTGGCTGCCAAATTTAACGGCATTTTTACCCATCGAAACAAATTCCCGACAGCCGTCCGATGCCGTCACGGCTTATGCCGAAATCCCCCGTTACGGCAGAATTTTGACCGAAGACGCGGGCTTTTATTCAGACAAAGGCGACAACTTCAAATTTTATATTCCGTATTCGTATTATGTAAAAATATTATCTGTAGGCGAACTTTACACCAAGGTTTCTTACGGCTATGAAGACAATAAATATCCCATTATCACGGGATACGTTTACAACGAAGATTTGTATCTTTCGGAGCATATTCCCACGGCTCCTTTTGCCGTGATTACACTAACCGTTATCTCCGACGGCGTCCTTTTCGGCAATATTGACCTTACAGAACAAAAAGTCGGCATATGCAGCGGAAAGCAAGTTTTTTATTACGGCGACGCCTATGCGACAAACGGCGAAGACTTGTGTTACGTGTGCTGCGACGGTTATCTCGGGTATATGCGCACGTCGTGTTTTTCGTCCTTTACAATCAAACTGAATCCCGACCCTATCGAAACTTCCGAAAGCGAAGAGTCTATCGATTCCGGCAACGGTTCGGTAAAACCATCGGTATTTAAAAACGACAAAATACAATTAATGATAATCGCTTGCGTGTCGGTCGTTGCAGTGTCCATCGTATATTTACTTTTCAAACCACAGGACACCCGAATTAAAAATAATACTCAGGACGAAGACGAATAAAATTTTTTCGACCGCGCTTGCTTTTTGATTTTTAATGTAATTACTCTTACGCAAAACATTTAAATTTTGCCTCGCCGACGTACTTGCATGTGCGTTTATATAATCTTTGTCACGACATCCCCGCGTACAAATTGTTTATATATCCTTTCGCGTTCGTTCGCACAAAATCACTTGCAAAAACCATTTGTAAAACCAAGTTGCGTTTGCACGAACAACCCCTCGGCAAAAACAATTCACACCACACAAAACCTTACGTAAAAAACCCACAGGCAAAACCTATGCGATTTTTTTGACGGGGCTGTCGATATTTGGTTTTTCCAAGTCGCTTTTTTGCGGCTTTTGATAGTCCTGACTTGTTTGCTCGGCCTGTCTGTTTGAAAAATCCTGAGCGTTTTCCTGAAGTTGTTTCTTTAAAAAGTCCTGACCGCTTTCGATTTTTTGCCCTTTGGATGCGGCTTTAAGTTTTAAATAAATTGCCTCTCTTTCCGCTTTGCGTTTTTGTCTTTCAAAAATAGACTTTAAAAAATAAATGTCCGCATAGTTTTCGCAAAACCATTTTTCGTCCATTTTCTTTTTTTCGAGCATAAGACTCATTTTCTTTAAAATTCTGAGTTGCTTTCTGAAATAGTTTCTCGACGTATAGTCAAAATCTTCTCTGGGTTTGACGTGATAATATTTATATCTGATACAATCTGTTTCGTCTTGCGTAAACTTTGAAAAAATGCCGTTCAACTTGCTTTTAAGGTCGCAAAGACGATTTTTGGCGTATATCAGATTAATAATTTTGTCGATTTGCGTCATTGTGCTTTCTTTTGTCGAATAGGACGTAAGAGCCCTGTACGTAACGGCTTTTTCACAATCTTCTATGTATCCGTCAATCCTGTAATAACTTGATAAAATGGTTTTTTCATAATAGCACATAAATTGCCTCCCTTGTCGTTTTGATTTTTTACAACTCGATTATATATGAAAAAATCGCCATATCAAGAAGATTGTGACACAAAAATAAATTAAAATTTTAAAAGTTTTTTTACCTGTCATATTCCCCTTGATTTTGACTTTTGTCTATTGTATAATACGAAATCCGAACATATGTTCGTATTTATAATAGCACAATTTTTTTTCATACGCAAACGATATTGCATAATTTTTTATAAAAAATGTATTTTAAATATTGCTTATGATATGAAAATATGATATACTGTTTTTACTAATATATTTTTATATATATAATAAATTAAACGGTCGAAACGGTTGAATCCTGCGGCAAAAACGGCGTTTTTATCGCAATTTATACCGATTCAGAGATACACTTATGAAAAAAACGGTATTATTTTTATTATTAATAAGCATATGTTCTTTCACGGCTGCGGTAAATGTCGGGGCGGTAAAAGCGCGCGCCGACGTTGGCGATGACTCGCAACGTTATCTTTATACGGAAATTTTTTCGCCGGACAGTTTGTCCGAATATTTCCCGCAAACCTCGCCTACCGACGTGTACGTCGATGCGGAATATATTTTGATATCCCGCCAAAACGGTATATTCTTACTCGATAAACGCACCGAAGAAATGAAGTTTTTATATTTAAACGCTTTAAACGACGGCGTCGGCACGATTACCGTTTATCAATCTTCCGAAATCCCCACGGGTACGCCTTCCGAAGATATGGCAATCACCAAAATTTATCGCAGCGGTAATTATATATTGTTTTTACGTTCGTCAAACATTTTCCGCATTCCGCTTAATTCTTTGGATAAATACGAATACGTAAAGGCAATCGATAACAACGCCGGCGGAACAAGCAACATCGTCATTGCATCCACTTATTTCTACGTGTGCGGCAATATACTCGTTTCAAACGACAGTTCGGGCTTTACAAAATATATCATTACCGAAAACGAACAGGACTTTGTTTGCGAAAAGCGTACTTTCGCCCCAACGATTTGTACTTCTTTCGTGTACACAAGCGACAACGAGTTTTATTATTTCAGAGACAACGTTTTGTATAAATACAACGAAAATGCCGTTCATCAACAAGTAGTTTTAGATGATTACACCATTAAATATATGGTAGAATACAACGGGGTTTTGTACTTCACCACAACCAAAGGCGTATTCGAGTACAATCTTAAAACCGAAGCGAGCAAAGCCCGCTGCATAATTTCGGCAAACGTCAACAAATACGAATTAGGCACTTTAAACTCACCAAAGGGTCTGTATATTTACGGCAACAGCATTTACGTAGCGGACGCAAATACCCACTCTGTTTCCGAATTTTCTTTGCTTACTCACGAATACACGGGCAATTCGTACTCCGTTTACGACAACGCGCCCAACCGCGTAAGCAAAAACGCAAAACAAATTTATCGCGAAGGAGACAAACTTTACGTTCTCGAACAAAACAACGGCATCACTCAAATTAGCGATATAAACGGCACGCCGGTCTACAAAAAATACACCTTCGATTATGACGGCGAATATAAAAGCAAATGTTTTGCCGTGTACAACGGCTTGGCTCTCGTCACCGACGGAAAAGACCTTATGCTTTTCGATTTTGAGAAAAACACTTTCCTCCCGATAAATCTCGACGGAAACACCGGCAACATCACTTCGCTTACGATTTGCGACGGGAAATTTTATATGCTTAAAACGGAGTTTGAAAACCTCACCCCGTCCGCCGCAATTTACGTTATCGACGAAACAAATCTCACTGCCGAAAAAACGCAAATGCCCCAAATCGACGGAACAAGCAAAATTTTCACCGCCGACGTATTCGGCAAATTTTACGTAATAGTCGACGATACGCTATATACCGTAGACAGCGTAAACCCGCAAAAACCTTATGAAATACTTTACTCGATAGGCGACGAAATTTTATCTGTTCAAACCGATTTTAAAGGCAATGTGTATGCGTTGACTGCAAACGGTATGCTTGAAGTTGACAAAATTTCAAAAACCATTACGTATTCGGACTATCTCCCCAAAAGGTCAAACATAAAAAGTTTTTCACTTGTTTACAACTCTTCCGACTTGTATTTTTTGTGCGACGGTTTTATTTTAAAAAGCAGTAAAGATTCGATAATCACTTCTACTCCGGCAAATATCACGATACCGGAAGAACTCAATTTCAATCTCAACAAAACAATAAAAACGGTCAATATCATCGAAGACAGAAAACTTTTCAAAGTCTCTTTGCCAGATATCGAAAACAAAGGTTACTTTAATTATTTACCCGAGAAAAACGGCTACGTTAAAAGTACAGATCAAACCGCTCAATACATCGTTTTGTGCGAAGTTGAAGACGATTATTATCTCGTGACAAACGGCAACTATTATATAGTCCGCAAATCCGACGTTACCGACGTAACCGGCACTTATACCGACAGCAAAATTAAAAAAGGTTATCTTTCTTCTGCCGTGTATTTTTACACTTACCCGGTTTTTGCCGATAATTACCGTACAACGAGACATGCAAAACACCTTGAAATATTCATCGAAAGTCAATTTACTTACAACAGCGATAAATTTTATCTCGTTCACACAGCAAACGGCGATACGGGCTATATCCCCACTTCGTTTTTGCTTGAAGAATTGGCAATCGAAATACCCACGGTAAAAATTTACACTGCGTACACAATAAATAAAAATACCAAAGTGTACGATGAAAACGGCAACGTCATCGACAACATTCGCAAAAGATGCAAAATCGACGTACTCGAAAAAACCGACGGAATGGCTTATATCTCTTACGGAAACGGAAAAACGGGATATATCGAATGTGACAACATAGTACTTAAAGGCAAAAACGCATTACGAAACACAATCGTAATAATTTTACTCGCCATGTCATTGACTTTCTCGGCAATTTATTTAGAGGTAAAACAAGTCACACACAAAATGAATTTATAACTTAAACCGGGTCGTTATTTGTCTTAACCGAACATCGCGTTTTAATCGACGCCACACCCCGATAAATCAACTTTAATTTAAACTTAAAAGCAATATAAAAGCCTATTTTACTACATACGTATGCAATAAAATAGGCTTTTTTATTATCTAAAATTCCTACACAGACGCGAATTCCTACACAGACGCGACGTCGCCACCGGGTAATTGCAAGTTTTTACCGTTGTCGTTATCGAAAAACTCGTAATCGAGGTCATAGCAAACCGCTCCGTCAAGCGCAGATAATTTATTTATCGAAACTTCGTATGCAGTCATTAGTTTTGTTTCGTTTGGCTGTATTTTCTTTTGATATTCTCGGCTTTGTATTCTACCCGAAACGGCTACTTTATCCCCCACTTTCAGGTTTTTTACAAATCTTGCGTTTCGTCCCCAAGCGATACACGGAATATAATCCGACTTGTTATACGCTCTGTTTACCGCAATCAGCATATCCGCAATTTCTCTGTTGAAAGGCGTTGTTCTGTAAACAGGCGGCTTACATATAAATCCAGAAAGTACTATATTGTTCGGGTTTTTGCAATAATCCTCTTCAAGCAACTCTCTCACGAAAACCGTAAGCATAAGTTTGCTTTTGCCGTCAACCGGCTTGTTGTAACTTCTGAATTGTCCCAAAGCACACAGTTCGCTGCCGACAGACAGGTTGCTTTTTTCGATAAGCCTTTCCGAAATCGTCACGGGAATGACGTCGGCTTGACCCGACAACCTTTTTACCATAACGTACATTTCGTAAAATCCCTCGCCGTAAACTTCGTGAGAATATTTAGCCTCGCTTACGATTTCGCCTTTTAAGTACACTTTGTTGTTTTGTTTTTCGCAGTAATCCATGATGTGTCTCCCTTATTTTAATCATTTTTTGCAGGCTTTTGCCTTCCGGTCTGGTCAATTACGTAATTTTCTTTATAAATGAGTTCGCTTACAGGAACAAAAGAATAGCCTTTGTTGGTTAAAAACTCAAATATAATCGGCAAACTTTCCGCTGTATGTAAACCGTTGTTGTGGCATAGAATAATCGAGCCGTTTTTGACCTTATTAATCACTCTATACGCAATGTCTTTGGCAGATAAATCTTTCCAATCCAGACTGTCCACGTCCCACTGTATGGTGTACAGTCCCGCTTCTTCGGCGCACTCGATTAAGGCGTTGTTGTAATCTCCGTAAGGCGGACGGAATAAAATTACGTCCTTACCCGTAATCTCTTCAATCGCGCTTTTTGAAGAAGCAAGTTCTTGTTTGATTTTTTCTTTAGACAGTTTTGACATATAACTGTGCGTCGAGGAATGCGTGCCCATCTCGTGCCCTTTGCTTACTATCTTTTTGACGTATTCAGGGTTTTTCTTCACCCAGAACTCAACGGCGAAAAACGTAACTTTTATGCCGTAATCGTCACAAGCGTTTAAAATGTCGTCGGTGTGTTCCGTTCCCCATGCGCAATCGAAAGAAATTGCAATTTTCTTTTCTTCCGTCTGCACGCAATAAACTGGGACTTTTTTGTTTTTCACCGCAAGGACAGCATAAACGTTTTCCGAAGAAATTGCCGTCAAAACAGCGATAATCACAACGGCTGAAATTATGGACAACGCAATCCCTTTGCCGCTTTTAAAAAACCTCCTTACCAAACCATAATTCATTATAGTACCTCCTATAAGTCAAAAATTTGTATTCTTTTATCTATTTGTCTCGATTTTTGTCGAAAACGAAAATCGCTTTTTTTAGTTTCCGTCCGCCATATATACTTTCATAAAAACAAAGCGTGTAATTTTACAATTTGTCTTCATAAATACAAATTTATACCTGCATAAAACCCGCAAATTTATTTTTTATCAACTTTGACTGAAAACGTTCAGATTTCACTCGACCAAACTTTGTCATATTAATTAATTATGATTTAATTTTTGTTGTTATTCTCACAATTAAAAAATTTTTGCTTCTGTCTCATCGCTACTCACCCCCGTTCTTCTCAATTCAGTTTTTAAATAATTTTAATAAAAACTGTTGACATTCTTATGAATGTGTGATATACTATAATCGTTAAAAGAGGTGAAAACATGAAACGTTACCCCGGCACGGTGATACAAATGACCGACAAATGCGGTAAAGAATATCTCAAAAGTTTATTTACCGACGAAAAAGGTCTGTCGATGTCGCAATTAAACGCAATTACGGGCGTCGGCACGCCAACCATTCAAAATTGGTATCAACGCGGTTTCGTGTCCAGACCGGTCAACAAAAGGTACGATATCGACCAAGTCGCGCGTATATTTATAATAAATATGTTGCGTTTTACCACTTCGCTCGACGATATCAAGGCTCTGCTTAAATATATAAACGGCGATACTGCCAACAAAAACGACGATATCATCAGTGAATCTGTTTTATATGCTAATGTGTGCAACGTGGTATCGAGTCCCGAATTCAACCGTTTTACGGTAGAAACATTGTGCGAAAAAGAAACTTCTTCGTTTAATATGGACGCAGGTTCTCTTGAACGGCTGCAAAACACTCTCGTATTTATTTGTTACAGAGTGCTTGCAGACGAAATACTCGATCGCGGCAATAATCTTTTAAACAAAATAAACTGCAACGAACAAAATCATTGCAAATAATATAGGAGGAAACAAATATGTGGTGGTCTACTTTAAGTCTTTTACAAAAAATATTCTTTTGCGTGGCGTGCGCCTCGACCCTACTTTTACTTATTCAGATAATAATGATGATTGTGGGGTTCGGCAGCGACGGAGATTTAGACGCCGACGGTATCGACGGCGACGTTGACGGCTTTGAAGAAGCGGCAGACGGACTTACGCTCGATTCCGACGTGGGATTATCTCTCTTCACGGTAAAAACGCTTTCGTCGTTTTTTGCAATCGGCGGTTGGGTAGGTTTTGCCGTATCCGATTTGGGAAATCTACCCGCAATTTTAATCGCTTTGCTCAGCGGTACTATTGCGCTTGTGGGTATGGCTTTCATTATGAAACGGCTCGCTTCGCTTCAATCCGAAGGAAACATAAACTACTCTAACGCAATCGGTAAAATTGCCAACGTTTACCTTACCATTCCCGCAAACAACGGCGGCAGCGGCAAAATAAATCTTACCCTTCAAGAAAGATTTATCGAAGCAAACGCAATCACAAACGACGCCGAAGAAATCAGAACGGGCGCAATGGTAAAAATAGTTTCTATAATTGACGATACGTTTGTAGTAACCAAAAACATGTAAGATTTACACAATACGTATTACGTAAAATCGGCAATTTCTCATTAAACTACTCATCGCCTAATCGACGGCAGAGCAACAAATCACAACATCTTTAACAACGATTTTAAATCGTCTTTATAATTAATTAAAAATTTTTACGGAGGTTATATGAACAATTTACTTGTAAATGCAGGCGGCGTTATCGGTACGATTTTTGCCGTCGTAATAATCCTTGTTTTGGTAATACTTATTATCGCTACCCGCTTTAAGAAATGCCCGTCCGACAAAATTATGGTTGTCTACGGTAAAGTTTCCAAAAATTCCGACGGCACAGCCCGTTCGGCAAAATGTATTCACGGCGGCGTAACGTTTATCGTACCCTTACTTCAAGCCTACTCTTTCCTCGACCTTACCCCCATTTCGATTTCGGTCGACTTAAAAAGCGCGCTTTCAAGGCAGAACATTCGTATCGACGTACCGTCGATTTTCACGGTAGGTATTTCCACCGAACAAGGCGTTATGCAAAATGCGGCTGAAAGACTTCTCGGTTTAAAACTTCAACAAATTCAAGAACTCGCAAAAGATATCATCTTCGGTCAACTTCGTCTTGTAATCGCAACGATGGACATCGAGGAAATCAACACCGACAGAGACAAATTCCTTGCGGCTGTATCGAGCAACGTTGAAAGCGAACTTAAAAAAATCGGTCTTAAACTCATCAACGTAAACGTAACCGACCTTTCCGACGAATCCGGCTACATAATCGCACTCGGTAAAGAAGCGGCGGCAAAAGCGATAAACGACGCAAAAATTTCGGTTGCCGAGGCAGACAGAAACGGTGCTATCGGTGAAGCAAACGCAAAAAGAGAACAACGTATCATGGTTGCCGCAGCCGATTCAGAGGCAATCAAAGGTGAAAACGAGGCAAAAATCGAAATTGCCAACTCTACTTCGGTATTGAGACAAAAAGAGGCAGAGGCTCTTCAAAGAGCGGTTTCGTCCGAAAAAATAAACGCCGCAAAAGCCCTTCAGGACTCTTACGGAGCAGAAAGAACTGCCGAAATCGCGAGAGCGGAAAGAGAACAAGCCACTCAGGAAGCCGACGTCATCGTCAAAACTCAGATAGAAAAGAAAAAGAAAGAACTCGAAGCCGAAGCCGAGGCTGAAATGATCAGAAGAAAAGCGCAAGGTGAAGCCGACGCAATTTACGCCAAAATGGAAGCGCAGGCAAAAGGTATGCGCGCGGTACTTTCGGCACAAGCTGAAGGTCTTGCGCAAATCGTTCAATCGGCGGGCGGAGACCCCAAGGCAGCATCTCAACTTATGATTACCGACAAACTCGAAAAAATCGTCGCATCGCAAGTGGAAGCAATCAAAAATATCAAAATCGACAAAGTTACCGTATGGGACGGCAACGGACAAAGCGAAAACGGCAAAACTTCAACTGCAAACTTTGTTTCGGGAATGCTTAAATCGCTCCCCCCTCTCAACGATATTTACGAAATGGCGGGACTCAAAATGCCCGACCTTGTAGCCCCCAAAGCGGCTACCGGGCAAACTCAAACTCCCGCTCAGGAGGAAAATAAACAATAATTTATCCGCAGTTTGATTAACATTAAACAATAAGCACGATTTAAGTGCGGTTTAATTACAAACGATATGATAAATTCGATTTAACAATTAAAATATCACAACAAAAAACGGCGGGGCTGCATTAAATGCAACCCCGCCTGAAATTTAACCTTTTAAAAGCGGTTTCGGATAAAACATCCTCAACCGCTTTTCATTTATCAAAATATTAAACTAAAAATTCAACTTAACGCTTCATTTAACGTCAAATCGCCATTGTCGCAATGCACTACCAAATCTTTTTTGTTGGTAAGCAACCATTCGTCGTCTTTGGTTATCTCTTTCCACTGTTCGATTGTACCTTTATAATTAATAGTAGAAAGATTTTTACACCAAAACGCCCATATGCCTATACTTTTTACACTGCTTGGTATTTCAATAGTTGTAAGAGAATTACACCTACTAAACGCCATATCTCCTATTCTCGTTACGCCGTTCGGAACAACCACACTCGTAATACTGTTGCATGCGCTAAACGTAGAATTTTTAACCTCCGTTATGCCTTTTGGAATATCTATGCTTTCAAGACTCCAACATCCGTAAAACGCACCGTTCCCGATATCGGTTACGCTTTTCGGTATAACTATGCTTGTAAGTCCTTTACAATTATCAAATGCATTATTTCCGATAGTCTTTACCCCTTCGGGTAAAACGATGCTTTCAATACTGCCGCAATCTGAAAATGCGCTGTTACCTAAGATTTCCAATTTATCGAAAAAGTCAACGCTTGTTATGTTTTCGCATCTACCGAATGCATTGTATTTAATGGTTTTTAAATTTTTAGGCAAAACTATGCTTGTAAGTCCTGAGCAAGAATAAAATGCGCTTTCCCCTATAATTTCAACGTTATTTCCAAAAGAGACGCTTGTAAGTCTCGTACAAGATGAAAACGCGTTATTTCCTATATATTTTACGCTTTCCGGAATTGTTATTTTGGTCAATTTAGAGTTATAAAACGTAGAAGCCGCAATAATCACGCATTGAGGATTAATTTCACAAGTACTTATCGTTTTGTCTTCAACGGAAAGCAACGCATAATAAGGATTGTTGTCATTTCCGAGATATACGGCATTGTTAAATTGCGTAGTTTTTATCGAGTCGCATTGCGAGAATGCGCCATATCCGATTTCTATTAAACCATCGGGAATATTTATATTTGTAAGGCAATTCGACCCCGCAAAAGCACCGCTAACTATAGTTTTTAATCCTTTACCGATAGTCACGTTGACAAGTACCATACACTCGCAAAACGCCGAACGCATAATCGTTTCAACGCTATCCGGAATTATTACGCTTGTAATGCAAACATTGCCGCCAAACGCAAACTCCGCAATACTCGTTACGCCGTCGGGAATAACAAGATTTGTCAATACTTTTCCGTCATAATAAAACGTTTTAAAATATTCCGTATTCGTTAAATTTGCCAGCCCTTCTATATTACACCATGCGGCAATATCGTCTATATGTATATTACTTAACTTGTCGCAATTGTAAAATGCATTTTCCGATATATTAGTTATGCTGTTTGAAACTTTTACCGTTTTAAGGTTTACGCAACCGCTAAACGCATGTTCTCCTATACTCGTCACTCCGCTGCTAAAAACAACGCTTTCAATCTTTGTGTTGTTTCTAAATGCGTATTTGTATATTTCGTATTTTTGTCCGTTGAGCGATTGCGGAAGAATCAAATCTTTATCGTTTCCGACGTATGCTACCAAACAACTCGCTTCGTCGCCGACACAAAACAAATATCCGTCTTTGTTAATTAATCCGCCGTTTTCTCCGCTTTTAATATCGATCGCACGATAACCGACGCCACCGTAATCGCTACTTTCTTTTTCAATTACGAGATCACTGTTATTTATTACTACCGACAATTTTTCACACATTCCGAATGCTGCGATATCTATTCCCGTCAACCCTTTTCCAAGCGTTACGGAAACGAGTCGTCTACATTCATAAAATGCTCTGGGCTCGATAGTTTTTACACTATCCGGTATTACTATCGTCGTAATATTTATACAACCTTCAAACGCCGATGCGCCGATATTCGTTACGCTGTCGGGAATAACTACGCTTTCGATATTTTCGTCATAAATAAATGCATTTCGGTATATTTCATAATTTTGTCCGTTAAAATTTTTTGGTAACACTAATTTTGTATCGCTGCCAATATAGCCTACTAAATAATTTACATTGTCATATATATAGAATAAATAACCGTTTTTATTGATTAAGTCGGTTTTCCCTTCGCTTTTGATATTTAACGTAGCGTCTTCTTTCCAGACTTTAAGTTGACTTTTATTTATTATTTCGACTAATTTTTTACATTCATAAAATAAATTACCTTCAATACTTTCCACTCCGCTTCCTATGGTTGCCGTAACAAGGTTTATGCAACAGTAGAACGCATTTTCTCCTATACTTGTCACACTGTCCGGAATAATAATGTTTGTGAGACTTTTACAACAACTAAACGCTCTTTTCCCTATATTTGTTACGCCATCGGAAATCGTTACGTTTACAAGATTTTCGGAATAACTAAACGCACTTTCTCCAATACTCGTTACACCATTGGAAATAGTTACGCTTTTAATGTCTTCACGATTAAAAAACGCATATTTATATATTTCATATTTTTGACCATTGAAATTCTTTGGCAAAGTCAAATTTTTATTACTTCCTACGTAATCGAACAAATAATTAACGTTGTTAAACGGATAAAACAAATAATCGCCGCTTTTGACGATTTTACTTGTTCCGCCCTTCCTTATTTCAATCGCATTCTCACATAAATCACGATAATCCGAATTATCTGCTTTAATTTCAAGTTGGCTGTTATTGATTACTTCTACTAATTTTGTACAAGTATCAAATGCAAAGTTTCCAATACTTTGCAATCCGCTACCTATGGTTATGCTTGTAAGTTTAATGCAATCCATAAAAGCATCGTCTCCAATGCTTGTCACACTATCGGGTATTACTACGCTTGTAAGACTTGAACATCCTTTAAACGTTAATCCTTCTATAATCGTTAAACCCTTTGGTATATGGAAATTTTCAAGACTTTTACATTCCATAAAAGCCGCTCTACCAATACTTGTCACACTGTCCGTAATGTTTACGGCTTTAATATTTTCGCAGTTTTTAAATGCATTGTCTCCGATGATTGTTACTTCGTCGGGTATCGTTATATTGGTAAGATTTTCGCAACCGTTAAACGCATATGCAGAAACAGCCGTAATATCTCCGCTTATCGTTACCGATTTCAAAGTGCTCGGAATAAAGTAATAATAGTAAATATTTGAATTTTCTTCATCTTCTTTTATATATTGCATAGTCGTATTCGCATATTTTCTATTGTTGGTATAGCCGAAAATATACCCTAAAACTTGGTCAAACCCTTCGTTTGCGGTTTTGCTTGCGCCGATAAACGGCAAAGTTATACTTTCCAACAAATCACAACCTTTAAACGCGCCCGCGTCTATGCCCGTCACTCGCGCAGGAACGACTATTTGCTTTACGTTTTTATTTTTTATTCCGGTTATTTGACAATCGGTTTCCGTCTCGGTATAAATAAAATTCGCCATTTCGTCAGCCGGTTTCGGCTTGTCGCCTTTATTTGAAGAACCGCAACCGAACGCGCACGCAAGCGACACAACCAACACAACGATAAGCGTAAACAACCCTATGCTTTTCTTTTTCATTTCTTCCTCCATAAAACGCAAAATAAATATAACGGCAAACGCCTTTTAATCGACCGATTGCCTTATATTTTGCCTTGATAATATTTTAATAATAACATAAAATACCCCTATTTGCAATACGTTTTTAAAAAATTTTGGCTTCGATTTTTTAAGTTTTGAATTTATATCTATTTTTCATTTTTAAAGGCATATAAAAAGCGTTATGCGGGCAATTTTGCTCGCATAACGCTTAATTTTTTTTCAAAGTCTATTTAATTAAAAACACTATCAATTCCATCACTATGGAAATAAGCAGTAATATCACGTTGGCGCATTTCAGTCTTTTGTACGCCTTATTCGGTGGCAAAAGATATCGAGAAGTAGAAAAAATTTCATAACTTGCACTGCTGATGCACGGACCAATTTTCTCATAAAACCAATCGAATAATTTGCCGATATGAAAAACCAAAGTCATAAGCGACACAATCCATAAACTTTTTGAAAAAACAAACAAAAAAATTATGTCGTTTACCGAAACCCAAGTTATTATATTCAACGCCGTAAACAACACCATCGCCGCATTCAACAGCGCAACGACAACGCCGTACAAAACATTTTTAGTTTTTTCACTCATTAAACGCTTCTCCCGTTTTCATTGCAATTTCGCGCCTCGATTGACCTAAATACACCGACCTGAATATTACTCCAAAACCTCTATTTTATATCGTTTTTATCGCAAAATTCCTCGCAATCTTGCAAAAATTCAGCGTCGATTTTGTGGTTTTTCTTGAAATATTCTCTATCCGTTTGGTCGATTTTTCTCAAAACTTTGCACGGGTTACCCACCGCGATTACGTCGCTCGGTACGTCTTTAGTAACCACGCTGCCCGCGCCTATAACCGACCTGTCGCCGATAGTCACCCCGGGTAAAATCACCACGTTTGCGCCTATCCACACGTCGTTGCCGATTTTTACGAGAAGTGAAAATTGCGCGCCCGATTTTCTGTATTTATAGTACACGGGGTGTCCCGTAGCCGATATCACAACGTTTGGCGCGCACATTACGTCATCGCCGATAAACACTTCGCCGTCGTCGACAATCGTCAAATTAAAATTAGAATAAAAATTGTTGCCGAGCGTCGTATTAACCCCGTAAGAAAGATGCACGGGCGGCTCTATAAACACGTTTTTGCCCACGCTTTTAAATATCTTTTCTACTAAATTATTTCTACTTTCCATATCCGAAGGCATCGTATTATTGTACTTGAATTGCAAATCTTTGGCGGTCATTCGTTGTTTTTCCAACTGTTCGCCTTCTTGCTTGTATTCGTCTTTAAAAAAACCGAATTCCTGATAACACAAGCCTTTATCCATTCTTTCTTTAATTTTCATTTCAAACCTCCTCGATAATACCCGTTTTCCCGCTCAATGCGAGCGAATATACCTTTTCGGCGACCTCTTCGGGCGTAATCATGCGCCCTCTTTCGGTAGAACGGACAAACTCTTCTATTTCATCTTTTGTCAAATGCGAATTCATTGCGGTGTCGACCATTCCCGGAGCAACCGCATTTACCGTAATAGACGCACTTTCGAGTTCTTGAGAAAGAGCGAGCGTAAAAGCGTTTATCGCCCCTTTAGAAGCAGAATACACCGCCTCGCACGAGCCGCCGTATATCCCCCAGATGCTTGACACGTTAATTATCGAACCTTTACCCGACTGAAGCATATCGTGTACAGCATATTTACAACAGTTAAACGTGCCTTTCACGTTTATTGTAAATACCTTATCAAACTCTTCTTCGGTCACGTCGAAAAACAATCCTTGCTTTAAAGCGACGCCCGCATTGTTTATTAAAATGTCAATTTTACCGCATACGTTGTGCGCAAAATCAAACATTTCACGTACTTCTGCTTGATTTTTCACATCCGCTTTTACGGCAAAACCGTTTATCTCTTTTGCTAATGTCCGGGCTTTTTCTTCACTTTGACAATACCCGATAATCACCTTGTGTCCTTCTTTGAAAAACTTGCGGCAAATCGCCTCACCTATACCGCCCGAGCCTCCCGTAACCAATACGTTCATACTACCTCACGATGAAATGAAAATTTTTTAAATATGACTCCCGAAAATATGAGCGGCAAAATGATTTTATATTGCGTAATTCGTATAATACGCAACAGCATTACGCGCGACCGTGCAAATTACCACAAGCCTCAACTAAAAGACAGCAGACAATCTGCAACACGCAACCGCCGCCATAAATCACTCTTTTCAGGATATAAAAACGCCCGAGGACACAAAGTCTTCGGGCATAATTAATTTATCAAACGACTAAATTATTTCTTAATACGCTCCATATATTCGCCCGTTCTGGTGTCAACCCTGATGGTTTCGCCTTCGTTGACAAACATAGGTACCTGAATTTCAACGCCCGTCTCGAGTTTTGCTCTCTTGGTTGCGTTTGTAGCAGTGTTGCCTTGAACGCCTGGTTCTGCCTCGGTAACGAGAAGTTCGACGAAGTTTTCGCAATCGACAGAGAATGCGTTTCCTTTGTAGAATTTAACCGTAACGGGGTCGTTTTCTTTAATCCATTGAAGGGCATCTTCTACCTGGTCGTGGTTGAGCGGAATCATGTTGAATTCGTCGTCCATGAAATAGTACAAATCGCCGTCGTTGTACGAATAAGTCATCTTCTTCGTTTCGATAACAGCGTTTTCAAACTTTTCGGTGGGGTTGAACGTAACTTGCAAAACTTTTCCGTCGACTACGTTTTTAAGAGTCGTCCTTACAAATGCAGCGCCTTTACCGGGTTTTACGTGCAAAAATTCTACAACCGTAAAAATCTTTCCGTCGTACTCGATAGTGACGCCTTTTCTCAAATCGCCTGCTAATACCATAAAATAAATCTCCTGTAAAAAATACGTTTATTATAGTTCAATTTTTCCCAAATTGATAAATCCTTAATATGTCGTGCTCATCTTTGCATGATCTGTTCATCTTTAAAGCAACTACACACAATGTCCGTTAGCACACACGCTTTATTTAAGCGGTAACAAAATCAAATCTTTAGTCGTCTTCATTAACGAAACGGCTTTGCCGTCTTTCATATAACAACTGTCTTCTATTCTTATGCCGAATTTGTCGTTGAAATATACGCCCGGCTCGTCCGAAAACACCATGTTGTTTTTAAGCACGTCTTCAGAGCGGGGAGAAAGTCTCGGCAATTCGTGAATGTTTACACCGATACCGTGACCCAAAGAGTGAGTAAAATACCCGTCATAGCCATTTTCACGCAATACGTCGCGCGCAATCGCGTCAGCCTGTTTACCCGTCATTCCCTCTTTTATTTCGTCTAACGCCTTCAGGTTCGCCTTTAAAACGACGTTGTACGCGTCGAGAAATTCCTTTGAAGGTTGTCCGTAAAACATCGTCCTCGTCATATCCGAGCAGTAGCCCTTGTATACGCAACCGAAGTCGATAAGCACGCACTCGTCGTCGTTTAACTTATCGTCGCCCGTTTCGTGATGGGGTACAGCCGCGTTTTTGCCGAATGCAACTATTGTATCGAAAGAAGTTCCGCTTGCGCCGTACTTTTTAAAATTGTATTCGAGCGCATTTGCCACCTCTCTTTCGGTTACGCCCTTTTTAATGAGCGGCAAAATATCGTTAAAACTTTTTTCTGCGATATCGCACGCAATCGCAATGTTGTCGAGTTCGTCCTGACGTTTTACAAGCATGCACTCTTTAATTTCAGCCGCAACGTCAACCGCCTTTACGCCGAGAGCCTCGACCTTCTGACAATCACTGACCGTGGTTACGTCAAAGTCAATACCTACGGTATTCGTTTTTAAAGCGTCAATTCTCTCTTTAAGGTAAGTGTAATCCGCACCCAAAACGACTTTAATCCCTTTCGGCTCTAAAAGTTGCTGTGCGGCGTGAAAATATCTGTTGTCAATCACAAGCGTGGTACTGTTTTTCTCCAAAACGACGTATCCGTCGGTGCTGTGATAACCTAAAAAATATAATCTTTGTTTCTCGTCTGTAACAAGTACGAGGTTCGTTTTATCGAATTTCATATCAAATACCTTTTATTATTTTAACACATTACTAATTTCAAGTCAATAATTTAATATTATTTATAAACAATAATTGCTCAAATTTATTTTTAATTTGCCCTTTATTCGCCGAAACCGCTTATTAAAACGCCGAAAACTCGCCGTCTACTCGCCGAATCGATGCAATTTGTTTGCCACGCGGCATATTTATCGCAAAACCACATCGGCATTTTATAATATTTTATCAATATTCTTCCTTTGCGTCGAAAATCGAATCGCAAATTCCGTCGGCAAATTCTTTTTCGTGGCTCACGAGAATCAACGCGCCCTCATACTTAATAAGCGCGTCTTTTAAGGCTTGTTTTGCCCTAACGTCGAGGTGGTTTGTCGGCTCGTCCAGAATAAGCACGTTTGAGGGAGTGTTGCAAAGAACTGCAAGTTTTGTACGCACTTGCTCGCCGCCGCTCATTTTTACTAATTGTCTCGAAGCGAGTTCGCCTTTAATTCCCACTTTTGCAAGTTCGCTGCGCTGTTCTTTTTGAGAAGCGCGAGGAAAAAAGTTTGCGTAATAAGTAAGCGGAGTAAGCGAAGTGTCGTCAAACCTAAGTTCTTGCTCTAAATACCCTATTTTTGCCGACAAATGGAAGTTAAAAGTGCCTCCAAGCGACGGAATTTTATATAAAAGCGTCTTTATAAGCGTACTTTTACCCACGCCGTTTGTTCCTCTGATCCACAATTTCGTCTGACTGCTCATATGCAAATCTATGGGCGGCAAAAGTTGTTTGTCGTAGCCGATTTTAAGTCCTTTTACGATTAAAAAATCTTTTGAATTCAGCGAAATATACGGAAAAGAAAACACTGCGTCGGCAATTTCCACGGGTTTTTGCATGACCTCGATTTTTTCAAGCATTTTCTTCCTTGAATTAGCCATACCCGCAGTGGCCGCGCGCGCCTTGTTTTTGTCGATATAATCTTGCATTCTCTTTATTTCGGCTTGCTGGCGATTATAGTTTTCTTCATATTGTTTGGAGTTCATTTCCCACTGCTTTAAAAATTGGTCGTAATTGCCCGTGTACTTTTTTATGTTGCCGTTTTCGATATTTACCACGTACTTGCAAATGTCGTTTAAAAATTTGGTGTCGTGCGATATTACCAAAAACGTCTTGGGATAAGAATTGAGAAATTTCGTCAGCCAATCGACGTGCTCGATATCCAAAAAATTGGTAGGTTCGTCAAGCAAAATTATGTCTCTTTCCTCAAGCAGTAATTGAGAAAGCATAACTTTCGCCCTTTCGCCACCCGAAAGCGTGCCTATCACCCTGTCGTAACCTATGTTGTTTACGCCGAGACCGTTTGCGACTTTTTTTATTTTGCTTTCAAGGTCGTAATACCCCGCATTGTCGAGTTGCTCTTGCATTCTCGCGGCTTTGTTTAAAAGCCTGTCCATTTCGTCCGGATCATCAATACTTCCCAACTTTTCGTAAATCGAATTCATCGAGTCGTTTATCTGGTCGAGATAAGTAAACGAAGAATACAAATACTCCATTACCGTTTTATTTAAATCTATTGTGGCGTGCTGGTCTAAATAACCTTTTCTTATACCGTTTAACCATTTCACTTCGCCGGCGTCCTGACTTAAATTTCCCGAGATGATATTGATAAACGTAGACTTGCCCGCTCCGTTTAAACCTACTATGCCGATATGTTCGCCGTTGTTGACGGTAAGGTCGGCGTTGTTGAATATATATTTGTCGTCGTAACGCTGAGTAAGTCCTTTTATTTCAAGAATGCTCATAATTTATCCTTTAAACTTTTTTATCGTATCCGATGAATTTTTGCTTTAATCGGATTTTCACTTTCGCAAATTGCAATAAAAATTAAAAATCTTTACCAATCAAATTACAATACGCAAAAATAGAACCCCATATAAACAAGTTGTTTTCTTCTTAAAGATACAATATTTTAAATTTTTAGTCAAGTATCTTGTAATTAATAATAAAATGTGCTAAAATATATTTATAAGATAAAAACGAGGTGCATAATGAAAAAATTTAAATATCGCTTGACTTTAACGATAAAAATACTTTTGATATTGGGACTATTGGTTGCAGGCGGCTGCTTTGTTCTGCAAATTATCCGCTTTGCAAAAGGCAACGTAATAAGCACGTATAATTATATTTCGGCAATTTTGTGTCTTGTTTTAAGCATTGCGTTTATAGTCGTCGCCATATCGGTGCTTTTAAGTTCGGGCTTTACGTTTACCGACAAGGCACTTAAAATAAATTGGGGAATTATTAAAAGCGAATTTCCTTATTCGTCGATCGTACGCGCCGTAAATTTCACTAAATCGGGTCAGTTTGTAATGTACTTAAAAGACGAATCGTATTTCGTCGTGTACATAGACGAAAAAGACTACGTCGCTTTTGCCGAGGCACTTGCCGAGAAAAACGAACGGATCACCTACGAAATCAACACCGAAGAAAAACGCCCGTAAGCAAAATTCAATATAAAAATTTACACTCTCCGCAACGGCAGTTGCGGAGTTTTTTTGTCTTTTTTACTCAAAACGTATTGCATAAACGCGTCAATACCACCCGTTTTCTCTTTAAACACAAACTCCATATATACGCATGCGCATATGCGTATATATCATTTTTAAATTTCAATTTCAAATACAAAAAACACTCGAAAATACTCCTTATATTTTACAGAAAAAACCCCCGAAAACGCCAGATTAAATCAACCAGATTTACAAAAAATTTGCCAAATATTTACACCCGGAAAAGCCGAAAATTTCCGCCAAAAAATTCTTGTAAAAATTTTGTGAAAAAAGTGTATAAAAACATTTGACAAATTTATCCGATATATGTATAATCGCATTGTTTACTTTTATTAAACAAAAAGTTTAGGGAAACAAATCTTGTTTTTAAACTGCTTTACAGTGGCTTTTAAATGTTGTTTCCCTTTAAAATTTGTCTCGGGAGGTACGTATGCAACTGGGAGAAAAAATACGACAACTACGACTTCAGGTCGGATTGACGCAAGGAGAACTTGCCGACAGATGCGAACTTACAAAGGGCTATATTTCACAACTTGAAAACGACCTTACAAGTCCGTCAATCTCGACGCTTGTAGATATTCTTTCCGCGCTCGGTTCGACCTTAAAAGAATTCTTTTCGGATGAAGACGAAAACGAAAAAATAGTTTTCACCGAAAACGATTACATTGAAAAAATCAGCGACAATATCACTCAAAATTGGCTTGTCCCTAACGCCCAGAAAAACGAAATGGAGCCTATTCATATCGTTTTACACCCCCATTCTCAAACTCAGGAGGATTACCCCCACGAAGGCGAAGAATTCGGATATGTATTGAGCGGCGAAATCAACGTACACTTAAACAAAAAAGTTTATCGTTGCAAAAAAGGCGAAAGTTTTTATTTTGTGTCGGACAAAGTACATTATATCGAAAACGTAAAGGATAAAGACGCCGTCGTTATTTGGGTATCTTCCCCGCCGTCGTTTTGATTTCCAGACAAAATAATTTTAATTTAGCATTATTTTATTCGGGAGTAAACAAATGAAAGAATCTGAAAAAATCATCGAACTGGTTAATATCGACAAGTCGTTTGACGGAATTCAAGTCATCGACAACCTCAATTTATACATAAGAAAAGGCGAATTTGTCACGCTTTTAGGTCCTTCCGGCTGCGGAAAGACGACAACGCTCAGAATGATCGCCGGCTTTGAAATGCCCGACAAAGGCAAAGTGCTTTTAAACGGAAAAGACATCACAACCGTTCCCCCTTACCTTCGTCCCGTAAACACGGTGTTTCAACGCTATGCTCTTTTCCCTCACTTAAACGTTTACGACAACGTTGCCTACGGACTTAAACTTAAACGTTTTAAAAGCACTTATCAGGACAAAAACGGAAAGCAACTTGTAAGAACAGAAAAAATGTCCAAGTCGGAAATCGACGAAAAAGTAAGCAAAGCATTAAAAATGGTCGATCTCGAGGGCTTTGAAAACAGAAGCGTAACCACCCTTTCGGGCGGACAACAACAACGTATCGCCATTGCCCGCGCTCTTGTAAACGAGCCGCAAATTCTTCTTTTGGACGAACCGCTCGGCGCGCTCGACCTTAAAATGAGAAAAGAAATGCAGTACGAACTTAAACAAATGCACCAAAAACTCGGCATTACCTTTATTTACGTAACTCACGACCAGGAAGAAGCACTTACCATGAGCGACACCATCGTCGTAATGAACGACGGTATCTTGCAACAAATCGGCACGCCTACCGACATTTACAACGAACCTAAAAACGCATTCGTTGCCGACTTTATCGGCGAAAGCAACATATTTACAGGTACTATCGTCGGCGATAAAAAGGTTCGTTTTATCAATAAGATATTCGATATGGTCGACGACTTCCCCGTAAGCGAACTTATTGACGTTGTCATTCGTCCCGAAGATATTATTTTGAAGGATGCTGGAGAAGGTCAATTCGACGGCGTTATCGTTTCGAGCATTTTCAAGGGCATACACTACGAAATGACGATGGTTGTCGGCAAAGCCGAATTCGTAATTCAAAGCACGGTTGAAAGAAAAGTGGGCGAAAGATGCTCCGCCACCATCGCGCCGGACAGTATTCATATAATGAAAAAAGAACTCACCGTCAACAAATACGAGGGACATATTACGAAAAACAACAAAGTTAGTTTTGCCGGCGGAGAATTCGAGTGCGACGTCACTCAACTTTATCCCAAGTCTCACCTTGATGAAGAGGGTTATCTTATCACTGCCGACGGAGAAAAACTCGACCTTACCGACGTAGAAGTGCTTGTCGAAGTCGGACTTAAAGATATCGAAATTATCGACAACGAAGACGACGGCGACGCATTCGGCTTTATCGCATCGTTCATCTATAAAGGCGATCACTATCAGGTCATCATTCGTACCGATGACGAAGAGGACGATTTCGTCGTTGATACCGAGTATTTGTGGAACGAAAACGACCGCGTCAGCGTCAAAATCGCTCCCGAAAATATTCATCTTAAACTTAAAGCGGAGGTCAAGAAGTAAAAATGACTGCTTTAAAGTTTTCCAGAAAGCACCTCGGAATACCCTACGCCGTATTTATGGCGTTGTTCGTTGTATTCCCCTTGCTGCTTATAATTTATTACGCTTTTACCGACCCTGTTACGGGCAAACTTTCTTTAAATAATTTCGTTGACTTTTTCTCAAGCAACGCAAATCTCACGGCATTGTTTTTAAGTTTTGCTCTCGCAATACTCACGACGGCATTGTGTTTAATCATCGCATACCCCGTAGCATACATACTTGCAAGAACGAATATGAACAAAAACGGCGTTATGCTTTTATTGTTTATTCTTCCCATGTGGATAAACTTCGTTTTGCGTACCGCGGCAATGAAAGAATTGCTTTACTCGATCGGTATGTTTAAGTCAAACAATTTAAGTTTCATCAACACTTTAATCGGCATGGTATACGACTATTTGCCCTTTACCATACTCCCGATTTACACAGTGCTTGCAAAAATGGACAAAAGTTATGAAGAAGCGTCTTCCGATCTCGGCGCAACTAAAACACAGACCTTTTTAAAAGTCACCCTTCCCCTTTCTATGCCGGGGATTGTAAGCGCGATTACAATGGTATTGCTTCCCACAACTACGAGTTACGTCATTTCCGACACGCTCGGCAACGGAAATATCACCATTATAGGTAAACTTATAGAAAATCAATTCAGCACTATGTTCAACTGGAATATGGGTTCGGCGATAGCAATGGTTTTGCTTGTGCTTATATTTATTACAATGTTTGTTTCCGGCAAGTTTTCCAAAGAAGAAAACATCGCTCAGACGAAAGGAGGGCTGTGGTGAAAAAATTTATTCAAAGAGGATACGTCTGGCTTGTCCTCGCGTTTATGTACGCACCAATACTGCTTCTTCTCGTATACAGTTTCAACTCGTCCACTATTATAGGTATGTGGTCTAAAAAGTGGACTTTGGGTCTTTACAAACAACTTTTCACAAGCGAAGACCTTATGACAACCGTGTTGAATACGCTTATACTTGCTTTACTTGCAAGTACTTTGTCCACCATTTTGGGCACTATCGGCGCAATCGGCATGTTTTACTCGAAGAAAAGAACGCAAAAAATATTAAATTCGGTCACTCAACTCCCCGTAATCAATGCGGAAATAGTCACCGCGATTTCTATCGCGCTCGTATGCACCATGTTCGCATTCGGCAGAACTTATGCGTCTCTGCTTATCGGTCACGTGGTACTTACGTTCCCGTTTGTGGTTTTAAACGTAATGCCGAAACTTAAACAACTCGATTCAAACTTATACGAAGCGGCTCTCGACCTCGGCGCAACGCCCACAAAAGCGTTGTTCTCGGTAATAATTCCTCAAATACTCCCGGGTATTTTTTCCGGATTTTTGATTGCGACCACTTTGTCTCTCGACGATTACATTGTCACGACGTTTACAAAACCCGCCACCTTCGATACGATTTCCACTTACGTTTTCGATGCCTATGCAAAAGGCGGCAGAAGCGCAGACGTACCCGCGCTCCGTGCTCTCTCGTCGATAATTTTCGCGGTAATGATTATTTTCCTCGTGGTTAAAAACATAATCGCAAACAAAAAAAGCAAAACCGGAGGTAATGCAAGATGAAAAAATTGTTATCCGTTGCAATTTGTTTGACAATCGTTTTGTCCATTTTCCCTCTTTCGGGGTGTAAAGAAGAAGAAAACCTCGTTTTAAACGTATACAATTGGGAAGACTACATTTCCGAAGGCGATTTCGACACAATCAAGGAATTTGAAAAATATTATTCAAGCACTCACGGCGGCAAAAAAGTAACCGTAAACTACTCTACTTTCGGCACAAACGAAAATATGTACAACGAACTTAAACTCACGCAAAAAAAGGACGGCTCTTATTCGTACGACCTCGTTTGCCCGTCGGAGTACATGATACAAAAAATGATTATCGAAAATATGCTCGAAAAATACGACATGCAAGACGGAGCATATACAAAGATAACCAATTATGAAAATAACGTTTCGGCTACAATTTCCGATTTATGTAAAGAAAACGGTTGGTACGAATACGCCACAATTTACAACTGGGGCACTATGGGTTATACTTACAACCCCGAATACGTCGACGAAGAAGAGATTAAATCATGGTCGGTTGTACTCGACCCCAAATATTCAAACCGCATCACAATAAAAGACAGCGTACGAGACAGTTATATTCTCGCACTCGGCATCGTTCATAAAGAGGCACTTGACCTTCTGGATAAATCCGCACCCGACTACAACGACAAAGTAAAAGATCTTTTAAACGACTTTTCCGACGAAACAATTAAAAAAGCCGAAGACACGCTTATCAAAGTAAAGAAAAACGTATACGGCTTTGAAGTTGACAGCGGCAAACAGGACATGGCGAGCGGGAAACTCTGGATAAACTTTGCCTGGAGCGGCGACTCGGTATTCTCTATGGATTTAGCCGAAGAAGACGGGACTTATCTTTCTTATTCCGTTCCTGAAGAAGGCAGCAATATTTTCTTCGACGGTTGGGTAATGCCCAAGGGCGCAAATAAAGAACTCGCTCAGGAATTTCTCGACTTTATGTACGACGAAAACACCGCAATGTACAACCTCGATTACATTTGCTACTCTTCACCCATCGTCGGCGAACAAATTTATTCTTACGTTTGCGATAATTACGGCTATACGACGCTTGTCGAAAGCGAAGAAAAAACCGATATTCACGTAAACGGAAAATATTATGAAGAAATTTACGTTGGCGATATGGAAGGTTTCCACGGCGAAGGCACTTATCAACTTTATTATTACGACGAAGACTCGGGTACTATCGAAAGCGAAGAAGTCGACCTCATCGGCTGGAACGTAAAACACTTCTTCGGCGACAAAATCGAGGGCGACGGAATAATTTATACCGACTCTGCTCAAAGGCAACTCGCCACAATGTATCCCGACAGCGAAACGATAAATCGTTGCGTGGTAATGCAACACCTCGATAATGACACGCTTAAAAAAGTAAACAACATGTGGGACACGGTAAAAGTAGGTAGAATGTCCTATACGCTTATGCTTGTAATATTAATAATAATCGTGCTTTTAGTCGGCGTGGCGGTATTATTGTATTTCTTGCGCAAAAAAGGAATAAAGTTTGAAAGGAAAAAACCGCAAGGCTACACACTTGTAAAACGCGAAGAAATTTAATCTCTGCCTTTTAAAAAGATTAAAAACGCAAAAAAAATTTAACATCTACCTTATTAAAAGGTTAAAAAAATGCAAAAGGAAGGCTTAATTTGCCTTCCTTTTAGTTTCTTTAAATATTTAAGGGTTGCCCTATTTTGTTATGCTTTAAAATGTACGAGGGTTGCCCTATTTTATTAATATTTTATTTAAAAATTAATGATTTTAGTTTAAAAGTTTAATTTTTATCGCAAGCACGCCGAACGTTTGCTCTTTTTCTTTTGAATAATAACGCCTCATCGAATTTGTAAATTCTTCAGCCGTTTTTTCGTCGCTGCCCGTCAATGTATATAAGTCGGAATAAAACAAATCCGCAAAACTATTAAAACGGTACAAACCCGTTATTTTTACGTTTAAAGTTTTATTTTGTATTTTGCCGTTTTCTACAAGCGAAAAGTCAATTTCGTCGCCCTCTTTTAGATTTTTACGTTTTTCGTCGTAAAGCCTTATTTCAACGCTTTTTTTGCCGCTTGAAATCATATCAAACGGCTGAGCGCAAAGTTTCATACAATGCTTCATAATTTCTCCTTAAAAGTTTTTAAAATTTCTTTTTTAAACGCCCGCTAAACGGTATAATTTTTTAAAATATCCAAAATAAAAAATTAACAATAAAATCCATTAAAAATTAAAGCAAAACTCTTGCTCTGTTTAACATAAACTCTATCACTTGACAAATAAATAAAATAGTGATATATTGAAAAAAAATATTTTTTGTGGTAGGACTTTTTATGGAAGAGGAAAATAAAAATAAACTAAATTCGATAAAACAAACAATTACATACAATTCAAACAAATCACACGGTAGCAAACTATTTAAAAGGGTTGGCGCACTTGTGTTTGCAATTACAATTGCTGCGTCATTATCAGCATGCAAATCAAACAACAAAAACAATGGCGGCAACTCAACATATGTGTGTGATGAATGCGGCGGTAATCACAAAACACAAGACCACGACAAACAAACAGACGTCGGCTATTCTGTTTTAATGCATTCTGTGTTGGAAAATGCTGATTATCAAGCATTGGTGGCGGATTATGCTGAACGCTCTAAAGATGATTTGTTCTACTATTATGTTAAAAATCAAAATCCAAATTATTTTTGCAAATTTAATAGCCATCCTTATGCATTTTTGCAAAAACAAGGTTATGATATTGAAAAAATCAAATCTGGTGAACTTTCTTGTCAAACCTTCACTTTTGTAAAAAAAGATGAGCCTACAAAACTTTATATGTCAACTAGGGTGGAAAGTACTGGTATAACATTTGTTTATGAAATACCTTGCTTTGACAACTATTTATTAAGTTATAACCTTTCAAAACAAGAAATGGCAGATTATCAAAAAGTGCATGAACAAGAATTGATATACGCCAATTTTATGAATGATGCCATTTCAGCACAAAAGCAAGAAACAATTCTTTTAAAAACAAAAACACAATACAACACTCAACTTAATTTGTTTGACGCAGTTAGAAGGACTAAAGGCTACTATAGTGCTGATGAGTGTTTTTATGTTTCCTCAAATCATGATGAATATTTAATTGATATGCTTGTGGTTGAAAATAATAAATTAATATACGGGACATTCGCGTCAAAATCTAGTTTTCAACCAGAAGCAGAAGATGGAATGTTTCATGGTTATAGCGGAAAATCCTTTGCAGATGTAACAAACACAAAAAGTTATGAATTAAGCATGTATACCAATACAGTTTTAAAAGATAAAAGTTATGCAGAAAACTATTACAACAAAACTGTTGAGTGTTTAGGACTTGGTATATACAATCCGAATTTAACTAAATAATTCTAACAAAACCGGTTGCTATTCTTTATTTAAGTATATATTAAACCTAATTTAATAAATTCTACACCAAATATCACAAGTTTTTTAAGCCATATTCAATTTTAACTGTTTATATAGTAGAAAAAATATTTTATTATTGATTCCTTTTGTTTTCAAAAGGAATCTTTTAATTTACGCAAAAAATTAGTTTACCTATTTGTTTTAGAATTTAATAAATTAAATATTTTATATAATATTAAAATAAACATTGAAAAATATAATTGGTTAAATAGTAACTGTTTTTGTTGTAGTCACATATTATACTATAGGAGTTGACAACTCCTCACGCAAGAAAAAACCTAAAAAGAGGTCAATATGTGTTTTTTTAATAACTGTAACAGATGTTGCGTAAACACGCCGCCCACTCGCCCCGACAGAAGACCCACTGCTACGCAAAGGGGTCAACGCGGTCCTCAAGGACCTCAAGGTCCGAGCGGTTTTGACGGAATAGCATATTTTTACAACGCTACACAAACCACTGCCGCAACCACGGCTGTTGCGCTTGGCACAGCGACGATATTCCCCACAACCGCAAATTGGATAACTTACACAAGCGGCGGCAACACCATAACTTTACAACCGGGATTATATAAAATAACGTATACGGCTACCGCGGTAGGAACTTCCGAAGCGACCAATCCCGAAATCGAGATATATTTAAACGGTGCGGCTTACGCTCCGTCTCTTTCGCAAAGCCAACAAGGAACTACCGGAACTCTTGCAAACGTTTTGGTTTTGCAAGTAACCGCCACGTCGACTTTGCAATTATACAACCCCACGGCTTTGGCTTATACTCTCAATAACCTCAATCTCACAATAGAAAAAATCAATACCGCCGGCACGACGAATACAACCACTACTCCCGTCAACACAACGACGCTGGTGTATTATTGATAAGAAAAAACGACCGTAAATAAGTGATATCAATAAACAATAACAGTATCTTAAAACAATGCCGTTCTCCTTTAAATTGTTTGTTTATACCTTACGTTAAATAATTATCTTTTCAATTAACCTTCTAAAAATTTTATCTTTAAAAAACGAGACTCGAAAAAATTTTTCGAGTCTTTTTTTGTTTGGATTCGTTAAATTTTGTCGTTTTTACAACATACGTTGCGTGCAAAACGGTATTTTTACCTGTGCCGACAAATTTATGCCAAACTGAAAATCATCATTGCGGGGTTGTGGTCGGAATATTTAAAATCGGTATCGATATTTTTGCACAACTCTACCACTATGTTGTCCGAAACGATAAACCCGTCGATAACCACGCTGTAATTCACTCCCTTTTTATAAGGCATATCGGTACTTCTGCAAGTGGGGGCATTGAGCGAAGCGACAAACTTAAATCCTTCTTCGAGATTTTCGTCGGTAAGACGATAAACCCACTCGGGAATTTTTTGTTCGCTTGCAAAATAAGTGAGACTATCCTTTCCTTCCTCGGCGTAAGCGGACGCTATGTCGTGATTGAAATCGCCGCCGCAAACGACGTAATTGCCCTTGTCTCTTTCTTCTTTAAGCACCGAATTTAACATTTTTAATTGTTTTTGTCTGATTTTGCCGCCCTTGTCGTAAGCCGACAAATGTACGTTGATAAGCACTAATTGTTTACCGTTTCTCACTCCGTCGAGATTAAGCCTCGATACTACGAAACACCTGTCGTAATCGAAAAATTTTGCCGGAAAACCGTTGTCTACCGGAAAAGACCTGCGCACCGAAGAAAAAATATCGAATTTTGAATACGTAAGTATTCCCGAATTGCTTTTGCCATGCGGGTTGGTCACCGGATAAAACAAATATGCCGAGTGGAAATTTTCCGCAAAACTGTAAGTACAATCGGGTAACGCCGAAGTGATCATATTTAGTTGATTGACCTTTCTCGCCCTATGCGATTTTGTGTCCACCTCTTGCATAAACACGAAATCGGGATTTTCTTCTGCCACAGTCGCGATTGCGCCGTTGGTGTTGTTTATCACAGTTTGTTTGTCTTTCGCCCTCGAATTTTTGCCCGCAACTTTAGTTCCGTCGTTCATCGTTCCTTCGTCCATGAAAAACGAAAAGTCTTGCGTGTACGCGCCGAAACCTATGTTGTAAGTCATTATTTTAAACATGTCTCTGTTGACGGCAACGGAGTTTTTCCCGCTGTGAATATTGAGGTTTTTATTGTCCTTAATCCTGCTGTATTGGCACACTACGTACAATACGTATGCTCCGATAATGACAATAAGCACTAAAAACAAGCATAAAATCGCTTTTAAAATTTTTTTAACCGCTTTCATATTTTTCCTTTGTATAATTTACTTTTCACTCTTTGCTCTCGGCGTATTCAATTAAACAAGCACGCCACGCAAACACCGCTATTTAAACACGCTGTCACCAACACGCAATGCCGAATAAACACAACCCCGCTTAAAATCAACGTTTAAATACAAGAAGTTGGAAACTTGTTTAAGGGCAAATTTCCAACTTCGATTATTTTTTGTTTTCTCATATTGCAATATCGTAAGTTTTATCTGAAAACACACACAGAGTTTTTTTATTGAAACTTGCTTGCAATATTTGCAATTTACCATATTACAATATGTCGATATTTTTCTTGAATATTCTTCTGAAGTCTTGTTCGGCTGTCATCGCGTCTTTAATTTCAAGCGTTGCGTCGCCGTTAAGTTCGGTTTTCATAATTACCGAATCGCCGAGCACGTCGCAATTAAGCCCGATTACCGAGCCGGACATGCTTCTGTCAAGACTTTCGGCAATGCGGAGCATAATCCCCAACTTCCTTATTGCGTCGACGTCCTCGTCGGTTACATAACCTTTATATCTTGCTATATCGCTCAGATTTACGTCGTCGTTTTTGTGTACCGACACGACAAGCGCAGCCATAACGAGTTCTCTGTGCGTAATTCCGTACAAATTGCTGTTTAAAATGATATAACTCGAGTGCTTTTCATAGTCGTAATATTTAATTTTCGCGCCGGCATCGTGCATTGTTGCCGCGACTTTAAGAATTTTGAGATATTGTCTGGGGAATTTGTGCAACACGCGCAATTGTTTGAAAAGTTGAACGGAAAGGTTGACGACGTGGTCGACGTGAGCCGAATTGCAACCGTAATATTTTACGTGAGTGCTTAAACTGTAATTAAGCACGTCCGAAATCGGCTTTTCCTGAGTGGTGGGCACTGCGTAATTAAACATAATACCCTCTCTCAATCCGTTTGCCGAAATAACGATGTTTTCAAAGTTGCAATATTTGACAAACGCGTTGATTACCGCAAGCGCACTGGGCAAAATATCCGCTCTGGATTGATTTATTCCCTTAATTCTCTTCTTTTTGTCAAGGTCGAGCACCTTTATCGTGTCGTATATGTTTGTAAAGTCTTCAACGGGTATATTCGTGTTGTGAATAACCGTAAGAGGACTTTTCTTTACCATTTTATAAAGTTTACAAAGACTTCTGAACGAACCGCCCACGCCGATAATTTGGGTTTCGGGATTCATTTCCTTTATCCATGAAATCTGGTTGAGTTGTTCGGTGAAGAATTCTTCTATTTTAGCCGCTTGCTCTTCGGGCTTTAAACCGTCGTTTGCAAAAAGTTCGGTAAGACTTACCGCGCCGAACGGAAGCGTTGCGTAATTGAGAAGATTTCTCCTGTTGTAATACACGATTTTGGTACTGCCGCCGCCGATTTCCAAAATGACGCCCTTGGGCACGTCCATCGTGTTGATTACGCCTCTGTAAACAAGCATAGCCTCTTCGTCCGCTTCCAGAACTTTAAGTTTTATTCCGCATGTCGTAGCAACCTCTTCCAAAAAACTCCTTTGGTTTTTGGCGCGCCTTACTGCCGCGGTAGCGACTGCGATTATCCTTTCGATACAATACGCGTCGCAAAGTTTTCTGAACATTTTTAAAGTTTTTAAGGTCTCTGCTATTCTTTGCGGTTTCAAAAAACCGTCCCTTTCCATGTCCTGACCGAGCCTGACGCTCTCTTTAAGTTGGTCAATTACGACAAAGTGTCCGTCGCCGAGCATTTCGACGATTACAAGTCTTGCAGAGTTTGACCCTAAATCGATAATCCCTATCTTTTCCAATTTGTATAACCTCTGTAATTTATTTAAAATATCCTATTTTATATTCGCATTATATTTTACGATATATATTGTATCATACAAATTTTTATTTTTCAATAGCAAATTCAAAATTTGTGCAATTTTTTTTAATGCGCCGATAATTGGCGATTATACAGTATATTGAGCGTCGAGCCTACTTCGCAACACTATATATTTTGTAGGTTTTTTCTTTGATTATATTTAAAAATTTGCCTTATCATACGGAATTTTTATCATTATTCCTCGCTGATTTTACATTAAATTTAAATTTAATCGAATATACAAATTGCACAAATAAAATCTCCGTGTGCTCTCCGTTTGTCCGTTTTTAATTATTTTTGTCCGTATTTTTCGTAATTTTGCCGCCTTCTTTATTCTTTTTGATTTTATCCTGAATATTTTGACCGAAACAGCAAAATACCGAAAGCAAAATCAAAAAGCCGCCGAATATTCTTTTTAAAACCTTTCCGCCGATAAGCGTAGATAAAAAACTACCTCCCACACCCGTGACTATCGACGATAAAATAATAATCCACAGCCCGTCAAACCTGACAAGTTTGTTTTTTATGTGTATTATAAGCGAACAAATCGCCATGGGTATAAACGCAAGCAAATTCGCGCCTTGCGCCGCATGCTGATTTAACGAACAAAACGCCGTAAGCATAGGTATAGCGATAGTTCCGCCGCCCATGCCCATACCTCCTATTATTCCGCTTGAAAAACCCACTAAAAGTATTTTAATATATTTCCACATCTATTTTTCTCCGTATATTATCCGTTCGATTTTACCGATTGACTGCAAAAACGCAATATTTATTTTTATTGTCTCGGCATTAATGCGGCTGTTTTTTTATATTTTTAACGTTTTGTTTTTTGCAAATTCACTCAAAAATTGACTGTTTTACGCAATACGTTACGCTTAAACACGGCATTTTGTTTTTATACACGCCGTAATTTATAAATAATTTTCCACATTAAAACTCTTTGTTGAACTATTATAAAAAGCAATTAATTGTAGTCGGTCGCCTACCTAAACCGCCCGCCGTTTATTTTATTATCGTTATTATAAACTTTAAGAAGTAAATTTTGAAACGAGTTCAAAATTTTGCGCTGACGCGCTCGCAAAGTTGGCACTTTGCACTTCTGAGTGTGTAAAAACATCGGTTTTGCTTGAAAATACGCTCGCTACCTCTCGCGTGCTTTCAGACAAAACTTCCGTTATTATAAACTTTAAGAAGTAAATCTTTTGACTAAAGTCAAAATCTTTCAAGTTCTTGCGGTCTTTCGCAAAAATAAAATATTTTTGCACTTCCGAGTATGTAAAATGCGAAATTGTAAACCCTTGCAAGCGAGTTTCCGATTTCTTATATAATAATTATGAAAATTTGTCCGCTAATATATTAAAAGCCGCCCGAGAAAAAATCAAATACGCCCGTCGATAAATGCACAAAAGGTCAATATCGCACGTTAAAATTTCAATCAAAAAAACAGCATTTTAATACCCGCGACAGCCATTACGATCGAAAAAATTATCGTAATCGATTTTGTTTTTATTTTATTTAAAAGTTTTGCGCCCAATATTCCGCCGGCAAGTACGCCCACGCCGAGTACTGCGGCGACGATCCAATTTATTTTTCCTTTAAAAATATATACGCAGGAACTGATTATCGTCACCGGCAAAATTACCGCAAGCGCGGTTGCGTGCGATTCTTTTACAGGAAACGAAAGCAAATACGAAAGCATCGGCACGACCACCATGCCGCCGCCACCGCCGAAAAAACCGTTTATAAGTCCCGTCAGACATCCGCTTAAAATCAACCATAAAGTCTTATTTCTGCTATTCATAACAATAAGTATTACCAAATTAAATAAAAATATATAATATTTAAAATATTTTGCGGTGAAATTTGCGAAATATTATTGCATTTGCTTGCGAAATATAGTATAATAAGTGAAGTATTTTATACGAATAAAATTTATGAAAGGTGTTTTATGTACAATTTTAAGAAGAAGTATAGTTCAAAAACCTTACTTACAATCATTATTGTCATGACTCTCTCTTTCGTTATGCTTTTCACAACTGCATGCGGAAACAACGGCGGCAGTTCAAGCGACAGCGAAAGTGACAGCAGCAAGGCATTCCCTACTGACTATCAGACAATTACAAACGGTGACTTTGAGTTTAATACTCAAAATTACAAATATACGAATTTTCCCGTTAATTCGTCCATCGGTTGGACTCGTTCAAACGATTCGATAACCAACTTGGCAACGACTTCCACAAAGACGTCCGGTATTATCGATACCACCGATTACGAATTTGAAAGAGATAATGACGGAAACGTAGTATACGACGACAACGGTCAACCCAAGTACGCATTGAAAGACGGCGAGAAAATCCCCGTATTTTCGGTAATCGCACCCAAGCATTTGCCAGTTATCAGCGGAACCGACGGCGAAGACGATGCGGTATATTACAATCCGTATACTCCTTATTATTACGGACTTATCGACAACACCGACAATAACCCCGAAGACGGCGACCCCACGAGAGGCACTAAAGTTCTCATGATCGCCAACAAAACCGCAACCGCGGGTAAAGGTACCGCCCAGAGATTTACATCGACAAAGACTTTGACGCTCTACCCCGGTCAATACGCTCAAGTAAGCGTCTGGGTAAAGACTTACGAACTTACCACTTTGATGGACACTAAAGATTTCGGCGCATATATCAGCCTTTCTTCTATGTCCGTTGGTTCGGTTTCTAAAGAAAACTTTGTCGTTAAGTATATCAATACTTACGGTCAATGGATGAAGTACACTATCAACGTTGCGGGCTCCGATTACGCTACTACTTCTTATAAATTAGTGTTGGGTCTCGGAAACGGTTCTAAAGATATCACTTCCGAATATGTTGAAGGTTACGCTTTCTTCGATAACGTTACTTACAAGACCCTCACTAAAGAGGAATACGAAGCAACCGAATCGACTACTGACAAAACCGTAAACTTCTACACTAAAAACGGCAGCGAAGAAACTTTCTCCGAAGACACGAGCGAAATGAAAATACTTGCAAACCAAGTATTCGCAAGTAAAGAAGATATCAAGAAGAACGATGCGGAAACAGGCGACAAATATTCCGAGTACACCGCAAACCTCAACTTCCTGAGAAACGGTTATGCTCAACTTGCAGTCGAAGGCAATGCAAAGAAAAACGACGTGTACGACAGACAACACGACTCTTCTTTCGGCAATGCGGACGTAGGTCTTAAAGCATGGAACGCTATCGGCGACGTTACAAACGGCATCGAATATCCGTTCGACCCCGCTACCCCCACCGTATACTTCAACTTCACTAACCCCGCAAGTTATACGTTTACTTCCGAAAAGTTTACGCTTGCTGCCGGTCAATATCAAAGAATTACTTTCTGGACTAAAGTAAATCTCAACAACAAAGCCGCAAAAGCGTTTACAATCAACGTTGTAGACACGACTGCCGACGGAAAATACACAACAACTACAACCGTAAAAGAATCGCTTGAGACTTCCGATATGACAAACGAATCTTACGGCGATTGGATTAAATATACGGTAGTCGTAAGCAACACCTTTGCTAAAGAAGGTTCGTCTTACGCAAAAGACAGATATTTCTATCTCGAGTTTAATTTCGGTCCTACGACAAACACGACCGACATACTCGACTTCCCCACCGGATATGCTTTCGTAAGCAACTTCGAGTACAGTTATCTTTCGGCTGACGACTACAAACAAGTTTACACTTCGGACAGCAACTATAAAGCGGTTGCGCTTTCTGCCGATATGCAATCTTCTTCGTTTGTAGAAACCAACGAATCTTACAAATTCACTTACCCGTTCTTTGAAGATATCACAAACGACGCTTCCGAGGACGTAACGGGTTATTTGGGATTTGTAGGCAACTCGCTTAAAGTCGGCGGAACGGAAGAAAACAAATTCACTCAAGCAGAGACAAAAGCAGGCGTAATCAATACCAAATATCTTGATAATTACGTTGCAAGCGGTTTGTTTACCGCTGCCGAAAAAGCAAGCCTCGAGGCTTGGCTTGAAAACGTAGACCTTGGCGACAATCAATATTTACAACCGCTCATCATTAAAAACTCCGCTCCCGCGGCTTACGGTTTCCAACAATCGTCTTCTTCGACGTTTGCCGCAAACTCCATTTACGAGGTTACCGTAAAACTCATGATTTTGAGCGAAAACACCAACGCATACGTTTACCTTACCGACGGTGACAACTCTTCCGACTTTAAGGTCCTTAAAATAAGCGGCAGCAAAAACGAATACACCAAGGAAGAAGCGTTTGAACAACAACTTTCCACAAAACTTACATGTGCGGATTGGGTAAACGCAGCGGTTACCGAATCGGGTAAAGCGGGTAAATCGTGGCTTGAAGTTAAGTTCTACGTTACGACCGGAAACGAGGCAATCGATTACAAAATCGAAGTATGGAACGGTTCGAGAGACGCATCTGTTAAGTCGGAAGGTCTTGTAGCAATCGGCGATATCGACGTCGCTACTTTGACCGAAAGCGAACTTGCCCTTGCAAAACGCAGACTTGCTCAATCTTACAATCAAGAAGACGATTACAAGTTCAATTTTGAAGACGGTATCCACTTCACAAGACTTCCCTCCACCGTTAAGACGGACAAAAACCCCAACGGCGAAGTGAGAAATTATGAAAAGACCGACACAAAGAATGCCGGCATCGCTTTCTATACAAATAAAATTGCTACTTTTGCAAACTACTCTAACATCAACGTCGAAAGCGAACTTGACGAAAGAACTACAGAAGATTCGTCGTCATCTTCGAGCAGTTCTTCTTCGAGCAGCAGCGCAAGCACCGAAACTTCTTACAGCGTAGGTTTGTATGCCGCTACTCTCTCCGTATCGATTGCTTTGATATTAATTCTTCTTATTATATTAGTAAGAAAGATTTACAAAGCAGTAAAGGGCAAAAATAAGTCTACCAAGTCTTATTACAGCAGAGATACCAGAGCGAAAGCAATGGAAAAAATTGCAAACGACAAACTTTCCAAGATTCAACTTACCGACGAAAACGACGAAAAGACCGACTACGATTACGACAATATGGAAAACAACGTAGCGTCCGACGACGAAACGACGGAAGAAACCGAGACAACCGAAACCGAAGAAACCACTTCCGAGGAAGAGGAAACGGCTGAAGAAGTAATCGAAGAAATAGCCGAAGTCGCTGAAGAAAACGCTGAAAACGGCGAACAACCCGAAACAACCGAAGAGCAACCCTCTACCGAGGAACAAACTACGGCTGACGAGCAACCCGCCGAACAAAGCGAAGAAAGCAAAAAGCAAGACAACGAATAATAATCTTTCATAATTTAAAAAAGTTCCGACCAAAAGTCGGAACTTTTTAATTTGCATTTTTTATATTGCATAAAGCGCGCCGCCAAATAAAAAATTGGCGGCGCGCTTTTTCTTTTTTATCGTTTTTCAACTTATTCCGTTTGCCTTTAATTCTTCTTTGGTTTCGTTGTCTATTGAGGAAAACAGTCTTTTCTTGTATTCCTCTGTTTTGTCCTTGTCCAAGTCAAAAGTTTTTTCAATTAAATTAAGCAGCATACCCGCATTGGGCACTCCCCTGATGTATAAAAACGTGGGGTCGGTTACGTCGTAATGCGAAAGCAAATCGATTAAATAATCTAAAAATTCCACCGCTTCAGCGTTTCTTTTGTTGTCGCACAAAGCCAAAGCGTAATAATATCTCACGAAACTACCGCTCAATTCCATCGGTTCTTTTTTCTTCGGAACGTAATTTTTAAGTCTTTCAAAAGTTTGCTTTTCAATATCTCGCTTGTCGCAATAAACGGCGCACTGCATTAAATTGAAACAGTTAGTCGCGCTTGCGTCCTTTTTGTACAACTCGTCATAAATTTCAAACGCCTCGGCGTGCCGATTTTCCTTGGATAAAAGCAACGCCTTTTGAAGCAGCGGTTTTTTGCCGTAATCCGCCTGACCGCACTTTTCAATAAACGTTTTCGCTTGATGCCCGAACACAAACCGCCTGCCGAAACTATCTATTTCGGTCTTTACAAGGTTGCCGTCTTTAATATTTTTAGGCTCTATTTCGTTTATATCCCACTCATAACAGCCGAAATCGGAAATCGAGTGATAAAAGTCGTTTGTTATTTTGATTTTCCCGCAAACGTAAGAAATGATAACGTCCCGGTTTATCACGTCGGCTTGGCTCGAATCGTAACATTTAGTAATGATAAAATCGTCCGATAAATTGTAAAAACCTATTTTGTTTTGATTTGCCGATGCAATCATTTCGCTTGTAACTGGCGGCAACTGCACTTCTGGTATTTTGTTATATACCAACGAAACCAGCCCTATCGACACCACCGCAGGCAACGGTATAAGCAAAATATAAGTAATCACACTCAAAACCGACGCTAAAATTTTATTGTCGATTAAATTTCGCATGCTTTTAGCGAGTATCAACATTGCGGTAAGCAGCACGAAAAATAAAACGCCGCCAAGTGCGGAAAGCGCAATTTTAAGTTTATATCGTTTTCTTTCTTTATCGGGTAGCGCGGCAACACGCAAATTGTGAAGTTTGCGCCGATTGTCCGTTTTGCTTTTATAATATTTCATTATTTATATCCTTTTAATTTTCAATTTTATCTAAACATTTTTCTACAAGAGCCGCCAGATAATCGACTTTTTCTATTCCCGACCAATCGTCAAATCGCTTTTCAAAACCGCCGACCAATTTTTTCAAATTGGTATAATCGTTTTGCCCGTTTTTAAAATAACAATAAACGAAATCGTTTTCTACGTTAAACACGATGGCTATTTCGTCTTTGACAAATGTCACTTCTTCTTCGGCATTTCTGCTCCAATACTTCTCTTGATAGCCTTTTTTAATCAAAAAATCGCACTTTTTCGCTAAATATTTTTTTGCGTTTTTTTGAAGTTCGTTAAATTTAAACCAAGCGAAACACATAAGCGTTTTCTCCTTTATATTTTCGTCGCTATACCGTAAAACAGCCCGCCGCCAAACAGTCAATCCCAAGCGTGAACCGTGAACCGCAAACCGCCATTTAGCCGTCGAGCCAAACTGTTAACGCAAGCCGACTATCGCTTTCGCCCGCAACTCAAATAAAATCAAACACTAAATGCCGAGTATGGTGAAATACCCGTAAAGTTTGATACTGCGTTCTGCCCAAGGCTTTAATTCGGCAATAATTTCTTGCAACTGCTTGTTTTCGGTTTTTACTTTTTCGATTATGTTTTCCCATGCGGTTTTATCAACGGGAGTCGTGCCGAAATAGTTGTAATTTTTAATCGTTTTCCGGAAAAAATCGCCCACATGGCAGTCTTCCATTATCTCTTCCGGTAGTAAAATCGAGGTTTTATCCCAAAATACGCCCCTTTCGTTTCCCGTTTGAAATTCGTGATAAGCCGTGCCCTTGCGTTCTTCGGGCAAAACAAAATATTTGCACTTATTGCCACCCAATAAAAAGCGTTCGTTTGCCAAATTTATCTCGTCAACGGCATACTCTCTCGCTTCTTCAACCGAGATGAAAATGAAATTAAGCCCGTCGTAATTGTCTTGCCAATGCGGCAACATCTGAGTAAAAGCGTCTTCAATCGTATGGGCATAACCCGTAGAATAAACGTAATCGCGCGTTTGAAATTTGTCGCCGTCTTTGTTTATGGTAATTACCCTTGTATTGTCATCGGAAACATATTTTTCGAGACAATCTTCGTCTTTATCGAATTTTTCAACACCCGATTTTTTAATCAATAAATAATTATTCAGCCTGTAATCTTCCCCGCAAAAATTCATCCCTTTGTTTCTCAACTGCTTGTTTTTAATCTCAATAAGTTGATATCCGCCGATAAGTTCGTATACGCAAAACTCGATGTTGAGTTCTTCGTTTTTCATTATTTTATAAGTATCGCCGTCAACGTGGTTTTGCAAAGATTTTTTGTGATGCGTAATCTCCTTTTCGCCTGCAACTAAGGCATTTTTAAACATATTTAAGCCGTTTAAATAATACTCGCGATTATACGCTATGTAATAAGTTTTTGCGTTTTCGTTCCTTATTTTTACAATATCGAGCACAACGAAAACCATCGCACCTGATCCAGTCAGAATTGCGAAAACTACTACTATAGGTTGATATTCGATTATTCCCGAAATTGCAAAAGCGACGCACGCTAAAGTAAAAGCAATCGACAAGCCGTAATCGATTAAAGCATTTTTTATCTTCATTTATTTTCCCTCTTTTTTAAAGTTGAATTATACCTTTTTGCCACAAAATTATTTTATTCCACGCCAAAAAACAGCACAAGTGCGGTATTTGTACCGCATTATAGTTTTATTCCAGATTTCGGCATTGTTTAATCGCTTTTTTCCAGCCGTCATAGCGTTTGTGGCAAATTTCTCTGTCGTCGGTGGGTTTAAACAGTCTGTCGACGCTTCTCAACTGCTCTATATCCTCCATTTTAAACAATCCTATGGCGATTCCGCACAAATAAATCGCGCCAAGCGAAGTGCTTTCTTTTTCGACGGGTCTGTTTATCCACACGCCCAAAGTGTCCGCCTGAAACTGCATTAAAAAGTTGTTTGCGGACGCGCCGCCGTCGCACCTTGTTTCTTTTAGTGGTATTTGACTGTCTCTTTCCATTACCACGGCGAGGTCTTTTGCCGAATACGCAATCGCCTCTAAAGTCGCGCGAATGATGTGCGCTTTCGTCGTGCCTCTCGTTATGCCCGTGATTATACCCTTTGCGTTGCTGTCCCAATAAGGCGCGCCGAGACCCGTAAACGCCGGAACGACGTAAACTCCGCCGCTGTTTGGTACGCTTTGCGCCCATTTTTCGCTTTCGGAAGAATCGTTGAAAAACGCCAACTCGTCTCTGAGCCACTGCACCGAACTGCCCGCGTTGAACACGCTGCCCTCAAATGCGTAACAAATTTTATCGCCCACACAGTAGCCGATTGTGGTAATAAGTCCGTTTTTGGAAAGCGCGGGGGTACTGCCTATGTTGTAAAGCATAAACATACCCGTGCCGTAAGTGATTTTACTGCTCCCCTCGTCAAAACAACCTTGACCGAAAAGCGCGGCTTGCTGGTCGCCCGCAATACCCGCAATGGCAATGTTTTTACCGTCGTATTCAAATTCTCCCGCAACGTCGGTCGAACGTATCACCCTCGGCAATATCGCAAGCGGAATTTCAAACAAATTCAAAAGTCCTTTATCCCAGGTGAGCGTGTTTATATTGAAAAGCATCGTTCTCGATGCGTTTGTATAATCGGTGACGAAACTTTTTCCGCCCGTAAGCCTGTAAATAAGGTACGTATCGATTGTGCCCACGCACAAATTTTTGTTGTCGAGTTCTTTTCTCACTTCGGGCACGTTGTCGATAAGCCACTTTATTTTGCTCGCCGAAAAATAAGCGTCTATTACAAGTCCCGTCTTTTTATGTATCTCTTTTTCTTTTGTCTTTTTAAGTTCGTCGCAAAACCTGCTCGTACGCCTGCACTGCCACACAATGGCGTTGTAAAGTGGTTTTCCCGTGGTTTTATCCCACGCAACAACGGTTTCTCTTTGGTTTGTAAGCCCTATACCGAGCACGTTGTCTTTACCCGCAAAGACTATATTGTCTTTCAGCGCGTCCAAAGTTTTTTGATAAATTTCCTCGGCGTCCTCCTCTACGTACCCCGGCACGGGGTAATACTGAGCGATAGGTCGCTGCGATATTTTCTCTATTTTCTTCGTGTCGATGTTGTAAAGACAACTTCTTGTGCTTGTCGTTCCTTCGTCGATTGAGATTATATATTTCATCTTTTTCCCTCGTTTTTTGCGTTTACCGATATTTAACCGCGCGTTTTAGCAAGATTTATGCTCGAAATATGCAAAGTTTAACACTTTAACGCACGCATATTATCATTATATAACAATTTACGGTTTTTTTCAATACTTTGGAAAATTTTTATACTTTTACTCATAATTTAATATTATGAAAAAACTCGTTATGACGGGAGGCGGCACTGCGGGACACTGCAAGCCCAACCTCGCTTTAATCCCCCAACTTTCCCCATATTTTAAAATCGACTATATAGGCTCTATAGGCGGCGTCGAAAAACAACTTGCAGAAAGTTATCCGTTGCCTTATTATTCTATTCCGAGCACAAAACTGCGCCGTAATTTAAGTCTTAAAAACTTGCTTATACCTTACGTGCTTGTTAAAAGCATATTCAAATCCAAAAAAATTCTAAAAGAAATTTCGCCCGACGTGGTTTTTTCAAAGGGCGGATACGTCGCATTGCCCGTTGTGATCGCCGCACATTCGCTGTCGATACCCATAATTATTCACGAATCCGATTTAAGCGTGGGTCTCACAAACAAAATTTGCGCAAAATACGCCGAATACGTGCTTACTTCGTTTGAAAAAACCGCAAAGCAATTTACAAACGGCATATACACGGGTTCGCCAATCGACGAAAAACTTTTCAGCGGCAATAAGGCAGCCTTTTTAAAAGAGTGTTCTTTCCCCGAAAATAAGCCTGTTTTGTCTGTTTTCGGCGGCAGTTTGGGCAGTAAAACGGTAAACGCGATGATACGCGACAGTTTACCTGCCCTTCTTAAAAAGTACAACGTAGTGCATATTTGCGGCAAAAACAACAAAGTCACCACTAAATTCAAAGGTTATAGACAAATTGAATTTTTAGACAATTTAGCCGACGTTTACGCCGCCACCGATATTGCCGTCACGCGCGGCGGAGCGAACACTTTAAACGAACTTTTCGCTCTGCACATACCCTCTCTCGTCATTCCGTTAAGCAAAAAAGCGTCGAGGGGCGACCAAATAGAAAACGCGATTTATTACGCAAATAAAGGTATTTTCCCCATGATCGGAGAAGAAGATTGCAATAAAAAAGCCTTATGCGACGGCATTGACGAACTGTATTTAAAGCGCAACCGCTATATCGACGTGATGAAAGCAAAAGAAATTAAAAACAGCAATAAAAAAATAGTCGACGTGATTAAAAGCGTGCTTTAATCGATTGCCAACCGTATGATAAACGTTTGATTTTTATTACTCGCGCACAAAAATTTATATATCCTATCGCAAAATATATACATTTGCGCATAGGCTAATATGCGCATATAATCAAATATTGTTCTGCACTCAAATCGAGCAAATCAATAAGTTAAAAACCACAAAAAAGGATAGTAAAGTTTTGAAAAACACTTCAAAATTTCGCTATCCTTAATATTTTTATAATTTGAATTTTAAAACGCAAAGCGAAAAACAGCAAAGTCCGTAAAGCAAAAAAACATCAAACCACGGCAATGCCGCACAAAACGCCGTTTAAAAACCGCTTAAAAATGATTTAAACCGCTTAAAAATGATTTAAAAATTCCTTTTATTGAGTTTAAGTTTGTTTAAAAGGTCTTTTTTACCGGCGAGAATACCTCCGCCGGTAGCCGCAGCCATATCCGGTTCTTCAACCATATTGGCGCGCATATTCATGTTTTTGACGAAATACATTTCAAGTCCTGCAGTTTTCGACGTGCCTCCCACGAGATAAATACCCGCCCTTTTTATATCTGCGGAAACCTCGGCAGGGAGTTTTGCAAGCACTTTTTTCGCGATTTTAAACACCATATCGAAAAACGCCTTAATCGGCTCGACGATATCCTGAGCGCAAAGCGACACCGAAACGGGATTGCCCGTATCGATATGTCTGCCGTTTATTACCGTTCTTACGTCGTCGTTGGTGCTTAAACTACCAATCGTCGTCTTTAACCTTTCGGCGGTTTGCGTGCCTATTTTTATTCTGAACTTGTCTTCTATGTGGTCGATAAGCATTGCGTCGATGTTTTTACCGCCCATATTCACGTTCGCTCCCACGATTACGCCGTCGAGCGAAACCGCAGAAAATTGCGTTATGCCGCCGCCCATATCGATAAAAAAGCAAGGGTTTGACTCGGTAATGGGCGCACCCATTCCCAAAGCGACCAAAATAGGGCTTTCGACAAAGTCGATATTGAAAATCCCGCACTCGTTAAGCACCCTTTCGTACTTTTTAAGCATAGCGTTTTCACAGCCGCACGGAATTGACAAAATTACTCTCGGTTTAAAGTGAAACCGTTTTACCGAAATCATCTCCAAAAACTTTTGCATTAAAAGTGTAAGAGCCTTTTCGTTGACTATATCTCCCTCTTCCACAGGCCAGAACACCCTTGTCGATTCCGAGGTTTTCCCCACGAGTTTGTTTGCCTCGTTGCCCACGGCTTTTACCTTGTAAGGCTCGTCGCCGCTTAACGCTATACACGTAGTTTCACACAAAACTATGCCTACGCCGAGTTCGTAAATCGTCGTTTTCGACGACCCGATATCTATTGCAATGGTGTTTATCCTCATGATTTTTTCTCCGTATCGAATTCTTTTAAAACTTCCGCAATTTTTTCGGTGGGAAACCCCACTACGTTGTCAAAACTGCCAATATATTTTTCAACTAAATCGTACCCGTCCTGAATACCGTAACTGCCCGCTTTGCCCTTCCATAAACCGCTTTGCAAATACTTTTTTATGTATTCGTCCGTCAGTTTATTGAATTTAACTTCGGTGCAGTCGTATGCAGTGACCGAATTATCTTTATTGATTATCGTAAATCCGCTTATTACTTCGTGCACGTTGCCGGAAAGTTTTTTAAGTGTAAAAAAAGCGTCGTTTTCGTCTTTTGGCTTACCAAGAATTTCATTGTCTAATACGACGATTGTGTCCGCGCCGATTACAGTGCCGCCGAATCTTGAAAAAACGTCTTCCGCTTTTTGACTTGATAACGACATGGCCACTTGTTCGGGGCTTAAATTTCTGTCGATTATTTCCTCGATTTCGCTGGGAACAACCTTAAAATTTATATTGAGTTTTTTAATAAGTTCTTTCCTTCTGGGCGAAGCCGATGCAAGCGTAAGTTCCATTTTTCGTCAATTTTCTTTCGTTTTTCTTATTATACGATATTTTGCCCGCTTTGTAAAGATTTTATCTCAATTTTTAAATAAATAAAAGTTTTGCTTTATTAGCCATTTACTAAATCGCCGGTTTAACAATGTTTTTTATTCCGTTTTCCCGGTATTTTATATAAAATTAAATCCCGTATCGTCAACTCTTCATCAAGCCGTATGTTTCGCAATATTTTTTATAAAATGAAAGTTTATTATTAAATTCTTATTACAAAATAAAAGCCCGACTTTATATAATCGGGCTTCTTTATTAAATCATGTTTATTTTTAGCGTAAAACCGCATATCGGCTCGGAACAACACCGCCGCCTTTATGAAATCGGTTTTATTACAAGGCTTTATAATCGTTTTTAATAAATCGTATAAAAAGATAAAACTAAATTATTTTGCAACGATTTGGTTGTTTTCCGATTTATAATATTTATTGTTCTCGCTCACGTCGATGGTGCAAGTGCAGTCGTCGAAAGCCTTTTCGCCGATTTCCCTTACGTTTGCCGTAACGTAAACCGAAGACAAGGAAGTGCAGCCGATAAATGCGCGTGCGCCGATTACTTCGAGAGACGAGGAAAATTCGATACCTTTAAGACTTACGCAATAACTGAATGCGCCTGTATCGATTGTCTTTATATTTTTTTTCACGGAAAATTCTACCGTTTTAAGCAAAGAACATCTTACAAAAGCATATGCGCCGATTTTTGTGTACGATTCGGGTATGAAAATCCTTTCGATTTTACTTTCTTCAAACGCCGAGTCGGCAATAGTCGTAACCGCTTTACCTTCGTGCTCTGAAGGAAGAACCACCGTTGCGGGCAAATCGTTTAAGTCTTTAGCCGCAATCATATAAGTATCGTCGTCTAAAAGCGTGAAATTGAAATAACTGTCGGCAGTCGGCTCTTTTCTTTTAAGACCTACGTCGCAAGCGGAAAATGCGGTAATGCAGACCGCTATCGTAAGTACAAAAGCAAAAATACTTGTAAATTTTTTCATTGCTCTCTCCTATTACGGATTATCATAAACCCGCCCTATACATAATTAGTATAACAACAAAATCGACTTTTGTCAATATCAATATGTTTTTTAATACAATTTTTTATTAAAAAACTCAAATTTTTACTCGTTTAAGCCCACGCTCGCCTTTGCATTTAAGGTTAAATCGGCAAAATTACGTTTTTTGTACTGTATAAACGCCTCTGCTCCTATCATCGCTGCGTTGTCCGTGCATAAAATTTTTGGAGGCAAATACAATTTAATTCCCTCTTTTTGCGCCCTTTCGGTAAGAATAAGCCTTAAATATCCGTTTGCCGCAACTCCGCCGCCGATCGTTATCGTTTTAAGCGAATATTCTTTCGCCGCCTCGAAAGCCTTTTCGACAAGTATATCCAAAGCCGCGCATTGGAACGAACAAGCCACGTCGGCTTTGTTAAATTCTTCACCGGTTTGTTGCTTATTGTGCACGTAATTTATTACCGCGGTTTTAAGTCCGCTGTAAGAAAATTTATAACCGCCTATACCTTTAAGCATTTTCGGCATCGGCACTACGTTTTTACCGCTTGCCGCAAGTTTTTCGATATTGGGTCCGCCCGGGTAATTGAGTCCCAGAACTCTCGCCACTTTATCGAAAGCCTCGCCCACGGCGTCGTCCATCGTTTCGCCGAGTACCTTATATTCGGTATAATCTTTTACTACTATTATCGCCGTATGTCCTCCGCTCGCCAAAATGCTGACAAACGGCGGCTGCAATTCGGGATTGTTTAAGTAAGATGCCGCAAGGTGACCCCTTATGTGGCTGACCGGTATGAGCGGAACGTTTAACGAGTACGCAAGTGCCTTTGCATAAGACACACCCACAAGCAATGCGCCGAGTAATCCCGCGCCGTAAGTAACCGCCACCGCGTCGATGTCTTTAAGTGTGATTCCTGCGTCCTTCACCGCTTTTTCGACCGTTAAAGAAATTGCCGAAGTGTGCGCTCTCGACGCTATTTCCGGCACTACGCCGCCGAATTTGACGTGTTCCTGACACGAACTCATTATTACCGACGACAAAATCTGACGCCCGCCTTTTATGCAGGCAGCGGCAGTCTCGTCACACGAGGATTCTATCGCAAGAATAATCGCATCGTCTTTAATTTTATTGTTTTTATCGTTTGCCTTATCCATTTTAATTTGCAACTTTTTATTTTGCGTTTATTATGATTTTTTCAGATAATCGACTATAAATTCGTCGATTTCGCCGTTCATTACCGCTTGAATATTGGCGGTTTCGCAACCGGTTCTGTGGTCTTTTACAAGTGTGTACGGACAGAATACATAACTTCGTATCTGACTGCCCCACTCGATTTTTTTGATGTTTCCTTTAAGTTCTTGCGCCTGCTCGAGCCTTTCTTCTTCTCTTTTTTCCAAAAGTTTGCTCATAAGCATTTTCATCGCTTGCTCTCTGTTTTGCACTTGCGAACGCTCGTTCTGGCACGCGACGATTATTCCCGTGGGTATGTGGGTGATACGTATCGCCGATTCGGTTTTATTTACGTGCTGACCGCCCGCACCGCTGCTTCTGTACGTGTCGACTTTGATCTCGTCGGGCTTTATCACTATTTCGCCCGTGTCCTCGATTTCGGGCATAACTTCTACCGACGAAAAAGACGTGTGTCTTCTCGCATTAGAGTCAAAAGGAGAAATTCTTACAAGCCTGTGCACGCCCTTTTCGGCTTTTAAAAAACCGTATGCGTTTTCGCCTTCTATTTTAAACGAAATACTTTTAATGCCCGCTTCATCGCCGGGAAGTCTGTCAAGTTCGGTAAGCGTATAATTGTGCTTTTGAGCGTAATACATATACATTCTGTAAAGCATTTCCGTCCAGTCGCACGCCTCTGTGCCGCCCGCACCGGCATGTAAAGTCATTATCGCGTTGCAAGAATCGTATTTGCCTTTTAAAAGTGTGCGCAAACGTATTTCCGCAATGTCTTTTTCGGCGGTGCTTAATTCGTTTTCGACTTCTTCCATAAACGAATCGTCGTTTTCTTCTTCTGCAAGCGCAATCATTTCTTCTGCGTCGGCAATGGCTTTTTGTGCCTTATCATAAGCGTCCAGTTTGTTTTTTATGCTTTGAATTTGTCTCGCCAGAACCTTTGTCTTTTCAAGGTCTTGCCAAACCTCGGGTTTTTCTTGTTCTGCTTCTAATTCTTTTAACTTTATTCTTTGATTGTCGATGTCAAAGAGAGTAGCCAGCCTCTGAAAGCGTCTGGCTTAAGTCTTTGATTTTCTCTCTGTAAATATCTGCGTTAATCATTTAGACTCCTTTACGGGCTGTGCCCTGATTTTTGTTATATATTCCTTTTATTTGACTGTAAATTTAATATTAAAATGACGTTTTTGCGCAATACGTGCGGCTTAAAGCCGCCATTTTTTTAATTCGCCGCTACAAAAACTTTGCCTTTGCTTACAAAAAGGAGCAATGATTTATGCCCCTTTTGTAATGCTTAAATCGGTACAAACCGAAATTTATGTTTTAAAAACTTAAACCGTTAAATTATCTGCCGCAGCAGTTTTTGTACTTTTTACCGCTTCCGCAAGGACACGGGTCGTTTCTGCCGACGGTCTGTGCTTTTCTCACTGTTACGCCGCCGTTGTTTTCGCTGCTGCCGCCTACGTTTTTATATTCTTTCTTTTCTTCTTTTTGAGGCATCGTGTTTATTTCGACCTTCAAAAGCATAGAAACGGTGTCTTCTTGTATGCTTGCAGTCATCGCCTCAAACATTTCAAGACCTTCTTTCTTGTATGCGTTGATGGGGTCTTCGTTGCCGTAAGCACGCAAAGAAATACCTCTCTTGAGTTTGTCCATATCGTCGATATGGTCAATCCACTTTTTGTCGACGTTTCTCAAAAGAATCATCCTTTCGAGTTCGCCGAAGTCGATGTCCATTTCTTTGTACTTCTCTATCTTTTCTTCATAACATTCTATTACCTTTTCGGTAAGTTTTTGCATGAAGAAATCATAATCCCAAAGTTCAAGATTCTTTGCCGTAACGAAATTGGTTTCGGGCGGTAAAAGCCTTTCTTCGATTATCCTGTTGAGTTTGTCGACGTCCCAAAGTTCGGGCTTTTTAGCGTTGTCGATACCCTTGCTTGCAACGTCCGCAACGTAATCGGGAATAAGTTTAAGTATGTCTTCGTGTACGCTTTCGCCCCTTAATACCTTCATTCTTTCATCGTACATCACCTGACGTTGAGTATTCATTACGTCGTCGTACTGAATGATGTTCTTTCTTATACCGAAGTTTTTGCCCTCGATCATTCTTTGAGCGTTTTCTATACTTCTCGAAAGCATTTTTGCGGAAAGCGGCTCGTCTTCCTGCACTTTAAAGAAGGAATACAAACCTTGCAATTTTTCTCCGCCGAATCTTATCGCCAAATCGTCTTCGAGCGAAATAAAGAATTGCGACGAACCGGGGTCGCCTTGACGACCCGCTCTACCTCTCAACTGGTTGTCGATACGTCTCGACTCGTGTCTTTCCGTACCGATGATATGCAAGCCGCCGCAAGCCATAACTTCTTGTTTTTGCTTGTCGGTATCCACCGAATATTTAGCAAGTAACTCTCTGTATTCTTCTCTTACTTGCTTTACCTCGTCGGACACTTCTTGCATATAAGAAGTTGCAAGTTCTATAACGTCTTCGTCTATTCCCTGATTTCTGAGGTCTTGTTTAGCGAGATATTCTGGGTTGCCGCCGAGCAAAATATCCGTACCACGACCCGCCATATTGGTCGCGATTGTTACTGCGCCTTTTTGTCCCGCCTGAGCAATGATTTCAGCCTCTCTCTTGTGGTTTTTAGCGTTTAAGATATTGTGCTTGATTTTGTTTTTAAGCAACTGTCTTGAAATTTCCTCTGACTTTTCAACGGTAATCGTACCGACGAGGATAGGTTGACCTTTGCTGTGTCTGTCGATAATTTCTGCGATAATCGCCTTGAGTTTACCCCTTTCGGTCGAATAAATAACGTCTGGCAAATCCTTTCTTATCATCGGCTTGTTGGTGGGAATTTCAAGCACGTCGAGACCGTAAATCGTTCTGAATTCTTCCTCTTCGGTCTTTGCCGTACCCGTCATACCAGACAACTTTTTATAAAGACGGAAATAGTTTTGGAAAGTAATCGTGGCGTAAGTCTTGTTTTCGTTTCTTATCGGCACGTTTTCTTTCGCTTCGATTGCCTGGTGCAAACCGTCGGAATATCTCCTTCCTATCATAAGTCTGCCCGTAAATTCGTCGACTATGATAATTTCTCCGTCGTTTACGACGTAATCGTTGTCTCTCTTAAAAATATAATGAGCCTTTAAGGCTTGTTGTATGTGGTGGTTGAGTTCCGAATTGGAAATATCGGAAAGGTCTTGTATCCCGAAAAATCTTTCGGCTTTATAAGTGCCCGACTCGGTGATTTGCACGGATTTTTCTTTTATATCGACGGTAAAGTCTTCGTCGATTTTCAAAGTCTTTACAAAGCGGTTTGCGTCGTAATACATATCCGACGATTTGCCGCCTCTACCCGAAATGATAAGCGGAGTTCTCGCCTCGTCGATTAAAATAGAGTCCACCTCGTCGACGATTGCGAATTCAAGTCCCCTTTGAACCATTTGTTTAAGGCTGGTTTTGAGGTTGTCTCTCAAATAATCGAAACCGAACTCGTTGTTAGTACCGTAAGTGATATCGCAATTATATGCTTCTCTCTTGCGGTCATCGTCCATATCGTGTACGTTTACTCCGACGGTAAGTCCCAAAAATCTGTGTACTTTACCCATCCACTCGGCGTCACGTTTTGCAAGGTAGTCGTTGACGGTGACTATATGCACGCCTTTGCCCGTAAGTGCGTTGAGGTATGCGGGAAGCGTCGCCATAAGCGTTTTACCTTCACCTGTTTTAAGTTCGGCGACTCTGCCCTGGTGCACGCAGATACCGCCCATAAGTTGCACCTTGTAGTGGCGCATATTAAGCACTCTGTAACTTGCTTCTCTCACGACGGCGAAAGCGTCGTACAAAATTTTATCGAGCGTTTCTCCGTTTGCAAGTCTTTGTTTTAAAAGGTTGGTTTGATTCTTGAGTTCTTCATCGCTCATTGCCTCGTATTTAGGTTGCAAATCGATGATTTTATCAGCCATCGCGCTGATTTTTTTCAAACTTCTTCTCGAATCGGAATTTAATATATATCTTATTAAGCCCATTTATTCTATTTTCTCCCTATAAGAGTTATTGTAAATACTATTTTACTATATTTTAGCAAATATGTAAATACATTTTTTCGATTTTTATTTGTTTTTATTTGCAAAAAGGTTAATTTTTGTCGATTATCGCAAAAACTTTGCCTGTCTTACACATTTTTCTCTTTTTTATTCGCATTAAACGTGAAATAGATTTCGTTTAATTATATATTGCTAAACAATATCCACGCCTTTAAGTTCGTCTCTTCTCGATGCCACGGTAAGCAAATCCACCTCTGCCGCGCCGGCGTTGTAAAGAACTTTTGCCACCGCATGGGCGGTACTGCCCGTCGTCAGAATGTCGTCGATGACCAAAATTTTCTTGTTTTTGACCGCTTGACGGTCCACGACTTTAAATGCTCCCGATAAATTTTCGAGTCTTTCGTCTAACGACAAACTCTTTTGATCGTCCGTTTCTTTTACTTTTTCAAGCGTGTTTATCGACGGAACGTTTACCAGAACAGAAAGTTCGTCGGCGATGAGTTTCGCTTGATTATATTTCCTTATCTTCATTTTATTTTTGGAAATCGGCACGTAAGTCAAAAAGTCCACGTGGGAAAACTCTTTGTCGAAAACGGGTTTCATTTCTTTTGCGAACACCCTCGACAAATATTTCTTGTTGTCGCTTTTGTACGCAATGATAAGTCTCCTTATAGGTTCTTCATAAGAAAACACGCTTCTTGCTTTTGAAAAGCACGGAGTATATTTCTTGCACATAAGACAGTACCCGTCACTTAAAAACGTGGGTCTGCCGCAATGCACGCATATGTTGTCTTTTACACGCACTATTTGCTTTTCGCAATCCGCACAAAAATTTTCTTTGTCAAAAACTTCCCTTTTGCAAAGGTTGCACGTGCAATCTTCACGCACTACGTATTTAATGAAAAAGTCTTTTATCCCCGATTTATCCATACCGATTAAATTTCCCCGATTTCGTATCAATCAAATTTCTAATTGAGTTTGTGCTGCTTAGAAATAAATGTAAACAAGCCGTCTATGCCTTTAATAATATCGTCGTAAGTCTTGTCAAAGTCTCCCGTGTAATACGGGTCGGCAACGTCTCCGCCGCCGCAAAACGACATCAAAAGATGAACCTTGTCCATATTCTTCCCGCCGAAAATCCTTTCGATGTTTTTTAAGTTGTATTTATCCATACAAATTATATAATCGTAATAATCACCGTCTTCTTTTACAAGTTTAACCGCCCTTTTGCCGCTGCAATCGATACCTTTAGAGAGTAAAATTTTTTTCGCGGGCGGATAAACGGGATTACCCACCTCTTCATAAGAAGTAGCCGACGAAACTATTTCAAACTCGTTTATAAGTCCTTTCCTTTTTATATAGTCTTTAAATAGAAATTCAGCCATGGGCGAACGGCAAATATTGCCCAGACACACAAAGTTTATCTTTATCAAATTGTACCTCTTTTGCCGTTTTTACAGCATACGCATTGCGTAAAACCGACATAAATAGTCATTTGTCTTTTTTGTTTTTACGCAAACATCCGGCGCAATCGCCGTTGCAACACCCGCAAGACGATTTGCCGTTTTTTTTGCGACGTACGATATGAATTACCGAAAAAATCACCCATGCCGCCAACAAACAAATTACAATAATATCGATAAGTTTCATTTTATATAAACAACCTCGCAACGTTGTATGCCAAAATAGCGACCACGTATGCTACCACACATTGAAAAACTACTACCAATATTGCCTTTTTCTTTGATTTCAATTCGTTTGAAATTGCAGAAACCGCAGCGATACACGGGGTATACAAAAGCGTAAATATCAAAAATCCGAAAGCACCGGCAGTTGAAACAAACATTCCCGCTATATCGGTCGTAAGTATGTTTAAAGTGCCTACAACCGCTTCTTTCGCACTGAATCCCGCAATAAGCGACGCAACTACAGCACCGTCTTTAATGCCGATCGGAGCAAATGCGGGCAATACGAATTTTCCTATATGAAAAAGCATGCTTTTGCCCGTTTGCTCGCCGACAAAGTTTAAACGCATATCGAATGATTTGAAAAACCAAATAATTAAAGTAGCGATAAAAATTACCGTAAATGCCCTTTGTATAAAGTCTTTTGCCTTCTCCCACATTAAAAGCGCAACGCTTTTAAACGACGGAAAACGATAATTCGGCAGTTCCATTACAAACGGAACGGGCTTGCCTTTATACAATGTTTTGTCGAGTATAAGCGCGGTAACGATACCTAAAACAATTCCTATTAAATATAATCCGAATATAAGCAGCACAGGGTGACTGAAAGCGCAACTGTGCGCAATCGTAGAGTAAATGACGATTTTTGCCGAACAACTTATAAAAGGAATAAGCATTATCGTCATCTTTCTGTCTCTTTCCGAAGAAAGCGTCCTTGTAGACATAACCGCCGGAACGCTGCAACCGAAGCCCAAAAGCATAGGCACGAAACTTCTGCCTGACAACCCTATTTTTCTCAAAGGCTTATCCATTATGAAAGCCACCCTCGCCATATAACCCGAGTCTTCCAGAATCGATAAAAGCAAAAACAGCACAAGTATATAAGGCAAAAACGAAAGCACGCTTCCCACTCCTTCGAATATGCCGTCTTGAATCAGATTTATGACAACTTCATTCAAACCGTATCGCGCCAACGCGTCAATAACCACGTTGCAAAGTTTGTCTATACCCTTTTCTAAAAGCGTCGCAAGCCCTTGTCCCACAAGCCCGAAAGTCAAGTAAAAAATTAAAAGCATTATAGACAAAAATACGGGTATAGCCGCATATTTATTTGTCAACACTTTATCGATTTTTACACTGCGTTTGTGTTCTTTGCTTTCCTGACACTTTACCACGGTATCTTTACAAGTCTTTTCGATGAAAGAATATCTCATATCGGCGATAGCCGCATTTCTGTCGAGTCCGCTTTCGGTTTCCATTTGAATAACCGAGTGTTCTATCATTTCTTTTTCGTTTTCATCGAGCCCGAGACTGTTTTCGACCGCCCTGTCGCCTTCGATTATTTTAGTTGCGCAAAATCTCGTCGAATAACCCGCGTTTTGCGCATGGTCTTCAATTAAGTGACATACTGCGTGTATGCACCTGTGAACAGGACCTTGCTCGCAAAAATCATAAACAGTGGGATACGTTTTGTTTTTCGCAACGTTTACCGCAGTATCGATTAATTCTTGTATACCCTCGTTTTTCGCCGCGCTGATAGGTATTACGGGGATACCCAATTTTTGCGACAATTTTTCGATATCTATCGTGCCGCCGTTGTTTCTCACTTCGTCCATCATATTAAGCGCAAGCACCATCGGTACTTTAAGCGAAATCAGTTGCAACGTCAGATACAAATTCCTTTCAATATTGGTTGCATCGACGATGTTGATTATTCCGTCGGGTTTTTCGTTTAAGATAAAGTCTTTTGTGACGATTTCTTCGTTTGTGTATGGTCTGATTGAATAAATACCGGGCAAATCGACAACCTGACAATCTTTTTGCGAACGCATTTGCCCTGTCTTCGATTCAACGGTAACCCCGGGAAAATTTCCCACGTGCTGATTAGAACCGGTAAGTTGGTTAAACAAAGTCGTTTTTCCGCAGTTCTGATTTCCTACAAGAGCAAAAATCATGCGTTTACCTCCTCTACCTCAATCTCTTTTGCGTCGTCTTTTCTGATTGTCAATTCATACCCGCGCAACGACAACTCTATAGGGTCGCCCATTGGCGCAAGTTTTACAACCATAACTTTTGTCTTTGGAATTAATCCCATGTCGAGCAGACGACACCTGAGCGCGTCTTCTCCGCTTACTTTTACTATCACCGCTTGTTTGCCTTTTCCCAATTCGTCTAAGGTCATACTTCTCCTGACGTGTTTTAATAAAATCAACAACGATTACGTAGTTTTTTATCCGCATATTAACCATATAACGCACTGACTTTATTAAAAATCTGTTTATTTTGATTTTTATCCACGTACAATTTTTTATTATACATTAATTGCAGAAATTTGTCAATTTTATATTTTAAAGTCGACGATTTATCGCTTAATTAAAAACTCTTGCAAAACTACGCTTTATATTGTACAATAATCGTATGAGAAGATTTTTAGTCAATTTGCAATTCAGCGGCAAAAATTATAACGGCTTTCAAAAAAACGATAAGCAGAAAACAATTCAAGGCGAATTGGAAAACGCTCTTTTAAAATTATTCAATCAAACTATAGAAGTCACGGGCGTATCCCGCACCGACGCAGGCGTGTCTGCATATGAATATTATTTTCATTTCGACGCCGACACAAAACTCCCCGCCGGCAGAGTCGCGTTCAAACTCAATCGTTTTTTGCCCGCCGACATTCAATGCCAGCAAAGTGTTGAAATTCCGTTTTCTTTCGACGCGAGAAAAAACTGTATTTCAAAAACCTATGAATACCTTTTATACAAAAGCGAACATTTAAAGCCTCTACTTAATAAGTTTTCGGTAAAAGTCTCGCCGTCGATAAACGTTGAAAATATGAAAGAATCGGCAAATCACCTGATAGGCAAACATGACTTTTCGGCTTTCATGACTGCGTCTTCGTCTAAATCTTCGCATATAAAAACAGTCAATTTCATTAATATTTTCACCCGTGAAGACAATCTTGTTATCGAATTAAATGCGGACGGATTTTTATACAATATGGTAAGAATCATCGTCGGAACTTTAATCTCGGCGGGAATCGGAGAAATTCCTCCCGAAAAAATGAAAAGCATACTCGAAAGTAAAAATCGCGAAAACGCGGGTTTAACTATGCCGCCGAAAGGTCTCACCCTTAAAAAAGTTTTTTACGATTTAGATTTATCTACTTTCGGCATAAAGTAAAGTTTACAATCGCAAAACTACACTTATAATCGCGCCGCAAAACCACGCCGCAAATATATATACATGCATCGCAAATTACCGCAGCAAAACCTCTCTACTCTCAAAAATTTTAAGCGGCGAAAAACAACTTGAAATTTCAATTTAAAAACGCTTTTTAAGTCTCTTCCTTAAAAAGCGTTTTTCATTATATTTTAAATTACCTGTAAAAGCGTGTCCCTGAAAAATTTTCCTTGAGTATATTTTTCACATTAAAATCATACCCAAAACTGCCGACACAACTATAATAGGAATAGCAGTAAGTTGTTTCTTTTTGACCTTTTTATAGCATACGCATATCGCAATCACGACAGCGGATATGATTATCGCATAAATATTTATTGTCGGTTTTTCCGTAAACGTACCGAAATTCGTGTATATGTTTTTGATAAACAAAAGCACGCCCGTCGACACGATTAATGCCGAAACGAAAGGCACGACGCCGGCAACCGCGCCTTTATACCATTTGTTTTGCTGAATGTTTTTAAACAACGAAGCGATTATTAAAATGACTATAAACGAAGGAAGCACAACGCCCAATGTGGTACAAACCGCGCCGAAAAATCCCGCTTGAGAAGTACCCACAAAAGTCGCCATATTTATTGCAAGCGGACCGGGGGTCGATTCGCTTATTGCGATAAAGTCAAGCACTTCGCCTTCGGTAAGCCAACCCATCGACACAACTTCGCTTTGAATAAGAGGAATCATGGCGTAGCCGCCGCCGAAAGTAAACAAACCAATTTTAAAAAACGTCCAGAAAAGGTTTAAATAAATCATTTGCTCTCCTCCTCGTTTACACTATATTCGTTTACTTTTTCTTCTTTTGATTTAACGCTGTTTTCGTTTGATTCGGTTTGCGCGGACGTTTGAACGGACTGTTCATCGGAGTTTGCCTGTTCACCGCTTTGTGCGTTCGTTTCTTTAATCTTCTTCGACTTTTTGCCGTTTATTGCAGTTACGCTGATACCTATTACAAGACCTGCCAGAATAAGAATAATCGACGAGAAATTAACGCTGAAAATATCCACGCAAATCATAAGACAAATGCAAAACGCGAAACAAATGACGGACAATGCGTTTTTGTCCATGTTTTTAAACATTTTGTACCCCGCCCTTACTATAAGAACGCCTACGCCGCATTGAATACCCGCAAACGCCTTTTGTACAAGCGTAATCTTCATAAATTTGTCTAAAAATTGCGAAATTATAAAAATAACTATAAACGACGGCAATACAACGCCGAGCGTGCAAAACAAACTGCCCCAAAATCCTTCTCGTTTATACCCGATATAAGTCGCGCTGTTTATGGCGATAGGTCCGGGAGTAGATTCGGCAATAGCCACAATTTCCGCAAGTTCGGACTCGGTGAGATATTTCTTTTTGGTGACAAATTCGTTTTCTATAAGCGGAATCATCGCATACCCGCCGCCGAAAGTAAACAAACCTATTTTAAAATAAGTAAAAAACAAATTTAACAAATTTTTAAATTTCTTCATATAGATTCAAAATCACTCCTGAATAACATATATTGCGGCATTTTTATTGCGCTTTTTATTCGGTTTTTGTCGTTTTTACACGATACGTATATCGTAAATCAAACATATAGCGAAGTCAAAAGCGACTTCGCCACACGTTTTATTTATTTGACGTATTTCTTTAAATCTTCTACTTTGTCGAGTTTTTCCCAACTGAATTCTTCTCTGCCGAAATGTCCGTAAGCGGCAGTCTTTTTGTAAATCGGCTTTCTTAAATCGAGTTTTTCAATGATAGCGTTGGGGCGCAAGTCAAACTCTTTCATTATGATATCGGCAATTTCTTCATCGGAAAGTTTGCCCGTGCCCATCGTGTTGACAAGCAACGAAACGGGCTTTGCAACGCCGATAGCGTAAGCGACCTCGATGCGACACTCGTCCGCCATACCGGAAGCGACTATGTTTTTAGCGATATATCTCATCATATATGCCGCGCTTCTGTCAACTTTCGTTGGGTCTTTACCAGAGAACGCGCCGCCGCCGTGAGGACAACTGCCTCCGTAAGTGTCGACGATGATTTTTCTGCCGGTAAGCCCGCTGTCTCCGTGCGGTCCGCCGATTTCGAATCTTCCCGTGGGGTTGATGTAATACTTCGTGTTTTCGTCCAGAAGGTCTTTGGGTAAAACTGCGTTTATTACCTTTTCTTTAATATCCCTTCTGAGTTGCTCGATAGTTACGTTTTCGGAGTGTTGAGTGGACAAAACAACGGTATCTATTCTTGTGATTTTGTTGCCGTTATACTCAACGGTAACCTGGCTTTTTCCGTCGGGGCGAAGATAAGTAAGTTCTCCGCTCTTTCTTACTTCTGTAAGTCTTTTAGTGAGTTTGTGCGCAAGCATAATCGCCATAGGCATATATTCGGGCGTTTCGTTTACGGCATAACCGAACATCATACCTTGGTCGCCCGCGCCTATAACGTCGTTTTTGTCGCCGGTAATTCTGTGTTCAAACGAATTATCAACACCCAAAGCAATGTCCGCGCTTTGCTCTTTAATACTCGTGAGCACCGCGCAAGTGTCGCAGTCGAAGCCGTATTTCGCCCTGTCGTAACCGATTTCTCTGATGGTGTCTCTTGCGATTTTTTGAATATCGACGTAACAATTAGTAGTGATTTCACCCATAACGAGTACCAAACCCGTGGTAGTCGCACACTCGCAAGCAACTCTTGCGGCGGGGTCTTTTTCGATGATAGCGTCTAAAACGGCGTCCGAAATTTGGTCGCAAATTTTATCGGGATGCCCTTCCGTTACGCTTTCGCTTGTAAAAAATTTCTTCATAACTCTTCTCCTGTAATTGTATTTGTGGTCAATTTTCAGGTCACATTTATTATACTTTGTTTATAAACGTTTGTCAAATAAACTCTATAATGTTATACTAATATAAATCGGAAACTTGCTTGCAAGGGTTTTCCGATTTATATTAGTGCAATTTTCGACGCGAGAAAAATCTTGATTTTTATCGTTGTTCGCGAGATTTCGAACGAACGTAAAATTTAGCGCAGATAAATTTTGATGGCGAAAATTATACTATCTTGGAAACTTGCTCGCAAGGGTTTTCCGATTTATATTAGTGCAAACTCAGAAGTGCAAAGTGTCAACTTTGCGAGCGCGTCAGCGCAAATTTTGGACTTGTTTCAAAATTTACTTCTTATAGTTTATATTAGTGCAATTTTCGGCGCGAGAAAAATTTTGATTTTCATCGCTGTTCGCGAGATTTCGAGCGAACGTAAAATTTAGCGCAGATAAATTTTAATGGCGAAAATTATAATACGATTTACCCCGCATCCGACAAACTAAATCAATAAAGTTTTACTCTATTCAAATAATTTTTTCCCTTATTTTATATTCATAAAAAACCAAAATTGTCATTTTTACGGAGGACGTAATGAGTAATCAGTGCAATTTATGCCCAAACGCCTGCAACGTCGACAGGCAAATTCACAAAGGAAATTGCAACAGTTTTTCAAATGTTAAAATTGCAAAATATTACCTTCATATGTTTGAAGAACCGTGCATCAGCGGAAAAAACGGCAGCGGCACGGTGTTTTTTTGCGGCTGCCCTTTAAGGTGTGTTTTTTGCCAGAATTACGAAGTTTCGAGAAATACTACCGGCAAAGAACTTTCAATAGAAGAATTGGCGGAAATTTTTAAAACTCTTGAAATGCAAGGCGCACACAACATAAATCTCGTCAACCCCACCCATTACGTCGACAAAATAATCGAAGCACTTAAAATTTATAGACCCAATATTCCCATAGTGTACAACACTCACGGATACGAAAAAATAGAAACGCTTGAAAAAATCAACGATTATATCGATATTTATTTGCCCGATTTGAAGTTTTTCAGTCCTAAAATTTCTCAAAGATACACGGGTAAAAATAACTATTTCGAGTACGCAAGCGCAGCGATTAAATACATGATGCAGGCAAAACCCACCGTTTTTGACGGCGACGGAATGATGAAAAGCGGCGTGATAATAAGGCATCTCGTACTGCCGCTCAACACCGACGACAGTATAAAAATAATCGATTTTTTAAACGAGAATATATCAAACGGCGCATATTTTTCATTGATGGCACAATACACTCCTTTCGGCGAAATAGACAACTACCCCGAACTTAAACGCAAAATATCAAAACGCGAATATGACAAAGTCTTATCTCATCTTTTTGCTTGCGAAAATTTAAACAACTGTTTTTTGCAGGAACTGTCCTCCGCAAAGGAAATTTTTATACCCAAGTGGGATTTTTAAATAAAATTTTAAAACTTGTCAACGACTTTGCTTTTGAGTCTTTACTTGTTTTTGAATTTTTGTTTAACTAATTTTTTAAGCAGTTTTCCGCACTCGGCGGGGCTTGCCGACAACAATTCTTCTTCGATAAATTCAACGCTTTCTTTTTTATTCTTTTTCATAAAAATTAGTATATCTTTTAATTTTCGGCTTATGCAACCATGCAACGTTTTAGCCTCAACAAAAGCCATAACAAAAAAATCGCAAGCAATACCGGCAACATTTAACCGCATCTTTTCAAGACGCAATTTTACGCTGCAACACAATCCGCAACAACTTTACTACAACTTTATAAACACTTATATAAAACTTAAAGCGAGGCATTTAAACGCCTCGCTTTACTCATTTTTATCAATTTTACGCAATACGTATTATATAAAAGCGGAAATTATTGTTTGGTTGCATTTTCGATTGTTTCGAATTCTTTTGTAAATCTTCCGCGCCAACCGCCCTTTCTCCAACGCACGTAATACAATATTCCTCTGAATAATTCGTCTATTGCAAACGCACACCAGATTCCGTATAAATCCCAGCCGAGTTTGATAAACAAATACGACATAAACACGCTGCACACCCAGCACGAAACAATCGATACGACGGTGGTATACACGGTATCGCCCGTTGCGTTCAGACCGAACTGTCCGAGGTGATTCATTCCTCTGCCGATTTCCACCGCGATATCTATCCACAACACAACGTAAGAATATTCCAATATTTTCGCGTTTGCGGCAAACAATGCCGAAACAAGGTATTTAGACAAAAGCGCAAGCAACACCGAAAACGAAATGTTCAGCGTCAACACGATTCGCAAGTTTTGACGGTGCATTTTATCCACCCTGTCCAAGTCGCCCATACCGCAAATTCGCCCAACCATAATCGAGTTTGCCTGCCCTATAGAATAGCCGAGTTGGTACACGAAAAACACAAGTTGGGATATGTAAGTTTTTGCAAGGTATGCGTCCTCGGTAATATCCACGCAAAATCTCGCCGTTATCGTTTGAGAAAGCGAATACGCTATCGCGGACACCGAAGCGGGTAACCCCACTTTTATCATCGCCTTGCAAAGTCCGCCGTCGGGCTTAATTTCTATTCCGATTTTTTTACGGAAGAAAAGTCCCACCGCAAGCAATAAATTAACCAAAGACGATGCGGCGCAAATTATTATCAACGCATAAATCATCTGGGTGAAATTGAGTTTAAGCGCGTACATAGCAACGGCTGTAAGTCCCGCATTGACAACGTTTGACGAAATGCTGCAAATAAAACCCACTTTTGTATATCCGTAACACCGCAAAGCCGAAGTGAAAATCGGCGAAACGTTGAATATTATCGTTAGTAAAAATCTCCACCTTAAATAAGTGGTGGCGTAAGGTATTTTTTCGGCGTAATCTTTGCCTTTCATACCCATAAGCGACAACAGTTGCGGCGATAAAAAGAAACCCGCAAGGCATAAAGTCACGTTTAATATACAAATAACGATAAAAGCGTTGCCGATTATTTTTTTGCAGTTTGAGTTTTGTCCTCTGCCCAAAGTTATGCTCAAAATAATGGACATACCCGTGGTAATCATTGCGATTACGTTTAAAAACAAACTCAAAATCGTCGAAGGAATAGCCGTTACGGTGACGAAAAACCCGCCCTCGTAGTGAGCCGACATCGCCGACTGCACAAGACCGATTAAATGCACCCCTATCGACTCGAAGAATATTGGCAATGCGAGCGAAAACACCGAAAGTTTGTTTTTCCCTTCACCTACCGACAAAAGGTCTTTGTCGATAAATCTATTAAAAAGTTTCATAAAATATCCAAATTATTTATAAAAGTTATGCAGTAATTACGACGACAATAAAAGAACCGATATAAAATCGCATCAAATTAAAAAGTTAAGCAGTTTCTTTAATTAATGCCGCCATAAAATCCGCTTTAAATCAAATTGTTTAAACTGCCATACGGACACTATGCCCGAAACAGCCGCCAACCGTCACACAAATACATTAACCGAGCCGTAAAAACACCGCCATGTCATACGCCTATCACAGAAAAACAGTCGCTCAAATTTAATTATAAACGACTGTTTTGTCTTTTACGATTGTCGGCAAGTTTTTGCAATTTTGCCGCATTAATCCTTATATATGACTTAGACGTGAAATTTTTTACAAATTTCGTCGTACAACTCTCTGCCCAAAAATACTATATAACCTATTATCGACAGCACGCAACAAAAAATATTTATTACGTTTAAAAGTCTGAAATCGTTTTTGCTTTGGATAAGCAATATTATCAACGAACCTATCGCCAAAAAGAATATCAAAAACACAAAACTCAAACTCATTCTGCCGCGCTGTTTGCTTATAAACGAAATCATAAGCATTGTTGCGACCGCGCCGAGCGATACAGCGGGATAGACGTATTGATAAATCCATTCTCCTTTTGACAAAAATTCCGCATACCACAAAATAGTCAAAATCAAAAGTATTTGCACAAAGAATTTTTCAAACGGCGAACGATTGCTTATTATCAGGTGCGTAACAAGTGCCCAAACGTATGCCTCGGATAAAGCCACAAGTATGCTCCAACCCGAAAAGCCGGTTACTACGTCTATAAAAAGACAAGCCGTAAGCGACACCATGGTAATCATTAAAAAGATTTTTCTGAGTATCTTTTTCCTTTGCTTTTCGTTTTTAATCACCGAAGCGTCGTTGCATAAATTTACTCCGCCTTCTTCTATTTTTTCTATTTCGCCGTAACATAAAGGGCAAAAATCACCGTCGGTGTTTATTTTAACGTTGCATTTTTTACAATACTTCATCTTTAGCCCCCTCGAGATTGTTGCTGCTTATTTCAACCGGCAAAAGTTGAGCAATGCGTTGTATCATCGCCCTTTCAATGCGGTTTTCCACAAACAATCTGGTAAACGAAATATAAATGTTATCTCCGTAAGAAATTACCCCCATATCGTGCTTGCAACTGTATGTGGGAGCAATGGTAAATATCACGTCAGTGACGTACTTTTTGACGCTTTCGGGCAATACGCATTCTCCGATGTTGGAAAAATTCGCGCTTGTAAGGTTGTCTCCCACACGGTCGTAAGCAAGACGCATAACGGGGTTTTTAAGCATGAGCGGAAGTATCTTTATAAAGATATTTTTCTCGAGTTTTACGTTCTCGTGAATCAGCGCGTTAAGTTTGTCGCGCTCGACCCCTTCTTTAAGGCACTTGTCGGCAATGGCTATGCAATCTTCAAGCGAAGCCTCTTTTGTAAAGTCGTGCGGGACTCTTGTAAACAGAGAAAAATTTCTCATCGTTTTGCTTGAATATCTCTTTCTCATATTGAGCGGAACGACGATAGACACAAGTCTGTTTTTGCTGTCGGAGTCCTTTAAAAATTCATCGTAAACAGTGTAAAGATAAAGTCCTGCGAGATAACCCGTGATTGTAGTCGAATATTGTTTTGAAATCGTTTTTAAGCCGGAAAGCGACGTTTTCGCAATAATCATTCCGCAGCCGTCCACACTGAAAGGCGTTCCTTCGAGTTTGAACGGTTTTACGTTTTTTGCCTTTTGATATTTGTCTTTTTTATCATAAGTAAGGAAATTATCCGAACCTTCCGCCTCTTCGAAAGGCGCAACTTCGCTTTTGATTTCTCCCGTGTTTTTTACGTCGTGCCCCATCAGTTTGAGATACTCGAAAATAATCTCTCTGAAAAGAGTCAATCCGCCGAAACCGTCGGTAAGCGCATGGAAAACCACAATCGTGATTTTGTTTTCTTTGTACAACACCTTAAACAAATAATCTCTGTTTTCCTCGGGGTTGATATAAGAAAGGTAATGCGGAGTTTCTTCTTTACTTAAAAAAATGTTGTTGTTTTTTTCAAAATAATACCAGAACAAACCCTTTTTCAACTTGACTTTCAAGGTTGGGTTTCTCAAAAGAACGTTGTTTATCGCCAAATCCAAAAAAGTAACGTCGACTTTTTCCGTCAGGAAGGCAGAATATGAAAAGACGTTTGCTCTGCGACTGTTGCTTATTGCCGGATATATTTTTGCCGCATTGTCAAGCGGAAACCAATTTTTCTTCATAAACCGGTTTTTCTTCATAATTACCTCCTTTGTTTATTTTTAAAATTTACAAAACTTGTCACAATATTTTTCGCCGCGGCATAATTCAGACCGCAACGCAATTTAAACCGTATATCGATAAAGTATAAATCAAACCGTAAATCATGTTAAAACAACAATAAATTCACGTTAAAACACCCTCTTTACTCAATACGTATTGAGTAAAATGAGCATGTATGTGTTTTTATACGTAGTTAAGCCGCGTATTAAAAACGACTTAAAATACGCGACCGATAAAACTGAATTTATAATTCTCTTCTGTCCAAAAGTGCCCTCGAAAGCGAATTTGTATCGGCATATTCAAGGTCGGTACCCACGGCGATTCCGTGCGCAAGCCTCGTGACTTTTACGCCGAGCGGCTTTACTATCGTCGCGATATACATCGCCGTAGCCTCACCCTCGACGTCGGGATTCGTCGCCATAATAATTTCTTTAACGTTGCCGTTTGAAATTCTTGCAAGCAATTCTTTAATCCTGATATCGTTAGGACCGACGCCCTCGATAGGATTGATTACGCCGTGAAGCACGTGGTAAACGCCGTGATATTCGTGCAATTTTTCAAGTGCAACCACGTCTTTGGGTTCTTTTACCACGCAAATAACGCCGCCGTCTCTTTCTTTGCAAATCTCGCAAATATCGCCGTCGGTATAATTTCCGCAAACCCTGCAATAATGCACGTTGTTTTTCACCGCCATTATACTGTCGGCAAAGGCTTTCGCGTCCTCGTTGCTCATACTGATGATTTTATAAGCATACCTTTGCGCGGTCTTACCGCCGACGCCGGGCAGTTTGGTAAACTCGTTGATTAGTTTGCCGATAGGTTCGATATAGACGCCCATAAATTAAATAAGACCTCCGACACCGCCCCCGAACTTGCCCATTTTTTCTTCATACAAACTATCCGCTTTTGAATAAGCGTCGTTTACAGCGGCAACAATCAGGTCTTCGAGCATCTCGATATCGTCGGGATCGACCGCCTTGGGGTCGATATGAATGGAATTAAGAACTTTTTTGCCGTTTACCGAAACGGTAACGACACCGCCGCCCGAACTTCCTTCTATTTCAGCCTCTTCGAGTTCTTCTTGCGCTTTTTGCATTTCTTCCTGCATTTTTTGCGCTTGCTTCATAAGTTGTTGCATTTGGTTGCCTCCGCCGAATCCTCCGAATCCGCCTCTGCCGTATCCTGCCATAATTAATCTCCTTTTTAATCGTTATTTATAATTTATTTTAAATTTTTGCTTTTTGTAATGATTTTTACGCCGCTTTTGTCCACGGATTTTGCCTTTAAAGACAAAAACGCTTATTTTAAATCGCTATTATTTTATATCGATTATGTCGCTGCCGAAATTGTTTTTAAGTATCTCGACGTCTTTTTTAAACTCTTCTTCTTGTTCTTCTTTTTCTCTCGCGCGCTTAACGACGAGTTTGTACCCGCCGAGTTCTGCGGCGATTGAAGCAATGGCGTTTTTGTGTTCTTCTTTATCAAGAAACTTAAACTCGCTGTCCTCTTGAGTAAGCACCGTAATCACGTTGTCGTCACCGACTGTTGCCGAAAGTTCTTGACAAGCCGCCCACAGGACGATTTGACCTTTTTCGCGAAGTTTTCTGATTATCGTGCCCCAAACTTTGTTTTTAGGGATCGGCGCACCCGAACTAATTTGCGGTTGAGATTTTGGTTGCAATTTTTCACCGTTTGAAAAATCTATTTCGTCTTCTTGCGGCGGCGGAACAAGCCCCTCCATATCGAACACGAAATCGTCTTTTTCTTTTTTATCTTGCACGACTACGTTTGGTTGAGAGAAACCTTGTCCGAAATTTTCTTCCGCATCATTTTCGGTCGTTGTCGAAAAACCGCCTTCTGTATAAACTTTATTCGTTTTATTTGCCGGCGAATTATCCGTTATCGAGGCGGCAGTTTGCGGTGCGTTTTTATATTCGGTCCCGCTAATTTTTCCCGGCGCATTTGCCGCACTTAACAAAACTTTATTATTCAAAACGTCGTTTAATTTTTTCTCTAACTCGCTCACCCTTGCGCAAAGCGCGTCCACGTCATAATCCTCTTGCGGTCTCGACGCACGAATGGCGCAGGTTTCCAGAATCACTCTCGGATGGGTGCTGAATTTCAAGTCGTTTTCCGCTTGAGAAAAGATTTCGAGACAGCGTAAAATTCTCTGCTCGGTAACCAGTAACGACAAGTCTTTAAGTTGGTCAAAGCGATCTTGCGGGAGTGCTAAAATATCTTTTGCGTTTTTAGCCGTCTTAACCATCATAAGGTTGCGCAAATAATCTATCAAGTCCTTTGTAAGCACGCCTACGCTCTTTCCCAAAGACAGTAAATTGTCAATTTCGGAGAGTACGTTGCCTATATTCCCGACAAAAACGTTGTAAACAACCTCTTTGATTTTATCGTTGTCAGACGCACCTATTACCTCTAAAACGTCTTTATAAGTGAGTTTTCCGTCGGTATAAGAAAGGCAGATATCGGCTATCGAAAGCGCGTCCCTGAAACTACCTTCGCCCGCGCGGGCAATCGCCGTCAATGCCTCGTCTTCGTATTTTTTTCCTATTTCGTCGTATATGTTTTTTATAAGCGAAGCGATCTCTTTAGTCGATACAAGTTTGAAGTCAAAGCGCATGCACCTTGACAAAATCGTTGCGGGAAGTTTGTGTGCCTCGGTTGTCGCAAGTATAAATACCGCATGTTTGGGCGGCTCTTCAAGAGTCTTTAAAAGGGCGTTAAACGCCTCGGTTGTAAGCATGTGCACTTCGTCGATGATATACACTTTATATCTGCCTACGACGGGCGGGTACTGCACCTTTTCCCTGAGTTCTCTTACGTGCTCGACTTTGTTGTTTGACGCCGCGTCCATCTCGACGATATCGAGACACGACGGGTCGAGAAGTTTTTTACAAACCTCGCACTCGCCGCAGGGCGAACCGTCAACGGGATGAAGGCAGTTTATCGCGCGCGCAAAAATTTTGGCGGTAGAAGTTTTGCCCGTTCCTCTCGCGCCGCAAAACAAGTACGCATGCCCGATTTTATCCGTTTTTATTTGATTTTTAAGCGTACGGACGATATGTTCTTGTCCTACGTAACCGTTTGAAAAATTTTGCGGACGGTATTTTCTGTATAAAGCGAGATAAGCCATTTATCTTCCCCTTTTGTTATTTTTAATGTTTTAGTCGTTATTTTGCTCGGTATTTTGCAATTTGTTGAGTATGCGCTGTTTCGCATTGTCTATAGACTTTGCGTCTTTATTCATAAGTTCGGCGATCTCGGCATTTTTCGAGTAACCTTTAAGCACGTATTCGACGACTTTTATTTCAAAATCCGAAAGCACCGCGCGCACTCTTTTTATGCCCTCTTCGCTGTTTTCTTCTTCAATAACGTGCGTCAGCGGGTCGGGTCCGGAAATGTTTTCGGACTCGATGTTTTCCAATGGCACGCTCTCGTTTAAGGGATAGTTTGCTTTTTTAGAATCCTTCGACACCTCTGAAAGAATGTTGTTTTTTATGCAAGTGGATGCGAATGTCTTAAAAGATGCGTTGCCTCTTTTATAAGCGTTTACCGCCTTTACAAGCCCGATATTGCCCTCTTGCAATAAATCGTCTCTGTTGCCGCCTTGAAGAAAAAAGTTGTTTGCGTGATATTCGATTACCGACTTATATCTCGAATAAATCACCTCGAAAGCATATTCGTCTCCGTCGTGATAAATGTCGACGAGTTGTTCGTCGGTATAATTATCATAATTTTCCATTATCTTCTCTGCCTTACAGCCTCGTAAACGGCTACGCCGGTCGCAACCGAAGCATTGAGCGAGTTTACGTTGCCGAACATGGGTATCGCTATAGTGACGTCGCATTTTTCTTTAGTCAAACGGCTTACACCCGTGTCTTCGCCGCCGACTACTATTGCGATATTGCCCTTTAAATCGGTTTTATAAATATCGTCGCCGCCAACTTCCAGAGCATACACCCACACGCCGTTTTTCTGCAAATATTCCACAGCGGTATTGATGTTGGTTACTTTGGCGATTTTCATGTGGTTTGCCGCACCCTCGGAAATTCGCATTACCGTTTCGTTTACGCTTGCGCTTCTGTGCTTGCCGATAATTATTCCGTCGACGCCCGCGCACTCGCAAACCCTTATTATGCTGCCAAGATTATGCGGGTCTTCAATGCCGTCAAGCACCACTATAAACGAGCCGTTTTCGCCCTTTGATTCCAAAATATCGTCAATTTCACTGTATACGTATTCCGTAATATAGGCAATAAAGCCCTGATGCTTATGCGTTACGCTCTCTTTGTCGAGCACACACTTGTCGGCGAACTGAACCTTTACCCCCAATTCTCTTATGCGGTTTAAAACCTTTCTCGAAGGCTCGTCTCTCATGCCGTTTTGCACGAGAACTTTGTCTATAGAGTTTTTGCTTTTCAACGCCTCTTCAACCGCGTTTCTTCCTTCAACTTTCATCTTTTACCTCGTAATTCAACAGTACGTTTAATCTGTCGGTTTGCCCCGTTATATACAAATATCCCACCAACGCCTCAAACCCCGTGGATTTGTTGTATTCGGCAACGGTAGAACTTTTTGCCCTTGTGCCCTTTTTCGTGTTTCTCGCTCTGCGGTATACGTCAGCCTCTTCTTCGGTCAAAAGGGGATAAATCGCATCGATAAACTTCGCCTGAGCCGAAGCCCTTACGATTTCCGACGCTTTCACGTTTAAAACACCTGACTTAAAATCGGTGTTAAACGCAAGTTTTTCCCTGACGTACAAAGAATAAACCGCGTCGCCGACAAACGCAAGCACGATGGGGCTCATACATTTGGCTTTTTGAATTGAAATTTGCTCGTTTACGTTAAACAATAATCTTCTCCCCGCATCTTTAACGGGGTTTTAGCCCGCAAACAGACGCCAATATACCACTATAACTATAAATTACTATTTATTATAACATATCAGCAAATTTTTTACAACTTATTATTATAATCGTACGGTAAAATTTTTAACACTTAAATATCACGCAGAAATTTTCACTGTTTTATTTACGATTATACCGAAATTTACCGAAAAAAACACTCAGCCCATTCCGACAAAACTTAAAACAACAGCAGTCGTTACCGGTTACAACGTAAAAGCATACTCACACTTCCAAAATATACAACTAAAATATACCCACTTTAAATACAACTAAATAAGAAACCCTTTCTTCCGCAAAAGAATACCTCACAAAAGAAAACCCGGCACTACAAAACCGCAATATAAGAGCGGCGTTCGCAAATTGCAAACGCCGCTACAAAGTATTTTTAATTTATTCAATATACACGTCAAAACAATTTATTTTGATTTACTATGCCGATAAACAAAATGTTATTGTATATTTTTATCTTTTACAAGCACGTCGTGTGCGCCTCCCTCGACTATAGAAACCGAACTTACAAGCGTAAGTTTTGCCTTCTTTTGGAAATCTTCTATATTCAATGCTCCGCAGTTGCACATCGTCGAGCGAATTTTAGCCAAAGTTGCCGCTACGTTGTCATGAAGAGGACCGGCATAAGGGACATAACTGTCGACGCCTTCGACAAACGAAAGTTTTGCCGCGCCGCCGAGGTCGTATCTTTGCCAGTTTCTCGCCCTTGCGCTTCCTTCTCCCCAATACTCTTTCATATAACTGCCGTTTATAAGTATTTTATTCGTCGGACTTTCGTCAAACCTCGAGAAATATCTGCCGAGCATACAGAAATCCGCACCCATTGCAAGCGCGAGCGTAATGTGATAATCGTGCACTATTCCGCCATCCGAACAAATGGGAACGTATACCCCTTTTTCTTTAAAATATTCGTCTCTCGCTTTAGCCACTTCGATTACGGCCGTCGCCTGTCCTCTGCCGATACCCTTTGTCTCTCTGGTAATGCAGATAGAACCGCCGCCGATACCTATTTTTATAAAGTCCGCGCCGGCATCTGCCAAAAATCTGAAGCCGTCGGCGTCGACCACGTTACCCGCACCTACCTTTACGGTATCGCCGTACTTTTGTCTTATCCATGCGATGGTGCGACTTTGCCACTCGGTATACCCCTCGGAAGAATCGATACACAACACGTCCACGCCTGCTTCTACAAGTGCGGGGACTCTCGTCTCGTAGTCTCTCGTGTTGATACCCGCGCCCACAACGTATCTTTTGTGTTCGTCAATAAGTTCATCCGGATTTTCTTTATGCTGAGCGTAGTCTTTTCTGAAGACAAACGCCACCAACGAGCCGTCGTCGGCAACTATGGGAAGAGAATTGAGTTTATGTTCCCAAATAATGTCGTTCGCCTCGGATAAAGTAGTGCCTTCCTTTGCGGTAACGAGATTTTTAAGCGGAGTCATGAAATCTTTTACTTTTTCTTCTCCCGTCATACGGCTTACTCTATAATCTCTGCCCGTAACAATGCCCAAAAGTTTTCCCGTTGCGCTGCCGTCGTCGGTTACGGCAAAAGTCGAGTGACCGTGTGCTTCTTTAAGTTTAAGCACGGTATTTAAGGTGTCGTCGGGCTTTATATTCGAATCAGAAACAACAAATCCCGATTTGTATTTTTTTACTTTTTTAATCATTTCGGCTTGACTTTCAACCGATTGCGAGCCATAAATAAACGCCACTCCGCCCTCTTTTGCAAGCGCAATCGCCATGGTGTCGTTTGAAACCGATTGCATGATTGCCGAAACCAAGGGAATATTCATCGTCAATGCGGGCTTTTCTCCCTTTTTAAACTTTACGAGCGGAGTTTTTAAAGACACTTTCGACGGTATGCATTGCGAATCAGAATAACCGGGGACAAGTAAATACTCGCTGAAAGTATGTGAAGGTTCGTTATAATAATAAGCCATATTCAGTAAATTCCTTTTTTAAAATTTTTAATATTATATATCACTGCAATTATTTAGTCAATTTTCTTATGAAATTTTGTGTTTTTACTTTAAATATTTATGCACATTGCCCAAAACGTTTATGCAATTAATACAGTTTTTAATGTTTTTACGCTGCAAATAATATAGCGGCTCTAATAGTCTGACGATTGTTTTTCTCGCCCGATAAACAAAATATACCCGACCTTACTCGTCAAACAAAGGCAATAAATATTTTTAAAAATTCCGCCGCAACGAAAAAGTTGCGACGGAAATTCTACTTAAACTAATTACTTGATAAATGCCCTGAACGCCTCGTAAGTTGCATATTCGTCAGCCTTGCTTACCACTTCGTAAGGAGCGTGCATAGACACTACGGGTACGCCGATATCTACCGTATCGATATTGAGTTTCGCTATGTATTTAGCGACCGTTCCGCCGCCGCCTACGTCGACTTTACCCATTTCGGCAGCCTGCCAGATTACGCCGTTTTCGGCGAATATTTTGCGCACGAACCCTAAAAGTTCGCACGAAGCGTCGCTCGAACCGGACTTTCCGCCCGAACCCGTAAACTTGCAAATAGCCGCGCCGCACGAAAGCCACGAGTTGTTGTTTTTCTCGTAAACGTCGGGGAAATTGGGGTCGTAAGCCGCAGTTACGTCGGCTGACAAACACTTCGAATTGCTTCTGACAACCGCGGGGTTTTTACCGAAACTGTTGCAAATCGAGTTGAAAATATCTTCAAAAATCATGCATTGCATACCCGAAACGCCTTCGCTGCCGATTTCTTCTTTGTCCGCAAGAATGACCATCGTAGTGTTTTCGTCGTTGTCATCGTCTAAAAGCGCGGTAAGCGACGCATATGCGCACGAGCGGTCGTCGTGTCCGTAAGAACCGATGAGTCCTCTGTCAAAACCGACGTCTTTCGCCTTTGCTGCTGGAACGACAGAAAGTTCGGCAGAAAGGAAATCTTCTTCTTTAATGCCGTATTTTTCGTTGAGAATTTTAAGCACGCCGAGTTTTATCGACTTTTCGTCTTCTCCGTCGGCAACGGGGATACAGCCGCACAAAATGTTGAGATTTTCACCCGTAAACGCAGTGCCGATAGGTTGAGTGTTGAGTTTTTGAGACATGTGCGGAAGTAAATCGTTTATATAAAATACAGGGTCGTTTTCGTCCTCGCCGACGTTTACTTTTACGCTGTTTCCGTCAGCCAACACAACAACGCCGTGAATTGCAAGAGGAATTGTCGTCCATTGATATTTTTTGATACCGCCGTAATAGTGAGTCTTAAAGAAACTCATCTGACCCTCTTCATACAAAGGGTTGTGTTTTAAATCGAGTCTGGGCGAATCGATGTGTGCGGCAAGTACTCTTATGCCGTTTTTGGCGATATCGCCTTTACCGACTTTAAATAAAAATATGTTTTTAAGTTTGTTTACGTAATACTTTTTATCGCCTACTTTGACGTTTTCACCTAATACGTATTGTGTAAACCCAGCCTTTTCAGCCATAGCAACCGTTGTTTCCACAGCCTCTCTTTCGGTCTTGGATTCGTCGAGAAACTTTTTGTATCCTTCGCAATACCCGAAAATCTTATTGAGTTTTTCTTCATTGGCAACAGTGTAAATGTTTTGCTTTTTATAAGTCAAATCTTTAAGTTCCATATTGTCTCCTTCTTTTGTTTTCTTATAATAATTATATTATATTTACAGAGATAAAGCAAGTTTTTTTATGCGCAAATGACAATTTTACTTAAAAATAGTTACCTTAGCCTAACTCAATTTTCAACCCGATTCCCGTCTTAATAAAGTTTTTTATCTTTAACTAAAACCCATATTTTACCGTTTATTCTTAATCGGTTATAATGCAAAAATTTAAAAAACAATAACAAGAATTTCATTTTATGTTGTTTTTACGCAATACGTGTTTTGTAAAGCGCACGGTTGCGCCGTTTATACTTATTGCACCTATTTAATTGAATTGAACGATTTAAAGTCGTTGATTATCGCTTCTATACGCAGTTTATATTCCCCGTCGGTTTCGATTAAATTTATCGACGTTTTGCCCTTTCTTTCAAAATAATCGTCGATTACCTTTTCGACGTCAGCCGCAATAACCGACAAATTATCGATCGTCATGCCCGTTCTGTCGCTTTCAAGCACTTGCTTTACCCTGCCGATTTCCCTTGATTTTATCATAACGACCTTTTAAGCCCCCTTTTGATACTTCCCCAAAACCCTTCGTAACCTTTTCTGAAACGGTAAATTTTATTAGTGCCTTTTTCGATATTGTTTGCAAGCATTTTAAATGCTTTACCCGATTTCCCTACCGCTCCGCCCACGCACAAAAGAACTTTATCGTCGTCCGGAATAACACCTATCATGCACACTTTAAGCACGCTTTCAATTTGTTCTGGCGAAAGAGTCGAACCGTCCACAACCAAATCTCCCCTGACCATATTCACAACCAAAAACAAGTTTTCAAGCCTATAACTTTTAAGCATACCAATCACTTTATCGGCATCTCTTAAACTCGAAATATGCGGAGTTACCACGACGATTGCCTCATCAGCCGACGACACCGCCCTATGAAATCCCGTATCTATCCCGGCGGGGCAATCGATCAGTATGTAATCGAAAATTTTATCAAAACTGTTGATAACCGCCTTTACGTTTTGCGAAGTTACGCTTCTTTTAAAACCGTGCCCCGACGCAAGTATATACAAATTTTTTTGAGCGTCGCACTGCACTAAGGCTTGCTTTGGCCTGCACCGCCCGTCGACTGCGTCTGCCATGTCGTACATAATTTTATTTTCAAGCCCCAGCACGATATCGAGATTATTTAAACCGAAATCCATATCGCACAGCACTACTCTTTTGCCCATTGCGGCAAGGCATAGCCCTAAATTCGCCACAATCGAAGTTTTACCCACTCCTCCTTTACCGGATGTAATTACTATTTTTCTCGCCATAAATATCTCCTATATGACGATTATACAGCATACGTATTGTCTAAAATTGACAATTATGGTCGAATTTTGACTTTTTGTCAAACTTAATATTTGTGCTTTTATTCGCCAAGTCGCAAATATAATTTCCTTCTTAAATTTTTATCGCCGCCGATATATGCCTCCTTTATATACCGACAAACATCGCCTTTTTGTATATAAAATTAAGGCGCAACAATGTAAAAACAACTGCTGCGCCTTTAAAAGCCGATATAAAATTTTATGATTTTCACGTCTTTATAATTTACCCGTAGAGCCGAAACCGCCTTCGCCTCTCGAAGTATCGGAGAGCGTATCGCTTTCAACGTAGTCCACGGACAAAAACGGAGTAACCACAAGTTGAGCAATTCTTTCGCCTTTTTCGATTGTTTGCGTTTCGAGCGAATGATTGTGAAGCGCAACCTTGACTTCTCCTCTGTAATCCGCGTCGATTACTCCGACTTTGTTTGCGGGGGCAAGTCCCCTTTTGCAAGCGATGCCGCTGCGCGCATACACAAGTCCCGCATAACCTTCGGGAATTTCAACTGCAAGTCCCGTACCTATAAAAACCGTTTCGCCCGGTTTAACGGTTATGCTTGTCGGTTCGGCGGAATACAAATCCGCGCCCGCCGAATATTCAGAGCCTTTTGTGGGCATAACCGCCCTTTCGTTGAGTTTTTTAAACTTTACTATCATAAATACACCTCGCCGCGCTTTGCCAAAGCAAATCGCCGTTTCTTTCGCAATATTTCTTAAAAACCGCTTTAAGCAAGTTTACTTTTGTATTATATCATTAAAGCGGCATTTTTTCAACTAAATTTAAGGTTAATTTTATTGCTTTACAAAATCAGAATCAAGTGAAAAAATACAAAAAATCAACAACAAACACGTAAAAATTGACAACGCAAAACATAAGTAGTATACTAAAAGAAGTAAAAATTGACACAAATTCAAATTTTTGCACCACATTTTGCATTACCCTGCCCGCAAAACGGAAGTATAACGGCAAAACGGACTTACAATAGTAAAACTCCGCAACGCTTTTGCAAAAAGCAGACCCGTTGCCGAAAAGCAAAACCTTTACAAAAGCACTAAAAATCATAAAATAGGAGAATTAACATGAATTATAGAGAAGAATCGCTTAAAAAGCACGCCGAGTGGAGAGGCAAAATCGAGACCAAAGTCAGGGTTGAAGTCGACAGCAGAGAAAAATTGTCGCTTGCTTACACCCCGGGCGTTGCCGAGCCGTGTATGGCAATTCACAACGACATAGAAAAAAGTTTCACCCTTACAAGGCGTTGGAATACCGTGCCCGTAATTACCGACGGAACGGCGATTTTAGGTCTCGGCGATATCGGTCCCGAAGCGGGCATGCCCGTAATGGAAGGCAAATGCGCACTTTTCAAAGCATTCGGAGACGTGGACGCCTACCCTCTTTGCATACGTTCTAAAGATACCGAAGAAATTATAAGAACGATAGAATTGCTTGCGGGTTCGTTCGGCGGAATCAACCTCGAGGACATATCCGCTCCACGCTGTTTTGAAATCGAAACGAGACTCAAACAAGACCTTGACATTCCCGTTTTTCACGATGACCAACACGGCACTGCAATAGTCGTTGCGGCTGCGCTTATAAACGCATTGAAAGTGGCTGATAAAAAAATAGACGAAATCAAGGTCGTAATAAACGGCGCGGGCGCAGCCGGCATTTCAATCGCCAAATTTTTGCTCTCTTTGGGAGTGAAAGACCTTATCGCCGTCGACAGAATAGGCATAATCGTCGAGGGAGACGAAAGATTTAACGACGCCCAGAAACAACTTGCAAAACTCACTAATAAAAACAAAATCACGGGCACTCTTGCCGACGCAATGAAAGGTGCGGACGTGCTTATCGGCGTTTCGGCGGCTAACTGCGTAAGCAAAGATATGGTTCGCTCGATGGCTGACAAACCGATTTTGTTTGTATGCGCCAACCCCATTCCCGAAATTTCCCCCAAGGATGCCAAAGAAGCGGGGGCGTTTATCGTCGGAACAGGTTCTTCCGAAAACCCCAACCAAATCAACAACGTGCTTGTATTCCCCGGTCTTTTCAGGGGTGCGCTCGACGTAAGGGCGTCAACCGTCAATTACGAAATGATGATCGCGGCAGCATACGGCATCGCCTCGTGCGTACCCGAAGACAAACTTTCGACCGAGTTTATTTTGCCTTACGCATACGACAAAAACGCGCACAAACAAGTGGCCAAAGCGGTTGCCGAAGCGGCTATAAAGACAGGAGTTGCAAAAATTAAAAACCTGTAAATTTTTGAATAATAATTTTTTGTGATATTTTCTTAAATTTTACAAATACTTTATTTTAAATTCATTGATAAATCAATTAAATAACACACAAATTTATATATTAAATAAATTGTAAATTTAATTTTTAAAGCAAAACTATGACAAATTGCATTTAAACCAACAATCTGTAAATTTTTACAACTTAAATTTTTGTGGTAAATCCTTGACTTTTAAAAAATTGCGCCCCGTTACTTTTGCGTAACGGGGCGTTTAAATTCAAATGCTGTTCAATTTAAAATTAAAATAATGCAGTCATTAAAAATCTGCAATTACTCGTTATTTTTCGCTTTTACATTTTTTATTGTTTCTTCTGCGATTTTAAAATATTTTGCATATGCGTTTTTGCAATATTTTTCGTGTTTGCCGGATGCAGATATTCTCTTTATCTCTCCGCAATCAACATCTTTGCCGCCGGTATTTTTACAATCACTATCGACACCGTCAAGTCTTTTGTCTTTTTCGGTGACAACACTCACGTTTTTGCAACCGCCAAACGAGTATTCTCCGTTTACTCTCCACCCGTCAAACAGTCCCAATTTAATACTGTCGTTCGGGCAAAAAAACGCGCATCTTGTACACATAATGCACTTTTTACCGAAAACAATCTTTCCGTCTTGCTCCGTTATGTTTTCTGTCGGACAATTTTTTATACATTTGCCGCACTTTACGCAACTGTTTTTCACTTTGTAAAACCGTCCGTTAAGTCTCGCTCCCGGGTGTTCTATCGACATTAAAAACGCAAAAGTTCCGCCGAGAAAAAACTTCTTCTTCCTGTTCGGCGTGCCTTCTGAAATCTCTTTACAGTTTATCGGCACAAGCGCAACTGCCGTTTCCCACATTTTATCCGCCATATAGTCCGAATGACGAAAAATTATATCGTAAGGCATTATGTAGTGATATTCTTGCAACACCGAATACCCTTTTTTTGCTAATAATTTGATTAATTTTAAAGAAGAAACGTCGTTTAGTTTTAGCGGCTCGCCCGAGGTTTTAAACACAAACGCCCGCTTTAACGACGTTTTTTGCATGGTTTTTATAAACGACAAAACTATTTCGGGAGTGTTAAAGGCATGCACGGGATATCCCACGCCAAGCAAGTCATACTTTGAAAAATCAACCTTGGTTTTCAGCGGCAACGAAAACAAATCGCATTTCATTCCGCGTTTTTCAAACTCGTCAAAGTATAAGTTTGCGACCTTTTCCGTGTTTCCCGTACCCGAAAAATATATTATCGCCACCTTTTTGGGCGGCGTTTTTTCGTCTAAATCACTTAAACCCCTCTCATTTAATTTAAAGCCGTTTAAGTCAAACTCGTTTTTACCCATAATTTCTCCCGCAAATCACTAAAAATCGTCACTGTCTTTTACTCACAATAAGTTCGGGTTTACTTAAAACCACTCGACGATTGTCCGAAATGCTTTCGAGCAAAAACACGTTTGAACCGATTACGCAATTATTACCTATCGTTATGTCACCCAGAATCGATGCGCCCGAATAAATGGTAACGTTGTTTAAAATGGTCGGATGCCTTTTAATGCCCTTTAAATCGCATCCTTTAGAGAGCGACAGCGCGCCCAAAGTCACTCCTTGATAAATTTTTACGTTGTCGCCTATTATCGTGGTTTCGCCTATGACAATGCCCGTGCCGTGGTCGATAAAAAACGGACAACCTATTTTAGCCCCCGGGTGAATGTCTATCCCCGTCAAAAAATGCGCCTCTTCCGAAATTATTCTTGCGCCGATTTTGCAACCCATCTGATACAAAATATACGCAATTCGGTGATAAACAATCGCCTTAAAGCCGGGATAGCAAATAAGCACCTCTTCAACGCTGTCCGCAGCGGGGTCGCTCAACATAAAAAAGTCCAGATCTTTAAGCAAGCACTCGTGCGCTTGTTTTATTTTTTGCAAATACTCTTCTTCGTCGTAATCAGTTTTTGACGGATTCGAAACAGCCGAGTCTGAAAAAGCCGAAAGAGGAAAACCCGGCATTTTTTCAGAATAATCGTCGCGAACGATTACTTCGTAAACTTTTTTCATATAATCGGTCAGTTGCTTTTTATTTACCATGAATAACGGTCTCCCTTGTCGGGCAAAATTATCACGACGTCTTTGCCCTCTGCGTTTATATTTTTTAAATAAGAAACCGCGCCAAGCAAAGCCGCTCCGCTTGAAATGCCGCAGTCGATTTGCTCGAGATTTCTCAACAATTTTGCATATTCAATCGATTGTTCGTCATCGACATCGACAACCGAAGCAATGCATTTCAAATCTAAAATCGACGGTATGAAATTTGCACCTATCCCTTGGATTTTATGCGGCGAGGCGTAACCTTTCGTAATTAAAGGAGACTGCGCAGGCTCGACACCTATGGCGTCGATCGGCAAATTATGTTCTTTGATGTATTTTGCCATACCGGTAATAGTTCCTCCCGTGCCGATACCGGCAAACACATATTTTACCGAGGGGCAATCCTTTAAAATTTCTTCCATTGTTTTAAAATGCGCCATATAATTGCTTGCTTGATTGAATTGGTCGAAAATGAAAGAATTTGCCGTTTGCTTTTGGAGTTCTATCGCCTTATCTTCCGCTTGTTTCATTCCGCCGTCGACAAGCACAAGTTCCGCGCCGTATTGCGCTATCATATCTCTCCTTTGCTTTGACATCGACTTTGGCATTACAATAACGCATTTATACTTAAACACGTTTGCGTAAAACGACAACGCAATGCCTGTATTGCCCGAAGTTGCCTCGATAATGGTACACTCGCTTAAATTGTATTTTTTCTGATAATTTAAAAGCATATTGTATACCGTTCTGGCTTTTATCGAGCCTGTGGGATTTGAATTTTCGACCTTTGCCCGGATTTTATAATTTAAATTCAACTCTTTTTCAATCTTTTTTAATTCGACTAATTGCGTATTCCCCGGAATATAATTTTTCTCTTCCATTTTTAGCCCTCCTGTAATATATGATTACTATCCGATTTGTGATTTTTATCGTCAAACAACCGTCGATTATAAAAACGACTATACAAATTTTTACTTGCTTCAATCCTCAGATAAACAATAATTCATTTTTGTAACCGTCGATTAACCAATATTTTAATTGCGGCAATGGCAGCCGTTTTTGTTCTTTTACTTTATTATACTTCTTTTTTGCGGATTTCGCAATTCAATCGCATATAAATTTCAATTAAATCAGGTCGACAGTTTTTATAAAAAACTAAAAATTAAATCACCCGATTCGCACTTTAAAAAGATGCTGAATTGTCGTTTTTACAACAACCGTATGCCATAAACAAGGTAGTTAAATAAGTTTAAAACAAATGAAAATATCTCTCAATCCTCTTAAACCGCTTTTAAATCAAACTTTAAAAATGAATTTTCACGCAGGCTTAAAATAAACCGAACCGAAGCGTCCGTTTGTTTGAACCGGTTAAACAATCATATATATGATTCCGGCATTTCTTTACAATGTAAAAATTTATCGCCGTTCTACTTGAAATAATAACTATATTGTGCTATAATGACATTATATAATTTTAAATATAATTTTAAAGGAGAATTTTATGGATTCAAGTTTATTACCCAGCAGCCCCAAGTACAAAAACGCAAGAGCGTCTTTACTTATCGTGCTTGCATTTTCATTAGTCAACGTATTTGCTGTTTTTGCAAATTACTACTTTTACTTCTCTTCGCGTATTGCTTTGGTTTTAGTCGCAATCGGTGCGCAGTTGGACGTTGCTGCAGGCACAAACGCATTTAAATTCGTCTTTGCCTTTTTGGCAATCGCTTCGCTTGTCCCCTATCTTTTAAGTTGGCTTTTCTCCAAGAAAAAAGTCGGCTGGATGATTGTCGCTTTAGTGCTGTTTTCCGTCGATACGCTCGTTTTGTTGATAGACGTTCCATCCGCGATTGCAGGCAAAGACTTCACAATTATCATCGACGTAGTCGTGCATGCAATTGTGATTGTTGAACTTGCTTTGGGAGTAAAAGCGGGCTTCGATATGAAAAAAGAAGCCGTCGAAGCGGAAGAGCAGGCGCAAGAAATGAAAGAAAAGAACGAATTTTTAAGCCAGACTTTGGGTATCGACGACGGCAAAAAACGTAAAGCCGTTTTTACTCGTGAAAAGTCGTTTGCGGGTTGTGCGATTCCCATCGTTGTACTTGTAAACGGTAATGAAGTTTGCAGCCTTAAAAACGGAGGCAGCGAAACCGTCGAAGTCCCCGCCTCTGCTTTTGAATTGACCGCAATGATGAGCAACGGCTTTGCAAACTCGAAATTATTTGTAGACGCGGGCGAAGAAGACGCTTCGTTTTCATTGAAAATCAAAATGGGATTTTCGAGTTCTACTATAGAAATCACTAAAAAATAATTTTATACTCACACAATAAAACGATATAATTAAGCCGAGTGGAAATGGACGAAATTAAGTCTCAACTTCCTCTCGGCTTTAATTTTAAATTGCTCGCGCAAATTCAGTTGTTAATACATAACCAAAAACTTTATATATTCAAATTTTCTGAATTATATACTTTTATAAAAATTATATTACTTTTTGCTTTTGCGATAAATTTTACAACCAAGCAAATATTTATAATAAGTTTACAATTAAACAATATTTTATAAAAAAGTTTTTACCCCAACAGCCGAGCGCAGTTACGCGCTCGGCTGTGCGAGTTTTTAATATTTTATATACTTTAAAATAAATTGATAGAACGGAATTACCCGCCCAAATTTAGTCGTTTATATATTTACCTTACTAATTATTTTATTTATTGCTGATTAGTTTTATTTCCTTAGAATTAATTGCGTTACTTACAATAAGTCTGCCGGTTTCTTTTGTATTATTAGAAACTATAATATCACTCCATAATCTCACTATGTTTTTTTCAGTTGTATATTGAAACCCTCTCAATATTCTTGAAATCTTATTCTTCTTTTGAAAAATATTTTTTCTTTATAAAAAAATCCATAATTCCTCCTATATAGATGATATTATATCATATCATTTATAAAAAAACATAGAAATCATCAGCATTAAATTAAATTTTGTTTTTTATATTTTAATTTTTTTCGTGGACTCGCTCTTGTAATTTGCAAAGCATTTAAGCAAAACTCACACCTTTGCTTTGCAAATTACTTCGGTCAGTCGCTAAAAACTTGCCACCGGCAACTTTTTCCGCCGCCTTGCGTCGTCGCTCCCGTTCTCGTCCCCGTTTCATTCTATAAACAAAAAAGAAGTAACAAAAGTTACTTCTTTTTTGTTGGTGCACCTTCGGGGACTCGAACCCCGGACCCACTGATTAAGAGTCAGTTGCTCTACCAACTGAGCTAAAGGTGCTGGTGATCCATCCGGGAGTCGAACCCGGGACACCATGATTAAAAGTCATGTGCTCTACCTTCTGAGCTAATGGACCATATTAAATTGTTTTGGCAGGGGTGGCAGGATTTGAACCTACGAATGCGGGAATCAAAATCCCGTGCCTTACCGCTTGGCGACACCCCTATGGTTTACATTTACTAAAATGAATGGGGCGAGAGAAGGGAATCGAACCCTCGACCTCCAGGACCACAATCTGGCGCTCCACCGATTGAGCTACTCTCGCCATCTATTTCGATAAATGGTGCGCCAGAAGGGACTCGAACCCCTGACACCCGCCTTAGAAGGGCGGTGCTCTATCCAGCTGAGCTACTGGCGCATATTTATAAAAATGCGCATTTTTGAATCGGATCAAAAAAATGGAGCGGGTGATGAGAATCGGACTCACGCAACCAGCTTGGAAGGCTGGTGTTCTACCATTGAACTACACCCGCGCTCACATAATGCTAACATATTATACCTAATATGTCGGTAATTGTCAAACGTTTTTATACTCTTTTCAAAAAAAAATTTCAAGAATTTATCTAAAAAACGTATCGTTTATCAATGCCGTCACTTTTCCGTCCGCCACTACCAGATATGCATAACTTTTTGCGGGCGAATACTCTTTCAGGCACCCGGGGTTGACCGTAATAATCCCGTCAATCGTCTCGACTTTTGCAATATGCGTATGCCCGTACAAGGCGACTTGGCAACCAAGTTCTTTGGCTCTTGCAACGAGTCTGTTAAGCCCGCTTTTCACCCCGTAATTGTGCCCGTGAGTGTAAAAGATCTTCACTCCCTCGACTTCGAGCACCCCTTCGGTATCGCAAGCAGAACAAAAATCGCAATTGCCCGCCACCCTGTAAGTTTTGTTTCCGAAAACCGGCAAAAGCCCTTGCATATCGCTGCAATAATCTCCGAGATGAACGATAAAATCGGTTTCTCCCATAATTTCGTACAATTTTTTAATGTCCCTGACGTTTTTATGCGAATCGGACAAAACGAGTAAAGTTTTCATAATTTTTTAAACAAATCCGTAAGCGCGCGAAACCTATGACTGACGCCGTTTTTCTCTTCGTCGCTGCACAAACCGAACGGTTTTTGCAAATCGTTACTGTAAAAAAGCGGGTCATAACCGAAGCCGCCGTCGCCCTCTTCCTTATATAATATACTGCCCTCGGTTTCCCCGTAACCGCTGATAATTTCGCCGCTCGCCTTGTACAAAACCACACTGCAGCAAAACTTCGCTTTTCTGTCAAGAACCCCGTCAAGAGCGTTTAAAAGTTTTTGATTGTTGGTTTCAGCCGTTGCGCCGATGCCCGAATATCTCGCACTGAAAATCCCGGGTGCGCCGCCGAGAGCCTCCACACAAAGACCGCTGTCGTCCGCCAAAGCGTCCTCGCCCAAAGCATCGCTTACGGTTTTAGCCTTAATCAATGCGTTTTCGTAAAAACTGTTGCCGTTTTCCTCGATATCGCCCGAAAAACCCGCCTCGGTCATACTGATAATTTCGTATTTTCCGTCGAGAATTTCTTTAATTTCTTTCAACTTGCCTTTATTTCCCGAAGCAACAATCAACTTTTTCATACTCTACCTCTGAAATTATTATAACATTTTTTATTTTTAAAGTAAAGCGAACGAAATAAAAGTAAAACAAACGCAATATCGCGCTTAAAATATTATTTAAACCCATTTTATTCCTTTATAATAGCAAGATATCTATATAAAAAGGCGTGTTTTACAACATACGTATGCGGTAAAACACGCCAAAACATTGTTTTTATACTATTTTATTTATTGGTCTATCCGTTCCAAATCACAGGACTCGAGGTCACTTCATCTTCCGCATCAACACACAAATAAGTATTTATTCTAAGGTTTGAATTATACCAATCGTCTGCCTTATATCCCGAAGCCCCATATAATAAGTAAAAGAATTTAGCATAATACCTTACTCCTTTATCGTTAGTTTTCCAATCTTCGTTTTTTATTTCGACGTAAAATTGAAAATGATACGTGTGATGCGTCGAAGATTGTTTTCCTTGTACGTGTTCTATCACAACACCCCAAAGTTGTTCACCGTTATTTTTATCGTATTTATCATACAAAAACAGATATTGATATCCGTCATCTTTTTCCCAAATTTCCAACTCTATAGTAAATTTGATATATCTATATTGATTTCCTTCAGGCTGTGAATTTGCATCGGTATACACGTCTATATCGTCATAATGCTGATTCCATCTGCCGCTATCTGTTATTTTAACAGGAATACTCCTTGATGTTCCGCAATTGAAACTATCCCACTTGACGTACACGTCAAAAATACCAACAGTATCTGCCGGAATCTCCGTTATCGGCGTTTGAAATTTACAATCGAGGAAAAATCCTTTAAAAATATCAAAATGATAATTAATTGGGTTTTGGAGAGCAGTAACTTCTCCGCATCTGTATTTATACGTCGGATAAACCGTCGAATAACGATCATACACTTTTGGATTATGATAATTAATTCTATAAAAATTACCTTCCCATAAAGCATTTAAAGTAACGTCGGAATTTCCGATCATATACCCTTTACCGAAATTACCCGTACTATACGTTTCATCAAGTACTTCCCATCTGTCCCACGTTCCATGATAACCGTTTTTTAACGGGGTCGGCAATTTAATGACTTCGCCTTCTATTCCCGTCATAGTTTCGTTTGCTTCGCCGTTGTTTTTGTTGAAAGTAATCGTATAGACCTTTGCCCATTTAGCGTAAAGAACGATATCTCCCGTACAGCCTTGAATTATCTGTTTAATCACGCTGCTGTTGAAATTTTCATCCAAATACCAACCCATAAACCTATAACCATCGGCTCTTGTCGGGTTTTTAAGGGTAATTGTGCTCGTTGTTTCGGTATAACTCAAAGGATTGCTCTCTCCGCTATAAACGCCGCTTTCAAGGTTGTTGTAGACGATTTCAAAAGTATCACCCGCGCTTATGGGTGTTTCGCTCCACTTCGCATAAAGCGTAACTGCATCTGAAAGGCTTGTCCATACCATACCGATAGAAACTTTGCTTTCGGCATTGAAATCGCTGCTTGTATACCAACCGTCGAAAAATCTACCGATGACTGCGGGGTGCGGCAATTCTTCAACGTACGCACCGTACGTAAGAGTTGCGCTCGTTTCGTCCATAGTTCCGCCGTTTAAGTTAAACGTAACGGAAGTGTTGTGCGTTGACAACTTGCCTGCATACACTTTCCAAAATTCATTATTTATATACTTGTTATACGATTGCGCAGGTACGTATATCTTCAAAGTTTCGGAAGTATCGTCAAAAGTTTCGCTGCCGACGTAAACCATATCGTTGCCCGTACTTATTACGACTTTTCCCAGACTTTGACAACCGTAAAAGGCTTTATTTCCAATCCCTACCAGATTGTATCCAAACACGATTTCTTCCAACTTAGTGCATTTTTCAAACGTTCCCTCTTCTATGGCAATCAAATTATCGGATAATGTTGCTTTTTCGAGATTTGTACAACCCGAAAATACACTTTTCCCCAATTTACTCACGTTGTCAGGAAGTTTTATTTCTACAAGGCTTGTACAGTTTACAAAAGCGTCGTTTTTAATTTCCGTAAGATTTTCATACAGAACGACGTTCGCCAACTTGCTACAACCGGAAAATGCTCCCGCGCCTATATATTCAAGGTCGGTTTTGCCCGTAAAACTTACCATTTCATCGCAATTTGCGCAAGCATAATCACCGATTCCTTTAATATCGTCGGGTATAACGCTGTTATTGCAAGCGAGCAACAAAACCTTTCCCGTTTTTGTCATCAAACAATTGCCTTCAACTCTATACGTGTTATTACTTGCCGACACGGTAATATTTGCAATGCCTTTGCATCCTAAAAATGCGCCCGCGCCTATAGAATTTACGTTTTGCGTTATGTTAATACTTGTCAAACCTTCACAGTTTAAAAACGCAAACTCGTCTATAGCAGTTATATTGTTGTTTAAAGTTATGCCCGTAAGTCCTTTACAACCCGTAAACGCCCTGTTTATTTCTCTTAATCCAAGCGGCATTGTTATTGTTCCGTTTAAACCGCTACAATTAGCAAAAGCGAAATCTCCAAGCGTATTAAGAGCCAAATTAAATGTTATTCCGTTGAGTTTAGCACAATTATAAAATGCGTAATCTCCTATTTGCAACGCATTATTCAATCCGCTCACGCTTTCAAGGTTCACACAGCCGCTAAACGCGCCGCCGCCTATATTCGTCGTTTTTGTAGGAAGAGTTATACTTGTCAAACTTTCACAACCCGAAAATAGTCCGCTCGGGATCTTTACAAGATTATCCGGCAACGTCACCGAAGTCAAACTTGTACAACCCGCAAACGCGCTATCGCCAATTTCCGTATCGGCATTTGTTACGCTGATATTTGTTAAATAAATATTATTTCTGAATGCGTCTTTGCCTATTTTTTTAACGTTAGACGAAACTACAACCGAAGTTATGCCGCTTCCGAAATCGTTAAATGCTGCGTAAAAAGCGTCGTCTTCTATTTCCGTTACCGTTTTACCGTCTATCGTCGACGGAATAGTGAAAGTCGAACTTGTAATGTTGCTTAAATAATTTTTATCTATGCCCGTAATTTTTACAGTATTGTCATCTTCTTTGACTTCATACTTAAATCCGTTTACAGGCTTAGAAAGCGCGCCCATCACTTTATTTAATATCTTTTCGTCTCTCGGTTCGAGATTATGTACTATCGGAGTATTATATGTTGCCGCATTGCTGAAATCAATTTCTTCGCCTTCGATAAACTTCCTCGTCGCCTTCGTAAAACCTTTAAATCCCGTAGCCAATTGAGAAGATAAGTTTACAAAAGTATCGTTCGCAAAACTAATCAAACTTGAATCGTAAATCAACTCGTTTACAAAAATGTTTGCCATTGCCACAATTTTTGAATCGGGTAAAACCTCTCTCAATAATGCAACTACAGGTCTCATCATTACCGCCTTCAAAAATCCCAGCGAATAATCGGAAAGGACCTTCAAAACCCCTATCGCAACCAACGCAGGATCAACAAGCGATAAACAACTTGCGGGTATTCTCCCTCGCGGATCATTATGTAAAATATCCGAGAAAAACCACAACGAACTATATCCGCCTATCGCCATAGCGTTGATATTTTTATATAAGTTGTAATTGTTGTTCCAACGTGATTTATATTGGCTGTATATGGATGAATCGATAATATCGTATAAAGCGTCTCTGCTGCCATTTTTACAAATCAATTTACCAAAAACTTGCGCCGTCGTCGAGCCGTTATACGGCGTACCCATACTTATAAGGTTGTCCACCATGTCGGGATGGTCAAGCGCGTACTGTAAATTTGTTAGTCCGCCTCTGCTGTGCCCTATCAAATTATATTTCGGCAAAACGTTCATTTTTGCTTTATATTGTTTTGCAATTCTGCTCAACAAATAATTGAACTGGAAATATACGTTGTCGTTTGAATCACAATCAATACACGTTTCAAATAAAACAAGCAGATGATTATTGCTGTTAAAATTATCGAATAAGTTTTCAATGTTTTTAGCCGTATATGTATAGTTATCAAAATCATCATTGACGTATGCAGAATTTGTTTGTTCGGTTAAATCGTATATATTTATTTTATACAATTCACTGTATTGATCCTTAAATTGAACTGACTCGTCTTTACTTTTTTTTACAATAGCAGCAAATACAACTTGCAAATCATTTCCGTATTTTTGCCAATATTTATACACGATTGACGATTTTGCCGGAGCAAACTCACTTCTTGCCCCATTAACTTGATTTGTCCACGTGCTTGCATCAGCCCCATATCCGGGTGTAAGCACGGTAATCTGCGTATCGCTTGCAACTGTATTGCTGTTTTTTTGCGTCAAATTGTATGAGACGTGTTGTTGCGCCGTTTCATATCTACCGTTTGAATTTTGTTCGCTTTTTAGATTCGACACGTCTTGCAAATCGATACTGTCTGCAACAATATTATAAGTATTTGTTGCATTAAAAAGCGTTTCTAATTTGTTTTCCTCTTCCGCTTTTACACTCTTTATTCCAACCGCGCAGATCGAAAAAACAAATAAGCAAACAAAAACAAAACTTACAATTTTCTTTAAAGATAATTTTTTCATAACCATTCTCCCTTTTCATATATTTTTATTTTTTAATTATCTTTTGTTTTGCGTCCATTTTGCGTATAAATATGTCACGTAATCGTCGGGATAAGTTTCCCCGACTTCTAATACTGGTTTATTAAACACCGTATCAAAGTCAAATTTATTTACGCACTCCTCTTCCGTATACCATCCTCCAAATGTATATCCTTCCCTTTCCGGTGTGTCCGGCATCACTTCTATTTTTTCTCCGTTATCTATGTCATCTATCCAAAAGTGACCTTCATTGGGCGATTCATTATAATTATATAGAAATTGTAAATTTGCAAGTTTTATTCCTCCAACTATGTTTTCAACATGTCCTCCTTTTTCCATTCTTTTTCTATATATATTATAATTGTAATAATGATTTATTTCTCTTGTTGCAAATATTGAAGTTTCTATTTCAATATTTAATATAACTTTTTTTAAAAACTCCTCGGTATAGTAACTAAATTGTAATGTTGCCTCTTTAGAGACTTGTGAATAATCTCCGGGATATTCAAAATAAAATTTTTCCATTTTCCCTTGAAAAAGCGTTCTCCCTGCCCCCGGCGTACTTTGAAACAGCAAATAATAAGGATGTCCGTTTATTCTTTTAGGCAACACAATAATCCTTTTTTGTTTTCCCGCTTCTGACAAGCCAATTAAATTAAGATAATTGTTCGGGTCCTTCCTGTCTTTTTGTCCTAATGCAAGCACCACTCTGAAATCTCCGACGTCATACTCTCGGACAGTTTCAAAGCACCCGCATAGACTAAATGTCGTCACCGTCACTAAAACTAAACAAATGGATTTAATTAAAAAATTTTTCATACATTTCCTTTTATTTTTCTATTAAAATCTTTTTTTCTTGTGTTTTTTTAATTTTTCTTTTATAAATTGTTTTAATTTCTTCTTAAGTTTTTACTTTAATTTACTCTTCGTTTTTCGTCCACTTTGCGTATAAATATGTCACGTAATCGTCGGGATAAATATCTCCCTCTTCTAATACTGGTTTATTGAAAACCGTATCAAAGTCAAATTTATTTACACACGCCTCTTCCGTATACCAACCTCCAAATGTATATCCTTCTCTTTCCGGTGTGTCCGGTATTATCTCAACTTTTTCTCCACTGTCTATATCGTCTATCCAATAATACCCTGTATTTTTCGCCCCTTCAAAATTGTACTTATATTGTAAATTTGCCAATCTTTCCTTTTGTCCTACCACCAAATTTTGTGGGTCTTTCGTAGTATTCATTATAAAATAAGGACGATTATAATAATGTAAAGCACTGCTTGCAGATTCTGCACTTGCATAAACATTTAAAAATACTTTTTTCATTTTGCTACACCCAAAAACAAATAGATTTGGTTGATGTTTTTCTTCTTGAGAATAATTACCGGGATATCCTAAATATATTTTTTCTGCTCCACTTAAAAACTTTGACTCTACATATCCGGGAACAGGACTTCGTTGTTTAAACCATAAATAATAAGGATGTCCGTCTATTCTTTTGGGTAAAACTATTGTCTTTTTTTGTTCTCCCTCCTTTGATAACCCAACTAAACAGAGATATGCGTCAGGTTTTTGCTCTTCGTATATACTTAAATATCTTACTCTAAAATCTCCGACAACAAATTCTTCAGGATAATTCACAACAGAGCACCCGCACAAACTAAAGGTCGTCACCGTCACTAAAACTAAACAAATGGATTTAATTAAAAATTTTTTCATACTTTTTCCCTTTTATTATTTTCTATTAAACTCTTTCTTCTTATGTTTTTAAAATTTTTTTTACTTCTTAAATTTTTATGTATTCTTTCTCTGTTTCTTGCGTACCTTTTTGCAAGTCAAGTTTTATTAAATTTACTGACTTGCATGACTAATTAAATCATAATTTTTACTCCATTTTAATATTATATTTCAACTTTTAAAAAACCGTTTCGGCTTTCCTTTGTTGCAATTTTAATATAACATAATTCACTTTAATTTTCAATACCTTTCCCAAAATTTTCCACCGCAATTTTTTATGCACTTGTGTAAAATTTTGTCAAATTTCGCTCGATTTTTATATTAAAAAAGCACGATTTACAACATACGTATGCGGTAAAACGTGCTTTTTTCGCTTTGGCGAATTTTGTCGAATTTGTTTTTAAAATTTTTTCATTTTTATTCATCTTTTATCTATTCCGCTCATAAAAACAAAACTTAAAACTTTCTTAAATTCTTAATTTTAAATGGTTTAAAAAAAGCAAAATTTAAATCTGGCAACGAAAAATTTTTACGCAAAAACGGACTTCGGAAATATGCCGAAGCCCGTTTTTTATATTAATCTGGTGGGGACAACAGGGCTCGAACCTGTGACCTCATGCATGTGAAGCATGCGCTCTGACCAACTGAGCTATGCCCCCGTTTTTGTATTACTTGCATTAATAAAATCTCGCCGAAAAGAAACAACCTCGCTTTCTAATATACCCTTCTATCGCCGCATGACTTTATCAACATATTAATAGTAATACAATACCGACAAAATGTCAATTCATTATCGGTAATTTAATAAATTAAATAAAATTTTTTCAAAAATTTCTTCACAAAACCATTCTATAAAACGCAAATCAGGACAAGCAATTCTGTTATGCGTTGAACTTATTGTAAGTTTTTCCGTCGAGAGTTTTCCACTCGAACACTCCGTCCGTAAGCGTCATGTACGAATGGTCAGAACCTCCCTTTGGTATAGACACCGAACCGGGATTCATATAAACGTAAGTCTCGGTTTGTTTGCATACAGGCACGTGCGTGTGACCGTGCAAAAGTATATCGCCATTATTCAGTGCAGGCAATTTTTCTTCATTGTAGATATGCCCGTGAGTCGCAAACACGGTACGCCCGTTGACAAACAGCAAGCAATAATCCGCCATAATCGGGAAAGACAAAACCATTTGGTCGACTTCGCAGTCGCAATTTCCCCTTACGCATAAAATTTTATCTTTAATACCGTTGATCATTTCGATGACTTTTTTCGGTTCGTAACCGTCGGGAAGCGGATTGCGTGGTCCGTGATATAAAATATCGCCCAAAATGAGCATTTTGTCCGCTTTTTCTCTATTGAACGCATGTAAAAGTTGAGCGCAATATTGCGCCGAACCGTGTATATCCGAAGCAATTAAAATTTTCATAAAACACCTCTTAATCTATTAAAGCATGTCGTTTTTAATTTATTAAAGTATAACACAATTTTATTGAAAAATCAAAACTTATTTAACGATTTCACGTCTTTGCGCCGAACACCGATTTCGATTATTGATTTAAAATTGCGTGTTTTAGCCACACGTTTTAGCCGCCTTTATAAAGTTTTTGCAAAAAATGTCATTTTTACAGCAAACGTATCGCGTAAAAGCGACTTTCTAAATTTAAACCGACCTTATTTCTTTTTACTCGGTAACTCTTCGTAAGTCGCTTTAATTAGTTTCTCCAAAAACTCTTTATCGTCAATGTTGTCGACAAGAAGCATGTTTTTCGCCCCGACATACGGCAAGTCGTATATAGGCGCACCGATTAAATTTTCTGCCGATTTGGTGGGCTTTAAAAGCAGCCTGTCATCGTAAATTCCGCCGACCACTTTACCCTTATAATAAACGATATATTCCCCCATCATTTGCCTATACGAAACGTCGTTTAAACCGTTCAACTGCGAAAAAACGTACTCGAAATACTCTTTACTCGTCGGCATAATCCCTCCTTTGACGCAAAATGCGTGCCGAATACAAACCGCGTAAACATATGGTGCCAACCTGAAAGTTTTTCATCTCTGTTCAATTTTTGCGGCGCATTTCAATAATCTCTCGTTTTTAATTTTTTTATAATTATACTTTAATTTAAATTGTATGTCAACATAAATAAAAAGCGGATTTTAATACACACACCGCAAAATAATCGCACGGACAACGCAATAAAAAACAAACGGCAAGATAAAACAAGCAGCAACATAAAACAATACAAAAAGCGGATTGCCTATAGACGCGTCGAAATTTACTTGTAATTTTACATTGCGCCACACCAAGCAACCCGCTTTTATTTAATTTTTACTTTTACGACACTGTTTTAATCGCGATTAAAAACTACCATTTAACCTCTTTTCCAATAAAAATTACCGTAATCCGAAGTAAGATATTCTGCCGCAGTCGTAGTATCTGAAATATCTGCACTTGCAATTTCCGTGCCGTTTTCGCTGTCAATATTTTTATAACGTTTCCAACCGTCAACATTGTTGAATTTAACACTTTTAAGATTATAGCAACTAACAAAAGCATTTTCGCCAATAGCAGTTACGCCGTCGCTTATTGTTACGCTTTCTAAATTGCTATTATAAAACGCATATTTATATATTTTGTAAGTTTGACCGTTGTAATCGTTAGGCAAAACCAAATTAACTTCGTCGCCGTCGTAACCCAATAAATAATTTACATTTTCATAAGTGTAGAATAAAAATCCGTCTTTATTTACTATATCGGTCGTTCCGCCTTTTTTTATATTTAAAGCGTAATACCCTACGCGACTATAATCTTCGCTGCTTTTTGTAATTTCTAAACTGCTGTTGTTTATTACTTCAACAAGTTTATAGCAATACTCAAATGCTTCAAATAATATATCTTGCACTCCGCTACCGATAGTTACGCTCGTAAGCGAACTGCAAGCCTCAAACGCATAAGTATCAATAACTGTCACACTGTCCGGAATTGTTACGCTTATCAAACTATTACAATTATAAAACGCTCCCGCTCCGATTGAAACAACACCATTGGAAATGCTTAAGTTTTTTAACGCCACACAATTACGAAAAGCACTCGCTTCAATTGAGGTGACGCTACTCCCGATAGTTATGTTCGTAAGCCCTCTACAATTATAAAACGCTAACGCACCGATAACCGTTGCTCCGTTTGAAATTACTACGCTTGTCAAATCATTGCGACCGTTAAAAGCATATTGATAAATTTTATAAGTTTGACCGTTGTAATCGTTAGGTAAAGTCAATGCGGTGTCTTTCCCAACGTAACCCAATAAATAATTTTCGTTTTCATAGGTGTAGAATAAAAATCCGTTTTTATTGACTATATCGGTCGTGCCGCCCTTCTTAATATTCAAAGCATATTTACCTATTTGACCGTTTTCGTAATCTCCTTTTTCGATATTAAAACGGCTGTTGTTTATTACCTCTACAAGTTTATAACAATCGCTAAACGCAGTTGATATTATCCTTTCTACACCGCTTCCGAGCGTTACGCTTGCAAGCGCAGCACAACTGGCAAACGCACTCGTCTCGATAGTTTTTACGCTATTAGATATTATCACATTCGCCAAACTTGTACAATTGCTGAATGCGGCACTATCAATCAGCATTACGCCGTCGGGTATGTTTATCATTGTTAAAGTTCTGCACCCCCAAAACGACGAGTTGCCGATTATTTTTACATCGTCGGGAATAACGCTCGTTTTGCAACCCATTACTAAAGTCTTGGTTTCTTTTTCAATAACGCAATTATTTTTACTGTAATATCTTGAGTTTTTACTGCCGACCTCGATATTTGCAACCGCGTCGCTCATATGTATCACGAATCTGTCGACACTTTCAATTCCGCTGCCGAACGTTACGCTTGTCAACTTTTCGCAATACCCCAACGCTTCGTCCCAGATAGAAGTTACGCTGTCGGGAATTTTTATATTTTTAAGTTCTCCGCTACCGGAAAACGCACCGTTGCCTATACTTGTTACAGTGTCGGGAATAGTTATGTTTTCAAACGGAACACTCGGCGTATTGTAGAGAATCGGTGCTCCAACTCCACCGAAAGCAGCGAGCGCATAATTTCCTATACTCGTAACGGCTTTATTATTATACGTTTTTGGTATAATTATATCTTTGTCGGTACAAGTGCCGATACTTTTAAGTTCGTACGTGTCATCATCTTTTAATTCAAACTCCAACCCTTTGGACGCTTTTGCGTTGCACACCTTGCAAACGTCGTTTACAATATTATGTCCGTTCGCGTTGCCGTACTCGAAAGTTTCCGTACCTTTTGCCCCGCACTCGCACGAGTAATAATACTTCGCCGCTTTTGTGCAAGTCGCTTTACTGCATAAATATTTACTTGTCGCCATCTCAACCGTGAACGAATGCGCATGACCATTATTTCCGTTGTTTTTATCGTTTCCCTTGCCGCAAGCGGAAAGCGGAAAAACCGACAAAACACACACCGCCACACACAGCATAGCAATTAAAATTCTTTTCATAACTTTTCTCCTTTAAATTACAAATTGATTGATTTACTTAATAGTCGACACAACCAAGTCTCTGATTAAACAATTGTAACATTATAACGATTATATGTCAATATTAAGTGAAATAAATAATCAAGCGTATTAATTTAATTTTAAACGGTGCAAGTGATATAATACTGAGAATAAAACGTAATTTTTCTGACGCAAATAAAAAAAACATTAAAAACGAAGGCGCAAAAAGAAATATATCAACTCTTTTAGAATTTTTGACGAAGATTGGGCAATCGTCAACCAAATACTCGTTTCACAAAAGTAATATACGGCTCACAAATGGACGAAAAATTATATTCTTAATTTATAAAAGTTAAAAGTCCACCTGATTGCATAAAGCAAAAACGGCGGACTTTTTTAGTTAAGTCTTAAACTTATTTAATTTTTGAATCAAACTTATTTATTTGCGTTGTAACCGATTATATCGCCTTTGTTGTCGTGAGCGGAAATTATACCGCTGTTTGTACAGTCGTCGGATACGCTCGAATCTGCGCCGAGATAACCCGAAATGCCGCCTACGTTTGTATAACCGTTTATATTGCCGTAGTTTGCGCAAGAAGAAATTTGACTGTTTGTAGTCGTCCAACCGACTATACCCGCAAAACCCGTATTAGTCTTGCTTTGCGTAGTGCCTTCCGGAGTGGTAATTAAACCGTAGTTCACGCAACCGATAACGGTTGCCGCATAACTCGAACCTATAATACCGCCTACTTTTCCTACGCCCGTAATAGTACCATAGTTTATACAGTTGGTATAAGTTACGCCGCCTGTTTTAACTTCGCCGCCCGTAATGCCGCCTGCACCGTTTGCTCCGCACGTAACAACTCCGTAGTTTACGCAATCTGTAATTTCAAGTTTCGCGCTTGTGTAGCCGAGTATACCGCCGCAATATGTTGCTTGTGCCGACACATCACCATAATTTGCGCAATTCTTTATCTTTCCGGTGGCTTTTGTCATACCTAAAATACCGCCGACGTATGCTTCTTTTGCACTTGTCGTGCTGATAGTTGTGAAACTCTTTACATTTTCGATTACAAATCCCGTATTTGCAGTATAAGCAACCGCACCCGCTCTTGTAGAGCCTTTTGCTGTGCCCGCAATTACAAGGTTTTTAACAGTACCCGAAACACCTTCGAAAAGTCCCGCACCGTTAAACGAAGCCGAACCCGAGGCAATTTTAACAGTATAACCGTTGCCGTCAAAATTACCGGCAAAATAACTCCAACCGCTGTTTGTGTTTGTTCCTCTGTTAGCAATCGGCGTCCATTCTCCGCTACTCATATCCAAACTTGCAGCGAGTTTGAAATACAAACCCTTTGCATATTGTTGAGAAGTTGCACCGGAATATTGAGTTTGCATGTATTTAAGTTGAGCCGCAGTCCTGATGATATAGGGATCTTCTGCCGTACCAGTGCCGCTTTCATAACCTTCGGCAACGGAAGTTCCGTCCCAAACGTCGGCAGCCTTATAAGTTACGGTAACAGCCGTGTTTTCGGTCATTCTGCCAGCAAGCCAGAACATATCGGGGAGATAACCCGCGATTTCTGGAGATTGAGTCTCGGTCTTGCCGTAAATCCCGTTTTTATCGATTAAAACTTCTTTACCTTCGGCAGCCTCGCTTCCGTCTTCATATTGATAAGCAATGGTGAGTTTGTATTGTGCTTTCTTTTGGTCGAATACCGCATAATAAGTTGCGTCGTCGGTTACTTCGGGAAGTTCGGATAAAACTTCGCCGTTTTCGCTTGTCGCCCAACCCTTAAACGTATAAACGTAATCGTCTTCGGGCTTGGTGGGAGTTTCACCCTCATATGCGGGAATAGCGTTCTTTTGTACCAAAGTAGTCGTTGTGCTGCCGTTTACAACCCAATTAATATTGTAAAGCAATCTGTTTTCGGTAAATACCGCATAATAAGTGGTGGCAACGGTAACTGCGGGGAGTTCGGATATAACCTCGCCATTTTCGGTAGTTGCCCAACCTTTAAATACGTATTCGGTAGTTTCGGTTGCCGCTTTTGCGGGAGTTTTTCCGTAATCGGGAGTAGCATTGTACTCGAATTGCTTTGTTTCTTTTACTCCGTCCACAACGAACGTTATCGTGTAATATCTGGTAGTTCCTTCAAATACGGCATAATAAGTCGTATCTTCGGTAATCGTTTCGGTTGCAAGGTCAACGACTTCGCCGCCTTGAGTCTTTGCCCAACCTTTGAATACGAATTCGCTTTCGTTTGTGGGTGCTTGCGTGGGAGTTTCGCCTTGGTAAGCGGGTGCTTCGTTAATTTTTACGTAAGTAGAACCTACTTTACCGTCAACGTCCCATTTAACGATAAATCTTATTCTCGTCGAGGTGTAAACAGCATAGTAAGAAGTGTTTTCAACCACTTGTTCCTGAGTGAGGTCGACTACTTCGCCGCCGGAAGTCTTTGCCCAGCCGGCAAACGTATAACTGTAATCGTCATCGTCTGCTTTAGTGGGGGTACCCTTATATTCGGGCGCGCTGCCGTATTCTACGTCGGTAGTCTCTTGACCCTCGCCGTTTATCCAAGTAACTTTATACGTTTTAGTCGTCGTAGCAAATTCTGCCGTCAACGTTACGTCGCCCGTGATTGCGGGAAGTTCCGCTTCGTAAGCGGTTTCGCCGATTTTCCAACCCTTAAAAGTGTAAACGTATTGAGCGTCTTCGTCTTTTGCGGGCGTTTCGCCGTCGTAAGTAATGACTGTGCCGTATTTAAACGTTGCCGTCTTTACGGTATTGCCGTCTACTACGAAAGTAGCGGTGTACGAACGCTTTGCCCGGTTGAAAGTAGCCTTGTAAGTAGCGTCTTTAGTCGCCGCGGGGAAATCCGCAACTACTATGCCGTCTTCGTCCGCCCAGCCCGCAAACGTATAAGAATATTCTGCGTCCGAAGGCTTTGTCGGCGTTTCGCCGCTATAACTTACCGCGCCGGAAGAAACTACTTCCGTTTCATACAAAACCGTATCGTCGTAATTGACGAATTTGATTTTGTAATTGTCCGGTTCTGTAGTCGAACAGCCCCAAAGCGCACAACAAGAGACTAAAAAAGTCAATAGAAATGTGGTTACAATAAATTTTCTCATAATTTTCTCCTTTTCGGCGGATGAGAATAGTTCCGCCTTTAATAATTTTTATTTCAAATCCCTTTTCGGGGAATTTACTTGACTTGGTTTAACGCAATTCAGTTGATTGATTTAACGCAGAATTTTGCTTTAAAACAATCGTCTATCACGGCAAATACAGAGCGATACTTGCCGATTTTACCGCATACGTATGCTCCGTTCTGCACTTTTTGTTTAATCTATAATGTTTGCCGTACCGCCTTCGGTGCAGTTTTCCTGAGTCGAAGTGGACGTAAGTTGACCGCAAATTTTACCGACTGTTCCGCCACCTGAAACATCGCCGCCGTTGGTAGAATTTTTAACTGCGCCGTATCCGTAGTTAGACCCCGCTATACCGCCTACGTTTACCCCTTCGGAATAAACTTTGCCGCTGTTAGTGCAAGAATTTACCACGCCTCCGTTGAGCGCGCCGACAATGCCGCCGACGTAATTTTTATTTGCCTTTACGTAGCCGTGATTTTCACAGTCCGAAACGGTTGCGTTTACCAAAACGTCGTTTACGGTTTTACCCTCTGCTCTTCCCGCAATGCCGCCCGTAACGGAGTTTTGAGAAGTCGAAACGTTGTTTACAAAACCGTAGTTTTTACAATCGGACAAATAAACCGCTTTAGTCGTAACCGAAATAGTGCCGACAACGCCGCCCACCGAAGAACCTTTGCCGTAAACGGTTGCGCGGTTTTCGCAAGAATTAACGTCGCCTTGGGTGATTTTACCCGCTATGCCGCCGACGTGTGTCGTGCCTTTAATAATTCCTTTATTATAACAAGATTGTATATCGAGACATTCCGTAAGCCCCGCTATACCTCCCGTATAGGTCGCGCCCGTTATAGGCGAATAATTGTAGCAGTTTTTGATTTTTCCGCTGCCTTTCGACGCATAAGAAATTATACCCGCCGAGCCGTTATATCCGGTCGTTATTACGCCGTAGTTTGCGCAATCTTCTATGTTTAATTCCGCCGCCGTAAAGAACGCGCCGACTATGCCCGCCGCTCTGCCGTATGCGGTGATATTGCCGTAGTTTATCGAGTTTGTAACGGTTATGCCGAAAGCGTTGCCGACTATGCCGCCGACGCCGCCGGAGATTTTATCCGCGGCAGAAACAACATTGCCGTAATTTATCGAGTTTTTAATTGTTGCGCCGTTTGCCGCCATACCGACAATACCGCCGACGTAATCGCCCGACGAATTGACGTCGACGTAACTTTTCACGTTGTCAAGAATTCCGCCTGCTCCCAAGGTATAAGCGATGCCGCCCGCCCTCGAAGACGATGAAACGCTGCCCGTAACGGTAAGATTTTTTACCGTCCCCGAAACGCCCTCGAACAAACCTACGCCGAATACCGAAGCGTTTTGACAATCAATTTTAATTATATGACCGTCGCCGTCGAACACGCCCGCGAAATAACTCCAATTGTAGTTTGTAAATGCGCTTCTGTGCGCTATGGGTGTCCAGAAAGCCGCCGACATATCGAGATCGGACACAAGTTTGTAATAAACGCCTTTGGAATATTGTTGTTTATCTGCACCCGAGTTTATTGTTTGCATATATTTAAGTTGAGCCGCAGTTTTGATTATATAAGGGTCTTCTTTGGTTCCCGTGCCGCTTTCGTAACCTTCGGCAACGGAAGTTCCGTCCCATTTGAGCACCGAAGAATAAGTTACCTTAATCGTCGCGTCTTCGGTCATATACCCTTTAACCGACGATTTGTCGGGAATATAGCCGTCGATTTCGGGAGACGCGATATCGTAAAGGTCTCCGTAAAATACGTATTCGGTTTTTTGAGTTAATTCTCCGCCCTTATCGTAAATAATCGTCAAAAGGTACGATTTCAACACTTTTTCGTAAGTCGCGGTAAATACCAGATTTTCGTCCGCTTGCGGAAGAGTTTTATATAAAGTGTCGCCTATCGACCAGCCTATAAATTTATATAAATATTGCTCGTCTTCCGCTTTAGTCGGCACACCGCCCGAATATACGGGGGTTTCTCCGCAGTAATAATTTTCTTCGGACAATACGTTTTTATTTTCGTCTGTAAATTTTACTTTGACCTGAAGTTTTACTGCGGTAAACACAGCCTCGTACTCTACGCCGTCGGCAGTAATTTTTGGTAAGTCGCCAGTGTACACGGTGTCGCTGCCTTTTAACTTCCAGCCTTTAAATTCGTAAGTGACGTTTTTGCCCGCTTTTTTATAAGGCGTACCGAAATATTCAGGCACACTGCCCATCGGGTAAGACAAAACTATTTCTTCTCCCTCAACGATGAATTTTACCCTTCCCGAAGAAGTCTTTTTAATAATCGCGGTATAAGTTTCGTCGGCTTTTGCCGCAGTAAAGGGTTTATCCCAACCCGTTATTTCGATTAAATTTCCGTCTTTTACAAACGAAATCTCCCCATCGTACGAAGGAATCTCGTTGTAATTATAATCTTTTACAGTGCTTTCGCCGTCAACCGCAAACGTGATTCTGTATATCGCCCGGCTTTGACTGTAAGTCGCCTTGAAAACGGTATTTTTATAAACTTTAGGCAAAGAAGAATATACAATTTCGCCTGTCGACCAGCCAGAAAATTCGTATTTATATCCTTGCTCGACCTCTCTTGCAGGCAATTCTTTGTCATACGTCGGCACAGTGCCCGACTGCACCGATTTTGCAAGGAGCAACGTTCCGTCATAGTCGACAAAGTTTACCGTAACCGTTTTAAGTTCGGGTTTGTTTTCCTTTTTCTTACAGCCGGTGAAAAACAAAGCAGATGAAAAAACTATGAAAATAAGCAATAAAAACGTAAGTTTAAACGGTAGATTTTTACGTATTTTTTCAACTGAATCTTTACGCATTTTCGTTTCCTCCGTTCATCTTTTCAAGCAACCAATTTTTAGCCGTAAGGTCTAAACTGAAATCGAATATACCCACCACGCAATCTCCGTCGCCGAAACCGAATTCTCTTATAATTACTTTTGAATCGTTTACGTATAAAGCCAGCGTATCGCCCGTCTTTTCGACTTTCAATGTGACGTAATTGCCGTTTACGTAACTAAACCACGGCGCGGAAGAAGATTCTTGCGAAGTATTCCAGTCGAAAACGCCGTTTATCTTTTCTACTGTGCCTACGTTTGTCGAAGTGAGATTTGCAGAACCGTCCACGTAAAGATATACCGATTTATTTTTATTTTTTACCGACAACCCGAACTTCGGCCATTCGTCGCCGCTTATGTTTGAGTTTACCGTAAACGAAACCGAGTAAATAAAATCTTTGCCCGCGTTTTGTTTAAGATAAGTCTCTTGTACTCCGCTTTTATTAAATCCTACGGCATATGGCGTGCAATATGCGCCGTCCGTCTGGACAAATATACCGTAATCGCCCCACTTACCCGAAGTTTCGTTGTATTTGCCGAAAGCGGAAAGAATTTTTTTGTTTAAATAAGCGTAACCGTCGTAAGAAAGGTCTTTCACTCCCGAAAAAGCGGGAGCATAAGGCGACCCGTCGTATATGTCGCTAAACACGTCTATATATTTCAAATTGACGTATTTTGCGTAACCCTCAAGCGATGAATTGTATGCTTTTATCGCCTCGTTATCTGCGGTTAAACTCCTCGACGGAATTGCCGAAACCACTGTGAGTTGCATTTCGGAATATTTTGCATTAAACGCGTCGATAAACGTTTTTGTATCGTTAAACGCGGTCAAAACGCCGCTTTCTATATCACATTCCGGGGCGAAAAGTACTTGACTTGGCGCATATTCGGCTATTTTATCGAGATTTTCCGTCCAATAATTTACCGAACTGCCGGATTTTGCAATGCTCACCGTTTTGCCGAGCACTGAAAGATTTTTAGTGAGTCCGCCGCCCAAAGCGTCGTCGAATATACCGCCGCCGATTAAAAGCACGTCGGTTTTTTCGGGCGTTTCGGCTTTAATGAAGCCGTTTTCGGTGATTAAAAGGTGCGTTGCGGGGTTTTCCCACTCTACACCGCCATCGGAATAATATCCCCAATTCGTCTTTAAACCGTTTATCGTGTTTCTTAAAGAACAGGCGAAAGTAATATCGTTTAACGCCGCCCTGCGCGTAAGTCCCAATGAAATATAAGGTATTTCTACGCTGACTTTATATCCCGCGTAGCCGTCGAACAAGATATTTGTTTGTCCGGTTTCGATTTTAACCTCGCCCCCGAAATTACTCCAATATCCGTTTGATGCGACGTAACAGAAATATTGCCCGTTTGCCGCCACCAAAAACCTGTAATTGTTCTGATTGAACGAATTTCCGTTGGTGGACTTTCTACCGATGATAAATTCGGCGTTGTCTAAATATCCTACCGTGGGTTGAGTTTTCGTCTGCGTGAATACCACGCTGTCTTCTATCAAGGCGTTTACTGTAATCGATTTTTCGCCATAAACCGCCGACCAATGCGATTTTGCCTTTATCGAACTCGCCTCAACCGTTAAAACGACGTCGTTTTTGTTGAATAAGTCTTTAAGCGCAACCGATACCGAGGCGTTTCCGCTCGGCATAGTAAATTCGTCTCCGCTTATTTTTTCGCCGTTTACCGTGTAATAATCTACTTCTTTTCCGTACGAAACGTAGGTCTTTAAAGTTACTTTATCTCCCGCATTGGCAACGATTGGATTTGCCGAAATTACGCCGTACTCGTCGTCTTCGGTAGTTATTTCATATCCGTCGTTTGCGGAATATACCGCCGAGAGATATACGTTGCTATCGGGCATCGTAAACGAGTTTGAATTTAATTGTACTCCGTTTAAATACACCGCATTTACGGAATAACCTTTTTCAGGTACAGCGGTAAAACTTACCGTTTGACCCTTTTTTGCCCTTTCGCTTATATTAATCACGCCGTAAGAAGAAGTTTCGGCGGTAATTGTAAAAGAGTTTTCGTTCGTGTTTCCGTCTGTTTTGCCGCATGCGGTAAACGCAAAAAACACTATGCAAATCAACGATACTGCGCAAAGAATTTTAATTAAACTTAATCTTTTCATTTTTGCGCCTCCGTATTGTCCTTTTTTAGTTTATCGGTAACGACAAGGCAAATTGCCGCGCACACTATTACTGCAATGGCCGCAAAGAGCATAACGACCGTTTTACCCTCGTTTGTACTTGCAGACGGCGCAAGTTTTATTCCGTAAACGAAAGCATTTAAAATCTGCTCTCTCGAAGAAGTCTTCATCGTTCCGCTTACAACCCCGTCGGGATAATAAGTTTTACTCAGAATCGAGGTGTTATCCTTGAAATCCCACACGAATTGATTTTGATAATTATACATTTTGTCCGTAACCGAACTTACGTAATTGACGTAACAAAGCATGTTTTTCTCGTCGAAAGTAAACAAACCCAAAAGACCGTCCAAACCGTCGTTCATTATAATCGACTGTTGGTTTATAAGGAAGCACGAAACCACGTTTCCGTTGTCGCCCACAAATTCTCTCTGGACGATATCGTCCACAAACACGTGACCCGAAATTACCATAAACACGTTTGAATATTTTTTAAGCCATTTTTCCCACATTTGGTCGGGATTGTTTACCGAAGTTTTGCCGTTCCAGCCGTAATCGGTGGGGGCTTCGGTGCCCGTAGCGATGAAATATCCGTCGGGATTTAAAAAGCCGTGAGTAGTCACGATTAATCTTCTGTCGGGATAACGCTCGGTTATTTGACAGCACCAATCAAGCACGTCGTCGGAAGGACCGAAATCGAGCGCGAATATGATATAATCCACGCCGCCCATCGTCACGAGATAATATGCGTTGACTATGCTGTCGGGCGAATACGAACCGCCCCACTCGTCCCAAACCGTGTACTTTTCGGGTTGAAAAACCTTGTTAAACTCGGTTACGGAGTGGTCTTGCCTGCATTCGTTGTCATAATCGTGGTTGCCGGGAATTGCCGCATACGGAAGGTTCGCCTCCGCTTTAAGTCTTTCAAACTGACTTGCAACGAGCGGATATTGCCTTTCCCAATTTCTGCCGTTGGTATAACCGTCGGTAATGTCGCCAGTGGAAATTGCAAATTCTATCTTTTGGGATTGTTTGTTGTTTATCAGATAATCGAAAGAACAATGAAGCGTCGATTGATAATGGTTTGTAAGCATTTGAAGGTCGGGCAGTACCGCAAGCGTGTAGTCTTGCGTTTCAAACAAATCGCCGTCGAAATACAAATCGTTTGTTGCCATATATGCGTTGTTGCGGTACATAGAAGTGTCTTTAAGTACCGTTTTGCCGAGGGCAAGATAAACGTTGAACATTAGGTTTGACCTTGTTTTATACGAAATATCTTCCGCAAAGTCGTAATCGTTTTTCACTTCGGGTGCGGTAAGCGCAGACGAATAAAGCGTGACTTGCTTTATAAAACCTTTAAACGGTCTCTTTTCCGCATTATTGAACCAATCGCCGCCGATTGCGTGTTGTTTTTGAATTTTATCCAATTCCGAACCCGTGCCGCAAGCGACTTCTTGCTTTAAACTGCCGTTTACGTACAACGCGAAAACTCCTCTGTCGGTATATCTGACTACCGCGATATGTTCGTACTTGCCCGTCCTTAAGTCTACTTCGTCAAAGTCAAAATTCTTTTCGTAAGAATTCCAGTTTACGTGAAGATTGCCGTAAGAATTTACCGAATACGAAAGCATGGGGGTTTTGCTTTTGAGTTCGTTTGAGAAAATATTGCCCGCCTCTCCTTCTACATTTTTGTCTATTTTAATTACCGTCTCAAAGGTGTTGGGCGATTCGTATAATCTGTCCGAAAGAGCGTATTTTATTACTCCGCTCGAAAAATCCACGCCGTAAGATTTTGCAGCATTAACCTTTATTGAGTTTGCCGGGAAAGCCGAAACTACATTAAGCGCGTTAAGCGCAGTCACTAAAACGAGAAAGGACAATATGCATTTAAACAATTTATTTCGTTTCATTTTACTTTCTCCTTAAAACGCTTTTCTTTTGACGATGGCAAGACAAAGCGCAACACCGCTTATACCGCTCACCGCCACCGCCGCCGCAGCGTAGTTAGTTTGGACAAGATTGTCCATTGCCTCTTTAAGTTCTTTATTTGCCTTTTCAACGTCGGCGGCAGTAGAATTTTCGGTTAAGTTTTTAGCCGCATAGTACTTTTCTTTAAAAATCATATAAGTGCTTTTCTTGTATAATTTTCCATCTTCCATAATCGCCGTAGCCGTAGCCAAAGTCTTTTTGAGTTCGGTAAGGTCGGCTTTTTCGGCAGCGGAAGACAACGCCGCATTGATTTTTTCAAGGACTTCGTCCATCGCCTTTTGCGAGTGATTTGCCGTGATTTTGTCCGCTTTTGCCAGAGTTTTTTCGATCACCTTTTTCGCATCTTTTGTATAAACCGAAAGGTCTTTGTTTTTTATTTTTTCAATTTCCGCATCGAAAATCGCTTTATTTCCCGCGGTTTTTTCTATTGATTTGACCTGACCGATAAACAAATCGTCTATCGAAATTTCGCCGTCGCTTGCGTTTTCAAACACCACTTTACTAAGCCCGCCCGAAAATGCGGTGACAACCGTCATATCGAGATTGTATCCGCCGTCCTTTTTAGTCCAGATCGCAGTCGAATAATCGTCTTCAACGTCGCTACCTGCAGTAAGTTGAAATTTTACTCCGTTTTTACCGCCGAGATAAACGTTTAATTTATCGCCCGCAACTACCTTTGCAAAAAGATTTATATCGAACGTGCCGGTGTTGCCTTTGAAATTCGCGTTTATCGCAAACTGAGATTTTGCAGGCATTTTTACGTAAGAATTTATTTCGTTTTCCGCACACATTACAGTGTCGCCCGACTCAAAAGCGGGAAGTGCGGGAGAAGAAGAAGTTTGGGCTCTGTTCGTCGCATTTTCAAATTCGCCCATGTCGTAAGCATAGTTTTGCGCGCCGGGAGCGTACGTTACGTAAAGCGAATCGATATCGAAATACGTTTTTGTATTAAAACCGCTTTCCGTATGAGGATAAAATACGATAATCATATATTTGGTGGACGAACGATTTGTTTCGAGTACCACCATTTGATTGTGCCAAGTTCCGTCGCCTTGCTCGTTTACCGTCAATGCGTCGAGCGTGATTTTGCCCGAATTGTTTAAACTTGCCCTTCTCGTGCTGAATTCAAGCATCACGTCGTTGTCGGCAATATTGTCTAAAGCGTCTTCGTCTATAAAAAGTCTGTACTTAAAATTGATGTATACCCTGTTTGTCAAGGGCATGTTTTCCTGAGTGCCCAAGTCGTTGTTGTAAAACGGCATATAAACCGACGGGGAATCTTTGGTCGAGTCGAATTTACCCATTCTTATAAACGAATTGTCTTCCGCTTTGTTGTAAATCACGAACTGACTTCCGCTTGCGGCGTCGGTATATAAATCGCTGCCCGAACCTTTGGGAAGTTTAACCGCTGTCGTGCCCACGTTGAAATCGGTTGAATAAGTACCAGAATATTCGGTGTTTACCGAGTAAGCGCGGCTCGATTTATCAAGCATAAGAGCCTTATTTTTCTCTATACCCGCCGAAGAATAATCGGTATCCAATTCGTCTTTATCGCTGACGATAAGCGTATCGAAAGAAGAAACTTCGCAATAATTTTTACCGCCCGAAATTACCTTAAAGTCGTCGATATCGAAATATGCGCGAGTACTTTGATAAGATTCGTTTTTGCCGTGATAAAAAGTGAAATACGCTTTTCCGTCGGTCGCTTTGCTCACCGGCAATTCAAACGAAAACGTGTGCCAATCGTAAGAAAACGCGTCGTTTGTCGCAAGGTCTTTATATAAAATTGTTTTTTCGGCGTTTTTGTAGCACACGGAAATTACTTTTTTGTCCCGGGCGTACACCGCCGCGCCTTCCGAAAATCTGTACGAAAACGAAACGTTGACTTTTTCTGTCGCGAAAGACCCGACGGCAATCGAAACGACTGCGTATTCCGAATTTAATCCGTCAAAATCGGCAATTCTTAAAAATTTGTTGTTTTCGGGAAGTTCTAATCCGCTTTTTACGTTTGAATAGCCGCTGTTTAATGCGTAAGCAGGTACTGTTACGCCGCCGTTTTCGTCTGTAGAGTACGAAAGATAAATCTTTTTGTCTCCCTCTTCTGCCTTAACTGTTTTGATTTGCCCGAAAACCGGTAAAGCCCACGAAAACGCACCTATAAAAATCATAGCCGCGATAATCGGCAAAGCAACTAAATTGAACTTCGCTTTAAATCGCCTTCTCTTTCGGTTTTGTCTGCAATCGGTTGATAACATTTTTTCTCCTTTTAATCGCGCCGCTTTTCTTTTAATTTATTATGCGGATTTTGTGCTTTAACATTTCATTAAAAACATATATTTCATCACAATTTTTGCGCATTGTCGACTTTTTATATGTAATATAAACGCAAAAATATGGTAAATTCATACGCCGTGATATCATGGGTTTAAATTTTAAATTCTGCCCTTTCGTCCAACGTTGCCAATATAATATTATCACATCGTAAGGCAAAAATAAATACTTTGCCGTTAAAAATAATTTAGTAACCTTTTATACAAATCGGTTGATGATTTATCAACTTATTTTGCATAAACTCTTGACGGCAAAAAAAATCGATTATATAATATATTTTATCAAGACGTGTTCTGTTGACCGTTTTATAATAATAAACCTTAAAAATATTTGTCTATTGTATACGAATTGCCTTTTTTACTCAATACGTATGCGATAAACACGGCAAAAAAGTTTAAATCGGACAAACAAAACAACTAAAAGGAGTATTTATGCCGACTAAAGAACAATTGAAAACCAAAGCGAAATATAAAAAGAAATACGATATAAATAATAAAGAAACCAAAGGCGAAGTGTTTGCGGACAAACCTACGAAAACAATGACTTTTTCGGTACTTGACCCGCAAAACTATAAAAAACTCGAGAGTATTTGCCGTGCACTGGGTTCGCCCATAAGGCTTAAAATAATAAAGCAGTTGACCGAAAAACCGATGACTCTTCTGGAAGTCGCAAGGCTTAATTCGATTACAAATTCAACGGCTTTGTTTCATTTGACTTGTTTAATCGACGGCGGTATAGTCGAAAACAGATATTTGCCCGGGGTTAAGGGAAAGGCTCAAATATTTTTCGTCAACTTTAATCGTATTTCGTTTACCCGCGGCGACACAATAAAAGAAACGACTAAAATCTTTCAGCAAGAAACTGCCGTCGGAGATTATATAGATATCGATTGCGACTTTTTCGGCATCGCCAATACGGAAAAAATAATTATGTTACACCGCGAAGAATCATTTTCGTCCGCAAGGAAAACCGCCGAATTGCTTTGGGTACAATCTATCGGCGCGGTATATTACCCTTTTGAAAATTATTTCGCCAAAAACGGAACGGTTGAAGAACTTTCGTTTTCACTCGAACTTTGCTCAGAGACTTCTTTTTACCGCAACGATTGGAAAAGCGACGTTACTTTTTCGATAAACGGCATAGACGTATGCACTTATACTTCGCCGGGAGACTTCGGCGGCGTGAGAGGCAAACTCAACCCGTCGTGGTGGACTAACGAAAACACTCAATTCGGCAACTTACTCGACATTTCCGTGCGCAGCGGCGGCACGTTTATGTCCAACGAAAAGTGTTCCGATATAGGGCTTAAAGATTTAAACCTTTCCGACGGCAACAAAATAATTTTCGGCATAAAAATAAAACCCACCGCAAAATATATCGGCGGATTTAACATTTTCGGTAAAAAATTCGGCAATTACGAGCAAGATATAAAAATGTCGGCAAAGTACAAAACCTTTACCGAAAACGACGAAGAATAACGGGAAACAGAAAGGAATAATAAATGCCGTTAAAATTTTCTTTTTGATATTTCTGCTCATAAATAATATTTCAGCACACTTATTTATTAAATCGCTACCTTACCGCAATTATCCCCATAGTGCCGATATATCAATATCAAAGCACGATAATAATGAGGAAAAATATGCAAATAATTGTCGGACAACTTATAAAAGAATTAATGAATGAAGAAAAAATCAACCAAACGACTTTGACTAAAAAGCAGGCGTAAAGCAAAGCAGGATAAGCAGTCGTGTATTGAATAATGAATAAAAAATAACCGAATATCAATTCATTGTGGCTTTTGGCGGACTACTTCAAGGTAGATATCAATTATTCAGTCGGAAGAAAAAAGGTCTGAACCGTATTAATTTGATTTTAAACAATGCAAGTGATATAATTACTAAATAAAACATAATTCTATTGACGCAAGTTAAAAAACTTAAAACCGGAGGCGCAAAATGAAAGATATTAACCCTTTTAAAATTTTTGACGAAGATTGGGCAATCGTCACTGCAGGCGACTTGAAAAATCACAATTCTATGACGGTATCCTGGGGCGGCATGGGCACGCTTTGGAGTAAAAGCGTCGTCACGGTGTACGTCAAGCCGTGTCGATACACCTATAATTTTATGGAAAATAACGACTTTTTCGTCGTGTCTTTTTACGACGAAAAATATAGAAACGCTTTAAAAATAATGGGCTCGACTTCCGGACGAAACTGCGATAAAGACAAGACGGCAAACCTTACCCCTTGCTCCCATAACGGAGTCACGCTTTATAAAGAGGCAAAACTGAGTATAGTTTGCAAAAAAATATATTTCAGCGATCTCGATATAACAAATATCCCGCAAGATGCAAAACAAAGATATTATCAAACCGAAGCACCTCATAGAATGTATATCGGCGAAGTAGCGGAAATAATAGAAAATAAACAATAATTTCTTATACAAGTATAAATGGCGTGCTTGCTCTTAACGAGCAAGCACGCCGCCTTTTTATTGTATCGATTTTCAAACAATGCCGTTTTTGCGCAATACGTATTATGTAAACGCGACAATTTAACAGTGTAAAACATTTTTCGCCGGTTTGTAAAACAATTTACTTTCAGTCTTTTACGTTTTTCATATTTTTAATATCGGTTATCAGGTTATCTATCACTTCTTTCGTTTTTGCGGGCATAATTATTACATGCGTAAACGCTTTGTTATGCTTTTTATCGATATGCCTTGCAAGTTGATATTTTTTGCAAATTTCTTCGCTTAAATCGTCAAACACGAATATATTGGACTTATCGTTTCTGAAATATTTTATACCGTTTTGCCGCAACAGTTTTTCAAAATATAAAGCATTTTTAAAGCACTCTTCCTCGCTGTTGCGCTTTGCCGTTTCGACGACTTTCTGATAAGTGGAAAACGGCGGAAAGGTCCTCGACCCTAAAATCGTGGTGTCGTTTTGTCCTATGTAATCAATAGGGTTGTTGCGGTTTAAATCTCTTGCGAGAAGCACTCCGTTTACTATATTCGTTCCGATAAATTTATGTAAACTGACCGAAATCGAATTTACGTTTTCGGCAATGTTATGTACAAAACTCTCTTCCATCGTCATTCCGCCGAAATTAGCCGCGTCCAAATGACAATAAAATTTTATGCCGTTTTGTTTCAATATGTCGATAAGTTGTCCTACGGGGTCGATTGCTCCCGTAAAAGTAGTACCGAAAGTAAGAGCAAGTACCACGCCGTTTTTGCGCATTTCGTCTTTATTCTTTTCAACCGCTTGCAAAAACTTGTCTACGTTCATTCTTCCGTCGTCGTCGGCGTCAACCACAATCGATTTGCCTTGCAATTTACAAATGCCGTTTACGTATTTATCTACACTGTAATGGGCATCCGAAGAATACACGACGTAAGCGTCGGGAAATTGCGTTAAGCCTTGATTAAGCCCCCAATAATTGCCTTCTGTCCCGCCCGAAGTGACGTATCCCCAACATTTATCTCCCCAACCGAATTTTCTTGCAAATACGTTGACGATTTTATTTTCTGTTTTCTTGTTGTCCAACTTGTAGTTGCCGTTTTCAAACGGGTCGCCGCAGTTGTTCATTAACCCCAAAGACGATTCTGAATACTTTAAATATTGCACAAGGTATGAATCAGTCAAGTTGTTTGAAGGATAGCCGAACATATTATCATCGTTATCTTTATAAAACTTTTTGATAGAATCGGCTGTTTTTAAATATTCTTTGTCTTCTTTTATAAATGTCTTAATTTCGTCTGCAGAATAGTTTTGTTTTTTGTAAGCGTAATAATCGAGAATAGCACCCGCATTGTATTTTAATTTTTGCAAACAATCTATTTGTCTGTCCAAATCACGGATATAATTTTTAATTTCGGCAACGTCGTTTTCCGAAATTTCATCTACTAATTCTTCCGTTTTTATAGCGTTGTCGATTAAATAATTTCTCTCATCGTATACGGTCTTTCGCCAATCCATAAATTCCTCCCGAACAAATAGCATAAACGTTTTTGTCTTTAAACTTTTTGCCTTTAAATTGATAATAATTAATAGAACGATTCTACCACAACTTAAAATTTAATATTTTTTATTTACTTATTATAAACTATAAGAAGTAAATTTTTTGACTAAAGTCAAAATCTTTCAAGTCCTTGCGGACTTTCGCAAAAATAAAATATTTTTGCACTTCTGAGTATGTAAAAACATCAGTTTTGCTTGAAAATACGCTCGCTTCCTCTCGCGTGCTTTCAGACAAAACTTCCATTATTATAGTTTAATGCAAAAGTGTTTTAAAAGCAAGCGTTTTTAATACATAATTCAGCCGCCGATTTTACGGCGACTGAAACAATTTTGTCATTTTTACTAAATACGTACGCCGTAAAGCCGACAATTACGCCTTTACTCTATAAATCAACAACGAATTTGTAACGACACACAACGAACTCATTGCCATACACAACCCCGCAATCACAGGGGACAACAATCCGCAACCCGCAAGAGGAATCGTAATTACGTTATAGAAAAATGCCCAGAATAAATTTTGTTTGATTTTTCTCATCGTCGCGCGGGATAGTTTAATTGCAAACGCCACGCTTGAAAGTTTTTCGTTTAAAAGCACCACGTCGCCGCTTTCGATGGCGATATCCATACCGCCGCCAATCGCTATACCTACGTCTGCGCTCGCCAAAGCGGGACTGTCGTTTATTCCGTCGCCGACAAACGCTACTCCGCCGTCAGTCTGATGATTTTTAATTACTTCGACTTTATACGACGGCTCTACGTCGGCATATACTTCGTCGATATCGGTTTTCTCGGAAATCGCCATAGCGGTGTACTTGTTGTCTCCGGTTGCCATTACAGTGCGCAAACCGCTCGATTTTAAAGATTTAACCGCCTCTCTGGCATCATCTTTAATTTGGTCTTCGAGCACTATTACCGCAACGATTTTATCGTCGATTCTCACGGTAAGCGCGGTTTGACCCGCTTTTTGATATTCTTTTACTTCGGCAGGCACTATGATGCCGAGACTGTTTATCCATTTACTGCTGCCGATATATACCGTTTTCCCGCCGACGTCAGCCTTTACTCCATAGCCTATTATTTCGGAATAATCGTTTACTTCCACTATTTCGCTGTCTTTAAAATAAGCGCAAACCGAACGAGCAAGGGGGTGCGACGAACGGCTTTCTATCGAACGAATTATGTTGCCTATGTTTTCTGTCTTTTCGATTTCTTTAAATTCAACCACCTTAGGCTCTCCGTAAGTCAGCGTGCCCGTTTTGTCGAATATAACCGTTTTTACCGTGCTCAATTTTTCAAGCGTGTCTGCCGATTTAATCAATACTCCGCTTTTAGACGCTCTGCCAACGCCTACGGTAAGTGCGGTCGGCGTAGCCAAACCCAACGCACACGGACAAGCGATTACAAGCACGGCAACCGCGCGCGACAACGACTGACCCAAAAGCGAAGTTACCAATAAATTTATTATGAATACGACAACCGCAATGCTTATTACCGACGGAACGAAAATCGCCGAAACTTTATCGGCAAGTCTTTGTGCCGAGGCTTTTCCGTTCTGTGCATTTTCGACGAGTTTTGCAATTTCGGCAAGTTTAGTATCGTTGCCTACTTTTTCCGCCCGAACGGTTATCATTCCCGTGTCGACAATAGTTCCGCCGTAAACTTTACAACCCGCAGTTGCCGTCTTTGGCAAACTTTCACCCGTCAACATTGACTCGTTTACAGCACACGTACCTTCCAAAACCGTTCCGTCGGTGGCAATACTCTCGCCCGCACGCACCACAAACAAGTCACCTTTTTTAAGTTGGTCGAGAGGCAATTTTACCTCTTCTTTGTTTTCGCTTAACACGTTTACCGTCTTTGGCGCAAGGTTTAAAAGCATCGTTATGCTGTCCGACGTTTTCATTTTTGCCTTGAGTTCCAAAAATCTTCCGAGGTTGACAAACGCAATTATAAACACCGAACTTTCAAAATAATACATATGTTTTCCGGTGAATAAATTTATACAACTGTACACGTACGCAATAGTCGTACCCAAAGCGACAAGCAAGTCCATACCCACGCTTTTATTTTTTATCGACTTAAACGCGCCGATATAAAACTTACTGCCGATAAGCAGTTGTACGGGTGTTGCAAACGCAAATTGCAATATACCGTTATGCAAAAACTCATTGAGTTGCGTCTTCGGCAAAAAGAACATGGTGAACATCATAAGTATGAAAGGAATGGCAAAGAAAAACGATACGAGAATTTCGATTTTTGCTTTTAACAGTTCCTTTCTTCTGAATTCTTCTTCGTCTTCAACGACGCTATAACCCGCACCTTTTACCGCTTTATTCAACAACTTTGCGGTCACTTTGGTTTCGTCGTATTTTATATACGCTTTTTCGGTTGAAAAGTTTACGCTCGCTTCAACTACTCCGTCGACGGAGGAAAGTGCCCTTTCAACCGCTTTCGAGCACCTTACGCAATGCATTCCTCCGATTTTAATTACTTTATTTTTCATTTTTATAAAATCTCCTTAATTAATAAAGTTTTATTATTTGTTTTAATTTATCTTTTAATCGACGTCATAAAAACAACCCCGTAAAATTTTAATTAGCCACAACTAACCGTTTTTGAAATAAATCGGCTTTTGTTTGCCTCTATCTCAATGCTCTTTTTCGTCACTGTTGAGATTGCCATACAAAAACCGAACCGCAAAACGGAAATTATTCAGCCGAAAACCCTCGGCCTACAATAAAATCACTACGGTTAAAATCAATATTTTTGTCTTATTTACTAAATACGTATTGCATAAACACGTCAAAATCTGAATTTCAGATATTTTCAAACACACGTATCCGGTCGTTTTATTTACTCAAAATTTCATAGCCCGTTTCTGTCAGTACAATCGTGTATTCGTACTGAGCGGATAGTTTGCCGTCGTCGGTATAAATCGTCCAGCCGTCGCTGTTATCCACAAAAATATGCCTGCTGCCTTGATTTATCATCGGTTCGATAGTAAACACCATACCGGGAGTAAGCACCATGCCTTTCCCGTACTTTCCGACGTGACAAACGTAAGGGTCTTCGTGCATCTGAAGCCCAACGCCGTGACCGCCGACCTCTTCTACAACGCTGAATCCGTTTTCTCTTGCGTGCTTGCTCACGAAATAACCTATATCTCCCAAATGACAAAAAGGTTGCAATTTCGAAGTAGCGAGGTCAAGACATTCTTTGGTTACTCTAACAAGTTTTTTCGCATCTTCGCTTGCTTCGCCAATTATAAACATTCTCGAAGCGTCGCCGTAATACCCGTCGACGATAGTCGTACAATCGACGTTGACTATATCGCCGCTTTTTAAAATAACTTCGTTTGAAGGAATACCGTGACACACCTGGTCGTTTACCGAAGTGCAAACGCTTTTCGGATAACCTTCATACCCGAGCGGTGCGGGAATACCTCCCAGATCTTTGGTACATTCGCTTACGATGTCGTCTATTTGTTGCGTGGTCATGCCCTCGCGTATGTTTTTTTCAACCTCGTCGAGCACCATCGAGTTGACTTTGCCCGCTTTTCTTATACCCTCGATTTGCTCGGCGTTTTTAATAAGACGCCTTTCGGGCACGACTTTGCCCTTTCTTCTCAAATCGTTGAGTATGATATCAAATTGTTTATGGCAATCGCAGTAAAACTTACCGCTTTTGCACCAACATAATTCGTTGTCTCTCATATTATTTACCGTTCACCCTCACTTTAACATGTCATCGCCGAGAGAAAAATCTCTGTGGTCTATAATCGTGGAAAAAACTATTTGCGTTTTCGTTCTGCCGTAAGTTTGCATTACCGTGATAAACTTGTCCATTTCGTTTGTGCTTTTAAAAATTGCCTCGATAAGCACCGAATATTCGCCTGTGACGTGATTACACTCGATTACCTGCGGACACGAAGCAAGATAATCGTAAAGCACGTTTTTGCGCTCGGGCGCAACTTCCATATCGATAAACGCTTTGATGTAATTGCCGATTATTTGCGGATTGATTTTTGTGTAATAACCTTGAATTATTCCGCTTTTAATCATCGCGTCTATTCTCAAAGCGACCGTCGGCGCAGACACAAAAACCTGCTCGGCAATGGCTTTTGCCGAAAGTCTTGCGTTGTGATGTAAAATATTTAAAATCTTCATGTCTATATCGTCTAACTTTTCAGAATTCATTATACCTCCTGTTTGCAATCGCATCCTGACGGTAACACGTTTGCGACTCAAAATCGTTTTTTTATTTTTTAATACTTAATTTTATACAAAAACCGCACCGCCGAGCAAAACTCGTCAAATTTAACGGGTGTTTTTCAGTAATCTCAATTTAAGTAAAAACAAGCATTCAGACTTAATTCTCCGCGATAAGTTAAAGCGTGATAAAAACCGCAAAACAAACCTTTTTGCTTAAAGCAAAGCCGTTTAAAATCATGACTTCTCATACTGAAATTTAAGCGTCGACGCAAATTAATCAAGTCAATTTTTACACGCAATATTTAATGCAAACCTCAACTAAATCAAAGTCTTTCTCTTTATAAGCATTAAAATATAAGAAATCGTAAATCCTTAAAAAGCAAGTTTACGCCTTCACATATTATTGTATATTATTTTTATAAAATAATCAATAGATTTTCTTTTGTTTTTTATAAAACTTTATGCAAATATTTATTTTTCTATTATATAGAGCGCATTTTGTTTACTTTTCCAAATTATTTTATTATAATTTTCATAATAAAATTTTGGAGAAGATTAATGATTAGCGAAACAAGAAAGGAGGCAGACTCGATAGGTGCTTTGGAAGTGCCCGCCGAAGCCTACTACGGAGTACAAACGTTAAGAGGTCACAACAATTTTCAGATAAGCGGAAATAAAGTTAATTTTTCATTTATTAAAAACGTTGTAAGAATTAAAAAATCGTGCGCCATCGTAAACGGAAAGTACAATTATATAGATCCAACCGTTGCAGACGCTATCGTAAAGGCTTGTAACGAGATAATCAAAGGCAAATTCAAAGGCGAATTTATCACCGACGCAATTCAGGGCGGCGCAGGCACGACCATGAATATGAACGTAAACGAAGTAATCGCCAATCGTGCCAACGAACTTCTCGGCGGCAAAAAAGGCGTATACGATTTATGCCACCCCAACGACCACGTCAATCGTGCGCAATCCACCAACGACGTAATCCCCACTGCGGGCAAACTTACCGTCATCGAATTATCTCAGGACTTGCTTGCAAACCTTAAAAAACTTATTTCCGCTCTTGAGAAAAAAGCGGTCGAATTCGATAAAATAATCAAAATGGGCAGAACTCAACTCGAGGACGCAGTCCCCATAAGACTCGGTCAGGAATTCGCTTCTTACGCTTCTTGTTTAAGCAGAGATTTAAACAGAATTTCTCACACATTAAACGAAATGCATACCGTCAATCTCGGCGGCACGGCAATCGGCACGGCAGTCAACACCGGGGTTGAATTTTTTGAAAACATCACCGGCGAACTTTCCGCGGTAACCGGCTATGGCATAATAAGAGCCGACAACCTTATCGACTCCACTCAAAACCTCGATTGTTTTGTAAATATGTCGTCTTCACTTAAAACGTGTGCCGTAAACTTGTCAAAAATGTGCAACGATTTGCGCCTTATGGCAAGCGGACCCAAGACGGGATTTGAAGAAATCGTACTCCCCGCAAAGCAAAACGGCTCGTCGATTATGCCGGGTAAAATCAACCCCGTAATCCCCGAAGTGGTATCTCAAGTCGCATATGCGGTAATAGGAAACGACACTACCATCACCCTTGCCGCAGAGGCGGGTCAACTCGAACTCAATGCTTTCGAGCCCGTAATATTTTATAAACTTTTCGAGTCGATTACATGCTTAACCAACGCCGTAAATACCCTTACCGAAAACTGTATTAAAGGCATTGCGGCAAACAAACAACACTGCGAAGACCTTGTGTATTCAAGCGTCGGCATTGTCACTGCGCTTTGCCCGTATATAGGATATAAAAAATCGGCGGAACTCGCAAAAGAGGCTCTCGCTAAAAACGTAAAAATTAAGGACCTTGTGCTTTCTTACGGATTGATGGACGAAAAAATGATTGATTCCATATTAGACCCGTACGCAATGACAGAAGCACCTAAAAAACAATAAATTACCGTCTTTACATAATACGTATTTAATAAAAGAGATAAAATTTTAAGCCGTCACGTTTGTGACGGCTTTTAATTTAATTGAAATTATACGTTCTTGTTCGCTTGATTTCTTGTCTTTCGGGCGGACTTATATATTTTTTTGTAACCGGCAATTTATCCCGATACATACGAATTTTATTGCATAATGCTTTTTATCGTCTTTAAAGCCGACTTTTCAAGTCTGCTCACTTGCGCTTGAGAAAGCCTGATTTCATCAGATACTTCCGTTTGGGTTTTTCCCTCGTAATATCGCATATACAAAATCTTTTTCTCTCTGTCTTCCAAAGTGTTGATTGCACACTCCAACGCGACGTTTTCCGTCCACAATTCGTCGGTGTTTCTCTCGTCGCCGATTTGGTCTAAAAGCATTAAAGTATCGCCTTCTTTATTATATACCGGGTCGTATAAAGACACGGGGTCGGAAATTGCGTCGAGGGCATATACAACCTCCCTCTCGGCAATATTCAATCTTTCGGCTATTTCCTTTAGAGTGTAAGTATCCTTATCCGCCTCAATCTCCGCCCTTGTTTTAAGCACTTGGTAAGCGGTATCCCTTATACTTCTCGACACCCTTAAACTGTTTGCCGTGCGTATATATCGCCTTAATTCTCCTACAATCATAGGCACGCCGTACGTTGAAAATTTAACACCTAAATTGATGTTGAAATTTTCTATCGCCTTTATTAGTCCTATACAACCCGCCTGAAACAAATCGTCCGCACTGACTTTTTTACAAGACGAAAACCGCCTGACAATAGACAACACAAGACGCATATTTCCTATAATGAAATCTTCTCTCGCCCTTGCGTCGCCCTCTTTTATCTTTTTAAGCAATTCTTCGCTTTGCGTGTCGGTAAGTTTTGGCAGTTTCGACGTATCGATACCGCATATTATTACTTTATTTTGCGCCATAAAAGACCTCCTTTATGTACGCAAAATCAGTTTTGATTTACCGGAATTCAGTTAATGTTGGCTGAATTTTTAATTTTTGTCCGGCATTACTGCTTTTTAACATTAATTTATGCACTCCAAAACAATTTAAATCGATGCAGTTAAACAAAGTAAAGACGTTTTATGCTTGTAAATTGAGGCATCCGAATCTAAAACTTGCCGATTTTACACAATACGTATTATGTAAAACAAACAAATCGAGACAAAAACAAGAAACTCCGCTTAACTTTACCTGACGACACAAAACCTGTACTTAAATAAATATTTTGCTCAATTGAAATTGTTTTTATGCGTCGAATTTGGCGAATTCTCTTCTCAATCTTTTAAATATCTTTTTTTCAAGCCGGGATATGTACGATTGTGATATTCCGAGGCTATCGGCAACTTCTTTCTGAGTCATTTCCTCTTCGTTGTCGAGACCGAAACGCATACCCATAATTTTCCGCTCTCTCGGGGAAAGTTTTTCAAGAGCCATTTCCAATAATTTTTTTTCTACCTCGCTTTCGATATCTTTATACACCACGTCTTCGTCCGTGCCTAAAATGTCAGAAAGCAGCAATTCGTTCCCTTCATAATCGACGTTTAAAGGTTCGTCGATAGATACTTCGCTTTTAATTTTACTTATCCTCCTTAAATGCATCAAAATTTCGTTTTCTATACATCTCGAAGCATAAGTCGCCAATTTAATTTTTTTATCACAATTAAAGGTGTTGACCGCTTTGATAAGCCCTATCGTTCCAACCGAAACGAGGTCGTCGAGGTCTACGCCCGTATTGTCAAACCTCCTCGCTATGTAAATTACAAGCCGCAAATTATGCTCGATCAGTTCGTTTTTAATTTTTTCGTCGCCTTCGGAAAGTTTTACAATTCTTTCGTTTTCCTCTTCTTCGGTGTATGGCATGGGCAAACTTTCGCCGTTGCCCACGTAATATAAATGTCCTTTCGGTGCGAATAAATTTTTTATTGCTCTTTTGATTTTATCAAACGCTTGAGCGATGCTTTCCTTGATTTTGCCGAAAAACTTTTTCATGTTACTCCTTAAAAATATGACGGATGCAACAAAGCCGAATACTCTCCGTCGTCTTTAAACTTTGTATTAGATATGGCGATGACGGGGTTTTTGACCTCGATTTTTACTCCGCCGTCATTTATACTCAACTTGTCCGCCACAAAAATTTTCATTTTGTCTTCGCCGGAAACAGTGGAAAAGCGCACGTATCTCATTTTGTTTTCTTTAGAAACGTCACCCAAAGTCAAACTTAAAAATGTCTCTTTTGAAACAACCGTTATCGGTAAAAGCGTCAGATTGTCGTACAACCTGTTGCCACTGTCGACGTATCCTTTTATTTTAACCGTGTTGTCTTTATATGTAATTTCACAATTCTTTATAAACGGAAACAAGTCTCGTTTTTTATAAATTTTATCGACGACAGCAGCGATTAATTTCGTTGCGAAATACCCGATTAAAAAATTCACACCCATGGGTACTGCCGTGTTGTACGACCACACCCCCGAATCGAGATAATCTATTCCGGCAAAGTTGAAAAGCGCAATCATAAGTCCACCCGTCAAAAAAGTAAACAGAACAAATACGTTTACCGCCATTATGCCTTTATATGCGTTTTCATATTTCCCCGCAATGAAAATTAGTTGTATTCCCGTAAGCAGTTTGATAATAAATGATAGTGCCTTGTGAAAATTCGCCAAAGGAAGCAACACAGCAACCGCCGTACCGAAAAAAGACGCAAGCAAAATTCTCCACAGCACTACGCTGTTTCGCGTAACTTTCAGCGTTGCTTTTATCAGCAAAAAATCCATTACAAAATTGTCAATTATCGCATATTCTATGTACACTTCCATAACCGTAAACAAATACTACCACATTTAAATATGCGATTTATATATTGTTATGTCAAAACTGACCGAATTATGTAAAAAGCAAGCCGAAACACAAAAAACAACCGCCGTAAAAAACTAAACGCCCCAAAAGTAAAATACTTTTGGGAACGCATAAAACAGCGATTGCTTTTATTGATTTATTAATTTTTTTTGTTTATAAATACAGCAAGTCTTACTTTATAGATACGTTATTTATTTAAAAACTCTTTCAAAACCGTTTCTATTATGCTTACCGAGTGATCAATGCCGATTACGGTGTTTAAAGTGATAATATAATTTTGCGCTTTACCCCATTCCATTTCGCCATACTTTTTGTAATAATTTTTTCTCTCTTTATCTTTTTGCTTTATAATCTTTTCGGCTTCTTCCGCACTGACGTTGTGCTGAGCGGAAATACGCTTAACTCTTTGTTCGATAGGTGCGCAGATAAATACATTTACGCAGTTTTCGTGGTTTTTCAAAATACTCGCCGCGCAACGACCTACGATTATACAAGATGATTCGTCCGCAAGTTGTTTGATTACCTTTTGTTGAGCGATATAAATTCTGTCGCGCACGGGTAAAGTATTGCTGTGGGTAAACGCAGTATAATCAAACGGCGTAGACACCTTGTCTTCGGATATTTTTACGGCGTTTTCGCTGAATCCGCTTATTACGCTTGTAAGTTGATTTACCGTTTTGTCATAACACGGCACGCCCAATTTTTCGGCGAGTTTATGTGCAACTTCACCCCCGCCAGAACCAAACTCTCTGCTAATTGTAATTACAAACTTTTTATTGTTTTCCATAACAACCTCACCATAATTAATTTACAAAATTTTTTATCAAATCGATAATTTATTAAATCGGCAAGTATACCGCAAAGCGATGTGCTTGTTGTTTTATATAATTATACTCTATTTTTCTTTATAATACAAGCCGCAGTGGCAATATCCTTCAAAATTTTCATCTGCGATTTGAGACTTAAACTCTTCGCACATGCACTTATTTTCGGGAAGTTTACCTACCTTGCACGGGCAATATCCGTCTTTCTTTTTAAGCCCTTCCTGTATGCGTTTTACAACTTCTTTATCTTCGTTTAACCTAATTTTCATTTATATTCTCCTTGACGATTTCACTATTTAATATATGCAAAACCGCCGTTTTTACTAAATACGTATTATGTAAATGTGACAATTAATAAGTTTTCAAAAGCAAATGCGTCGCTGCAATATTTTATAATACATCGCTATACTGTTCTGCAGTGCGTCGTTATACTATTTTATTCACCCATATTTTTTTACGCAACAATACAGTGCCGATTATCGCCTTTATAATCTCGATAAACGTACAAATAAAATAAATCCATCCCACGGGAAGCGTCGTTAATTTAACGAGAATTAAAGCCGCAGGAACGTTTATGCACCACACGCAACCGCAGTCGAAAAGGAAAGTGATAAGTATTTTCCCGCCAGAACGCATAGTGAAATACGTCGAGTGAAGATACGCCTGAAGGGGCATCGCAAGTCCCGAAATAGCAATAAATGTGGTCGCGATTTCTTTCGATTTCGCACTCGTATTGTATATTTTGGGGATAAGCCCCGACGACGCAAGCATTATTGCGCCGACGACAAAACCCACCGCCACCGAAAAGGCTATAAGTTTTCTGTCCGTCTCGATTGCTTTTTCCGTCTCGCCCGCGCCGAGGTAATTGCCGACAATTATTCCGACAGCGTTTCCGAGAGCCATGTACGCAATGTTAAACACGTTTATAACTGTGCTTGCAATACTGTAACCCGCAACGACGTCAAGCCCTCTCATACTGTAGCAATGCGCAATATACGTCATACCGAGCGACCACAAAGTTTCGTTGAAAATAAGCGGCAAACTCTTTGCAAACAATCCTTTCAAAAGTTTTTTATCTATTTTAAATAAATGTCTGTACGCACCTTGAATAAACGTGAACCTTTCGCGTTTTACATAAGTATACACCGCAAGGAAAGCACATTCGACAACCCTTGAAATAATAGAAGCAATCGCCGCACCTTCTACGCCGAGTTCAGGACAACCCAATTTGCCGAAAATAAGCAGCGAGTTGCCTATTAAATTTACCGTAATTGCGATAAACCCCGACAACATAGGCACTATCGTTTCTCCCGATTCTCGCAAGTTACTGCTGTACGCTTGAGTAATCGCAAACGCAACCATATTGTATGCGATGATTTTATGATACCTCGATGCATAATCAAGCGTCGCCTGCAAGTCTCCCTCTACGCTTCCGTCATACAAGAAAAAACCGATTAATTTTTCATTGAACGTCATTGCGATTATAATAAACAACGTCGCTATAATTACGCTGATTATTACTTTAAATCTAAAAGTTTGCCGTTGCCCCTCTACGTCTCCTTTACCGAAAAACTGGGCGGTAAAAATACCCGCTCCCGACACCGCGCCGAAAACGCACAGGTTGGCTACGTTTCCTATCTGGTTTACTATGGACACGCCCGACATTTGCTCCGTCCCGAGTCTGCCTACCATAACGTTGTCGAGCAAGTTGACAAAATTCGTGATTGCGTTCTGAATCATTATAGGAAGCGCAATCATTATCACCATTTTATAAAAACTTTTGTCCTTAAATAAACCTTTAATCTTCATTCCGTATTTTCCTTTTGTAAATCCGCCGTTTGCGGCTTGACTTTAATTGTCAAACGTTTTTATTTGCTTATATTCTGAAATCAGGCAATCAAACTTTAATTATTCTGAAAGCAGCCGCCCTTATAAGCCTGTTGTAAACGGCAAGACCGATGCCCGCTTTTTCCGGACACCTTGCGTAAACAACCGCCGCTTTCTTTTCGTCTAATCTTCTCAATGCTGTAAACAAATTGTGCGCTTGCTCGTCCGCTCTTTCCTTTTTCCCGTACGGCACGCACTCTACGGGAAGGTCTTTTTCTTCTCCGTCAAAGCACAAACAGAACACTCCTTTGTCTTTTTTATTGCATACGTATGCTTTAAACGCGTCAAAACTACCGTCAACTATGTACACTTGGGCATTTGGCGCATAGTGCTTGTATTTCATTCCCGGCGACAAAACTTTATCGCCCTCTTTTACACCCTCGGTAATGGCGGCCGATAAAAACACCTCTTTATTAAGCACCGATTGCATATCTTCTTTTGTGATATAACCCGGGCGCAAAATTATGGGGTTTTCACCGAGCAACGACACCACCGTCGATTCGACGCCCGCAAAACATTCTCCTCCGTCGATTATAAGCGGAAGTCTTCCGTCCATATCGAAAAACACGTCTTCGGCGTTTGTCGGACTGGGTCTGCCGCTGATATTTGCCGACGGTGCGGCAAACGGCAAACCGCTGCGCGCAATAACTTCGTGAGCGACGGGATTTGACGGCATTCTTACACCCACACTGTCAAGTCCGGCGCAAGTTTCTTTTGCAACTTTGTCCCCTTTTGGCATAATCATAGTCAACGGTCCGGGCCAAAACGCGTCCGCAAGCGCATATGCGTCGCTTGGCACGCTTTTCACCACGTCATTAAGCATATTCATGTCCGATATATGCACGATGAGCGGGTTGTCCTGAGGTCTGCCCTTTGCCGTAAATATTTTTTTTATCGCTTCGCCGTCGAAAGCATTTGCCGCAATGCCGTAAACCGTTTCGGTGGGTACGGCGACTATATCTCCGTTTTTAATAAGTCGGCACGCCTCGTTTATGCTTTCTTCGTCAGCCTTTTTTACGATGGTTTTCATACTTTTATCCTGATTTATTGTTTACGTTTAAAAAAATTCTACCTATAACACAACTTAAAACACGAGATTTAAACTTTCGTTTTAATAAAGTTGTATATGATACAAATTTTTATAAATTACACTTGTAATTTTCCGGCCCCTTTGTGAGCCGAGAGAGAATTGAGTTATATTAAGCCTTAAAGGCATCTTTTTTGCTCTTTACCGCAAACGCTCGCTTGTCATACTGCATATATGCCGCCGCTCGCGTTTGCAATAAATTATCTAAAAAATAAGGCTTTAAAGTGCTTCGCATTTTAACGTCGATAAATTTAGAAAAATCAAGGCAAACGAACGCAATAATACCGAGTGGTATTATAAGTGAGTTTAACGACGATTTTGTAAATTAAATTTAGAAAAATCAAGGCAAACAAGCGTATTAATACCGAGAGGTATTAAAAGTAAGTTTAACGACGATTTAGCAAATTTTGCGCCGTTAAAACTTAATCTATTCAATTCTCTCTCGGCTTGGGGCTGACATGAAGTGACTGAGGGATTGTATTGTTTGATTTTAAAATCGACTTTTATTAAAAATTTGCTTTTTACAATCCTTCCGTCACGCGTTCCGCGCGCCACCTTCCTTTGCACAAGGAAGGCTTATATTTATTTCCGAAATTTTGCGGTTTGCGTAAGCCTTTCGGGCTGCAAGCAAACTTGAAATTTAAATTTTTTAAATTTTAACAACACGAAAATTATAATACAAAAACGCAGTTTCCGTCAAACGGAAACTGCGTAATATTTATAATAAAAATATATTTTATTAAATAATTTAAACAAATTAAATAATAATACAAATAATATTGTTTTTTCTATCGTTGACTACTTTTGTCGCAATACGCTTCATTTTGTTGCGCACCACGTCGGGCATTGCTCCCGTACGCATTGCGATTTCCTCTTCGACAAGGCTCGAAAGCGACCTGCCGAACATATTTGTCTTCATCATAAGCCCAACGTCGTCTCCGCTTTCACTCTTTAAATAATCGACGAAATCGTTGCACTGCTTTTCATTGCCCGTCAAAAGCGAAACGTCGGCTTTTACGTCAACTGTCATAATATGCAACGAAGTCGACGACGCTTTGATTTTCACAGTGTATCTGTTTCCCGTGCGCACGATATTCGGCTCGGACAAAACAATATCGTCAAACGACGGTTCGACGACGCCGTAACCGCTTTCTTCCGCACTGTTTAAAGCGTCTTTAATCTTTTTATAGCACAAATTCGCCTCGTTTGCCCGTCGCACATAAGAAAGTAAATCATATTCGTTTTCGATTTTTTCGCCGGTTTCATCGCTGACCACTTCATAAAACAATGCGTTATCGGCTGTGAGCGAATATTTTACCGTTCCGTCGCCGAGGTTTATCACCGCTCCGTCGGGCGGGTTGACGCTGCTTAATTCATCGAACGCATGCGAAAACTTTTCGTAATCTTTCATTTTACACACGCTCGCCGCGCCCTTTTTTACACAATCCAAAACCGATGACACAATCGGCGAAGCAGGCGGCAATGCCATCATCCATTCCGGAAGAGTCACATCTATTCTTTTAACCCCGAACTCAAACAACACTTCGCCGATTATACCCGCAAGCGCATTTTCGTCCGCATTCAACACGTCGACGGCAATTACTTTTCTGTTATATTTTAATTCCATTTTTTGTTTAAGCGCTGTCGTTTCCTCGTCGCTTGGGTGCGTGCTGTTTAAGATAATTATATAAGGTTTGCCCGTTTGTTCGATGGCGGCTATCGCCTTTTCTTCCGCTTTTTCATAAGCGTTTCTGTCGATACCCGAAATTGACCCGTCGGTAGTAACGACTATACCGATAGTCGAGTGTTGCCTGATTACTTTGTCGGTACCGAGTTGCGCCGCATCTTCAAAAGGCATTTCATCGGGCGACCACGGCGTTTTTACCATTCTTGTTTTCCCGTCTTCGTCTGCACCTTTTGCCCCCTCAACCATATAACCTACGCAGTCTATAAGGCGCACTTTGGCGATACCGTTATCTCCCAAATCGACAGAAACCGCCTCTGCGGGCACAAATTTCGGCTCGGTCGTCATCACGGTTTTTCCGTCGGAAGATTGCGGTAATTCGTCAATGGCAATGGATTTTTTGTTGTCGTCGCTTAATTTCGGCATAACGACGGTTTGTACGAAACGACTTATAAAAGTAGATTTACCCGTTCTTACAGGACCTACAACACCTATATAAATATCGCCTTGGGTGCGCTCGGCAATATCCTTATATACGTCGTAATTTTCCATAAATAATAAAAAACCTCCCACTACTTGTTCGTTAAAGTATATGAGAGGTTTTTGCCTATTATTACATTATTTGCTTTTTTTCTTTTTGTATTTGAGTTCTTTAATCATTCTCATCCAATCGGTGGGGTGCTCTTCTCCGTAAATAAGTCTTTTTATGTTCGCCCTGTGCGCAAACCACGTCAGAAAGATTATTCCTACGGCTAAAAGCATACCCGTCAAATACACGCTCAATCCGTCCTGATATGCAATTCCGCTGCGGAAACACCTTAAATAATGATGCCATATATAAATTATCGCCGGCGGCGTAGTCGCTATAAACGACCCCATCGAACCCATTTCGGTATATAAAATAAACAGCAGCGCGGCAATCATGAATATAGGAGCAAAACACGGCTCCAACACGAGGAAAACACCTATTGTCGAGGCGATGCCTTTACCTCCCTTAAACTTTCTCCAGAACGGGAAAATATGCCCCGTTACCGCCGAAAATCCGCACATAATGCCCGAAACAGAGTTTACGCTTATACCCGACGATATAAAAGCGCACTTTTGAAAAACCAACGCCCCGATAAGCGTCGGAAACGCGCCCTTCAATATGTCTAAAATAAGCGTCAACAAACCTATTTTCAAACCAAAAGCGCGGCTCATGTTCATAGTGCCGGGATTTCCGCTGCCAACGTGTGTGATGTCGTTGTGTTTTGCCTTGGAAATGAGTATGGCAAAATTTATATTTCCGATGAGATAAGACGAAATTACCAGCAGTGCAAACGCCCACCAATAGTCCTTTGCCCTTATCAAAGTCATTGTTCGTCTCCTTTTTCTCTGAACACTATCCTTATGGGCGTGCCGTCGAATCCGAACGCCTTTCTGATTGTGTTTTCCAAAAATCTTTTATAAGAAAAATGTACCAAATCCGCATTGTTTACGAAAAACACGAACGTCGGAGGATTTGTACTCTCTTGAGTCGCATAATAAATTTTAAGTCTTCTGCCGTGTTTTGTCGGCGGATCCGTCGTGCGGACAGCGTCGCCTATTACGTCGTTGAGCGTACCGGTCGTGATACGTTTGCATGCGTTTTCGTACACTTGCTCGGCAATATCGAGTACGTTGTTTACCCTTTGACCCGTTTTGGCAGAAATGTAAACGGACTTATAATAATCCATAAACGCAAGGTCGCAATCGAGTTTTTCGTTGAACTTGTTTATGGTGTTTGTGTCTTTTTCGACTGTATCCCACTTATTCATTACAATCACGCTTGGCTTGCCTTGTTCGTGAATATATCCGCAGATTTTTACGTCTTGTTCGGTAAGTCCGACCGAAGAATCCACCACGGCAAGACACACATCCGCACGCCTTATAGAGGCAAGTGCCCTGATTACGCTGTAATATTCCACGTTTTCTTCAACCGCGCTCTTCTTTCTGATGCCTGCGGTATCGATCAAAAGATATTTCTTTCCTTTATAAGTAAACGGAGTATCGATTGCGTCTCTCGTGGTGCCTGCACGCGCCGAAACTATCGTTCTGTCATAACCGAGAATTTTATTCGTAAGGCTGGACTTACCCGCATTGGGTTTTCCCACGACGGCTATTTTAAGCACTTCGCCGTCATCTTCTTCAGCCTCGATGCGTTTGAAGTTTTCGCAAACAGCGTCCAGAAGATCGCCTATACCTTTGCCTTGCTCGCAAGAAATTCCGTAAGGCTCGCCGAGACCGAGTTCGTAAAACTCGCACAAGGTCTCGATGCTGTAATTGTCGAGTTTGTTTACCGCAAGCACAATGGGTTTTCTCGATACCCTGAGTTTTGCCGCAACGTCCTGGTCGGCGGCTGTCAAACCCGATTTGGCGTCGCAGAAAAATATAATCACATCGGCGGTGTCAATCGCTATTTCCGCTTGTTTTTTAATGTGCATCCACATTTCGTCGGTCGATTTAAGTTCGATACCGCCGGTGTCGATAAGCGTAAAATTATGTCCGCACCATTCGGCGTCGGCATAAATACGGTCTCTCGTAATGCCGGGCTTGTCCTCTACAATGGATATTTTTTTGCCCGTAACCCTATTGAAAAAGGTCGATTTGCCGACGTTAGGTCTGCCGACAACCGCAACCAAAGGTTTACTCATAATTTACCTCCTTAACTTTATCCGACGTAAACGCATTGAAAAAACTTTCCCCGCTGCCGTCGGTTATTCTGATAGGTTTGCCTAATTTTTGCGACAACCCGACAAGCGTCATGCCGTCCAAAAATACGTCTTCGGTCTCTTTTAAAGTGTTATGCGACAAGACAAGCACGTCATAATCGTCTCCGAACTCGGTCGCCGCCCTATAAATATCGCCGCCGGTCAAAAGCCCGGTGCAGTTTACCGTCTCTCCGAAAAAGTAATTTTTCGCACCGACCACGTGAATATCTACGCCTTTACACAAGTTTTGCACTTTTTCTGCGCTGTTTTTAATAAATTCGTACGCCGAAGTGCCGCTTATAGCCAAAAATTTTTTATTATATTTTCTCTTACAAAGGGCGTCGTCGAGTTCTTTTTCAAACTTAGCCGTCATACCCACGCCGTTTTCTATCTGATTAAAACCGCCGTAAAACTCATAAGGTTCGACCTCTATGCCCGACTTGAAATAAAACTCGTCCGCGGGTAAAATAAAGTTTACGCCGAATTCTTTGTTGAGTTTTCTTACCAATTCTATCACTTGTGCTGAATAATCGGCGGTTACGTCGTCGATTTTTGTGAGTCCGTCTCTGTATTTGGTAATTCCGCACGGAACGACAGCCATCGTCTCGACTTGCGGATAATATTTAAAAAGTTGCCTTGCGGTATATTCGAGTTCTTCGCCGTCGTTGTAGCCCTTTACAAGCACGACTTGCGTTTCCATTCTTATTCCGTGAGCGGCAAAAGTATTAATATAATAATTGATTTTGTCCGCAAAACGGTTGTTTGTCATCTTTTTGCGCAATTCGCCGTTCATCGTGTGCACCGAAATATACAGCGGACTTAAATGCAGACGGATTATTCTTTCAACGTCTTTATCGGTAAGGTTTGTAAGCGTGACGAAATTTCCGCATAAAAAACTTTGGCGGTAATCGTCGTCCTTTACGTAAAGCGTGTCTCTCATACCCTTTGGCATCTGAGCGACAAAACAAAAAATGCAGTTGTTTTGACAAGTGCGGATATTAAGTCCGTCGTCGCAAAAATTGAGACCCAACGTTTCGTCGTCCTCTTTTTCTATTTCGCAAGTCGTTACTCTTCCGTTTTTGTCTTCTACCGTAATCGAAAAACGGTTTAAGGTGTCGTAATAAAGATAATCCAGCACGTCGACGACGTCTTTACCGTCAAATGCAAGTAACTTATCTCCTTTTTCTATACCTATTTCTTTTCCTATTCCCGTTTTTTCGACCGTGCTTATTACAAGCATCTCTCAACCTCTAAATATATCTTATTAGTCTATTATATATTTTTTTACGCGCTTTGTAAAGTTTTTTATCGGGTTTTAATTTTATATCGCCCGCATTATGCGGTTAATTGCCGTCATAACGTTGCTTATTGTTCGCATTGCGTTGCCGTTTGACAAACAAAGTTATATTTTTCCCGTATCGGTTTAAAATTTTTATCGCCGAAATTTATTGATCATCGCACCGCAAATTTACCGCTTATCGCGCCATGATTTGATTTCTTTTGTACTGCCGGATCGCTACTATAAACCCTTTTTTTGTTTAAAATTATTACCGCAATATGTCGTTTTTACACAAAACGGTATGTCTGAAAACGACAAACATGCAAAAACCGAAAGCAACTAAACATAAAAGGACCGCCGACTTTGTTTTACCTTGCCGACGGTCAGATTAGATAATTTTATTTACGTTATTTCGTTATAACGCTTTATTGTTGCAGTCGATTAAAAATTTTGCTCTATAACCATTCACAACTAAAAAACAACCCGATTTAATTATTTCGTGCCGAAGATTCTGTCGCCGGCATCGCCGAAAGCGGTTACGATATATCCCTTTTCGTTGAGCGGAGCGTCGGCATAATGCGCAACGTACACTTTTACGTCGGGATGAGTTGTAACAACCCTTTTTATTCCTACGGGTGCGGCAATCAACGACAACAATTTTATATTTTTAAATCCTCTTTGCTTTATAAAACCGATAGCCGCCGCTGCGCTGCCGCCTGTTGCCAACGCAGGGTCAACGACGATAACTTGTCCGTCAAGCGTGTCTGTGGGCAATTTGCAGTAATATTCGTGCGGTTCGAGCGTTTTTTCATCTCTGTAAAGACCTATATGACCTATTTTAGCATTGGGAAAAAGTGCCGTAAGTCCGTCAACCATGCCGAGTCCGGCGCGCAAAATGGGGACGATTGTAATTTTTTCGTCTACCACCGGCGACATAAACGTGGAAAGCGGGGCTTTAATCTCTACGTTTTTGGTTTTTACGTCTCTGAACGCTTCATAGCCCATGAGCATTGCAAGTTCGCTGACGATTTCTCTGAATTCTTTCGTGGTGGTTTCCACACTGCAAAGGTGCGTGATTTTGTGCGCGATGAGCGGATGTGTAAACACGGTTACGTTTTTCATAAAATCTTCCATTTTTTATCTCCGTTAATTTTTATACTTTTTAAAATAACTTATATTGCGGCAAAGCCGGAACATTTAAATTATGGCAAAGCCGAAACGATTAAATTTTTCGGCTATCAACCGTTTTATAACGATAAACGCACTTTTTTAATAAAACTAAAATGATTTTATCTTTATTTATTTTACTCTAAAATTTTGTTTTAGTCAATAATTTGACAAACAACGACTTATGTGATACAATCGATTTATGAAATTTAAAGCGACAATAATGGACGGATTGGCGGTAAAACGCGCCTTGACAAGAATTTCTTTTGAAATTATAGAACAAAGCGACGACCTTAAAAATATCGTGCTCATAGGCATAAAAACAAGGGGCGTTCCGCTCGCCGAAACCATAAAAAACAACATTTTGGCATCTTCAAACGTGGATATACCCGTTTGCCAACTCGATATCACACATTACCGCGACGACAGAAAGCAAGGTGTGAAAGTCAAATCCGCAGGCATTTCCTGCCCCGTCGAAGATAAAGACGTAATACTTGTAGACGACGTTTTGTTTACCGGCAGAACGACCCGCGCCGCAATCGAGGCTGTGCTTGAAAGCGGAAGAGCGTCGACTATTCGCCTTGCGGTGCTTGTGGACAGAGGTCACCGGGAATTGCCTATCCGCGCGGATTTCGTCGGTAAAAACGTACCCACTTCCATCCGTGAAGAAATTTCTGTAAAACTGCAAGAGACCGACGGGGAAACTTCTGTATGCATTTACGAAAAATAATTTATTTCTTTTAAAAATTAAATTTGATTCAAAATCTGCAAGTTTGGCGGACGGCGTTTATTGTATCTGAATTAAATGCTTTCCGCTTTTATTTTTTCGTTTTTTGCTATTTAACAACCGTCTTTACTAATTGCTTACTCTTAGTTTTTTACCGCAGTGCAGTCAAATAATCTATCCTTTCGTTTTAATAAAACTACTCTTTTTACGCAACACGTATCGCGTAAACAAAACATTTTTCTTTTTTATCGCTTAATTAAAACCATTTATTTATAATTAATCCGACGCGCAAAATTGCGCGTCGGATTTTTGTTTATGTTTTATCAGAAATCTTCTTTAAGAGCCTCTTCCGTCATTACTTCGGGGGCATCGCTTTTTTCGTTTTTACCCGAGTGAGTGATTGCGTTTACTATAATACCTACTATCATAGCCAAAGCAAGCGCAGTGATTTGAATAAGCGGATCTCCCGTAAGTTTGTTTGTGCCGAAGTTAAGCGTAACTCCGCCGATACCTATTACGAGTATTGCCGCAACGGGGTAAAGGTTTCTGTTGTCGGAAAGGTCTACGTCTTTAAGCATTTGAAGACCGCTGACCGAAATGAAACCGTACATCGCTATGCACGCGCCGCCGATTACGCATTTGGGAAGCATGTTGATTATCGCAACGAAAGGAGACACGAACGATACGACCATACACATAATCGCCGTAGTAAGTATTGTTCTTGTGGCAGCATTTTTAGAAAGAGCAACACAACTTATCGATTCGCCGTAAGTGGTGTTTGCGCATCCGCCGAAGAACGCTCCTACCATAGAGCCTACGCCGTCGCCGAGAAGCGTGTTGTGAAGACCGGGGTTTTCAAGAAGGTCCTTTTCAACGATGCTGGAAAGATTTTCGTGGTCTGAAATGTGTTGAGCAAGTTCGACAACCGCGATGGGAACAAACAATACCGCAAGTTTACCGACAGCCGCTCCGTCGAAAACGAAATCTCTCGTTATCGTAGCCACACCCGCGATTAAATTGCCGTTAGCGTCAACCGCGTGATATTCAAGTCCTTTAGTTTGCAACGCTTTTATAAACGTAAACTTGGGATAATCGAAGAAACTTTGGAATCTGAGAGGCTTAAAGCACTCTTTAATGGGGTCGAAGTTTACGATTCTCATACCTTGACAGAAAGCACTGTCGTTTATATATCCTAAACAAGTAATGACGATTGCCAGAACAAGACCTGCGCCTATACCGATGATAAACGGTATAAGTTTTGCCATACCCTTACCTTTTACCGATGCGATTACAATCGCCACAAACGTAAACAGTCCTACGAAAACATACCAAAGGTTGTATGTATTGCCGCCGTTTTTCATCATCCAGCCGCCTGCCGTTCCGGAAAGCGAAAGACCTATTATCGCGAGGATAGGTCCGATTATTACGTGCGGAAGGAGTTTTTTAATCCATGCCGAACCTACAAACTTTATAATCAAAGCGATTACCACATATACAAGTCCCGCAAACGCAACGCCTACAATCAATCCCCAATAACCGAAGTTGCTTGTTGCCGTAGCGCACAGCGCACCGAGGAAAGTGAACGAAGAGCCGAGGAAAACAGGGCTTTTAAACTTAGTAAAGAGCAAGTAAACCAGCGTACCCGCACCCGCTCCGAAAAACGCCGCCGCAGGGTCGCACGTCAAGTAAGAAACGTACTTGACACCTTCCACAGTGAACGAGATCGCCGTTCCGCTGATAAGAATGGGAACAAGCAACGTTGCCGCCATAATGGCGATCATTTGCTGAAAGGCAAATACTAAGTTTTGCTTGAATTTGGGTTTGTCGTTAATTCCGTAAAACAGTTTCATTTTTTTATATCTCCTTTATTTTTTTTCGCACTTTGGTTAATTCGGCTGCATTTTTCGCTTTAAACGCTTTGCTTGTTGTAAAAGTCTCTCCGCTTTTTTATTTGGCGGCGTTCAAGCGCATATACTCCCGACCGAGGCATAAAAAAACGCCTTGTCGCAGAGTACGACAAGGACATAGAATTACGGTATTGTTTTACACTTATAATTAATATCTTGTCGGTCTCTCTGTACCGAATTAAAGACTAAACGGAAACGCATCTCCGTTTGTTTGTTGTATTATATCAAATGATTTTGGTTTTGTCTACTGTTTTTTAAGACTTTTTAACACTTTTTCAAAATAATCCGGAAGCGGGGCTTCAAAAGTCATCATCTTTCCCGCACTCGGGTGAACAAATTGCAGCCTGATCGCATGCAACAACTGCCCGTTTAAACCGAATTTATTTTTCTTGTATCCGTAAACGGGGTCGCCGACTATGGGATGACCCAGATGTTTTGCATGCACTCTTATCTGATGAGTTCTGCCCGTTGCCAGATTAAACTCGCACAAGGTATATCCCTCGTATCTTTGTATTACCTTATAATAAGTCAGGGCGTATCTGCCGGAAGAACTTACGGCATATTTCGTCCTGTCCTTTTTATCTCTGTCCAAATACGTCTCCACTTTTCCTTCGTCGCTGTCCAAATTACCTTCGAGCAAAGCCCAATACGTCCTTTTACAAGTTTTTTCGGCAATTTGTTTTGCAAGATTTACGTGCGCTTTGTCGTTTTTTGCAACGACGAGCAAGCCCGAAGTATCTTTGTCTATTCTATGCACAATACCGGGGCGAATCACTCCGTTTATGCCGCTCAACGAATCGAGATGAAAAAGCAATGCGTTTACAAGCGTGCCGCCGTGTACTCCGTTGCCCGCATGCACCGTCATGCCTTGCGCCTTGTTTATCACGGCAACGTCGTCGTCCTGATAAATTATATCGATAGGCAAATTCTCCGCTTTTACGTCGAGTTCTATCGGGTCGGGCACTTCGATTTGTATAATTTCGCCCTCTTTAATCTCTCTTTTTGCCTTTACGGGTAAGCCGTTTATCGTTATTTTGCCGTCGTCGGCGAGTTTTTTTATTCTCGAACGGGTAAATTCGGTGTTGTTTGCAACGTATACGTCGAGTCTTTCGCCGCCGCAACTCGCTTCTATAACCAATTTTTCCATATAAATTTCTCTTTGTTTGTGCCGAATTTATCGGACATACGGGTTTTTCGCCAACGATTTATTCGCTGTTTTACCCGATTTATTCACTTTTTGCCGGGTTGTTTAACGTTATCGGCGGCTTTCCGTTTAACGACTGCCCTTTTTATTTAGCGACGGGTTCGTCAAGCGTTTTATCGACGTTTTGCAAATCTTCGGGTTTTTGTTTCTTTTTAAACAATGCGTCTGCATCCATAAACAATATATAAATTACGAGCATTGCCGCACCCACACACAAGAAAATGTCTGCTACGTTGCAAGTGAAATTCATAAAATTGAAAATTCTTAAGTTGAACGGATTTCTCACTTGTAAAAAGTCTCTTACATACGAAAACGAAATTCTGTCAACGAAATTGCCAAGCGTTCCGCCCACCACGAAAGCAAGCGAAGTATGCAGCCATTTCGACTTTTTCTTTGTAAATGCGTAAAAGAAAAACAACGCTATTAAAAACACAACCGTCAATATTGCAAACAGCAACTGCGCGTATTTGAAATTACCGAGCATCCCGTACGCCGCACCGTCGTTTTCTATGTAATTAAAGGATAAAAAGCCTTTAACTATCGACTGGTCGTAAACTCTGTAGTAATACGCTTTTGTAAGTTGGTCAAGCAAAAACGATATTACTATTAAAACTATATAAACCATTAATTATCCTCCGTTACGCCGAGTTCTTTACACAGTTCAAACAAATCGAGATCCCCCGTGGGGTTGATTACTTCGTTTAAATCCAAACCCGACTCTGATACGGAATACTCTCCGTATACGCCTTGTTTTGCCCTGCTTTTATCAATAAGGTCCCTTATTTTTTCGACTTTTTCCTTGTTTGAAACACCTCTGCCGCCCACGACGTCGCAATCGATTATTGCGTTGATGTTTTTTACCACGTCGTCGATTTTATTCGTATATTCTTCTCCCATTTTCGTCAAAATTTGTCCTTTGAAAAAGTTTTCCCATTTTGCCGAAAACATTTTAAGCCTTTTAATTTCCAAAAAATACTCTTCGTTGGTTTCTCCTATCATTTCGCGCGATTTTTTTTGCGCCTTTATCAGGGCGTAAGTCACGTCGTCTCGTTCCGCTTTGTATTTTTCAATCCGGTTTTTTAATCTGGCGTTTTCGTTTTCAAGTTCGGTAATCCGCTCTTTTTGCAAGCGTAAAAGATTGTCTGCGTCGCTTATTTGTTTTTCGAGTTGCTGCTTTTTTTTAGAAAAAAACATTATTCGCCCCTTCTTATTTTTTTAAGCATTCCCGTCTTTAAATCGTATAATTTTTGCGAAAGGTCAACCTTGTAAATGTGCGGTTGGTCAAGCCTTCTGTATTCGTCCCAGAAAGTAGAAAGTTCTTTATCACAGTATTCAGCGACTTCTTTAAGCGACGGGAATTTATATACAAGTTCGCCGCTTTTAATCACGGGAATGACGATTTCACGCATAACGTATTGCGTAAACGTAGTCTTTTTCCATGTTTCGAGCGGGTGGAATATTGTAAGCGGTTTGCTATCGTCGATAGTTTCGCTTCTTAAAGCAATCAGGTCGGCTTCGGCTTTGCCCGTCTCTTTATCGTATATTCTGTAAATAGTTTTAAATCCCGGATTTGTAATTTTCGCGGAGTTGTCTGATACCTTGATTTTTGGTATTTCTTTACCATTTTCATACACTGCGGCAAGTTTATACACACCGCCGAGCGCAGGCATGTCCGCACTTGTGATAAGTTTTGTACCCACGCCCCAACTGTCGATTTTTGCGCCTTGATGAATAAGCGAAGAAATGAGTTTTTCGTCAAGGTCGCCCGATGCGCAAATAATCGCGTCCTTATACCCCGCGTCGTCAAGCATCATCCTTGCCTTTTTGGTCAGATAAGCAAGGTCTCCCGAATCGAGTCTTATACCTATTGGTTTGTGCCCTTGCGCTTTTAATTCGTCAAACACTTTAATTGCATTGGGCACGCCGCTTTTAAGCGTGTCGTACGTGTCGACAAGCAGCATCGTTGCGTCGGGATAAACTTTAGCGTATGCGCGGAATGCGTCGAGTTCGGTGGGGAAATTCATTACCCAACTGTGCGCGTGCGTGCCGGAAACTTTTACGTCGAATATTTGTCCCGCAAGCACGTTTGACGTCGACCCGCAACCGCCTATAATCGCCGCCCTTGCGCCGTAAATACCCGCATCCGGACCCTGCGCTCTGCGCAAACCGAATTCCATTACTCTTTTTCCGCTGCCTGCGGCATAACAAATTTTAGCCGCTTTCGACGCGATAAGCGTCTGGTGATTTATTATGTTTAAAATAGCCGTTTCCACAAGTTGAGCCTCGATAACGGGGGCTTTTACCGTCAATATAGGTTCACCCGGAAAAACCACGGTGCCCTCGGGAACGGAATAAATGTCACCCGTAAAACGGAACTCGGAAAGGTATTTTAAAAAGCCTTTATCAAACAAATTCAAACTGTCTAAATAGTCAATTTCTTCTTTTCCGAATTTTAAGTTTACAACGTAATCGATCGCTTGTTCGAGTCCCGCAAACACCGAATAAGTAATTATTTCGTTCTGACGAAAAAACACGTCGAACACTGCCGTTCGGTCGCCTTTACCTTCGAGATAATAACCGTTCATCATTGTAAGTTGATACAAATCGGTCAATAAAGTCAAATTTCTTTTTTCCATATGTAACTACCTCTGATTTTTGTTTTTTATGTCGTTTTTACTAAATACGTATCGTATAAACGCGGCAAGATAGCCGACGCTTTAAGTCGATTGTTTTATATTTTTAATTGCTTTCTACTTGTTCTTTAAGTTCTTTTTGTCTTTTTTCAAGCACCTTTTTAAACACGAAATAAAACCCTATTCCAATCGCAATCATAAGCAGCGATTGTGCTTGCGACGGCGAAAGTCCCGCAATGAACGCACCTCTGTCGTCCCCTCTTAAATATTCGATTAGAAATCTGAAAATTCCGTAACACACGAGGTACAAACTTAAGTTGTGCTGAAAATTCTTTTTCATGTAAAGATACAGGCATACGCCGAAAAGAATAAACAAAAACGCCGCTTCATAAAGTTGGGTCGGGTGTACGGGAGTTCCGTCATAACCGTAATACAACGAATTTTTGGGGAAACTTACGCCTAAAAAACTCGAAGTTTCTTTGCCGTAACAGCAACCGGCGAAAAAGCAACCTACTCTGCCGAAAGCATGCGCGATAAGTATACAACACGGAAGCAAGGACAATATGTCGGTAAGTCTTGTTTTATATCTTTTGCGTAAAAGAAAGTAAACGCCGAGGAAAAACGCCGCTCCGCCGATAAGTCCGCCGATGAACGTAATTCCGCCGTTAAGCGAAAAACCGCCCGAGGGGTTTTCGATATAGTTGTAAATTCCCTGATAAAGCGCAGCAGTGAAAAAGCCGAACATTATCGCTCCTATTCCGTCGTAAAAAATAAAATCGACGAATCTGCTTTCGATGTTTTTCTTTTTCGTGAAAACAAACAACACGATAAAGCAACATAAAATGCCTATCGCTATCATTATTCCGTACAAATGCACGTTTAAAAATAACGCTTTTGAATACATATTTACCTCTTTAACGGCACAGCCGTAAACATTTTTTACTATTATAAGTACGTGTATCGCAATTTACTCGCCGGTTTTTACAAAAAATCGCTTGTATTAATTTTGATTTTCAGCCATGCAAAGTAAATTACGCTACATTTAAGTTTTAAACTTTTTATACATTATACCATTTATATAAATAAATTACAAGAAATTTATTAGAAATACGAATGAAAATTTGTCTTATACTCCGTTTACAGCACAATTTATAAAGCCGACTTACAAAAACCGACTTTATTTTTACTTAAAACACAGTATTTTATAATTTTTAATCGGTAAACCGAAAACCTCCACGCATTAAAACCAAACGCAAGCACATAAAAATAACTTTATTAATTCCCACGCCAAAAACACATAAAAACAAACCCGCTAACATACGCTCCAAAAACACATAAAAACAGCGGCGACAAAATCGCCGCCGCAAATTTTAAACATTAAATCAGTTTTTATTACCGTGGATTGGCGCGGGAATTTTACCGCCCCTTGAAATAAACTTTTCCGAGGAAAAACCGTTTACTTTCATAATAGGCGCACTACCAAGAAGTCCGCCGAATTCGACCACGTCGCCAACGGTTTTACCCGGTACGGGAATAATTCTCACGGCGGTGGTCTTATTGTTCACCATACCGATAGCCGCTTCATCCGCAATTATAGCCGAAATCGTTGCAGCCGAAGTATCGCCCGGCACGGCAACCATATCTATACCCACGCTGCACACAGCAGTCATCGCCTCGAGTTTGTTCAAAGTCAGACTGCCGCACTTTACGCCGTTAATCATTCCGTCGTCTTCGCTTACGGGAATAAACGCACCAGAAAGCCCGCCGACCCTTGAAGAAGCCATAATTCCGCCTTTTTTTACCGAGTCGTTTAATATAGCGAGACACGCCGTAGTACCGTGAGTACCCACTTTTTCAAGACCCATTTCTTCAAGTATACTGCCGACGCTGTCACCGACAACAGGCGTAGGAGCCAACGACAAATCAACTATACCGAATTCCGCATTAAGTCTTTTCGATGCCTCTTTAGCGATAAGTTGACCGACCCTCGTGATTTTGAAAGCAGTCTTTTTAATAATTTCGGCAACTTCTGAAATATCCGCTTCGGGGTGTTCTTTAAGTGCTTTATAAACCACGCCCGGACCGGAAACGCCCACGTTTATAACTCTGCCGCCCTCGCCCACGCCGTGGAACGCGCCCGCCATAAACGGGTTGTCCTCGACCGCATTGCAAAACGCAACAAATTTGGCGCAGCCGAAACCGTCTCTGTCCTTTGTCAGGTCGGCGGCTTGTTTGATTATTTCTCCCACGAGTTTTACCGCATCCATATTTATGCCCGCCCTTGTCGAGCCGACGTTTACAGACGAACAAAGTATATCTGTTTCGGCAAGAACTTGCGGAATGGATTTTACAAATCTTTCCTCATACCCGGTCATGCCCTTTTGCACGAGTGCGGTATAACCGCCGACGAAATCCACGCCGACTTCCTTTCCCGCCTTGTCTATTGCCTTGGCAATTTCGACTTCGCCGCCGCAAAAAGGCGCGCTGATTAAACTTACCGGCGTAACAGACAATCTTTTGTTGACTATAGGCACTCCGTATTCCAAAGATAAATTGTTTGCGGTAAAAACGAGGTCTTTCGCACTTTTGCAGATGTAATCGTACACCGCTTGCGCCGTTTCTTTCGCCGTACCCCTGATGCACGGAAAAAGAGAGAGACCCATAGTGACCGTCCTTACGTCGAAATGGTCTTTAGTGACCATGTTTACACTTTCCAAAACGTCAATGCTGTTTATCATAAATCAAACTGTGTACATGGCGTTGTAAATATCTTCGTGCTTTAAATAAATTTCAACGCCTATCTCCTTTCCTGCTGTATTAAATTTTTGCACGAGACCGTCAAGCGGAGTCTTGCTTTTACTTATGTCGACAACCATTATCATTGTAAAATTGCCTTGTATAACGGTTTGACTTATGTCTTCTATGTTTACGTTTTCTTCGGCAAGCAATGCGCTTACTTTCGCGATTATTCCGGGTTTGTCTTTGCCTATTACCGTCAAAATTGCCTTCATTTGTCGCTCCTTATAAAAATTAATCTTTTATCTTTAAATCTTAAACGTTTTATTCGTGCCGTTTTTTATCGAAAAACTCATATTAAAAGATTATCGTTTTTTAGTTTTATTAAAAAAGACCCGTAATTTTTCCGTCTTCGTCAACGTCTATTTTTTCAGCCGCAGGAACTTTAGGTAATCCCGGCATCGTCATAATGTTGCCCGTAAGCACCACAATAAAACCTGCGCCCGCCGAAACTTTTACGTTTTTTACCGTTACTTTAAATCCCGTCGGCGCACCGAGTTTGGTTGCGTCGTCCGAAAAACTGTACTGCGTTTTTGCCATACACACGGGCAATTTATCATACCCGAGCGCAGTTAGTTTTTGTATTTCTTTACTCGCTTCGGGACTGACGATTATGCCGTCTCCGCCGTAAATACGACGTACGATTGCCGTAATCTTGTCCTCTATACTGCCGTCGAGCGAATAAGAATACTCGAAAGCGTTGTCCTTTTCGGTGAGCGAAACGATTTCTTTCGCAAGTTCGACGCCGCCGTTACCGCCGTCCGCCCAAACGGTTGAAAGCACGGTATTTACACCCAACTTTTTGCATTTTTCTATTACGAGATTTACTTCTGCGTCGGTATCAGTCGGGAAACGATTGACCGCCACCACGCAAGGAAGTTTGTATACGTTTACGATGTTCGACACGTGTCTCAATAAATTGGGAAGACCCTTTTCAAGTGCATCCAAATTTTCGGTTGCAAGTTCGGTCTTTGCCGCGCCGCCGTGCATTTTAAGTGCCCTGACGGTTGCCACCACGACCACCGCCGAAGGTTTAAGTCCTGCCATTCTGCATTTAATGTCGAGAAATTTTTCCGCACCGAGGTCTGCGCCGAAACCCGCCTCGGTAATGCAATAATCGCCGAGTTTCATTGCCATTTTAGTCGCTATCACGGAGTTGCACCCGTGCGCAATGTTGGCAAAAGGTCCGCCGTGAACTATTGCGGGCGTGCCTTCGAGCGTCTGTACAAGATTTGGCTTTAAAGCGTCTTTGAGTAAAGCCGTCATTGCGCCTACCGCTTTTAAATCGCCGGCAGTGACGGGCTTGTCGTCATAAGTGTAAGCAACAACTATTTCAGAAAGCCTTTCTTTTAAATCGGTAATTGAACTTGCAAGGCAAAAAATAGCCATTATTTCCGAAGCGACGGTAATATCGAATCCGTCTTCTCTCGGAACCCCGTTTGCCTTTCCTCCAAGTCCGTCGACGATAAAACGCAACTGCCTGTCATTCATGTCGACGCAACGTTTCCACACAATTTTTCTCACGTCGATACCGAGCGAATTGCCTTGTTGAATATGATTATCGAGCATCGCCGCAAGCAAATTGTTCGCCGCGCCGATAGCGTGAAAATCGCCGGTAAAATGGAGATTTATATCTTCCATTGGCACAACTTGAGCATAACCGCCGCCCGCCGCGCCGCCTTTTACGCCGAACACGGGACCTAACGACGGCTCTCTTAAAGCGACAATCACGTTTTTCCCTATCTTTTTAAGTCCGTCGGCAAGTCCTATAGTGGTGGTTGTTTTGCCTTCTCCTGCGGGAGTGGGTGTAATCGCCGTAACAAGCACGAGTTTTCCGTCCTTGCTTTTGCTGTCTTTAAGCAATGACAAATCTATTTTTGCTTTATAATTTCCGTATTGTTCGATATAGCGATCGTCTATGCCCGCCGTTTTTGCTATTTCGGTAATGTGTTTCATCTTGCATTTTTGCGCAATTTCAATATCCGTTAAGTATGACATTTTCAAGTCCTCCTCATATATTTTACTATCATAATTTTATTGTGTATTGTTCTCTGATTTTGCAGTGTCGAACCGGTACGTTTTGCTTTTCCTATAGACGTAAAAATTTAATAGTAATTGAAAATAATTATATAACAGGAAACGTAACGTTGTCAATAGTTTGTTGTATCAATCAAGTCTCATATATGCCCGCTTTGTTTAAACATATGTGCGCTCATTTTAATTGTTCGTTGTTTTATCTGATGATTGTATTTAATTTTTTTACGTCGAATTTCTATAAAAATAATGTCGCTTTTTATCGATTGTAGCCAATTTTACGCAATACGTATGCGGCAAAGACGACAAAATGCACAAATATCGTCCAATGCCCGACCGTTTGAAAAAATAAAAAAGCGTGACGCAATATCACGCTTGATTTATTATGTTTAATAGACTTGTTTATATTTTATTCGGGCTTGCCGAGTACGGGTACGTCGTTTTCCCAAGTAATTTCCTGTACCCTCGAATCTGCGGAAGACCAGCCGAATTTTTCGTCTTCGTTGAAAGCATGATAAACCATATAAGTTTTTCCGTCTTTATCAAAAAACGAACAATGCCCCGGTCCTTTTATTTCTTTGGTTTTTTCAAATTGACAAGCAGGCACTTTCACCCAATTTGCGGCGTTTAAAATATCTCCGCCTTTAAAATCGAGCCTGCCGAGACAATAATCGTTGCACCAACTGCCCGAAGCCGAATATATCAAGTAAATTTTGCCGTTTTTAGTCAAAAATACGGGTCCCTCGTTTACGTAAGGTCTGCCGAGCGTGCCGTTTGCGCCGTTAAGTTCCCAATCGAGAGTCGGCGTGGAAATAAGCACCCTTTTTGAAGAAATGGTAAACGGGTCGCTCATTTCGGCGATATAAATATTTTGCATCGTGTTGATATCCCCTTCCCAGCCAGACCAAGCGAAATACAATTTGCCGTTGTATTGCAAAACAGTGCCGTCAATCGCCCATTTATCGGTGGAATCGGTAATTTTACCGCCCATTTTGTAAGGTGATTGCGGGTCTGCGCTGTCGTTGTATAACACATACATTCTGTGGTTTACATTGTTGCCGTCGTCGCAAGCAACGTAAATATAGCACTTGCCGTCGATAATATGCAACTCGGGTGCCCACAACTCTTCGCTATAACTTTTACCTTTTTGGGGAGTATAGACAAAGTAGTCGGCAACGGTTGCCAGATCTTCTATATTTTTCGCTTTGTTCACGCAAATACCACCGCCATGCGAATAACAATGGTAAAAATAACCGTCAAGATAAAAAATCCAGGGATCTCTCGTCCTACCTGAAGAATGGTCGATTAATTTCATACTTTCCTTCCTTTTGCAATTTATTGCTAAATTATCTGCGCCTTTCACATAAAATACTAAATGAAGCGGTTTTTCGGCTTTATTTATCATCGAAAACCCAACAAGCGCACTACAATAACTTCGTTTTGTTTATAATTAAATTTTTTGCGGCTTTAAATTTTGTGCCGCTTTTGCAATTAATTTAACCGCAAGTCACCGTTTTTATGTAATAACATGGCGAAAAAGCCGTAGATGCTCAGTATCAAAACCATTGCAAGCAAACCCTTCCGCTTTTATTACATCGTTTTAATTATATCATTTTTTTAGTTGTTTTACAACCAAAAAACGATAATTTTATTTGTAAAACCAAATCGAAATACAATCCGGATTGTAATTTTGCTTTTTTTAACGCCGACTTTAAAGCGTTTAACCCCGTTTATATTCAACGTTTTGATGATTTTGCGCAATACGTATGCCGTAAACGCGACAAAACCGCCGCTAACTTCAATATATTATAAATAAAATTTAATCCGCAGAAATAACGTTTCACCCGCACTGAAAACTCGGCTTAAAATAAAAACGACTTTAAAACACCTCGATATTAAAGCCATAAAAAAGGTTTCCGTAAAAACAAGCGGAAACCTTTAATCGCAATTTTAAAAATTATTTCTTTTTGCCTTTTTTCTCGTTTGCTGCCCTGATGGAAGCGGCGATACCCAATTCGTTTTCCTTTTCGGGAATATAAGTCTTTGTACCTATACCGTCAAGGATAGAATCTTCGGTTTCTTTATCGAAGAGATGGCAGTGCAATACGTCGAGTGCAAGAGAAATTTCTTGTCCTCTTTCGGTAGAAGTTCTCGAACTTACCTTTGCAACCATGCTTGTCTTTTTGCTGTCTACAAGAGCCTCGATATCATCGTCCGCAGTGGACTCGTTGGCAAACATACAGTAAAGCAACGTTTCCGCACCGAGTTTTTCAACGACGTCAACTTTAACTTTCAACAAGTTTTCGCTTGTCTTTGTCTTAAATTCTTCGTCATCGTGCATATCTTCTGGTCTGATACCGAATACGACCGCTTTGCCGGTATTAAGGTATTCTTCAAGGCCCAGAATCTTTTCCGATTTATTCTTTGGAAGAGCGATTTTATGACCGTTGAACTCGATGAAAACCTTGTCCTTCGTGCCGGTCAGAACGGCGTCAAAGAAGTTCATTTGAGGAGAGCCAATGAAACCTGCAACGAAAAGGTTTGCCGGGCAATCGTAAAGATTTTGCGGAGTATCTACTTGTTGAATAAGACCGTCCTTCATTACGACGATACGAGTACCCATCGTCATAGCCTCGACCTGGTCGTGCGTAACGTAGATAAACGTCGTTTGAAGTCTGTGGTGAAGTTTTGTTATTTCGGTTCTCATTTGAGAACGGAGTTTTGCGTCGAGGTTGGAAAGAGGTTCGTCAAGAAGGAATACCTTGGGCTCTCTTACAATTGCTCTGCCGAGCGCAACTCTTTGTTTTTGACCGCCTGACAAAGCCTTGGGTTTTCTTTGAAGATAAGTCTCGAGACCGAGTATTCTTGCAGCCTCTCTTACTCTTTCGTCGATTTCCGGCTTAGGCATTTTGCGGAGTTTAAGACCGAACGCCATATTGTCGTAAACGGTCATGTGCGGATACAACGCATAGTTCTGGAAAACCATGGCTATATCTCTGTCTTTGGGTTGAACGTTGTTCATAAGTTTTCCGTCGATATACAATTCGCCGTCGGAAATTTCCTCGAGACCTGCAATCATACGAAGCGTGGTAGACTTACCGCAGCCGGAAGGACCTACGAAAACGATAAACTCTTTGTCCTGAATATCCAAAGTAAAATCCGTAACGGCAACAACGCCTGACTGATATACTTTGTATATGTCTTTTAATAATAAACTTGACATCTATCGGATTCCTCCTAATCATATTTATGGTTATATTGTAACCTATTTTCACTACAATTTCAACAGCAAAAGCAACAAAATTTTGCCCTGAAAATATATACATTGCACAAATTTTATGTTTTTTGTCCGCTTTTTGCCATTTTTTGTTCCTTTTTAAGCCCGCAAATTTAATTTTCACAAAACAACTATTGTTTTTTGCGCAATAATTTGATATAATTTAAACTATAAGAAGCAAATTACACAAACAAATCAAAACAAAAAACCGTCGCATTGAATATATTTTAAATATAAAATGCGAAGTCGGAGCAGACTATTAATTTAATACGCCCGACAAAACATAATTAAAAACGACCGGAACAATATTATATAACGGAGGGAATTTAATGGATATCAACAAAGTATCGCCGAGAGACTATCTCAATACAAAACATTTACTTTCGTTGTCTTCAACCGAAAGCGACGACATCTATACTCTCGTAAAAAAATCTAAAGAAATCAAACTTCGCAGAAAAGCAGGAGAAAGGTTTTCTTCATTGAGCGGCAAAAACATAGTTTCGCTCGCAAAAAAATCTTACGTCACAAACAGACTCGCATTTGAAATGGCAGTGCAAAGTTTGGGCGGCAACGCATATTCCGTTTCGCTTACCGGTGCGGAAATCGAAGAAATTTTAAAAGACGTCGACACTTTCCGCTCCCTTCCCATGCTGGGCATTTCGGCGGTCGTCGTAAACACAGCCATTACCGAGGACGCAGAACTCATCAAAAGCATCACTTCAGTGCCCATTATCAATACAATCGCGTGCAACCATTTAGCCGCTCTTCTGACCACGTGGGAAAAGAAAAACAGACTTTCCAATTTAAAAATGGCAATTGTGGGCAAATACGGCAAAATGCAAAACTCTCTTGTAAGCGGTGCGGTTAAGTGCGGCATGACGGTAAACATAGTAAGTGCGACTTGCCGTCCCGACGAAGAATTTTTGGAAACTTGCAAACTTTACGGCGACGTATACCACTATAACAACCTTAAAGAAGGAATACACGGCGCGGACGTTGTGTACGTGCTTAAAGACAGCGACGGAATGTGTATAGATAAAGACAACATTTGTTACGCCGCTGAAGACGCAACCGTAATCGCGTCAAACCCTGTGGCGAGAGATATTTCGGTGTCGTCGGAAATTCTCGACGGCGAACACTCAGCCGTTGCCGAACAAACCGAAAACTTGCTTTACGTAGAACAAACCGTACTTTCAATGCTCCTTAAAAATAAATGATTTTACGATTTTTATTTGACGTTTTATTTTAATATACTACATTAAAGTCGTATTTTTAAATTATATTTTGTCAATAATATTTAGCCCTCATTGCGCCAAGTCGAGCGAAAATTGAATAGATTAAGTTTTGACGACGCAAAATTTGCTAAATCGTCGTTAACGTTTAGCCTTCCTTGTACAAAGGAAGCGGACAAACTATAATCCGAAACGCAACGCTTAAAATAATAAAAACAAACTTGATAATTTTAAAGCCGTCGGGGAAAAACCCGGCGGCTTTTTAAATGCTTAAATTTTTATTTTGTAATTTTCAAAAAATTGTAAACTTTTATAAAAAATCTGCGATTTTGCAAATTATAAACGCAAATTATTTTGTTATGTTTACCGACAATTTGCCGTTTTCCGCTTTCATTTCGTCCATTCTGAAAGTGCGGGTGTCGACGTCTTTCTTTTCTTCGCCGATCGTTCTGCCGTGGTAGAAAATATAATATTTCCCGTTGTGATAAAGCACGCTGTTATGCCCCGTGCCCTCTACAAATTCGTTTTTTCTCACAAGCGGCGCATAAGTGTTTTCGTCGGGATATTTTTTGAAATTCAACTTTCTTAAATCGTCCGTTTCGCCCTTTGCCGTGGCATAACCGATGAAATAAGTCTCCTTTTGATAGCAAGATCCGCTGTACATTAAATAATGCCAATCGCCGTCTTTAAAGTAAAACGCGCCCTCTATCGTGTACCAATGCTGACCCTTTTTAAAACGGTCTTTTTCAAACAATTCTTCGTCGAGCGAAGGTCTCACTACCGAAACGGGTTTGCCTTCGACGTGAAGCGGGTCGGTCATTTTATCGAGGAGAATATAAGTTCCCGCCCTGACAGGTGCGTCCCAATCGTTGTTGCAGTAAAAAATGTAAAGTCCGCTGTCGGTGTTTACAACGTGAGCGTCGATTGAAAACGGCGGCAACAATTCGCAACAATATTTCCATTCTCCCTCGGGCGTGTCAGCCACGGCGACTTGCAATCTCTGCATATGCACGTCCGTTTCTCCCTCTTTCATCGAGGAATAATACATATAATATTTGCCTTGATAGTATAATACCGATGGTGCCCAATATTCCTTTTCGCCTTCCTTTTTATAGCACAATCCGAGATATTTCCAACCTTTATCGATATAATCGCTTCTGTAAAGTTGAACGCCTTGAGAATGTGTCGCATAAACGTAAAACTTGCCGTTTGCCTCGATTACGTAAGGGTCGGCTTGACCTTCGGGAGCGATATCGTTTGGTCTTCTGACATATAAATCCATGTTGCCTCCTAAACCGTTGCGGTTTTGTTTTTAACTCGTACATTGTAACATAAACCTTAAATTTTTGCAATATTTTTGCGTAATTTGAATAGGTTTGATATAAAAACTGCCGTTATATGCTCGTTTTGACATATTCGCATATAAGCAATCGTGCAAATTTTAATGCGCTTCGCCATATAAAATTTCTCAATGCTCATAAAACCACGACAAAACGCTTGACAAATAATCGGCGCGGAAATATAATAGACACGAATTTAATATTTGCCGAGGGGTGCTTAAATTTTTTAGGCTGAGATTATACCCTTTGAACATGCCAGGATAATACCGGGAATGGACCAGAGACTTTTACTATACCCCTCCTTTTAGGAGGGGTTTTTTATTTTCTTAAAGTCTAACACTACACCTTGAGCAAAAAGGAGCAATTATGATTTTTGAAAAACTCACTTTGCAAGGCATCGACCAAAAGCAATTAAAACTTATTATTGCCGCTTTGGCGTCGTTCAGCCTTTACCTCACGATTGCGCTTGCCGTTTGCATTGCGATTGCCGCAGTAATTGTATACAAAACAAATAAAGACGGTATGCAGCAATTTGCCAAAAAAGCGGTAAACGTCGTATTCGGTTACAGCGTTGCGCTTATTGCCGTATTCCTGTTTTTAAACATTTCGAGGTCGATTCTTAAAAAAGAAATATTGACCCCATATTATTGGTTTTTGGCATTTGCCGCTGTAGGAGCGATTCTTTTGGCGGTCGGTTACGTTTTAAACAAAAAATGCCCCGACGTAAAGAAAATTTACAACATTTGCTCACTTTGCGCAATGGCGATATTCGCATTTTTACTTATAATTTTATTGAAAGGCGACACTGATTATACTCCGTCAAACAAGGCGTTGTTCTATATTCTTTCCGCTTTGCTTTGCGTGGTGATTTTCGGCGGAGCGTTCTTCTTTAATAAAGACAGCGAAAACAACGCAAAATACGTCACTTATGCGGGCGTATGTATCGCGACTTCTTACGCTTTGTCATTCGTAAAGTTTTTGCAAATGCCTCAAGGCGGTTCGATTACCCTTGCAAGCATGTTGCCGCTTATGTTGTTCGCATATAAATTCGGTACTAAAAAAGGCGTGCTCGCCGGCTTTGTTTACGGACTTTTACAACTTATTCAAAACCCCGTAATTTATCACCCGTTGCAAATGTTTATGGATTATATGGTGGCGTTTTCCGCTTTGGGTCTTACGGGAATGTTCAGAAAATTCAACTTCCTTAAAGACAACGACGTAGCAAAATTTGCACTCGGCGCGTTTGTTGCCGGTACACTCAGATATCTTTGCCACGTAGTAACCGGCATTTTCGTCTTCTACACTTGGGCGGAAGAAGGATACAGTGCGGTTGCCTGGGGCTTTGTTTACAACGCTTTCGTCTTTGTAGACTTGGCTATAGTATTGGTAGTCGGCTGCCTTGTACTTTTAAACAAATCGTTTAAAAACCGCTTTTTATACAACGACTGATTTTATTTAAAACGTTAAAATCGTCAGGTTTTAACTAACTGATTTTGCACACCCAACCCCTTAACATAACCCCTTTTAAAAAACAGCCCCTCGACTTTTGTTGAGGGGTTGTTTTTTATCCTTTTATTTTTTACATACCAAACCCAAAAACCGAATAAAAAAGTCGTAAATTCGTGTTTTAAACGATGCTTTGTTAAAACAGAAAACACAATTTTTTAAAAAGATTTGCAAAATTAATTTTTGTATGATATACTGAGTATGCTCAACCTGAAAACATAAAATATTTTAAATTTCACACCATGGGTATAATTTTACCCTTTTTTTAACATACAATTTTGGCACTGCTATGAAAAATTCAGGCTCCTCGCTAAAATTGTATTGGTGTAAATAACTCTTTATGTTTGATTGTTGAGCAACAATCGGAGTCTGTGTTTTTGTGCGTCAACTTCGGTTGGCGCACTTTTTTTGTTTATTAAAAATTTAAGTAAAACACGCGATTTTTGCTTTTGCAAGTTTTATTTTAAATTAAATGCTTGTAAAATAAATTTCCGTGTGATATACTAATTATGCCAAACAACTGTATAGTAATTTATTTTTTTAATTACGTTTTATAAGTATAAGTATAATTATACTTTTTTTTGCACATGCTCGCCACAGGTGAGTTTTAAAAAAATACAGACTCCAACCGTGGATAAGCATGTGTTTAAAACATAAATTATTTAGTTGTTTGGCGACAATCGGAGTCTGCGTTTTTGTGCGTCGACTTCGGTTGGCGCACTTTTTTATTTATTGTTAAGGAGTGGAAAAATATGCTTAAATACGAGGGAAAACCCGTAACCCTTATAAGCGAAACCAAACATATGGCTGCTTTTTTAAACAGACGTAAATTGACCGCCAGAAAAAATTACTGCGAGGCAACGTTCCTTTTCCAAAGCATTATGTATGAAAACAATTTGTATGCCGAAAAACCCGCCATCGTTTTCGATGTGAGCGATTTAACGTGCAAATTCGACGCATTGCTCCACTACTCTATGCTTCAATGCGCTCTTTGGGACAGAGTGGACGGTAACCGCAGTTTGTTTTACGTCAAAGATTTGTCAAAACGCGACGAAGTCTATAAGTTTTTAGACGACGAAAAATATCTCGACATCGACATGTCGGACATTTTATACACTCGACGCCCTATAATTTCAGGCATTATTGAAATGTATATCGACGACATGACGGTACTAAGCGACAAGTTTGTCGAAGAATTTAAAACCGCCGAATTAACCAAAGATTATACAAAGCGTTTAAGCATGATTAAAGATTGTGTTTTAAAAATTATGCAAACGCTTTCGGCAAAAGACGTAACCACGCTTGATAATTACGGATTTAACTGCTTGATTTTAAAGACGCTTGACGACTTAATTCCCGTACTTGCACATAAAGACTGAAAATTCCTTTTAAAAAGCAGGATTTTGGCTGAAAAATAATAAAATCCGACAATTTTCGCAAAACTTTTCGTTGAAATTTTTTAGTTTTTGCAAATAAATTACAAAATTTTTTGTGTTTTTATTTCAATAATATTTGACATTTTTTATTAAAAGATATATTATATAAACATTAATAGGGAATTTGTGAGAATAATTTTTTTCGAGGTAAAAAATGGTAAAAAAAATTTGCAGATGCGTATTTGACACGGACAAAGCAACTCTTATCAAAAAGTACACGGTAAGTTATTTCGGCGATCCCAAAGGATATGAAGAGGTACTTTACAAGGCTGAATCGGGCGAATCTTACTTTATGTACGTAAACGGCGGAAGTGAATCCAAATACCCAAAGGAAGATATTTTGAGGGTTGCAAAAGCCGACGTGCAAAAATGGCTTGACGAAAGAAACTAAAGCACAATTAAAAACTTTTCTTCTGACGAAGATTAAAAAGGCTCGAATTTTTCGGGTCTTTTTTTTGCGCTGTTTTGTTGAATTTCGCGCCGTTTAAACTTAATTTATTCGATTCTCGCTCGGATAGTACAATGAGGGTTTAAAATTTTACCTGAATCTATTTTCCATTTTTATTTTTTATCCTTACATTTCTCCTTTTCACCACTATATTCCTTTTCTTTCTCATATCGTCTATCCGACTCTTTTCCCTTCTTCGACGCCTCATTTTCTCTATATTTCTTTTTTATCTTTATCTTTTTCTGCTTCCCTACTTTTTCATTTTCTTGTTTTTCTGTTTTTTTATCTTTTCCTTTTCCACATTCTGCTTATCCTCCTTTCTTCTTTTTCCTTCCTTATTCTTGCACCGTTTATCGCTCAGCCGCGTTCAAGCGTTCATATGCTCATATATCATTATATATACTATAAAAAGTAAATCTTTTGCCTTATTAATCGTGGGATTTATAAAAATTTTCGCACTTTTATTCTCTCTTTAAATTTCTTTACAAAAAATTTACATTTCCTCGACTAAAAAGCGATAGTTTGATTTTTTTTAAGGCGTTATACTATAGGCGTAATCAAAAGAAAAGGAGATAAAAAGAAATGAAAAAAGTATTCACATTCTTGCTTATTTGCGCACTTAGTTTGTGCGGAGCAATCGGACTTACCGCATGCGGCGGCAATAGCGGCGAAAAAGACATCACGGTAGTTGCCAGAGACCAAGGCAGCGGAACAAGAGAGGCGTTTGACAGAGTCGTTACCGACGGCAACGGCAATTTCCTTGAAATGAAAGTCGACGGAAAAACAGTTTATAAAACAACTTCTAAAGCAAGTTTATTAAAAGAAACGGGCAACGTAATGAGCATGGTTGCAAGAGATAAAAACGCAATCGGTTATATTTCGCTCGGCTCGGTAAACGACACACTTAAAGTAATTACGGTAAACGGGGTTATGCCCTCGGCGGCAACCGTTCTGGACGGCACTTACGCAATCCAGAGACCGTTTGTAATAATGACGAGTTCCAAAACGGCTCTCAACGAAATCACGGCAGACTTCTTGCTTTATTTAAAGAGTGAAGCATCCAAAACTCATGCCGACGCTTCGGGCTGTATTTACCTTTCCAACCCCGAACAAAGGGCTAACGCAGGCGAAACCCCGATTGAGGTAGAAACTTACACGGTAAAATCTTCTTTGCCCTCCGGCGGTAAAATTACCATAAACGGCTCTACTTCGATGGAAAAATTCATCAAGGCGGCAATGAGCGGTTACGCCAAACTTTACGGAAAAACCGCAGACGAATTGTTCTACATAGATTTGCAAGGCTCGTCGGTAGGTAAAACGGCTGTTAAAAACGATAAAAACGGAAACGTAATCGGTCTTTCTTCCGCAGCGGTAAAACAAGACGGAATAAACAGTTTCAACGTTGCGCTCGATGCGGTGGCGGTTGTCGTAAACAAAGCAAACACTACCGTAAACAACCTTACGCTTGAACAACTTTACGGCATCTTTACCGGTAAAATCACAAAGTTCGGCGAAGTTGCGGAAAAGGCGGAAAGTTCCGACGAAACTTTATAACGACGAAATTCAATAATTATGAAAAATACTAAAGTCAAAGAAAAAACAGGTCAAATAGTATTTACGGCGACGGCGATTATTTGTGTAATCGCCGTTATTGCCATATTTATATTTATGTTTGTAAAAAGTTTGCCCGCGTTTAAAAAGATAGGCGTGTTTAATTTCGTATTCGGCGACACCTGGTCTCCCAGCAAATACGACACTTACGACTCTGCCCTTTCCGGTACTTACGGCGTATTCAAAATGATTGTAAGCACGTTTGCCGCCACCGTAGGCGCGCTGATTTTCGGCGGCACGCTCGGATATTTCACGGCGGTGTTCATCGCTTTTTACTGTCCTAAAAGACTTAAAAAAGCAATTTCTTCCACGATAAACTTGCTTGCGGGTATTCCGTCGGTTGTGTACGGATTCTTCGGAATAGTGTTTTTATTGCCCTTGCTTGCATATATCGCACCCAACAACGGCAGCGGACTTCTGGCAACGTCGCTTATACTCGGCATTATGATATTGCCTACCGTTGTTTCGCTTTCAAAAACAAGTCTCGAGGCAGTGCCCCGCTCTTATTACGAAGGCGCGCTCGCACTCGGTTCGACCCACTCCAAAGCGGTGTTCGGCACGGTGACGAAAGCGGCTAAATCCGGCATAACGGCGTCGCTCGTGTTAGGCATAGGGCGCGCTTTGGGCGAAACGATGGCTGTAATGATGGTGGCGGGCAACTCCGTCGCTTACCCGAATACTTTGTTCAACAGTTTCCGTGTTCTTACGGCAAACATAGTAATGGAAATGAGTTATGCCGGCGAAGTACAGTTGGGCGCGCTTGTCGCAACGGGTGTAGTACTGCTCGTTTTCGTGCTTTTGGTCAACCTTGCATTTGCCGCAATATCTAAAAAAAACGTTTTGAGCGCAACCGCCGGCAACGGTTTTTGGAGTAAACTATTGTGTAAATTACACATCAAATCCAAATCGCCCGACAAAGCCGAAAAAACCGATAAAAAAGGGAAACAAAACAAAAACAGATATTTAATAAAGATTAAAGACTTTTTCGCTATATTAAAATACAAAATGAAAACAGCGTCTATAGGCGCAGGTGCGGCGATAGGCTCGGGTATAATCGCAAGCGCGGCACTTTTACTCGTGATAGGTTTCGTACTTATAAAAGGCACGCCGCACCTGATTAAAAACCCGCATTTGCTGTTTGGCAAATACGATTTCAGCAGCGAGAAAATAACGATTCTCCCCTCTATAGTTACCACGCTTATGACTGTTGCGTTGAGTCTTTTGATTGCAGTACCGATAGGCGTTTGCACGGCGATTTACTTAAACGAATACGCTAAAAAACGCAACGTTTTCATCAAAATAATCCGCGGTGCAATAGACCTTTTAAACGGCGTTCCGTCAATCGTTTACGGACTTTTCGGCATGATTACTTTCGTCGCTCTTATAAAAAACAGAAGCACGATTTTAGCGGGTTCGCTCACGGTGGGAATAATGCTTTTGCCGACGATAGTACGTTCTACCGAAGAAAGCCTTAAATCGGTGCAAGACAGTTTGCGTGAAGGCAGTTTCGCCCTCGGCGCAGGCAAAATGCGCACGATATTCAAAATCGTTCTGCCATCCGCTTTGCCCGGCATTATGTCGGCTATAATACTCAGCATGGGCAGAGTTATTTCCGAATCCGCTCCATTTATTTACACGATGGGCTCGGTAATTTCGGCTGTGCCCAAGGGATATTTCGACAGCAACGCCACCCTTGCGGTTGCCCTTTATCGTCTTTCGGGCGAGGGCTGGTACATAAACGAAGCATATGCAACGGCAGTGGTTCTGGTTATACTCGTGCTGGGGTTAAACCTTTTGGCGGAACTCATCGCAGGTAAACTCAACAAGAAATTGCAAGGAGATAAATAATGAAAAAACAAAACGTAATAAACGAGTACGGGCAAAGCGTTTCGGTAAAAAACGCCAATCTTTGGTACGGAGATTTTCAGGCGATTAAAAATATAAACATAGAAATACCCGAAAAACAAGTTACGGCGTTTATAGGTCCTTCCGGTTGCGGCAAATCGACGTTCTTAAAGTGCTTTAACCGAATGAACGACTTGATTGACGGCTGTAAAATAACGGGCGAATTTTTAATTGGAAACACCGATATTTACGGCAAAACGGACGTAAACGAATTGAGAAAAAACGTGGGTATGGTCTTTCAGAAACCAAACCCCTTCCCCATGAGCGTGTACGACAACATAGCGTACGGACCGAGGACTTTCGGCAAAGTAAAGCGTGCGGCTCTTGATGAAATTGTGGAAAAATCGCTCCGTCAGGCGGCAATGTGGGACGAACTTAAAGACAGACTCAATAAATCCGCTTTGGGACTTTCCGGCGGACAACAGCAAAGGCTTTGTATAGCGCGTTCTTTGGCGGCAAACCCCAAAATTCTTTTAATGGACGAACCGACTTCCGCGCTCGACCCCATCTCTACGGGTAAAATAGAAGAACTCATCGAAGAACTGAAAAATCAAGTCACGATAGTAATAGTCACGCACAACATGCAACAAGCGACGAGAATTGCCGACAAAACGGCGTTTTTCCTGCTCGGCGAACTTATCGAATACGGCGATACCGACGATATTTTCACTTCTCCCAAGGACGAACGCACCGAAAGGTATATAACGGGAAGATTCGGCTAAATTTTTGTTTTGTAATACCTGTCGGGGCGTGACCTGGCGGTATATTGCGGCTTATATACACGTTTAAAAACGTGCGCATATATAAACTCGGATTTGACTCCGCTGAATATGCTCTGACCCCGCCGATAATTTGCGTTTTTATTGTCAAGATTACAAACGGCTTTTACAGCGATTGATTTTTTTATTAAATAAATGTATAATTAAGGAGAAAATTAAAATGTCGATAAGAAAAATATTTGAAGAAGAACTCGCAGGACTTAAAACCGAACTCGTAGAAATGTGCAGACTTACCGAGCAAATGATTGACAACGCCATTATCGCACTTGTCAATCGGGACAGAGAACTCGGTAAAAGCATCGGTCAGGCGGATAAGCGCGTGGACGAATACGAAATGGATATAGAAAAACGTTGCATGCGCATACTTTTAAAGCAACAACCCGTCGCAAAAGATTTCAGAGAGGTATCCACTGCCCTCAAAATGATAACAGACATCGAGCGGTTCGGCGACCAGGCGAGCGATATAGGCGATTTAGTATACACTATGCCGGGCGATAAATACATTAAAAAGTTGGATCACATCACGGCAATGGGCAATCTCGCGGTAAAAATGGTGAGACAAAGCGTGGATTCGTTTATCGCCAACAACGAAACGCTTGCCGATGAAGTGATTAAACTCGACGACAAAATGGACGAACTGTTTTTGACGGTAAAAACCGAACTTATCGAACTGATTAAAAAGGACGGCAAAAACGGCGACCAGGCAATAGAACTTATGATGGTTGCAAAATATTTAGAGCGTATAGGCGACCATGCGGTAAACGTTGCCGAATGGACGAAATATAACGAAACGGGAGTGCACGAAAAATTCTGATGAAAGAAATGATTTATATCGTCGAAGACGACGAAGGAATGCAGGAAGTATACGAAGGCGCATTCGAGCAAGATTATCAAACCAAAATTTTTGACAACGGAAAAGATTTTTTCGAGGTATTCAATCTCAAAAAGCCCGATTTGATTATTCTTGATATAATGCTGCCCGAAGTCGACGGCTTTACCATACTTACCGAAATAAGAAAAGTCGACGAAAAAGTGCCCGTCATTTGCGTGAGCGCAAAATCGGACGAAATAAGTTTTGTAAAAGGTTTAAACAAGGGCGCGGACGATTATATGGCAAAACCATTCTCCGTTTTAGAACTTTTGGCGAGAGTAAAGACAAATTTGCGCCGTGCAAAACTTTACGTGACAAACGCCGACGGTTTTGCGGTGGATAACAACGTATACAAAATTTTTTACAACGACAAAGACCTCGGTCTTACCATAAAAGAATTTTTACTTTTAAAATTGCTCATCGGCAAAGCGGGCGTAACCGTGTCGAGAGACGAATTGTTCCGCGAAGTGTGGGGCGAAGACTATATGGGCGAAACGAGAACGCTCGATATGCACGTCGCCGCCATAAGGGAAAAAATTAAACAAGCGGGAGGAAACAACCGTATCGTTACCGTAAGAGGTATCGGCTACCGTTTTGAAAACACATGAAAAAGAAAACTTTCTGGCAAATTTTTCTCTTGACCGCGGTGTGCATTTCGATTTTATTCGTGTACGGAATAATCGCGGTAAACGCCAACTCGAAAAATATAATTAAAAAACGCCTTGCGGAAGAAACCAAACTTGCCTGCTCGCTCGTCAATTCGACCGATGATTTTGAAAACCTTTCAAGTTATAAAGGCGACAACGGTTTCAGAATAACCGTCATCGATTTAGAGGGAAACGTGCTTTTCGACAGCGACACGCAGTCCCCGCTCGAAAGCCACATCGATCGTGAAGAAATACGCGCCGCCATAAACGGCAAACCCAGGGCGTTGGAAAGATATTCCGAAACGCTCGGCTATGAAATGACGTATTACGCCTTGAAAACTCAAATAAACGACCCGTCTTCAACCGAGCCGAAAACCATAATTTTGCGTCTGGCGGTAAAATCGAGCGAAATATATAATTATATGGGCATTACGATACCCGTTCTTATCGTCGTGCTTGTGATTTCGCTTATATTTTCCTTTATTTTTTCAAGCGTCATTTCCGAAAAAGTCACCAACAAAATCAACGACGTCGGCAAAAGTCTGCGCAGTTTAAACAACGGAAATTACGTGCCTATAAGCACAAACTCCACCGAGCCTGAACTTTATTCCGTCCTCAACGAAATAAACGACCTCAACTCGAGTACACACAAACTTATTCAGACCGAAACGGAAGAACGAGCAAAACTCAACACCGTGCTTGAAAATATTTCTCAAGGAATTATCGCTATCGATAAAAACAACTGCGTCATATTTACAAACCGCAGCGCGCTCGATATTTTCGGTTGTCCGGGCGAAGAAAGCGGTAAAGATATCGTCTTTTTAATCGACGATTATACTCTTTGCGGAATGATTGCGCAACGTCTGAACGAGAATTGCGCTTTTGAATACAATTACCGCGGCGCAGAACTTTCTGTCGCGATTAAAAAAGCGGACGATTTGACCGAACAAGGCGACGTTCGTTCGATAATCATCATTACCGATATCACAAAGGAAAAAGAGATTGCAAAACAAAAAAGCGACTTTTTCGCCAACGCCTCGCACGAACTCAAAACGCCCGTTGCCGTAATGCAAGGACTTTCCGAACTTTTGCTTGCGAAAGATTTGGACGAAGGCTCTAAAAAACAAGTGGACAGAATACACAAAGAAAGTTTGCGCTTGTCGTCGCTTATCTCGGATATGCTTAAATTAAGTCGTCTGGAAAGCGGAGACGTTTTTGACGAAGTAACGACAGAAGTAGACCTGAACGCAACGACAAAAGAAGTGCTTACAGAACTATCGTCTAAAATCGACGAAAAACACCTTACGGCAACCGTAACCGGAAGCGGAACCATACTCGGCGACTGCAAAAAGATTTACGAACTTATCGAAAACCTTTTAAGCAATGCGGTAAATTACAACAAGGAAAACGGCGAAATAACGGTAAATATTACCGATTTACAGAATACGGTTGTCTTAAAAGTGACAGACACGGGCATCGGTATTGAAAAGGAAAATATACCCAGACTTTGCGAAAGATTTTACCGTGTAGATAAATCACGTTCTAAAAAAACGGGCGGCACGGGCTTGGGTCTCGCAATTGTAAAGCATATTTGCGCTTTATACAACGCTTCTTTATCAATCGAAAGCGACTTGGGCTTAGGCACTACCGTAACCGTGACTTTTAAAAAGTAAAACGCAATAATTACAACGTATATAAAACACATAAAAACGCGGCATAGAGATTTAGCCATGCCGCGTTTAATTTTGTCTTAAACTTAATTATTTTGCCGCGTTTACGTCATACGTATGCTGATTTTCGGTCAGAACGTTGCGTTTATAATGAAACATATATTGTTGAATTATGCCGGCGTACTCGGGGAATTTATTTAAAAAGAACATCGTGATTTTATTTCTGTCGGTCTCTTTCCCGCTAAAATCTTCCCTGTATATTTTTTCAATCCATGTGTCCACGGGGAAAGAGTCCATCTTGTGAAAGCCGAACAAAACTATGCAGTCGGCGACCTTCGGTCCTATACCGTTAAACGACAAAAGCGTTTTTTTTAACGTCTGGGTGTCGTAATTTTCCCACGACTTAATATCATCCACGTTCAGAGTGTTTGATACCGAACACATAAATTTATCCCTATAACCAAAGCCGAGACCTTTAAAAAACGCTTCGTTTTGCTCTTTCAATACCTGCGTTTTGGGAAAAGTATTCCATTTTACGCCCATAAACTCTTTTTCTTCGCCAAGCGCGGCGCACAGCCTTTCGATTATACCCGTAATTCTGGGGATATTATTGTTTTGCGACACTATAAACGAGTAAATCATTTCTTCTTTGCCTTGTTTAAGCATGCGTATGCCCTTTCCGCTTTCTGCCGCGTTAATTAAAAAAGGTATGCCCGTGTTTATAGCCGACAAATAGGCTTTTTTATAATCGAAGTTTAAATCGAAATACTCTTCAAAGTAGTCTGTATCTTCGCTTTGAATATACGCATTGCCGTCTTTATTGAATACGTATGCTGCTTTTTCGGCAGAAAACACCAGATATCCTTCCTTAAACGGTCTGTATCTGAACACTTGTCCGCACGTAAGCGTGTCGGTAAAATTTAAAAATTCACCGCTGTAAATTCTTGTTTGCATAACTTACCTCTTTTGTTTAACCACATTTTCCCATATAATAATTGCCGATCTGTAATAATCGCCGCATTTGTTCCGCAACGCGCAAACAATCTCCGTTAAACGAAACGACAAAACAATATAGATAAAAATGCTTACATATGAAAACGAGGTCGCTTTAAATGCGACCTCATAATTAATTATTTTGCGTATACGCTTACTTGCTTTTTATCTTTGCCCTTTCTCTCGAATTTAACTACTCCGTCAATGAGAGCGTACAAAGTGTCGTCGCTGCCGATACCAACGTTGTTACCGGGATGAATCTTCGTTCCTCTTTGTCTTACGAGAATGTTGCCTGCCAACACCGCTTGACCGTCGGCACGTTTAGTACCCAAACGTTTTGCAGCACTATCACGACCGTTTCTCGAACTACCGACACCTTTTTTATGAGCAAATAATGTGAATAAAAACATATTATTTAACCTCCTGTATGATATTGAAAATTACTTTGCAGCGATCTCTTGGATTTTCACTGCAGTAAACGGCTGTCTGTGACCTTGTTTCTTTCTTTCGTTCTTTTTCGACTTATACTTATACACGATAATCTTTTTATCTTTACCTTGTTGCATAACTTCGCCGACAGCCTTGAAAGAAGCAACTTCACTTCCTACTTTGATGCCGTTTTCGTCGGATACGAGCAAAACGTTGAATTCTACTTTATCGCCGACGTTTGCCTTAAGTTTTTCAAACTTAACAACTTCGCCGACCTTTACAGAATACTGTTTGCAGCCGTTTTCGATAATTGCGTACATGAAATTTTACCTCCCTGTCCAATCTCGCCGTATATTTTTATAGGGTGATGATTGCTCATGCTTAGTTACCCACTCCGAGCGGTTCTTATTAAGAATATCAAAATTTATGTCTTTTGTCAAGAAAAAACGCATACTTTTCCGCATTTATCTTATACTATTATTAAAATAACGGGAGGAAGATATGGAAGATAAAAAAACTAATGCCGAAGCACTTAACAATATTTATAAAAACGCACATATAGGCTTACAGTCTATTTCAAACATAAGCCCCGAAACGCTTGACCTCGACCTTAAAGAAGAACTTTTAAGCGAATACGAGGGATATGAAAAAATTATCGGCGAAATTTCGGGATATATGTCCGAACATTCGATAAAGCCCAAAGATATCAACCCCATGAAAAAGGCTATGCTTTGGACGGCTATAAAAATGAATTCTATCGACGATTCTAAAACCAACATTGCTCAACTTATGATTAAAGGCACTGTTATGGGCATAACCGAACTTACCCAACTTATAAACAGCGGCGAAAGCACGCTCGATAAAGAGGTGCTTAAATTTGCGACCGATTTAAGAGACCTCGAAGAAAAATATGAGGAAAACCTTAAAAAATACCTTTAACTTGATTTAACATTTTCCGTGTATGGATTAAAAATATAACGGTAGCCACCGTTAAAAGGTAAAAATTCAGATAATTTCTGCCGCTTTGTATAATAGTCAAATCAATGGTTACCGTCGTTTACGGGATGAAAAACTTGACGAGCGTTTCTGTTTTTGCAACCAATAAAACTTGATTATTGTTGTCATTTTGTCACGTGCGCATATATTCATATATAATTAATTACACCCCAAAAATCGACAATGATATTCAGTTTTAACTGCATTTTACATTGCAGTTTTATTATACGTTACTATTATCATATGTGCATATATTAAATAACGACACACACCTATTGAGATTTCTTTATCCAAACAAGAGCAAAAATATATTTGCAAATTCAGTATTTATAAATGTTTTCAAGCCATAAAATAATAGCCACGTTTTGTAAAACGTGGCTATTATTTTATTAATTTTTGGCGAATAATAAATTTGACAAAATTATAGGCGTTTCTTCTTCGTCGTCTTCGCTTTTCCAATACACTATAAATTGAATTTGAGAATTTGCCAATCTATATCCCTTGCTCTTAAGCAATTCCAATTTTTCGACAAATGCTTTTGAAAATTTTGCAACCCTAACGTCCCTTCCATTTATTTCTACAGACAAAAATATATCGTCGATTTTTAGCGGTGCACCGCTTTTCAAAGACAAAATAATTTCTTTTTTGTACTTAAAATAATCTAAAACGACGTCTTTATGCGTTGTTTGCAACATTATCTCCAATGGCTCGGTGTACTTATTGTCATCAACAATAAATTCGACGTCACCATTTTTATAACTATCGAAAATATCTGTATTAGTATGAATATGCAATTCGTTTTTAGCCCGAGTCATGCCTACATAAATCTTTCTGCGAGATTCATCGTTTAATAATTGTTCGTTTTTCAACATCATATAAACATTATCGAATTCACGCCCCTTTGATTTATGTATTGTCGACACATAAATTATTTCATTTTCTTCATTTTCATAAAAATCCTCATAATTAGATTCTTTGATAAATTCTTCCAAATCCGTTCTGTACTTTGTTGGGTATATTTTTTCGAAATCATTAATCATATTCTTAATATTTTCAAAGCAAGAACTATCTTTAAATCTATTATACAACAAACGTTTAGCGAAACTCCAAACATCATCGGAAATTACTGGCGAATGAAGGTTTTTATCTATAAAATTTAGAAAACATCTGACTTCTAAAAGATTATATAATTTAAATCCGTCAAGTGATTGAATTAATTTTGCCCGTTTGCCCTTTTTATTTAAGACACCTAAAATTTTTATGGCTTCTTCATTTGTATTTGTAAGGAAACAAGTCTTTCCTTCTTTGTTGTTTTTTATAAAATCATTCACTATAGATTCTTCCATATTTTCGGACGCATAACGAACAATTCTAACTAAACCTTTATTCCCCGAAACCGATTCGCAAGGAATGTTTTTCATTCGATTTTTTATAGAAGAAATAAATTTATTTGCTATTGAAACAATGTCTGCCGCACTGCGGTAATTTTCAATCATTTCATATTTATTTGCTCCATATTCATCAATTAATTGTTTTAAATATTTTGAATCCGAGCCTCTGAATTCATATATATTTTGATCATCGTCACCAACCGCAATAATACGCATATCTTCATTTGTCTTCATTAATGCGGACACAAGAGCAAATTCATTCTCATCCATATCTTGGGCTTCATCAATAACTAAAACGCTTTTAACAATTTTACCTTGTTCGACCTCGCCGTTGGCTATCATTTCGGCCGCATCTTTAACGACGTTTTGAGATGATTCTAACGTACCGACTCTTCCAAGTAAATCAAAACAATAGGAATGAAAGGTCTTTATTTCCACAAAATTGGCAGCATTGCCAATCAATTGTATTAATCGTTTTTTAAATTCCGTAGCAGCCGCTCTTGAAAACGTTACCATAAGTAATTGCTCGTGCTTAACGTCTTCCAATAATAACAATGAAGCCAATTTATGAACAAGAACGCGAGTCTTTCCGCTGCCTGGGCCTGCAGCAACGACAATATATTTAGACTCGTCATCATTAATTATTTCCGATTGCTTGTCCGACATATCTCCAAACAATTGATTATATTTATCGGGAGTAATATTCCTTTCGATTTCAAAAGCCCGTTCGCCTTTAAAATACTTGTTAATAAACTTTTTAAAGTCCATATTAAAATAGTCTTGAACGAATTGAATGGCAGCATCATAATTTTTAACCATTAAATTTGCATATTCGCCGACAATGTGTATTTGCCTGATTTTTTGTTTATAAAATTCGTCCAATAATCTATAATCGTCAACTTTATATTTAATTCTATTGTCTTTAATAACGCGTTTAATTTCCATAGCGTTATATAAAACCAAAAAACCTCCTTCAAGTTTTAATGCTCCTATTTTTGATAAATATAAAATAGCATCTTCTATATCTGAAAGAGTTGTCGGTATAGAAGTCAATTTTAACTTTGGCGTTGACTCGTATTCTTTAAATAACCCTACAAGCGAAAAAGTAACCGACTTTTCTTCTTTGTCGCTATCTGTCTGCTTTTCTGCCTTTGAATATAAATAATTCAATATAAAGCGACAAATATCCGCCCTGTTTTCAAACTTGTTTAAAATGTTATTATCTCCAAATAACGGGGCTATTTTTGCTGAAAATGTTTCTCTGTTTTCTTCTTTAACAATATAGTTTTTAATTGTTAAGTAATGTAATATTATTCGTATATTTTTAACAGTCGACGATTGAATTCCCGCTTCTTGGGCTTCTTCATTCAATTCTTTAAAATTGAACGAGATTTCGTCATTGTTTAATTTAGAAAGAATAAATCTTTCCAGTTTAATAAATCTATCCAAAATTAACGACGATTTATGAAGGTTATCTGTATCGAAAATAAAAGCCGACATATCGTTATAATCATCTAACAATCCGTCTTGTCTCATAAGATTGATTACTTCGATTACAGACTCTTTAGTTAAAGCAAGCGTATCGGCTAAATAATCTACTCTTGACTCCGCATCAACACTATTTTTTTGATTGCTCCTACTCGAAATTAAAGACTTAATTATTCTCAACGCCGTTTCTTTTTGTTTGTCGTCATATAATTCGGACGATCTAATTTTATATGACGCTTCCGACATATTTTTTGCTTTAATACTAGTAGCGTAAACGTGCGGCACGTTTTGTCCTCTTACAATATAACCAGCAGTTTCAAGAGCGGAAATAGCAGTTTTTACTCTGGTTTCTATTTCCGAACCTGCCGTATCGTCCCAACCCGCTTGTCTTGCTATTTCTAACGCAGAACAACAAACGTTCAGCCTGTCTTTCGTTAAATCTTTAATCGCTTTCCATACTTGTTGAATTTCGCTAATACTGAGTTTTGTTTGATTTAGCAATATAAAATGTTTATCTAAATCGTTGTTGTTAAACAACACATAACATTCTGCTTGTAACGACGGGTCTCTTCCTGCTCTTCCCGCTTCTTGAACATAATTTTCGAGAGAATCTGAAATATCGTAATGGATGACAAGTTTTACGTCGCTTTTATCGACGCCCATACCAAACGCAGACGTCGCAACTATAATCGAAACGTCCCCATTCATAAATGCTTCTTGATTTATAATCTTATCTTTTGAATCCATCTTTCCGTTGTACGGCAAAGCCTTCAAACCGTCACGGGTTAATTTTTCGGCAAGCTCTTTGGTCCTTTTCGTCCTTGAAACATAAACTATTGTCGCGCAATTTTTTTGAGATATCAAAGTCCTCAACGTATTATATTTTTCTTCGTCGGTTTCTTTAAATAAGACGGAATAATGTAAATTTTCTCTTGTTGCGGAAGATGCATAAATTTCAAGATCTAAATTTAATTTTCTCTTAAAGTAATCGCAAATATCCGTAATTACTTTTTGTTTTGCCGTTGCCGTAAAACACGATACAGGGATAGGCTTTTTATCCGACTGTTTATTCTTTTGCAATTTCTTTATGAAATCTCCGATATATAAATAATCAACTCTAAAATCTTGACCCCATGCTGAAAAACAGTGTGCTTCGTCTATTACAAATCTTACAATATTTCTGGACATCAACAGTTTTTCGATTGTCTTTGACCTTAATGTTTCAGGTGAAATATATAATATCGACGCTTTTCCGTTAGATACTCTTTCTATTGCATCAGCCCTTTCTATAGGATTTAACATTCCGTTAATAGTAACAGCGTCGTCTATTCCTTTAGAACACAAATTATCCACTTGATCTTTCATTAAGGATTGAAGCGGCGAAATAACCACAGTCAATCCATGTACTGTTTTACCCGCCATTAATGCCGGCAACTGAAATGTAATCGATTTGCCTCCTCCGGTAGGAAATACCGCCAAAACAGATTTTCCGTAAACAGCCGCTTGCGCTGCGTTTTCTTGAAGCGGCTCTCCGTTATATTTTCTAAACTCGTTAAATCCGAAAAAGTTTTTAAGCCCTTTATGTATGTTTAATTTTTCTCTGCAATATTCACACCTTTCGTCGCATGGCGTATTGCACAAAAATTTAATCACGTTATCGATTTTAGGAAAATGATATTGCAACCAAGGAGGCGTTATCGAATATTCGTCATTTGAATTAATCAACGCTAAAACGTAAGCCAACTCTATAGGATAATGATTAATTAAAACTTCTATATCCGCATTTTCACAAATTCTATTTTGAAATGTATTTTGAATAATCTTAACTAAATTATATTTATAAGGTTTAAATTCTACGTAATCGAAAAAACCTTTAAATTCTTCAAAATTATACAGTAAACCGCAAAAAATCATCTTTAAATTCGATGACAATTTATGAAATGCGTTTACTTCGTCGTAGAATAAATTAGCGGCTTTTTGACTGTCGTTTAAAGGATTGTTCAATTCTTCCGTTTGTAGTTTATCATCCTTCAATAATTTATGATATGGCTTTTTAGGAAATAATAACGGAGATAAATATAATGTATCTATTACATTCTGAAATTTATCCGTGCCCGTTGATTCCTTTAAATATTTTAAATCGTGATGAATGACATTATGTCCGCAAAAGAAATCGGAACTTTCGCAAAAACGCATGAACTCTTTAATAGATGAAGAATGAAAACTCATCCCATTATTTTTTACAGCCCCGATATCATGTATTTTTTTATCTTCAATGCCTATTTCTGTATCAAAAAAGCAAATTTCTTTTGCCATAAACCCTTCTCCTCAATATTTATTGCTATTATACCATAAAATTTTTGTTTTTGTATATAAATTACATAATTATACAATAAAAATCAAAATAATAATTAATCAACTAGTCATATTGAAATTAAATCTCACTATTTTACCAAAACAAACATATAAACTCAAATTAAGACTTTTTTCATAAACTAACTTGCGACAACATTTCTTATTCTTAGTGTTTAATCAAAATAAATTAAAAAGAATTGAAATATTTTTACTTCAATTCTTAAACTATTTAAAAACTCAAAGCCTTGAAATTAAGTTTTCCAAAAGGCGCATATTCAATTCTTCATCGGCGATTAGTTTGCGGAAAAATTCTTTTAAACTTTTATTTTGCGTTTTTTTACATATCGAAATCATCATTACAATACACTCTTTTTCCAAAACCAAATCGTCTTTTAAAAACGTTTTCGCGTCCGTTCCGAAGTTCATCCACTTTGTCCGCCAAAACCCCTGCCCGCTGTAAAGTGCGACGTTTCCGCCGAAAAACTCGATTGCGTTTTTTACCGCCGTCATCGACTCAATTTCGGAGAGCAAAAAACACTTCAATTCGTCTTTTACACACTTATCGCACTCGCCAGATAAATAAAGTTGATAAAAATATGTAGCGACGAGCGTGGCTTTGCTTTTTTCCCCGCAATACAGGTATCTGAGCGCGCCCGTTTCTTCTTTTGAAATTGCCCCGTCAAGTTTTACCTCTCCGTCTTCTGCGCAAAAACAAAAATCCATACAATACCCCCCTTTAACGAGCGAAAGCCGTAAAACCCTAATCGGTTTTTTGCCTCTCAACTATGAGTATTATATGGATTTGAATTTGAAGTTTGTGATTTTATAAATTCTATTTAATAATCAGAATCTCGCACACCACAAACACGCCATAAAAAATTTTTCTGTTCTTGGCAATCGTTTTTCTGTCGACAAATAATTTTTGATACCGCCATCGTTAAACTGAAATTTCATTTCTATACAACGTTGCATATCAGGATTTTTAAACGTTTTTGCTTTCCTGAGAGTTTTCGGCAGTACTTTCGGTTGCATTCTCGGCAACGGGTTTTGTGATTATTACTTTGATTATAAACACTGCAAGCATAACGATTGCAATGGCAAACAACACGTAAATTATCATATCGACGTATTTGCCGAAAAAGTAAGTAAGCAGCGTAATAATCGCACCGGCGACGAGATTTCCGAGTGCCAACGGCAAAACAGCGTCTTTAAATTTCATTTCGAGAAAAACCGAAATTGCAGTGCCTGTCCACACACCCGTCACGGGAAACGGAACGGCTACAAAAATAAACAGTCCCCACATCATCATTTTTTTTACGGCAACGTCGGGGTTTTCTTGCAATTTATCGGCTATTTTTTGCGCTTTGTTTTTAAAAACCTGTTCTACTTTGACGACAAGTTTTTTGAAAAACGGTATTTTCTTTAATAATTTGAAAATGGGTTTAAGCAAGAAAAATACAAGCACGCAAACCACCGTCGAACCGAGATATGCGTACATTGCCGTTTTAATAAGACTTATTCCGCCGAGTTTTGTCCCGATGGGTATTGCACCTTTAAGTTCGATAAGCGGAATCATTGAAATAATAAAAACTATTACGGCGTAATTGTCGGTTATTTTTTTTAATAAAGACGCTAATTGATTTGCCATATTTATCTCCAAAACGTTTGATTTTATTGGTAAAAACCATTATAATTTAAGAAAGCAAATATTTTGATTAAAGCAAAATATTTAAAACACTTACGTGTTTTGCAAAAATACTTTATTTTTGCGCTTTTACATTGTAATATGCGAAATTGTAAACCCTTGCAAGCAAGTTTCCAATTTCTTATACTATAATTTAAATATCGTAAAATTTATCTTCGCTAAATTTTTGTTTGCTGAATGCCCGGGCGGGAAAAATATTTACTTTAACCGTCCGTGCATAAGTCAATTTATCTCGCATATCACGTATATATTCATTATAATATATATTAGATAGCCACGCAAATATACTAATTAAGCGACAATTTGCGAAAATCCGCTTTCTTTTGCCGGTTTTCAAAATCAATTAATTCAACGATTTTTCACAAATAAATACCGTTTGTTTATATAACTATTATATCACAAATCAATTTGAAAATAAAGGATTTATTATGACTTTACAACAATTAATGTCACCCGCAAGGCGCGCTATCGACGACTACAGCATGATTGAAGACGGAGACAAGGTTGCTGTTGGACTTTCCGGCGGAAAAGACAGCGTAACTTTGCTTTGCATATTGGCAGGCATGAGAAGATTTTACCCCAACCGCTTTTCTCTCGTCGCTATAAATATAGACATGGGTTTAAAAGACGTGGACCAAAACGAGGTTGAGCAAATGAAAGAGTTTTGTAAAAAACTCGATGTTGAATATATATCCGAAAAAACCGATATCGCACAAATAATTTTTGAGGAAAGAAAAGAGAAAAATCCTTGCAGTTTGTGTGCGAAAATGAGGCGCGGTGCCTTAATCAACTCTGCCATAGAACACGGTTGCAACAAACTTGCGCTCGGTCATCACGCCGACGACCTTATCGAAACATTGTTTTTGTCAATGCTTTATGAGGGCAGACTTTCTACCTTTTCTCCCATAACCTATATGTCAAGGACTAAAATGACGGTAATACGCCCTATGATTTACATTCCGGAAAAGGATATAGTCGGATTTGCAAAAAACAATCCGGTTATTCACAACCCGTGCCCCGCCAACAAGCATACGCAAAGAGAGTACGTAAAACAACTTTTAAACGATATTAAAAAGGACGTGCCCATTGCGAAAGAGAGAATTCACGGAGCAATCACACACCCCGAAAGAAATAATCTTTTCGACTCTTGCATGCAAAAACTCAATTCGGGCAAAAACGACGAAAATAAATAATATTTATATTTTCCCTGTCTGTCAGGTTTCATTAAATCCGTAATTTCATTATTTTTTGGACGATTTTACAGCAAACGTATACTGTAAACATGGCTAAACCACCTCCATTACAACAAATGGAAAACGTATGCTTACTTATAACGTACGTGCACACGTGTAAAATTCAAGACTAAAATTATACATGTGTTAATGCGTTTTATATGCTCCTCTTTGCATATATTAAAAACGCATACGCTTGCACTTACAAAAACCCGTATACTCTTATATATACCGCGCAAAGGATAATATTCAACTCCAAACACACTTTACGCCATCAACATTCGCCTTAATAGAATTGTTTAATATTATGCGCCGACCTATACCATCATACTTTTTATACTCAATCCTGCAAACCGCAACATACGATTTTATTTTTCACTCTATTTCTCATTCAATCAACCACTTGTTTCCGGAGTTTGCGTATGACGAAAGAATTGACAAAGGGCAATCCCTTTAAACTGATATTATTTTTCTCAATCCCAATATTTTTGGGCAACGTAATACAACAACTTTATAATATCGTCGACACGTTAATAGTCGGCCATACCGTATCCACAAACGCAATGACCGGTATCGGTTGTACGGGGTCTATTACGTTTTTTATCCTTGGGTTTGCCAACGGACTTACAGCGGGTTTCGGGATAAAACTCAGCCAATGTTTCGGTTCGGGCGACACGGAAGCGTTAAAGAAAAACATAGCGACAAGCCTTATTTTGTGCGCCGCTATGTCTGTTATTTTAACATCAATCGCAATTCCTTTGACCTCTCCTCTTCTTAAAATGATGAAGACGGGAAAGGAATATTTCGACTACGCATATTGGTATTTGATGATTATTTTTGCCGGAATTGCAGCAACCGTATTGTATAATATGGTCGCTTATGCTTTAAGAGCAATCGGCGACAGCAAAGCCCCTTTGATGTTTTTGGCTGTCTCTGCGGTGCTTAATATCGGTTTCGATTTGCTTTTTATTCTCGTATTCAAATTGAATTACACGGGCGCGGCTCTCGCTACTGTATTAAGCAGTTTAATCTCCGGTGTAGCAAGCCTTATATATATGTTTTGGCGTTACCCTTTTATCAGACTGAAAGCGAAAGATTTTAAAACTTCGTCAAAATTGATTTTCGGTCAAATTTCCATCGGTCTTCCCATGGCTTTGCAGTTTTCGATTACCGCTATCGGCTGCATAATTCAACAAACTGCCCTCAACGGTTTAAACGACACAAATAAAGGTTGTGTTACCGCTTACACTGCGGCGGCAAAAATACACAATTTCGTCGACCAGACGCTTTTCGCAATAGGCACTACCGTTGCAAATTACGTCGGACAAAACACCGGCGCGGAAAAATACGGGCGCATAAAGGACTGCGTATTCGTAAGCATGATATACGTCGTTATTTGTTGGATTGCGGGAATTTTGCTGTGCCTTCTTCTCGGAAATTCTATGATGGGCTTGTTTATAGATAAATCGACTGGCGACGGACTGCTGTATTACGATAAAATCATTTCATACGGAAAACGGTTTTTAATGTGTCAAAGTTCTATGTATATAATGCTCGGCGCAATACTCGTGTATCGAAGCGCATTGCAAGGCATGGGACGTTCGTCCATTGCGGTAATTGCCGGAATTATGGAACTCATCGGCAGAAGCGTCGCTTCGTTTGTCCTTGTAAAACTTTTGGGCTATACGGGAATCTGTTTTTCCGACCCGATTGCCTGGATTGCTGCAAACTTATACTTAATTCCTACTTATTACGTCATAATTTCCAAAAAGAAAGGTGCACGCGAATATACTTTTTCTTCTTTATTTAAAAAAAACAAAATTCAAACGGAGGTAAAAGATAATAATGATTAAACATATAGTTTGTTTTAAATTGCAAAATAACAGCGACGAAAAACTCGAAGAAACCAAGAATATTTTGCTTTCTATGAAAGATAACGTAAAACTTTTAAAAGATATCGAAGTCGGCGTAGATTTTTTACATTCCGCTCGCTCTTACGACGTAATTTTACAAGTAACGCTCGAAAATAAAGAGCAACTCGACGAATACCAAAAGGACGAATATCATTGCAACGTCGTGAAGAAGTATATGCATGCACATACGATTTCTTCCGTCGCCGTCGATTACGAAATGTAAAAACATTTAGAAACTATTTAAAGTGAATTTCGGGGCTAATGCCAAAATCTTACAAATCCTTAACTTATACAAAAACGCACTGCTTTTGCACTTCTTCATTTGAAAAAACATCGGTTTCGCTTGAAAATATGCTCGTTGTTTATTGCGTTCTTTCAAACAAGTTTTACGTTATTATAATTTTCGTTTGTAAAATTTATTTTGTTAAATTTTATGATCGATATCGCCCTCCTCAAGGCAAATTGAATATTTCCATTGCAACTTAAATTGCAATATAAAAAATTAAAAACACTTGCAAGCAAGTTTCCATTTCTTATATTAATACTTTTGCAAGCACATTTTTGTTTTCTACATAGCGTAAATTTCTTTATTTAAAGTTTTAAAATTTGCCACTTTAAATAATTGTTTCGGAAAGATTAAATTGAGTTGTTTTATGTTTTAGTATAAAAAAGCCGTGTTTACGCAATACGTATTGCATAAACACGGCTTTTACTGTCGTTTGATAAATTTTTTAATAGCGAATAAAATATGCACTATTCCCTATTATTCATCTGCCGAATTATCATTTACTTCATCGCCGACCACCCCTTTACTTTTTGCAACAACTCGATTTTTTATGTTTGATTCTCAATTTTATCGTTACTTTCATTGAGGTTATTTACAACAGTTTTTTTAACAATGAAATCAACAATTTATTTATTTTAATCAGTCTGCTTTCTTTCAACCCGAAACTAAAACATTTATATTTATAACGGCAAATTTTACTAAAAATAAATTGACATTACTAAAAAAATATGGTATTATAGTTAGGCTAAATAAAAAAGGCACGGAGAAATACCCAAGTGGCTGAAGGGGCTCCCCTGCTAAGGGAGTAGTACGAGTGTATCGTAGCCCGGGTTCAAATCCCGGTTTCTCCGCCAAGATGAACCCAACTGAACCCATAAAAAGGTTGTAGTTCGGGTTCGTTTTTTTATACTTAAAATACAGGTTCGAATCGCAAGAACATAGCACAAGAGATTTGAACCCATACTATTATTTTCTATACGATTTGCGGTTGGGAGTTGATTTAATGCTTAACTTTTTTATTTGCATTTGGTTAAATTTCCATATGTTAATTGCCTTTCGTCTGTGGTTTGTATCACTTTTGCAGCGAGAATATCAACTTCACCGCGAAAATAAGTACTTAAAAATCGAATATCTATCGAAGAGTCAGGCTCAAATCAGAGTTTGGCTCTTTTTTATTTCTACGATACTTTTTTCGCTGCGGGTTTAACCTTTTCGCTGATATTCTCCACGGCAACAGGATTTACACTTTATCTGCGTTTCGTCTTGTGATACTTCTCCTGTGCCGAAAGGCAAAGGTAAATATGGAGGTATCTCTAAGATGAAAAAAAAGTTTCTCAAAATGAATTCCGTAAATATTATCTTTCAAAGTTTAAACTGTACGACGGCGAAACGTTTATACCCTTCAATATCGTACTTTACCGGCACTTTATTATTTTAATTTTTAAATAAAGAAAAACCCTGTCAAGCAGTGTTCCGACAACTGAACGGTCTACTTAACACGGGTCATTTATTTAAAAAATATTTCATTTAATTTTTTAATTATTTTATCAATAATCGGAAATAATGATTATTTCTTTATCTTTATTTGCGTCTTTTTCAAAATCTATCTCGTAAATATCTTTTTCTTTATCAACGCGGTTATAGTATTTACTTAAAATCCTTACGGCGTCATTTACCGATTTCGCTTTTACTACTGCAACGTCAGCGTCTTTGTCCTCTTCGTTTTTCCTATAATATACAAACGTTTTCATATCCGTTATTCTTTTATTTATCTTTTTATTTGCGCGGCAAAAAATCTCCGTTAAAAATTTCCGTTAATTGTATTATTCTATAAATTCGTCGATGAAATACGCCCGCGTGTAGGCCTCGTTCCCTTCAAAATCTCTTATAGTGACCCTGAAATACGACTGTACGCCCTTTTTGACGATTTTGCTCTTTAAAATTTCACTTATATCAAACTCCGCCCTATTTAAACCATCTTTATTTTTAGCCGTAAACGATCTTCTCCTTTCGGTACTTACCGTAATTGAAACAACGGACGAACACTCAATTACGAGTTTTTCCCCGTCTGAATAAAGTTTATGTATTTCGGGTCCTGTAGAAGCGTAGAAATCGCCGTTTTTAAGTGCGGTCATTACGCTTTTATAATCCAATTTTTCAGCCTTAACCATTACAAAACCGCCGAAATAGTCGCTCGGCGCATGCGCATCGTCGCTCGCTACGGGATAAATTCTGTTTCCCTCTCTCAAAAGGTCTTCAAAGGGTTGAACAGTATCTCTGAACCCCTCTTTTACGCAACACGAATTATACACTTCTATGCCCCACAAACCTTTAAGTCCCGAATAATCCGAATAGTTCTGAAGAGACCACACGGGGTGATTGAGCGTAACCAAAAAACCTGCATCGTTCGCCTTTTTAATCACGTCGTTTAATCCGTCTATTGAATACGTCGCATGATAATCAAACTTTTTCATTTCGTCGGTAACGTGATTTTTTGCGTTTCCCCATACGGTGGACGGATTAAGAACGGGGCAATCCAAATTTTCAGAATCGGTTGCGTACAAATTTAAATGCGCGGTTTTTATATACTCGAAACTGCTTGAATCTGACGGACAGTCAATAGATTTTTCATATGAAGTAATCGCCAAAAAATTCTCGTCGGTTAAATCGTCGTGACAAAGCAAAACTTCATGATCGGTAAACGCCACTATGGAGTAGCCCGCTTTAAGGTAAGCCGTCTTTACCTCTTCGGGTGTTTCTTGTCCGTCCGAAACTGTGGTGTGCATATGCAAATTGGCTTTATAAAACTTACCTCCTTGCGGGAATAAATATATCATTTTATCTTCCTTTTTACCGCAATAGTGCGGTATTGCCGTCAAATCGTTTACAGATTTAAACAAATTTCTACTAAACCGAAAAACTTGTAAAACGACGCCGAATTTTTTTAATAACGATATTTCAAGCGACAATATATAATTTATTTTTTAACAAATTAATTATACTGTCAATTTAAAAAAAGTCAATACGTTTTTTAAGATTTTATAAAACTAAAATGTATTTAATTCCATATTTTTACCCGAACTGATTTATAGTCATGTCCGCGATTTATATTTATAAAACCAAATTTTAAAGCGCATTTATGCCATATTTACGCAATACGTGTGCTGTAAACAGCACAATGATAAAAATACGCCGCCCCGCAATCCAATTATCTTTGCGGGGCGGCTTGTCATCGGATTTCAAGTTTTAAAATCAAATCGCCGATAACAATATTAACAAATTATGTTTAAGTTATTTTATGTATTCCATTTGAATAAGGTTTGTGCTGCCCTTTTCTCCGCACTTACCGCCAGTAAGAATAATTAAATCGTCCTTTTTCAATCTGAAGACGCTTTTTGCAGTTTCCAAGCCCTCTTCAAACATTTTATCTCGGTCGTCATATTTTGTAACAACAACGGGCACGACGCCCCAACTCATCGAAAGACGTCTCGCGATTTTTTCATCGGGCGTCAAGCCTAAAATAGGCATCGGCGGACGGAAACGCGAAATCATACGGCAGGTAGTACCGGAGTAAGAAAATACGGCAATCGCTTTCGCTTTGACATCAATCGCCATACCGCACGCCGCATGCGAAACCGCATCCAAAGTGTTTTTAATGCGAAATTCGGTCTGCGCAAAACGCTTTTTATAGTGAATGTTTTTTTCGGTCTCTTCGCAAATGTTCGCCATTGTGGCAACGGCAAGATCGGGATATTTGCCAACGGCAGTTTCTCCGCTCAACATAACCGCACTGCTTCCGTCGTAAACGGCGTTAGCCACGTCCGAAATTTCCGCACGCGTCGGACGAGCGGAATTAATCATAGACTCCAACATTTCGGTTGCGGTGATTACCCTTTTACCCAGAAGTCTGCAAGCGGTAATCATCTTTTTCTGTAATGGCGGAACTTCCACAAACGGAATTTCCACGCCCAGGTCGCCGCGTGCAACCATTATACCGCTGCAAGTTTCCGCAATCGATTCCAGATTATCCACTCCGCTGCGGTTTTCGATTTTCGCAATCAGTTCGATGTTCTCTCCGCCGTTTTCAGCCAAAAATTCTTTGACGGCGAGCATATCTTCCTTTCTCGAAACAAACGAGCAAGCGATAAAATCGACGTCATTTTTAATGCCGAACAAAATATCTTTTTTGTCTTGCTCGGAAAGGTAAGGACGGGAAAGCACTTTCCCGGGGAAACTCATACTTTTATTATCGGACAAAACACCGCCTATTTCCGTTACGCACACAAGATCGGTCGAAGTTTTTTCGAGAACACAAAACCGCACCAATCCGTTACACAACAAAATCGTGCCGCCCACCTCGATTTCTTTCACGATTTCGGGCGGGTTTACCGAAACTATGGTTTGGTCACCCAAAATATCGCGCGACGTAAACGTAAACTTGTCGCCCTCTTTCAATTCGATACTGCCGCAAGCAAATTTTTTAATTCGGTATTCGGGACCTTTTGTGTCCAACATAATGGCTACGGGAAGTCCTACTTTTTGGCGCGCCTCTTTAATGGCGTTAATGCGCATTTGGTGTTCTTCGTGCGTTCCGTGCGAAAAATTGAGTCGAGCCACGTCCATACCTCTTTTCATCAATTTCTCAAGCATGGAAAGACTTTCGCAAGCAGGACCGATCGTGCAAATGATTTTTGTCTTTTTCATATAATCCTCCGATTTTTGTTTTTGCGGTTTTACCGCAAGAATAAAGTTGCGGTTTCTTGTTTCGTTTTTAAAAACGCCTTTACCGCAATGATTCAGGAAAACCGCCCGCAATTGAAAAACGAGCAATCCCTTAAAAAGCAAACGGCAGAAAACTTCTCTGCAATTTTAAATTTTTCCGATTTATTATACGATATTCTTTTTAAAAAATCAATTATTTATAAGGCAACAAAAGACGATTAATCGTAAATGTTTTCTATATTTTTAACACGTGTTTTGGCAAGTTGCATACTAATTTATATGTCGTCTGTGAGCGCAATGTTTTCAGGTTGATTAAAAAAGTGGCGTTTATCGTCTAAACGGCGCAATTTTGTCATTTTTACACGATACGTATGCGATGAACAGCACAACAAAAATAACACACCGTACTTTGCAGAACAAAAAACGGTGTGCTTTTGATTGTTAAATTGTTGTATTCGGCTTAAATTAAACGCATTATTTTGCCTTTCCGACTTTGCCTCCGTTTATTGAAATTGTTAGTTTTGTTGTTAACTCCGCGATATAAAAAATCTCATTATTGTTCGTCTTGTTTTACAAACCCGAGACTTATAAGCAACGCGTCGTCGACGAGTTGCATTTTAGACGGAGGCAACGAGCCTATTCTTTCTTTCAAACGTCTTTTGTCTATAGTGCGGATTTGCTCGAGCAAAATTACAGAGTTTTTCATAAGCCCGTACTCCACCGCGCCGAGTTCGATATGCGTAGGCAATCTCGCCTTGTCAAGTTTGCTTGTAATTGCCGCAGCGATTACCGTGGGGCTGTATTTATTGCCTACATCGTTTTGCACAACGAGTACGGGCCTTACGCCTCCTTGCTCACTGCCTATCACGGGGCTTAAATCCGCATAGTACATTTCGCCTCTTTTAATCATAGTAATATACGTCCTTTATAAATTTGTGTTTTAGCCCCACTGTATTATATGTACTTTTTAAGCGGTAGGGTTTTTACAGACGTAAATATTGACAAACAAAGCGATATTTATTCATTTTTTTGTAATTTTGCATAAATCGGACAAATTTTTACTTTTAAACGTGCTTAAATTTGCGCCGCCACGTTTGTCGGCAAAAAATAAATATTGACAAACACGGCAAAATAAAATATAATTGTCTTATATTAAAAACTTGTCTTGCAACGATAAGATTTTAACGTTCATCCAAAAAATTAAAGTCAACTTTAAAAAGGAGAAAAATTATGGATATGCCGTCTAACCCTTATATTCTTTTAAGCGTAATCAATACTAAATTAAGAGACAACTACCCTTCTTTAAAAACGCTTTGCGAAGAAGAAGATTTAAGAGAAGAAGAAATAATATCTTTACTTAAATCAATCGACTACACTTATGACGAAAAACTGAATAAATTTGTATAAATTGTCGATTTTACGCAATACGTGTTTTGTAAAACCGTCTTTTTATACAATGTAACGACAATATTTATTACTCGCCGACAACCGCCGCAATTCTATACGCATTATATTAGTCACCCCGCTAAACGGCACAATTAATATACAAACAGCGCATTAGTCGACTTGTTAAAGCGAAATCCAATAAGCAACGATAAGAAAAATCAAAATCAAAATATTCAAGTTACAAAAAAAATTCACGCAAGTAAAAAGCGTGAATTTTTTTATTCTATATTTAAAATCAATCTCTGTCAAAGCGTTTTGCCCTGCGTTTCATTGCCGTGGACAACGTTTGCGTAAACACGCTTTCTTTTATTCTCATCGTCCAGCAACCGGTGCTTCCGGGGGTGTTTATTCTATATTTATTGTCAAGCCCCAACACGTCCTGAATGGGCACGACCGTTATATAAGAATTGGACGCGTACGCAATATCCATAATCGCGTCCCACATGCTTTCCACGCCCGAAAGGTGCTTGTTGATTTTATAATAATCGAGACATTTTTGCACCCTTTCTTTCACGTGCGCAAACCTTTCGCCGTCAAGCGATTTCAAATACCCCACCACGGTATCGTTGTCGTGAGTACCCGTGTAAGTGATGCTGTTTTCTTCGATATTCCAAGGTAAATAAGTGTTTGAATCTCCGCCGTCGAAACTGAAAAGCACGACTTTCATTCCGGGATAACCCGTGTATTTAAGCAAATCTTTTACTCCGTCGTCGATAAAACCGAGGTCCTCGGCAATTATATCTCCGTCGTTAAATTCGGCAAAAATTTCTCTGCCGGGGGCGTTTTCCCACTTGCCGTTTATCGCGTCTTTCGCGCCGTAAGGCACTGTCCAGAACCTGTCGAACCCTCTGAAATGGTCGACTCTCACCTTATCGTACACCGACAAAGCGTCTTTAATTCTGTTTTTCCACCACGAGTAGCCGTCTTTAGCCATGCTTTCGTAGTTGTACACGGGGTTGCCCCAAAGTTGACCCGTCGCCGAAAAATAATCGGGCGGCACACCCGCAATTTTGGTCGGCGTAAGATTTTCGTCCAAAATAAAGTTTTGCGGGTTTTTCCACACGTCGCACGAGTCGTAAGCCATATATAAACACAAATCGCCGATAAACTTTATACCCTTCGAGTTTGCATATTTTTTCAACTGCTTCCATTCGTTCCAGAACTCAAATTGAAGCCATTGCCAAAATAAATATTCTTCTTTATCCGTTTTTTTAAGTTTTTTCAGAGCGTTTTCGTCTCTGAATTTGTATTCTTTTTGCCACTCGTACCACGGCTTTTGATACTTCGTTTTAAGGGTCATATACAAAGCGTAATCGTTGAATTTCCCCTTTCTTAAAAACGCTATAAAATCTTTTCCCGCCGTATCGAATCTCGAATACGCTTTTTTAAGTAGCGCGTATCTGTCAACGTAAAGTTTGCCGTAGTCGATTTTTTCGCCCTTGTCAATCGCCGTCATAATTTCCCTGTGCGTCAATAACCTTTTCTCGCACAAAATTTCAACGTCGATAAAATAAGGATTGCCCGAATACGAACAACAAGATTGATAAGGCGAATCGGCATACCCCGTTTGAACGAGCGGCAAAAACTGCCAATACGTTTGACTGCTTTCAGATAAAAAATCAACGAAATCGTATGCCCTTTTTCCCAACGAACCTATTGCGTATTTTGTCGGCAACGAAAATACCGGCATAATCACACCACACTTTTTTTCCATATGTAAAAAACCTCTTTAGTTTGTTTTTAACTATTTAATAATGCCCGATTATTTAATAATACCCGACTATCAAGTCTGTTCCGCTTATTATATCGTCCGTATTTGAAAAAGCGGAAAGTCTTATATAATTTTTACCGCCGTCGCCAAATCCCGCTCCGGGGGTAACCACAACGCCTTTACTTAACAGTTCTTCAAAGAAACTCCACGAATTATATCCGCTTGGCACTTTTAAAAACACGTAAGGGGCAAAGCCGGTAAAAAATGCGTTTTTTAATCTCAATTTACTTTTTATTATATCGGCATTATGTATATATTTTTTAATATTTCTGTTAATTTCACTGCAACCGTCTTGCGTAAACACGGCAAGCGCGCCGCATTGCGTAATATAAGAAACCCCGTTGAAAGACGACTGCAAAAGCCTTTTATAAGCAAAATAAATTTTACTCAACTTTTTCGGCACTATGGTATATCCGCACCTCACGCCCGTAAATCCCGCGTTTTTTGAAAAAGAATTTACCTCTATTGCGACCTTGTCCGCGCCATCTACCGCATAAATGCTTTTTATATTTTTCTCGCCGTAATCGGCGTAAGCGTTGTCGAAAATAATCACTGCGCCGATATCCTTTGCATAGTCCACCCACGCTTTAAGTCCCGCAATATCGTATTGCGCGCCCGTCGGGTTGTTGGGCGAACACAGATAAATCAAATCGACTTTTTCATCGGGCGGCATAGGCAAAAAATTATTCTGCTCGTTTCCGTACACGTACTTGATAGTTCTGCCGAAAAGCAAATTTATATCCAAGTACGCCGGATATACGGGGTTTTGCAAAAGAACTGTATTGTCTTTGCTAAACAGCGTAGACAGTCTATATAAATCGGACTTTGCGCCGTCACCGACAAAAATTTCGTCCGTTTCAATATTTATTCCGTATTTATTATAATGGTTTTTAATGGCTTGCCTCAAAAACAAATAGCCCTGCTCGTCGCCGTAACCTTTAAAGGTCTTTTTGTCAGCCATTTCGTCCGAAGCCTTTTTCATCGCGGCAACCACGCACTTTGGAAGAGGCATCGTCACGTCGCCGATACCCATTTTATACAGCGGTGCGTCCGGATAAAGTTTTTTAAACCCAGCAACCGACTTCGCCGTTTTTGAAAATAAGTATTCGCCTTGCAAACAAGAAAATCCGTCTAAAAGTTTCATTCTTCGTCTCCGAATAAAACTTCGCAAACGTAAACCGAACTTCCCGTAAGCAAAATATGCCCGTTTTCCTCTTTAACAAGCATTTTGCCTCCCTCGAACAAAAGCGAAGTTTCGCCGCTTACATAGCCTTTTTGCAAAGCACATTTATATACGGCGCACGCGCCGCTCCCGCACGAAAGCGTCCTGCCCGACCCCCTTTCATGCACGTACACCGTCAAATTGCCGTCGTTTTCTATTTTGACAAACTCAACGTTGTAGTCGCTTAAATTTTCTTGCTTAATAAATTTAACCGCTTTATTAATCAGTTTTTGCGGATTGTCGCAAAACACGACCGCATGCAGATTTCCAACGTCTGAAAAACAGACGTCATATTCCCGTCCGCCGAAAACGATTTTCTTTTCTCCTACAACGATTGCTTTGCCCATATCGGCTGTAAACACACCCCGCTCGTCGTTACAAAACAAGGTTTTCAGGCTGATTTTGCCGCAATCGGTGTTTAAAACGTACTCGAATTTTTTTTGTTGTTTAGACAGCAAAAAAGCCGCTCCGCGAATACCGTTGCCGCAAATTTTACCTCGGCTGCCATCGCTGTTATACATGATTACCGAGCAATCGCAGTCACTAAAATTTTCAAGCACTATAAGCCCGTCGGAGCCTATTCCGAAATGCCTGTCCGACACTTTTTTCGATAGCGCAGCATAGTCGATTTGTTTATCGGGTTTAAAAAGATACAAATAATCGTTTCCCGCACTGCAAATTTTAAAAAAACGCATATAACCTCGCAAGATTTCCCCTTGCGACAATTGACAAGCACTTGCATTATTATAACATTTTCGCCGCCAATGTCAAGGGGTTTTTACAAAATTTTAATAATTGTTTATAAAGACCGAAAAAAGATAAAATTCAGCAAGTTTTAAAAGCGATTTTTATTGCTTTTTAGCGCATTTTACACTACTAAAACTCAACTTGTTTAATTTTTTCGGCAGATAAACTTTAAGTTTGTTTCTCAAAACATTATATGTGTGCTTTTTAAAAATATGCAAAAAATACACCCTTATTTAAATCATTTGCTGAATTTTGCGGATATGTAAAATTTGCATAACCGTTATGCAGGCAAAAGTCACGACTTTTTTGGCAATAAAAAGTAAAAAATTGTTGATTTTGGGGTCAATAATTGTTAAAAATTGCGGAAAATTTCAATTAAAATATTGCACTAAGCAAAAAAATGTTGTATAATATCGATAGTTAAAATAAATAAATTTTTACGGAGGTATTAAAATGCCATTAGTTACTAGTACAAAGATGTTTAAAAAAGCATATGACGGCGGTTATGCCATCGGTGCTTTCAACGTAAACAACATGGAAATCGTTCAAGGTATCACCGAAGCATGCAAAGAAGAAAAATCACCCGTAATTTTGCAAGTTTCAAAGGGCGCAAGGGCTTATGCAAACCACACTTACCTTGTTAAACTTGTCGAGGCTGCGGTTATCGAATGCCCCGAAATCCCCATCGTTTTACACCTTGACCACGGTCCGGACTTCGAGACTTGCAAGGCTTGTATCGACGGCGGCTTCACTTCGGTTATGATCGACGGTTCTTCAAAATCTTTCAAGGACAATATCGAACTCACTAAAAAGGTCGTTGAATACGCTCATGATCACGGCGTTGTTGTCGAGGGCGAACTCGGTACTCTTTCCGGTATCGAAGACGAAGTTGTAGTTGAAGGCGAAGGCTCTTACACAAGACCCGAAGAAGTTGTTGAATTTGTCACCAAAACAGGCGTTGACTCGCTTGCAATCGCAATCGGTACTTCTCACGGCGCATATAAGTTCAAACCCGAACAATGCACTTTAAACGAACAAGGAATACTCGTTCCGCCCACGCTTCGTTTCGACATTTTGAAAGAAGTTTCTAAAAACCTTCCCGGATTCCCCATCGTATTACACGGCTCTTCGTCCGTTCCTCAGGAATACGTAAAGATGGTAAACCAATACGGCGGACAAATGCCCAACGCTATCGGCGTGCCCGAAGAACAACTCCGTGAAGCGGCAAAACTTTCGGTTTGCAAAATCAACATCGACTCCGACCTTCGTTTGGCAATGACGGGTACTATTCGTAAGTTCTTTGCAGAGAACCCCTCTAAGTTCGACCCCAGAGAATATCTTAAACCCGCAAGAGCAAACATTAAAGAACTCGTTAAGCACAAACTTGTCGACGTACTCGGCTGCGCAGGCAAGGCTCCCGAATGCCTTTAATCTTTAACAAAAACGTTTAATAAAAATGCGGCGGCGCACTTACGTGCGTCGCCTATTTTTTTGTTTTGAATATTTTAAGTTGTATTTTTTCGGTACGTCAACGTCGCAATCCGACTTATGTCTCAATACAATGTTTTTGTTTACCATTTTGTGTAACCTTAATCACGTTTTAGCGCGAATTTTTATAAAAATTGTCTTTTTTACGCAATACGTATTATGCAAAAACGAAAATCGGCGTAAAAATCAAACTTTGCGTTTTTTATAAATTTCCCTTTTTATCGACACAAAAACACGGCTTGCCTGTACTTTTGCAAACCGTGTTTTATTTTATGTTTTTATAGTAATTATTTTGTGGTTTCCGCCTTTTTATAAGAAACGGTCAAGATTATATGTTGACGATAATCGCCGAATTTACTGCCGAAAACATTAATGCCGCCTCGGTTTTTGGCGTTGGGTTTTACTCCGAAAGCAAACTTGAATATTTTGTTGTTTTTTACTCCTATATCGTCGATGGTTATCGGTGAAACCTTTTCTCCGTCGATAAAAGTTCCGCTGCCGTCAACCGAAATATTCTTAAGTAATCCGTATTGCGTATTAGCCCCTTCAGCCCACCAAGAGGGAGTCAGCACACCGTGCCTTGCGCCGAAATCTCCGGGCGATACGTAAGTGCAAACGTCAATATCGTTAAACGAAAAAAATATGTCCGACTTCCAGTTTTCATTGTAACCGGGGGCTTCGCTGCAAAGTTCAAGCGAAAGAGATATATTGTCGATGTTTTTTAAATCGATATCATGAAGAGAAACGGTATACCCCAAATACCCCTCGTCAAACCAGATGAGTTGCGCATAACTTCTGAGCGGAGAATAAAATATATCGGGATCGTCTCTACCCTCGATATACCCCTCTTCCCTGACCATTCCGCAATATTGCTTTACGTTGAACGAAGAATAACTTCCTATGGGTATATGATAAACCACGCTGTCGCTGTCGACTTTACCATTGCTTTCGTTCAGCATCCCTATTTCTATCCTTTCATATTGCCTTACGACGTATTTACCTAATCTGTCCGCTCCGTCCTTTTTGCATATTGAAACGAGTCCGCTTTTCACCAAAACCGAAACGTGTTCAGATATAGTACTTATAGAAACGTTGAGCCTTTCGGCGATGGTTTGAATAGTCAGAATTTCACAACTTAAAAGTCTTAAAATATCTCGTCTTGTCTTACAATTTAAAGCATAAACAAGTTTATCCGATTTTGATTCGTCGTTTATGTTTACGTAGTATACTTTGTCAAATCTTTTTACCATTTCAGTTTACTTTGAAATTAATAACCTCTTTTGTATTTTTTGCCGTTTTTACGCATTACGTATCGCGTAAAAACGGCGTTTTAATCTTAATCGAACAAAATTATCACCTTTACTTTCGCTATGTTAAGTTAAAATTTATTCTTCGATTTTTCTCTTTCTTTTAAGACCGAGTGCGGCAACAGCGCACGCCGACAATACCGCACTTTGCGTACCGACTGCGCTTGAACAGCCTTTTTCAGGTGTCGATTGCGCTTGCTTTTTCGTGTAAGTCACTTTAATATCTACGTCGTTTTCGCCCATTACAAACGAATAATCGTTTCCGTTATTCGTAAACGTAACGCCGCCCGAAAGCGCGACTTCTGCGTCGTAACCCACTCTTTTTTTAACCGAGAAATTTACCGTTTGCCCCGCATATGCCGAGTACTTGTCAAGCGCAACGGAATACGATGCGGTAATGCGTTTTCTGTCGTTGTTTTGCCATCTGTAAACGGGGTTTTCATACGATTTTATGCTTGGAGCGTCGGTCACGTTGAGCCACGACCAATAAGTAGACGGTGAGGAGTTTCCTCTGTATTTTCCAGCCGAAGCAAAGTCCACAAGCCTTATCGTATCCTTACCCTTTTTGATGTCGACAAAAAGCAACGCGCCGTATAACCCGCCCGAAGTCACTTGAGCCGACTCTATTTCGTTTGTAGTCAACTCGGTATCATTATTATACGACGGAGCGAAGTAATTGTCAAGGGCTAATAAAATCGGTCCGTAGTAAACAGAAGTGCGACCCGACTTTGCGTTTTCGCCCACCCAATAATTTATTTCCATGGGTAAGTCGAGTTGTATTTCGTCGCCGTTTTCCCACGCTCTTTCAATGTTTAAATATTCGCCGCTTTTGCAGTCGATATATTCTCCGTTTAATTTTGCCGTTGCGCCTTTCGCCCACGTGGGTATCCTTATATTAAGCGTAAAACTGTTGTTTTTACTCAAACCGTCTATCGTAATTCTGACATTTCCGTCGAGCGGATAGTTTGTTTGCTCTTTTATAATCACTTTTTTGCCGCCCACTTCCGTTTCGATTTCGCACGCGCCGAAATAGTTTAAATTCAACTCGTTTTCAAACGTAACCGCAGCCCATTGAGATATTTGTCCCAACCCTCTCGCCAGGTTTGCCTGACAACAGTTAAAGTCAGCCGAACCTTTGTTGTATTGGAAAGAAATGTCTTGTTGAGAAGATACTCTTCTGCCGTCGTAACCGCCGCAACTGCCTTGCACGCCGTCGACGGGAGTATTGTAAGCGCAGTATTTATTGCCTTCCATAAGCGAACCGAGCATGGCGTTGTAATACGACCGCTCTAATTCGTCGGCAACTTCTACCGATTGATTATATTTATAATATTCGTTTGTAAAAGCCATCCACGCGACGGTACAGCACGTTTCGATTACTCCGTCCAGGTACGGGTCGCCTAATGCACCCTCGTTTGTGGTAAAGCCGCCGTCGTTGTGCACGTCGGTTTTATCAATGCTTTCCCAAACGTTTTTCATAACTTCGTAATACTCGGGTTTCCACGTTTCCTCATACAAAATGCCGAGCGTCATTATCATGTGCAAAACTTCCCATCTGCCGCAATTAGTCTTGTAAAAATCGATGTTTTGCAAGGCGTAATTATACCAACCGTTGTATTGGTTGCAGTCCTCTGAAATAATGCGTTCCGCCTCGTCGAGATATTTTTTATCGCAGGTTGCCTGATACATCTGCGCGTAAGCGTGCGCTATGCTTCTGTTAGTCTCGTACCCGCCGAAAACCAAATAACTTCTGTTTTTAAAAGTCTCGTAAATGCAATCGAGACATTTTTTCGCAGTAATAAACGCCTTTTCGTTGCCCGTAATTTTGTACCACTCTAAAAGTCCCGTTATGCAGTGATATTGATTCCATAAATCCCAGTTGTTAGTCTCTAAAGAATATCTCGATTTACCGATATACGTGCCAAGATAACCGTCTTCGCCCTGCGCAGCGGAAAGATCGTCGACAATTCCGTCCGCCACCGTCTTTAATTCACGGTCGTTTGTTGCCATATATCCGTAAGCGATGCCCGTAAGCAGTTTGCCGACGAATTCCCCATACCAGAATAAAGAACTCATATCGACGTCGGTCTTGGGTTTTACTCCGTCGAAATTCCATATAGTCAAAATTTTATCGCCCGCATCGGTTGCAAAAGGCACGGTTTTGCCGTCTACATTTCCCACAACGTTAAAACTCGTGATATAAAACGGCTTGTCTATATTTTTCGAGTCGCTTTTATACGAAATCTGCCACTGCACCACTTTATCGATATCCAGCATACCATTGCCGAAATTATCGAAATATCTCTCGTAAAAACTTTCGCCGAGCGGCAGTGCGACGTAACCTTTAAACCCCGCTTCGATTTTCGAGTATCCACCCTCTTCGGTTTTCGCCTTCAATGCTTGCCCGTCTGAAGTATACAGCGTAAACTCTTTGCCGGTAAGCGGTCTGTACGATTCTCTTCCGAAAGAATTTTCTTCAAACGAAATCCTTAAATAGGCGTCGCTTTCAAGGTTTGACGCGTCTACTTCAACCCACAACTCTGTCGCACCCGACCAATTCGTAATCGCATTTGGGTCTACGTCGTATTTTACGTCTCTGTCGCCGAACGACGATGCGGCAGAAGTCATCACAAATCCCAAAGCCTGCTTGTCTCCGTAAGACATTATATCCATGTTCAAATAAGATTCGACGTTGAAATAATCTGAGCCGAGCATGTAAGAAAAAGTGAGTTCGTTTGTCTTTGCGGCGGCGATTTGATCAATAATGTTTTTGTTGTTTTTGTAAGCGACGAGTTGCCAATTTTTTACGTTGCCTTTAAGTTTTTCGCCTACAAAACCTTTTAAATTCATGTCAGTGATTTTGCTTCCCAAGTTATTATCTCCGTAGGTTTGATTGTTTTGCGCCGATTGAGCGTCGATTTTTATGCCCGTTCCTGCGGCGGCGGATACGGAAATCAATGCGGTCATCGACAGTGCCATAATTGTTTTTACGTAACGTTTCAAATGTGTCCTCCAAAAATTACGGGCGATTTTACTCGCCCGTTTTATTGTTATTGATTGACTTTCGCCAAATAGTTTTTAAACGTTTCGGCAGAAGACGGCAATACTTCAGCCCCTACCACGTTTACCGAGTATTTGCCCGCCACCCTGTTTGCCGCGGCTGTAATTTCAAGCGTAGTAAGCGTGCCGTAACCGTTCATTTCTTCGTCCGAAAAACTCGCCTTTAATTCGTCGTTTATAAAGAAATACGTTTTTTGCCCCGCTTTCAACAGCGTTACGTCGAAAACTATTTTTCCGTTTTGCGTCATATTGTCTTTATTAAAAAGGAAAATGCCGTATTTTTCAACGCCGTTAAACCTTGCGTATAAAGTCGCGTTGCCGTCCGCACCCATCTCGATGTTGTACCAGGAATTATCCGAGCCGTTGAACGCAAACGCGCATAGCCTTGTCCAATCGTTTACATACTCGCTTACTTCGATTTTGCAAGTAAATACGTAATCGGCATAAAAGGTGGACATATCTCCTATAACCATCTTCGTTTCGTCGCCGTTTTCGTGTGTCAGCGTAGTCGTTTGATACTCTTTTAAAGTCTTCAAAACGTACTCGTTAAATATTTCACTGCCGCCTTCGTAAACAACCGCATTGTTTATTTCGATATCGTACGCACCCGCATTTCTGTCCGCACTCGCGGTAATTTCCGCACCCGTAAGTTTGGCGTAGCCGTTCAATTCGCTTTCGGTAAATCCGCAAACCATTTTACCGTTTACAAAAAACGTCGTCGCCTGACCTTGTTTTAAAAGCGCGATATCAAAGCAAATCGTTCCGCCAACCGTAATGCCTTCGTCGGCAATATTGAACACGTGAATAAAATATTTTTCAACGCCGTTGAATCTTGCAAACAACGTAGCGTTGCCCGAACCGTCAATTTCGATGTTGTACCAGGAATTGTCCGAACCGTTGAACGCCAAAGCGCAAAGCCTCGTCCAATCGGTCGAATAAGCGTTTACTTTGATTTGCGCCGTAATCAAATACGAACTATATAAATCATTTAAATCGCCGAAACCGTACTTGCTTTCCGCACCTTGTTGCTGCACGAATTTTATGTCGGCATATTTAATCTCTTTGACGAGTTGTTTATAAATATCCGACTCGATAGTCGAAATTTTAGCGTCGCTAAAAGTAATCGAGTATGCGCCGCCGCTTCTGTCTGCCGAAGCCGTCACTTCCAAAGAAGAAAGAGCCGCATATCCGTCCATTTCCGCGTCGGAGAAAGTACATTTCAACAAACCGTTAACAAAGAAATGCGTCGATTGACCTTTTTTTATAAGCGCAACCGTGAAATGTATTTTCCCGTCGACCATAACTCCGTCGTCGCTTACGTTGAACAAATGAATGAAATACTTTTCTATACCGTTGAATTTTGCGTACAAAGTCACATTGCCGTCCGCGCCCATTTCAACGTTATACCAGGAATTATCCGAGCCGTTGAAGGCAAACGCGCATAGCCTTGTCCAATCCTTGCTGTAAGTTTCAACGTCAATCGTGGTAGTCAAAACGTAGTCGCCGTAAATCGAAGAATAATCGCCGAATACGAATTTTTGCTCCGCGCCCGTCTCGTGAGACAAAGTAAACGTATCGAATTCGTTTTTGTCCTTTTTGTCGTCGAAAAGTTTGTAGTTTCGGCTTTGGTCGTTTTCGGCGTTTACCGTGAGGTTGATTTTGTATTCGCCTGCCGTCCTGTCGGCGGCGGCTGTAATTTCAAATCCGCCGAGTTTGCCGTAACCATCCATTTCCTTTTCCGAAAAACTGCAAACGTACTTGTCGTTAAAAAAGAAATACGTCGCTTGACCTTTCTTTAAAATGGTAATCGTATAGGCGAATTTCCCGTCTTTTACTACGTTTTCGTCGGAAGAACCGAATAATTCTATCCAATATTTTTCAACGCCGTTGAATCTCGCAAACAAAAACGCTTTGCCGTTCATGTATTCAATATTATACCAAGAATTATTCGAGCCGTTAAAGGCAAACGAACAAAGCCTTGTGTAATCTTCGATATATTTTTCTGCTTCAATGTCGGCAGTCACTATAAAATCGTCCGTTTCGGGAAGATTTACCACAAATTTTGACTCTGACCCGTCGGGATTTGTAAGCGATGAAGTCTGCGGTTTGACTTTGACTTTAAAAGTCGTCCGGTTGTGTTCCGCCGTCGCCGTAACCATCGTTTCGGTGTTGGCGTTAAGTCCCTTTACCATTCCGTTCTCAATCGAAATATCGTTGCCGTCAAACGTGTAAATTATTTCGCTTTCGGCATAAGTTTTTGTAAATACGGGGTTGATTGCCATTGTGGAATATTGACTTACTTCCATATCCAGAATTTGCAATTCGCCGTAGTTAATTTCCTTTACTTTTATCGTAAAAGTCGTGGTATAATCTTCGGTTTTCGCCGTAACCACAGTTTCGCTTTTCCCTGCAAGCCCCTTAACCGTTCCGTCCGTTATGGAAATATTGTTTCCGTCAAAAGTGTAAACTATTTCCTTTTCGTCAGCCTCGTTTTCAAATACGGGTTTAATAACGCATTCTTCGCCGTACTCGATTTCAATATCTTCGATAGTAAACTTGCCTTTTTGTCCGTTGCCGCATGCCGTGGCTAAACATAAAAGCGCAGTCATTACGATCGAAATAACAACAACCGTCAATTTTTTCATCTTTCTTCCTCCTAAATTCAAGCGAATAATCAAAACAGCATTTTGCCGCAAAACTTTAATGCTGGTTTAAAATGTGATTTTTTACATTTACCGCCGCTTTTTAATTGCCTTTTCGCCGTAAACATCGACTGTTTTGCATTTTCGCACCTGATCAAATTTATTATACTGACGAAAAAAAACATTGTCAAGGTCAAATTTTCCGTTTCGGTCAACGCCGAATTTACTTCGCCCTTAACCGAAGTTTACTGAAATTTCCGTTAAAATTTCAGCCCTCTTTGCGCAAAAGAGGGTTTTTGGGATATTGCACTTGATTGACAATCTGCCGTGGCATACGCAGTATGACGGAAGGATTGTAAAAGCATTTTTAATAAACAAGTTATATTTCAAACTCAAAAAATGCACCTTATGCACCCTCAACAACTTTTATTTCACACTCTATCGTCATTACCATTCTTCGACTACACTTTAATATCAATATTTCAGTTTGCGGTTTTCTCAAATTATTATTAAAAAAGTCCCGACCGTTAAGGCAAATACACCCCAAAAGCCGAGACTTTTAAATTTTAAGTTCTATTAAATCACAATATATATGCCGACTGAAATCACATTATTCGTCAAATTTTACAAATGCAAAATATGTTTATTTATCGGTTGTTTTATCGTTTTTATTTAAGTTTTTGCTTGCGGTTTCTCTTTTCTTTTTTTCGATTGCGGCATAAAGCATTTCTTCCATTCTCTTCATGCAGTCTTTTTGGTCGAACGCGCCCACCATGCTTTTATAACGCTTTTTATAGTTGTTTTTAATTTCGGGGTTTTCGTACCAAAAATCAATTTTTTCAGCCAAATCTTTTATATCGTCTTTTTTAAACAAATTGTTTTCGTCCAAAGCAAAAGCCCTCGTCGCGCTTCTCGGCGAATCGTTGATTACCGGCACAAGTCCGCTTACAATCGCTTCGAGACACGAAATCGCCTCTATTTCGATTTTTGCCGTATGCACGTACAAATCCGCCCCGCGGAGCATTGGCAGCAACTCTTCACGAGAGAAAAACTTAAACTCGGCGTCAACGCCTTGTTTTTCGGCTAATTTTTTAAGTTTGTTTTCATACGGACCGGCACCTGCAAACACTAATTTTATATTGTCTTTGTGCTTGCAATGCGGCACCGCCTTAATCAAAAGATATTGCGCCTTTTCTCTGCTGTATCTGCCCGTACAAACGATTGTAAACTTGTCCGAAACGCGCTTCGCCTCGCCGCCTTTGAAAAAACTTTCGTTTACGCCGTTGGAAATGACGACGCCGTCCGTTTTGTCGGTTGTCCCCTCGAAAACGTTTTTGATAAATTCGGTGGGATAATGCACGTAGTCGCAATAACGGTAAACGTGCTTATAGAAGTTTTTATAAACGAGTTTGTTGACAAAACTTGCGTTCATCAGAAATACGTGCGCGGTAATATTCTCGGCTTGGCAGTGGAAACTTGCGGTGATTGGCAAATTATAAATATTGGCTATTTTAATAGCCTTGCGGGCAAGTCCGAAAGGTATAAGCAAATGCACTACGTCCGCGCCTTTTATCGCCTCGGTAAGCACTTTATCGTCGGTTTTAGCGAGAGAAACCCCGTTTTCCGCCAAAATTTTATTGCAAAACTTACCTAAATTTAGCGTCGGCGTAACGTAATAATTTTCCTTGCCCTTTTTATCCTTATCGCAGCACACAACGCGCACCTGGTGTCCTTGTTCCGTCAAATAATCTATCAGATTAGTCGCAGCCATGGTAGTGCCGTTGTTTTTAGCACCCAGAACGTCGCAAACTATACAAACTTTCATACTTTCTCCTTTACGCTTTTTATTAACGTTGTCTAATTAGTATTGTGGGAAATTTAATCGTTTACGTATTTCAAACCTTGGTAGAACAAACCGCAAATACGGCATGGTTTTATGGTCTTCTGCATATTCTTGCGGCACGTAATGTTCTAATTGGGTTTGAAATACCTACGTTTAGTATATCTTATTTTTCCCTTTTTGGCAATAGATTTTCTTATCTTCGTTTTTTCTTAATAAATCTCAAACTTTTTTATTGCCGAACAACAAAAACGACACGTCATGCAATTTTGAGATTTAAAAAAATAATATATCTCAAATAAAATACATTTCACTCTTTGTCATCAAATTACTTAAAAATAAAAAACGCATTCGCTGCGTTTTTTAGGATTTTATATATAGTTTTAAAATTCAGAAAGTCCAAGCAAGTAATCGGAAGACACGTCAAAAAGACGGCAAACAAATATAATCTGCTCGTAATTCAACTCAAATTTGCCGTTTTCAAATCTGCTATACTGTTGTTGAGTCATATTTAATTTGTCGGCAACTTGCCGCTGAGTAAATCCTGCTACCTTACGGCTTTCTTTTAATCTTTTCCCAAATTCATCTTTAATCATATCTTTATAATATATAATACATCACTTTATGGCTTGACATACATCACTAAATGATGTATTATATAATAAACAAACTTAAATGGGTGCTTAATATGAAGAGAATTACGATTTACATTTAGTAAACAACTAAAGCAATTACTTTGAAAACCAAAGGAGAACAAGAATGAATAAAGAAACAAGTTTAAAAATTTTATCTCAAATGTACGTAAAGAAAAACGATATTTTAAATGAACGTTATATTTCGTACACCTACTCTTTTTATGATTTTTTTAATGATAAAGAAGAAATGAAAGAAGAATACGAAAATATTTTAAAAGAATTATATAAGTCGGGTTATGTAAAAATCGATTTAAAATCTTTATCGTCGTTTGATTGTGCAACAATTAAAATAACTGCAAAAGGAGTCACTTATGTTGAAGAAAATAAATAAATACTTATCTTTTATAATTTTATGTATTATATTAACCTGCGCAACTTTTTCGTTAGGATGCGCTGAAAAAAACAATAAAAAAGAAATAAAAATATACATCAACAATAAATATGTTCAATCTATATATACAGAATATACAGATTCGGCATCTGTTTACAAAACAGCCGAATCTATAAAGCCTTCAGATATAAACACAGACCCTAATGATGACTACTATTTTTACGGTTGGTTTATCGATAAAAACTTTCAAACCCCGTTAACAAATGACACGCCTTGTACGGAAATTTCAAATCTATACGGAAAATGGATATATGTTTATAAAAATTGGTTTAGTTACTCTGTAGATTATGGCATAGCAACAATAACAAAATGTAGTAGTAGCACAACATTATTTGTAATACCCGCATATATAAATTCTTTCCCGGTAAAATTCATAAGTGATAATGCTTTTAATTATAAAACCACTATAAAAACGGCTTTCATATGCAACGGAATAGAATACATAGACGGATTTGGGGCTTGTAATTCTATGACAAACATAATTATCCCAAATTCAGTCAAAAAATTTGGCAATCAATGCTTTATGGAATGCGCCCTACTTAAAAGTATAAACATTCCGGATAGCGTAACTTATATTGGCGATCATTGTTTTAAGAAATGCATATCTCTTAAAAGCATAACTATTCCGGACAGCGTAACCACTATCAGTGAATATGCATTTTTTGATTGCATCAGTTTAACAAACGTAACAATCGGAAACGGCGTAACCACTATCGGGGAATGCACATTCTATGGTTGCAGCAGTTTAACAAGCATAGAATGTGCAATTCCCGAAGGCGTAACAAGTATAGGTTTGGAAGCGTTCTATGGTTGCAGCAGTTTAACAAGCATAGCAATTCCCGAAGGCGTAACAAGTATAGGTTGGGGGGCGTTTTTTGGGTGTAGCAGTTTAACAAGTATAGCAATTCCCGAAGGCGTAACCAAAATCGGGGAATATACATTCTATGGTTGCAGCAGTTTAACAAACGTAACAATTCCAAAAAATATAAAAACTATCGGTGTTGATGCTTTTAGCGGTTGTAAAAATTTAACCAAAATAGTATTCAGCGGAACAAAAAAACAATGGAATGCAATTAATAAAAAGGATAATTGGGATACTAATACAGGTAACTATTCAATACAATGTACTGACGGAATAATAAATAAACAAAAATAAGGAGTTAAAAATATGTACAAAATTACAAATTTAAACGAAGCAAAAAAATATTTAGACTATTTATCTAAAAAATCTGTATCGGAATTCGATATCGAAGAATATTTACCTTTGCAAGAATTTTTCTTCAAAGATACTACCGATGGCGTTAAAAGAGATATTCAAGCGTTTATTTTCAACGATTATTTAAACGGCAAAATCTCTTTCGACACCTTATTGAAAGAGATACAAAAGAACGGAGGAAAGTTTTAATTCTGTAAAATGCATTATAACATTTCATTAAAACTTGTAGAGTCTTTGAAAAATTACATATTTAAAACATCAAGTTTAACCAATGATATCATTTTGGAAAAAACCATTGATAGAATAGAATTTAGTTGTCCGATTAATCCATTGCCACTAAAAAACGAATATGTAAAAGCAATAATTGAAGTTTCTTCAAACAACGGAAACATAACACTTAAACTACCCCTTTTTAATAATCAATTATCTCAAAAAGTCTTTTTTGAAAAAATTTCAAACAATTACAAAAATATTAAAAATAGTAGCAAAGTATATAATGTTGAAAATTATTCGTTAAAACTAAAATTTGAAAATATTGACCTTGAAATAAACAACAATGATGGCTTTGCATATTTTTCTACAAACGTAGATTTAAATCCGGCAATAAATGAATTACCGAATGAAAATATACGTCAAATAATTTTCGATAATATCTATAAATTATATTCGGCATTAATCGACTTCGCAAATTATTTCAATATATCGATAGTTTTAATATAATAATTAATGTTTTCCCCTAACGTTTTGTCGGTAAAATAGATATGGTTTTAAAACTTTACTTAATAATGCACCGTTTTTACGCAATACGTATGCGGTAAACATGGCAAAAACAATACACCATACCATAAAACCCCGCAAGCCGAACGGCTTGCGGGGTTTTTATTTTTATCCTCTTAATATCTTATTATTTATCCCTGTCGTAAATGCAAGAGTCAGGCACGTTTTTGACATGCGCGCCTTTCACGTCGTCAAGGTCAAACAACGAAAATTGTTCGTCTTTTGAATCGAGATAACGGAACACCGCATGATACAACTCGTAAGTGCGCTTTCTGTTTGTTTTTGCGCCCGAAAACCTCTCTAAAATCACCGCATGCGTATAGCAATCCTGACTGATAAGTTTTTTCACTATGTAAATGCGCTTTACGGTTACGTGTTTGTCTATTTCAAGCACTTTTTGCACGATTTCGTCGTGAACTTCTTTAGACAAATCGTCCGTTATAAGCGTGTCTTTTGCGGTAATTCTGCTTCTTTCGTTTTCGTTTTTGTAGTCGTTTTTAAAATATTCTTTACTGCGCGAGCGATACTCTTCCAACCTTTCTGCATTGCCCGTCATACAACAGTATTGCCCTATCAGAGCCATGCCGTCTTCAACAAAATTACTGTTGTCGTACAACGCTTCGTAAATCAAATCAATGCCGCCGTCGTCGAATTTGTACAGCATAAACATGCCCTTTCTGAACTTCGCGGTAGCCGTCGCACTGCCCTTAAATTCGGCGATAACGCGGTCGCACAACTGCATTTCTTCGGTTTTTCTGCCGAGCGAATACAAATCTTCAAGCAAGTCGGCATAGCCGTCGGGAGTCAACTTTTCGCCGTCCTTTTTCCATTTTTCAACGTTGTAAAGGGGGTCGAGATAATAAATTCTTCTGCTGTCCGAATAATCGTAAGACATACTTTTCGCCACTAAATCGTCCACGAAAGCAATCGCGTGATTGCGGTCGGCTTCAAGCGGGTCGTAATCGGGAATTTCAATCGTTTCGTACTCGCTTATTCCCAACGCTTCAAGACGCATATTCAACGTAGGGTGCGTTGCCGAAAGAGAAATTATTTCGCGCTTTATAAGACCTTTCCAGAATTCCGCGCGTTTTTCCTTGGCTTGGTCAAACTCTCCCTTTAAAATTTCTATGTAATTCTTAGGCGGAGTTTCTCCTTTATATAAAAAGCAATCGTGGTCGTTTGCCTCGTCTTCCCAGAAAAAATAATCGGTATACGCCAATTTTAAAAGCACAGACGCCGCCTCTTTTTTGCCCGCAATAAGCATCGCCTGGTCGGCGGCAAATTCGGATATCAGCGAGCATGCAAATCGGTATGCCTGATATTCCACTATATATTTCGCGTCGAGATAAGCAAACGGCACGGTCGCAAGTCCGTAAATCTGTCTGTCGTTAACGCACAAACCCTCGCCGTAAGAAATTTCTTTTAAGGACTTACCTTTATCGTAAGCGATATGTTTAAACTCATGCAAAAGCACCGCGTAAATTTCCTTTTCGGAAAGTTCCGCTATAAGCACTGCGCCCAACTGAATAGAAATAACGTCGCCGATATAGGCTATGCCGGCGTTGAATTGAGTCGTCAACGAAATGCGGATTTCTCCGCCGCAACCGAGTTGCTCCGCCGCCCTTTTAGCCACCGAATACAGCATGGGGAAATCTTTTTCCTTTACGTAAGACGGGTTGTCTTGAAACACCGCCTTGGGCGTTTTAAATCTGATGCGGAAAAACGCCACCGCACAAACTAAAATCGCATATAAACAGCCGAGATACACGACCACTGCTCTTGTGCTTTTCGACATTTTACCGCTTGAAATCATTATTCCTAAAAGACCGCCCATAAGCGTGCCCGCCACCCCGTAAAAAACGGCTATAAGCGCAGCGCGACGGCGCAAAACTTTAAGCGTTTCAAGTTTTTCCAAAGAACTTTGTTCCGCTTTTTCGCGGTGAGAAAGCATCCGTTCAAACAAGTCGTTGGGGTTTGTCTCGTTAAATTCTTTTATGAATTTGCCCTCTTTTACTTTTCCCAAAACACACACGGCAATCGTCGCCGCCACAATCAGCGCAATAAGCACTATCGCAGGGACAAAAAACGCCTTTGTAAACGACTTTGGCAAATACGCCCCGCCCACTGTTGCGGCTATTGGAAATACAAGCGATAACAATGCCATAAGCGCGCCTCTCCACGTCCTTACCGTATGTTCTTTAGTCTGTTTTTCTTTCATAATCCTTTTCCTTTTATTTTAAATTAAATTACTTTTATTTATATAATAATACGTCAAACGGGCATTTTTGCAATATTACACGCATTAAAACACAAACGGCGCAACCGACTTATTAAAACACTAATTTTGCGGCAAACAAGCATTAAAACACGTAACATTTCAATATGTGGAATACGTTTTCCACAACGTGGCGAACGACTATTAAAGCGACATCACAATTAAAACCGCGTTTATATCGACCGCCAAACTCCGTTGCTCACAAATTTCATGCCGAAACCATTTCAATAAATTTTCGGTTTAAAATTTTCGTTTTAACTTTCACGCCGTAAAACGACGTGAAATAAAACGACTTAACCACTCGTAAGTATACTTGCGTAAATCGTCAGGAGTGGTTGCGGTTTGCCCGCGGCAATATTTGACGTATTCCGAAATTAGCCCGTCGATAAAAATATTCACTTCTATTTCGAGATGGTTTTTATCTTTAAGCCTTTTATCGTTGTAGCAAAGTTCGAGACATTTGGTTGAAGCAAGCATGGTAAGCCGCTTTGCGACGAAAAATATATCGTCCGACTTGCACATTTTCATATATTCGTCGTTATTTTTTCTTATATAGGCAAAAAGTTCGTCGATGAATTTTGCAAAATTATCCGACGATAATAGCCTTGTATTATCGAAAAAATTGGTGATAAGTTCGTTTTCGTAGTCCTCCGCCACCCCGTAAATATCGTCGTAATGCGAATAAAACGTTCCGCGATTGATGTTGGCGCGCTTTGTAAGTTCGCTTACGGAAATTTTGCCGATTTCTTTTTTTTCGGCGAGCATTTCGGCAAACGTCGCGCGTATAAGTTTGCGGGTTTTTGCCGAAGCGTTGTTTAAATTCTGAGCCTTCATTTTACACCTTTTTATAAAAATTTTAACACAGATTGCGACAGTGTTGATATTTCAACAACGTCGCTTTATTTGTATTTACAATTGCGTTTTGTTCGAGTATACTACTGTACACAATATAATTATACTCAAAACAAAACAAGATGTCAACAATGTTGAAATAGCCGAGTCGGCATTGCTTCTTCAAATCTCAATCGGCTTAAAGGAAGGTATAAATGAACGTTATCGAAGTAAAAAATCTTACGAAAGATTACGGCTCGGGAAGAGGCGTTTTCGACGTAAGCATCGCCGTTAAAAAAGGCGAAGTGTTCGGGTTTTTAGGGCCCAACGGCGCGGGTAAGTCGACTACGATAAGACATTTAATGGGTTTTTCAAAACCAGATAAAGGCGAAACGTACATTCTCGGCAAACCCACTTTCGACCGCTACTACGAAATTTTAAACCACGTTGGATACATTCCGGGGGAAATTGCTCTTCCGCAAGGGCTTACGGGCTGGGAATTTATACGTATGATGCAGTCGCTTACAAAAATCAAAAACGAAGAAAGACTCAAGCAAATGCTTGACATGTTCGAACTTGACGACATTGCCCTTCGCGGCGAAACGAAGCGCATGAGTCTGGGAGTAAAACGTAAACTTGCCGTCGTTACGGCGTTTATGAGCGACCCGGAAGTGCTTATTTTAGACGAGCCGACAAGCGGTCTCGACCCCGTTATGCAAGAAACTTTCGTCAATTTTATTCACGAAGAAAAATCACGCGGCAAGACAATACTTTTGTCGAGCCACATTTTCTCCGAAATAGACTCCACTTGCGACCGCATTGCAATAATTAAAGACGGCAAAATAGTGTCTGAATTTATCGCCGACGATTTAAAACACGCCGCCCTTAAATATTATTCGGTAAATTTCGCAAACGAAGAGGACGAGAAAAAGTTTGAAACCGAAAGCAAAAAATTGTCTTCTCTTAATATTATCGGAAAAGACGAAGACGGCGGACTTAAAATGTCGCTCGAAGATAAAGACCTCAACGCGTTTATTGCTCTGTTATCCAAATGCAACGCGACGCAATTTTCAAACCGTCGCGAAACGCTTGAGGACTACTTTATGAAGTTTTATAAAGAAGATAAAAATTTCGGAGGTGCGCTTAAATGAACGTTATAGAAATAGACGGTCTTACAAAGGACTATGGAAACGGCAGAGGTATTTTCGACGAAAAATTAAACATTGCCCAAGGCGAAATGATGGGCTTTGTCGGTACTAACGGTAGCGGAAAAACCACTACTATCCGCAATATTTTAGGTTTTATAAAGCCCACGAGCGGCAGCGTAAAAGTAAACGGACTTTCTTCATGGGAACACGCAAGCGAAATTGCAAAATCCATAGGTTACGTCCCCGGCGAAATAGCCTTTCCCGATTTGCCGACGGGCATTGACTTTTTGAAATGTCAGGCGGAATTTTACGGGCTTGAAGACATGAATTACGCAAACGAACTTATCGAGAGACTCCAACTCGACCCCCGCGCCAACTTAAAGCGCATGAGTAAAGGTATGAAACAAAAAACCGCGCTTGTCGCCGCACTCATGAACGACGCGCCTATTATTATTCTCGACGAGCCCACGACGGGTCTCGACCCGCTTATGAGAGTGACTTTCCTCGACATAATAAAGAAAGAACACGAAAAAGGCAAAACGATTTTTATGAGCAGCCACTTGTTTGAAGAACTGGAAACGACTTGCGACAGAGTCGCGCTCATAAACGACGGACACATAATCGACGTAGCCGATATGCACGAAATAAGAAACCGCCCCGTAAAAGACATGAAAATCGAGTTTAAAAACAAGGGCGATTACGAAAGGTTTAAAAAAGAGGGCTACACTATTACTCGTTTACAAGAACAATACAATCAGGTAACCATACAAATCAAAGTGGAAAAAACGGGCGAACTACTCGGTAAACTTATAAATTATGACGTAAAGTTTATTTCGGAAATACCCTACACCCTCGAAAAACACTTCAAAAATATTTTAAAAACCAAAAAGGAGAATAATAAAAATGTTCAGTAAGGCATTATTTAAACAATCGTGTAAAGCCAACGGCACAATGTGGGCGATAATCACCTTTGCCGTATGTTTTATGCTCGCTTGCGTAATGATGATAAGCGGAAGCGGCAATATAGGTCAGACCAAAGACGCAATACAAGACACAATCATACAAAAAGAAGTAGAATCGTCGTTTAAACGCAGAAATATCAAGTATTATTCCGACGCAACCGACGGTCTTGAAAAATTCGACGGCTATTTTACCGAAGAATTTAAAACCGCTTATGCTTATTACACTCAATTTACAGCGTGGAAAGCGCAACTTCCCGCATCGAAAACTCCCGACACGGTAAACGAGTGGATAAACAACTTCCCCGCTCCGCAAAACGCAGTTTCTTCTACTCTTTATACCAATCTTCAAATACAAACCTGGCTCGATTTAATACCCAAAATCACCGACGAAAACATAAACGGCAACGAAACGATTTATGCAATATATATCAAGACCTGGAACAATAAATACGCCCCTGCGGAAAGCGACGTGCAAAAAGCAATTTCCGGCTCGGCATATCTTTGCGCAATCAACGATTTACAGGCTTATATTTCTACCGAATCCGACAACCGCAAGTATGACGAAGCCGCAAAAACCGAATATCTCGGCTCGGTAATGTTTGTTCTCAACCCCATAGCGGACGCGACTACGGGTGCGCACATGTTTGACGAAAGTTATCAAAAACACAACGAAAGCATGGAATACGACGTGACTTCGCTTGCGCTTAACGTAACTAATGCCGATTTCGTTTCTTCTAAAGACAGAATCGAATACAGAGAAGATTGCGCGGAAAAATGTACTGCTATTTTCCTTGCGGACAACTTTACAAAACAAGAAAACGTTGACGAACTCGTAAAGGCGTTGAGCAGTTACGGCGTAAGCGCGGAAAAATACGCATCGTTCGACTATAGTTACGATAAAATAAACCAACTTGTCAGAACGGCGGCAATTTCTTACCGCTACAGATACGAATACGAAGTAGACTCTTTGGGCAAAAACCCCGCCGAAGTCAAACAAGAACTCGACGCAGACATTGCAAGCAGTTTGCTTACTTCCCTTCCTGCCGAAGTTGCCGACGCTCTTAAAGAAGTGGGCGAACTCGATTTGTACAGTTTGATTGTCGGCTCGATATTCTACAAACTTGCGGGCTTATTGCTCCCTATAATTTATATGATAATGGCGTCTAACAACCTCATTGCGGGTCAGGTAGATACCGGCTCGATGGCGTACGTGTTGTCCACGTCTACAAAGCGAAAAACAGTCGTGTTTACTCAGGCGATTTATCTTATAGGTTCGCTTTTGGCGATGTTCTGCCTCACTTCGATTACAGGCAGCGTTTGTCTCGCACTCGTGCTTAAAGACACACCGTCGATAGAATTGACTTACGGAAAATTGTTGCTTTTAAACCTCGGCGCATTCCTCGTGTTGTTTGCCTTGTCGGGTCTTTGCTTCCTTACTTCTTGCTGGTTCGACAGAAGCAAACGCTCTATGGCAATCGGTGGCGGTCTCAGTATTTACGCTCTTGTCGGCGCAATGCTCGGTTTGTTCGGTACTCAGACAATCCCGTCCGTTGTAAGACTTGACGCTTTAAACAACTTCAACTACACCACCATTATTTCTCTATTCGATTCTATATCCATTATCGACGGAACGACTGCGTTCTTGTGGAAATTTGCAATATTGCTCGTAATGGGAATTGCCGGATATATTATCGGCGCAAACAAGTTTGTAAAAAAAGATTTACCGCTTTAATAAAAGAAATAAAACCGATTTATACCGTTTTTATCCGCAACCGCATGTTATCGACAATTTGTCGATATGTTGTTGGTATACTCCTAAAATCAAATAAAAATTTACGGCATTAAAATATCGCGGTAATGCGCTACGTTTCACTATCGCGGCAATACTGCAATGCGGCAAAACGGTAATAAAATATTGCGGCAAACCAATCAATTAAAATTTAAAATCCGATGCCCTTTGGCGTCGGATTTTTCTTTACATATATATTTTTATCTACAAATGAAATTATTTTAAAACGTCGCTTTGGCGTTAAAAAACTATGACTTTGCCGTTTTTCTTATACGATGCCTTTGCTTTTCTTACGCACGACTTTCTCACAAACGACAAATATAATCTATAAATTGCCGAAGCCAACATCAAAAGTCCGATAATTACAGGCGATGTAATTATTCCGACTATCCACCAGAGCAACCCTCTCGTCGGCTTTGCGACGGCACGAAGCCATTTGTTTACGTTTGACTTTTTGTTTGCCGCAACTTCCGGAGTACAACCTACTACAACTTCCATCGCTATTGCATCACCCGAAGAGTGTTTTCTTTCGTCCACGCGATAACTGCCGTTTCCGTTGTATGTAGCCGTATAACCTTTGGTATAAGACGATTCCGATTCGTCCGTTGCAGAACAAAAACCGAAATAACTCATAATTGTCGGCGCACCTTTTTTACGATGCTTTCCTAAAAGTGCCTCATAAATTTTTATCGACTTGCCGGTGCCGGTAAAAATAATATTATCTGAATTGTTTTTGCAAGGAATTCTCACGATAGAACCGACTTCTCCCGTATATTCCGTTTTTACTTTGTTAAAAATACCCATATTACACCTTCCTTCTTGATAGCGTATTGCTATATTTTTATCCCATTATATAGCAAATTGCTATAATTGTCAACATAAAAAGGTGAAATATGAAAATTTTTCAAGAAAGACTTATCGAACAACGCAAATTGAACAAACTTACCCAAAGGCAACTTGCCGATATTTTAAATATATCGCAACCTTCGTATATTCGTTATGAAAACGGCACTGCCGAACCGAGTTTAACCAACCTTGTCAAATTGGCTGACTATTTCGACGTTTCGGTCGATTATCTTTTGGGACGCAAAGAATATTAATCAGCAAAAGCGAATCGATTAATGCCGTTACCATAGCATTAAAATCGCTATTTTTAAATAAGCAGAAAGTAATAAAAATCTGTTATGTAAAAGTCGCAGAAAACGCATTGTGCGTTTTCTGCGGCTTTATTATTTAATTTAAATGTAAAAACTTTTATTTTTAATTTGATTTAAAAACAATTTTTTATCTGTTTTGTATGAAAACACTTATTTTTGTGTCGGCATAATACACTGATTTTTCTCGTTTTTATATAAAAACGCCTTAAATCAAGCCTTGTATCTTTTTATACGCCATTCGCCACGTTAAATCAATAATCTGTCAAGCCCAACAAGTAATCTGCCGACACGTCTAAAAATTTACACAAACTATACAGCGTTTCTATCGACGGAACACTCTTCCCCGTTTTGTAATCGTTTACGCATTGTTTTGTGCTATTGAGCGCATTTGCAATTTCTACTTGCGTTTTTCCGCTTTGCTTTAAAATCTCGTTAAATCTCTCTGTAAATTTCATAACAACATTATACAAAACACAGTCAGTTTTTACTTGACAGTAAGTTATAAACTGACCACCGCACCGACTTCATACATAAAAAAATACATATTTTTAAATAAATAATACGCAAATATTGCCGTTTTTACGCAATACGTATCGCATAAACACGACTTTTTTGCGAATAGCGGCACTATTTCGCCCTGATTTGTCGCCAACGTACAAAATTTTAAACAAGAGGAGCAATCAAACGCCCCTCTTGTTTCATTTTATAAGTATTTTAATTCAGCGACAAATTTTAATCTTTTCAGCAAATTTCCCACACGAAAGTAGCGCAGTCGCCGACGCTTATGTCGTCAGGCTCGATATCGATATTTGCAAGGCACGCTTCCGCTTTCATCATGCGACCGCTTTGCACTCTGTAATCGGTGTCCGAATAAACGTTCAGTTCGCCCCAACTATAATCGATAGACGTAAGTTCGCCGAGTTTTACGCCCGACGCCGCGCAAAGAATTTCCGCCTTTTCTTTTGCGTTTTTAGCCGCCGACTGCAACAGTTCTTTATTGATTGCCGATTTGTCTTTTACCGTAAACGCAATGGAAAATTCGGGCTTTACAAAACAAGAAGAAATCGCCGCCAACACCTTGGCAAGGCGTTTAGTGTCGAAATCGAATTCGACTTTTAAATTATGATTGCAAACGTAACCTTTAAATACGTTTTTATATCTGCCGCCCTCGTCTCTCACGTTTTCGTAATCGGTGCGCACGTTGAAATTAGTGGTTTTTACGGCGTTTTTATTAAAACCTATTTTTTCGAGCGAAATATTTACGGCGTCTATTTTTTCAGCCGCCAATTCCATGGTTTTGTCGTATTCTTTGTCTTTTGTTTCAATAGTCATGGAAACGATTATTAAATCGGGTTTAACCGAAATTTTACCTTGTCCTTTTACTGTAATTGTCTTCATTTTTACCTCCGTTTTTTAGTTTTGCAAAGTTGCCGTTTTCTACTTTACGTCACTTGCGTTTTTTTATTTTTAATAATCGAATAACCCTTTTCCCCCGCCTGAAATCTCGTTTTTATCGATTTAAATCTCGATATGTTTTATATCGCCACCCGAACGCCTGTAAATTACAACCTCGTTATCGTTTGCGCTTATCGGTTCTGCGCCCGTGAGTGCGCAAATGGCATTTAAAAACGCCTTTGCATCGATTTCCGCACCTTTAATAAGTATTTTAACAATTTCATGCAAATCGAGAGCGATTGAAATATCGATAATCTCTTTATCTGTTATGCTGTCTTTACCTATTTGAAAAATCGGTTTTAGTTGTTGCGCTATACCGCAAAGGCGCATGCGTTGTGAATTTGTAATCATTTTACTTTCCCTATTTATTCATCTTTAAATAAACGTTTTTAATCGCGGCAAGTCCTGCTTTTTCGCCGTTCTCTGCCGCTTTACCGTACATTTCAATTGCTTTTTTATAATCTTTTCTCACACCGAATCCGTTTTCATAACAGATTCCGAGATTGTGATACGCAACGCCCGAACTGTACTTTTCGGCGGCTGTCTTAAAGCACTTTACCGCTTCTTTTTTGTCTTCTTTCACGCCGTTGCCTTGAAGATAGCAAAGTCCGATATTGATAATCGCTTCGTACTCGCCGAGATTGTATGCGTCGGTAAACAAATAAAAGGCTTTTTTATAAGCCGCTTCGGTTTTGACGGTGTAATAGTAATAAAGTCCCACTTGCAGACACGCCGACGGATTTTCGCCTTTAACGCTCTGTTTCAGCCAATGAAGTGCCTTATCTTTATCGGGTGTTACGCCGTAGTATCCGCAAGCGTACGCCATACCGAGATTATATTGTGCCGCGGGATTGCCGAGATTTGCGGCGCGCTTAAAGAGTTTCAAAGCGGTTTTCTCGTCCTTTTCAAGTCCGAGTTCGTCGCCGAGATACGCTTCCGCCATTCTCTCGATAGCGTCCGGATAATCATTTTCCATTGCCATACGATAATAGAAAAGCGCGTTTTTGTAATCTTTCTTTTTTGCCTCATAAATTGTAGCCATTGCCCAATATAATCCGACAACGTTCAAATCTGATGAGGCAAAGCAATCGAGCGCATCGTCGTATTTGCCTTTATCATAATAATAATATCCTAAATCGAGAAGAGCGTCGTCTTGTCCGAGTGCCGCCGCTTTTTTAAGATAATAAATATATGCCTTTTTGTCGGGTTCTACCTTATACATACCCGTTTCGCGAACTCTTGCGTACATATAAAGACTCTCGGGGTCGTTGTGCTCTACGCCGTCCAAAAGATATGCCAAACCTTTCTTGTAGTCGTGCGGCACGAATCTGTCGTTGAGATAAACGTACGCCAAGTCGAAGTTGAGGGAATGGACGCCAAGGCTCAATCCCTTTTCGTACCACTCTATGGCTTTGGGAACGTCTTTCAGTTCCTCGTTGTTTAAGTATATGAAACCTATCTTTTTTGCAACCTCTATATCTCCGAGGTAAAAAGCACGCTCGTAATATTTCAACGCATTTTTAACGTTTTCGATCTCGGAATCTTCAATCGGCGTATTGAAATAATACAAATCGCCGAGAGATCTTGCCGCTGCCGCCACACCCAAATCGGAGGCTTTGGCGTAACACTCGATTGCTTTTTGAATATCGATTTTTACATAACCGGTTTCATAGCAAAATCCGAGACGGGCAAAACACTCCGCTTCGCCTTTGTTTGCGCCCTCCGTATAAACGTCGAACGCTTTTTTGTATTGAGAGCGGTAGCCCCAAGTGTCGCCAAGAACAGTATATGCCAAAACGCCGTTGTCGACGGCTTTTTGATAGTAAATCGTTGCGGTTTTGAAATCGCCGTCATCGGAATATAAATCGCCGATAGAAACGTAGTACTTCGGCTTTTTTACGGCGAGACTCTTGTATTTTTTTATTTTATCGTTTTCTGTATTATTCATAATTTGTTTTTTGTATCGCAACAGTTTGTGGTGAACGTTTTGCTGTTTACCTATAAAAAATGTTAATGATTACGGATAACCGCTCCGTTCTTTATCTCAAAGGCAATTTTGTCATCTGATACCTTATATGCAATCTTGTATTGATATCCCGCAATGGGATTCTCCATTGTATTATCTGTTTTACGGAATAAAAACAAACCCAAGGAAAATTCCCCATCTGTCTTATCGAAAAAACTGTTTTCTAAACTCAACACGGTTTCTTTTTTATAACTATAGTTTCCGTCTGACACCGTAAACGAATAATCGTCGTTTTCAAGATTTTCTATACTTTGTAAAACCGCTCTGCTTCCATCATTCTTTGATATTATAAAACCCGCTTTATAATCTTCAAGACTTACAGTAACAGAGTTTATTCCGTAAGGAACGGTAAGAGAAACGGCATCGAGGGGAAACTTAGAATCAAGATTTAAAATCGAAAAAGAACAAATCCTTTTTTCTTCGGGCGGCGTGGGTTGCGGCTTTTCTTCCGGCTTTTTACCACAACCGACAAAAAGTAAAGATGTGAGTATCAACATAAATGATAAAGCAAGCGAAACAACATTCTTTCTCTTCAACAAACTGAATTTCATTTTTTATACCTCTTGTTAATCATAACGTTGCAAACGGTTTGGACGCTATAAGTTTGTAATCGTCGTCATGCGTATAGAACTGTTCCATAAGCCAATAAATACCGTTCGTCCCCTTTTTCAATTTCTTAGACAGTAACTCTCGCGTTATCGGCATTACTTGAAATATACTGATGTATTTATGCTCGGAAACATAACATTTTACCACGCTCGGCGATTTAAAAACTTCGGGTAAAAGTAGCACCGTTCCGCAATATTTGCCTTTAATTCCCATGTCTATCGTGTCGGAAACAGTAAGATTGTCCTTTTCGTTGAACGCATATTCCGCAGTAGACCAAAGCAATGAATTTAAGAAAAGCCACTCGGTTGAATCCTCGCTTACTTCCACTTCCGGTGCAATCAACATCATATATTCGTTGCGGCGGTTGGCTTTTCTTCCCCAACCAATTTCACGCTCGGGCATTAAATAATCGCTTGCGCCGATGGTGCACAGTTTCCAAAACGGCATTTCGTCCGTCGGTTTGAAAACGAGCGTCGTAATCGGCTTCATATCTGTCGGCAAAACATTCTTTTTCAGTTTCAAACTGAAAATCGGTTCTTCCCCGAAAACAGTTTTATAATGGTCGTATAGTTTTTGCTGTCTTTTTGTCTTCATTTGCACTCCGTTTCTATTTTATCAACTTCGCCATTTCCTATCTTGGCAACAATGTTATACGCCCTCACACTCGTTAAATTCTGCCGTATTTTTTTAATGCGTCTTTTTTTATTTTTTGCACTTGCATAAACACGTCGTTTAATTTATCGCAGTCGTTTTGCAATTTCAAACATTCGTCTTTATATTCTTTTGAGTACTCAAAGTTTTCTATATAAACGAAATTTAAATATGCCTGATGACACCAATAATTTCTTTTTCTGCTAACTTGCTTTAAATAAACATAATCGCTTTTTGCAAAAAAATGGTTTGAATCGCTAAAATCCAATTCCTGCAAATTTGTTATCGTTTGACCGAGAGTCATATTTGAATCGATTAATTCCTGATAATTTTTATTGTAATCGCCTTTAAGCATAGAGGCATATATCACCTTTATGTCGTGCTCTATAATTTGACAAAACATCACGATATTTCCAACGTTAAATTTAAAATCATCAAAATTCATAATTACCTTCTTGTTGCCCGATATTTTCGCATCGGCAATAACTGCCTTTTTAATCTTTTAAGAACAAATGCCCTTTTAACTAAAAATATTTTACCATATAACTATAAAAAAATCCATAGGCTGAACGAAATTATAAAAAGAAAAATCTTTAATTTATTTACGTAATATTTGCAATATTTATGCTATTCCCCTCGATACACACTACATATTTTTTTTGTAAAAATGCCATTATTGCGCGATACGTATTGCGTAAAACCGTTTTTTAAGTATTTTATAACATTAAAGCGGCAGCAACAAATTAGGTTGCCCGCCGCTTTTTATTAAAAATATGATTTTTATCAACCAAAACAATTATTTAAATAGCAATTTTTATATATTAAATTCTATGAGTGCCGAAATAATCTTTCTAACACAAATTTTGGTTTAACAATCATTTTACACTGTCTCACTGTCGTTTTCCCGCCGCTTTGCGCCGTCGCTCCCGTGACGCGATTGCGTTAATCGCGAACAGTCGCTATTCCGTCGTTTCTCTCCTTACAAATCCCTTCTTTATACTTAAAAAAATCCGAAAGCACCGCTTTGGGTACTTTTGGATTTGTGGTGCGGATGACGGATTTCTGCCCCTTAATAAGGGGAAAACAAACGTAGTTTGTGAGGGGTTTGCCGTCTGCGGCTGAGCAATTTGCTCTTGTAATTTGCAAAGCATTTTACTAAAACTCATACTTGTGCTTTGCAAATTACTTCGGTCAGTCGCTAAAAACTTGCCACAGTCAACTTTTCCCGCCGCTTTGCGCCGTCGCTCCCGTGACGCGATTGCGTTAATCGCGAACAATCGCTATTCCGTCGTTTCTCTCCTTACAAATCCCGTCTCTATACTTAAAAAAATCCGAAAGCACCGCTTTGGGTACTTTCGGATTTTTGGTGCGGATGACGGGATTTGAACCCACATGAGTTGCCCCATTAGAACCTGAATCTAACGCGTCTGCCGTTTCGCCACATCCGCATATTTAAGCAAGTTGCCTTGCTTAATATTTATTTCGTTTTTATTGATAAAATGCCTTTTAAAAGCACTTTTTACGCTTAATTTTTATTAAATATTGCTTTTTATCGCCAAATGACTGTCGATAAACGCTTGTACTTTTTCGTTTTCTATACCCGCAAGAGCCAAACACAGCGAAGTAAACGCGTCTTCAACGTGATTAAAACTTTCGTTGTCGTAAAGTTTTTGGCAAATTTCGTTTAGCGCGTCGATTATCGAGTACGTCTGTTTTTCATCGAGATTAAACGAGTCCATACCGTCGTACACGTCTATCACGGCATTGTAAATAGCCACACTGCGCCTTGTGACGTACCATTTTCTGAAAAAGTAATAGGTCGTAGCCGCAACCGCCGCCGATATAAGTATTATAAAACTTTGCCTGAGCACTGTAAAATACAGTGCTGTCAACACAACTACTATTATAGCACAACTTATCCAAACAGACAAATACTTTTTAACTTTTTTTTGTTTTATCGCAAACTTGCCGATTAGTTCTTTTAAAGAAAACTCTACCATTTCTTTGCTTAACCGATGTTCTTCGGCGTCGATTTTTTCTCTTTCGTCATCGGTCATGTTGCTTTTTTCTATAAAATCTTTAAAGCACGCGCTTATCTCTTGTTTTTCGGTTTCATCGGCAAATTCCATCGCTTTATCCAGATACTGCTTATAAGTAGTATTGGCATAGTCGGTCATGTTTTTGCACTCGAGACGGGCTTTATACAGCCACAACTTGTAATTCGTATTGGAATATTGCTCGGCAGTCTTTATTTCTTCTGCCGCCTTTTCAAATTCCATCGCGTTTAAGTGATAATCTATCCTGTATAAGCACAATTCGAGCGTCTTGTAATCCTCGCCGTGAGCGACTTTTTTGTCTTCCGACTTCTCTTTTTTCAAACTCGAATAATATTTTACCGCCCTTTCCTTTTCGAGCGAGTTGCCGCAGTGCGGACACTGCATATGTCCGACTAAATCGTCAAGCACGAACTCTTTTTCGCAGTAATAACATTTAGCATTGTATTTTTCCATCGCACACTCCGATATGCTTATTTTTGCGCCGGTTGCGCCTTTAACTATTAGTTTATTACGAAACCAACGTTTGACTTTTTACTTAATCAATACTCATTTTAGCGCATTTTACGCAATACGTATCTCGTAAAACCGTCAAACCGCTCAAATTAAACAACTTTTCTCGTCTATACAAACCACGTTAAACAGGCGTTAAATTGCCTTAATAAAAACCTTGTCAAACAATCTTAACGGGTAAAAACATTATTCCCACTCTATCGTTGCGGGCGGTTTTGAGGTAATATCATAGCAAATTCGGTTGATATCTTTGACTTCGTTTACAATGCGGTTGCTTATTTTTTCAAGCACGTCGAAAGGTATACGCGCCCAATCGGCGGTCATACCGTCCACGCTTGTGACGGCACGCAACGCCAAAGTATATTGATAAGTTCTTCCGTCGCCCATTACGCCGACGGTTTTGCAGTTTGTAAGCACCGCAAAATATTGCCAGATCTCTCTGTCGAGTCCCGCTTTTTTAATTTCTTCTCTATAAATATAATCCGCGTCTTGTAAAATCGCTATTTTTTCGGGGGTTATGTCGCCGATAATTCTTATTGCGAGCCCCGGACCGGGGAACGGTTGACGCATGACGATATTTTCGTCGAGACCGAGTTCTGATCCCACTTTCCTCACTTCGTCTTTAAACAAATCTCTGAGTGGCTCGATAATCTCTTTAAAATCCACAACCGACGGCAAACCGCCCACGTTATGGTGAGATTTTATCGTTGCCGAATGACCTTTTCCGCTTTCGATTACGTCGGGATAAATCGTGCCCTGCACGAGATAATCTACAGCGCCTATCTTTTTTGCCTGCTCTTCAAACACCTCGATAAAGGCTTTGCCGATAATTTTTCTCTTTGTTTCCGGCTCTGTCACTCCTTTTAAAAGCGTAAGGAATTTTTCGCCTGCGTCTACTTTTATAAGATTCATGCCCATTTCGCATTTAAACACTTTGTAGACCTCGTCCGCCTCGTTTTTACGCAACAATCCGTGGTCGACGAAAATGCAAGTGAGATTATTTCCAACCGCTTTGTGGATAAGAGTCGCCGCCACCGCACTGTCAACGCCGCCGCTCATGGCGCAAAGAACCTTTTTATCTCCCACTTTTGCTTTGATTTTTTCGACTTGCTCGTTAACAAAGTTAGACATCGTCCAATCGCCGTTAAGTCCGCAAACGTTGTACAAGAAATTATGTAAAATTTCGTTTCCGCATTTAGTGTGCATAACTTCAGGGTGGAATTGCACGCCGTAAATCTTTTTTTGTGCATTTTCAAATGCCGCGGCGGGGCAGGTTTTCGTCGTCGCCGTAACTTTAAATCCTTCGGGCACTTTGCTCACGTAGTCGGTATGGCTCATCCAACACACGTTTTTATCGGGAATACCTTTAAAAAGCAAACTTTCGGTATCGTAATTTATATCGCTTTTGCCGTATTCGCGAGTGTCGGCATGGCTGACCTCTCCTCCGAGCGTATAGGCGATTAATTGAGTGCCGTAACATATACCCAGCACGGGTATGCCGAGAGAAAAAATCTCTTTATCTATGCGCGGAGAACTTTCCTCGAATACGCTGTTAGGTCCGCCCGTAAAAATAATGCCGTCCGCACCGTAATCTTTAATTCTTTGCATAGAAATATCGCAAGGCAATAAGTCGCAATATACGTTCTGCTCTCTTACTCGTCTTGCGATTAATTGATTGTATTGACCGCCGAAATCAAGAATAAGTACTTTTTGATGTTTCATGTGTTCTCCTATTAATCTTTAAGTACGTTTGCCGAAGATAAAACGGTCGTTTTGCAAATAAAATCACAAATCGATTTTCGACAAATAAAAATATTTTTAAGCCGAATAAATCGACTTTTCTACATGTTTAAACCGCCTTTCGGGCTTGTTCGATTCTGCTTATCATTTCGCGAATTTTAAGCAACACGTCGGAAATGGCGGCTTGCTCTTCGTCGGTAACAGCCCTCTCCACAAGCGTAACGGAAGGCGTATCTTCCCTTATACGTTTAAGTTCTTCTTTCGTGATGGTTTTGTCGATTGTAAGCGGTTCGAGTTTGGTATAAATGTTTTCGAGAGTCGCTTTGTCTTTATTTTTATACGCGCAAATGATAAACGAATTGACGGGATTGTACTTACCGAACTCGAAAGTGTATTTAAATACAGCGTCGAAAGCCTTTTGTTTGTACCCTTTATGGTATAATGCCGTCGAATATTTATTGGCGATAAAATCGTAATATTTCGTACCCGAATCGGTATATCTGCTCTCGCTGTAATCGTAAAAACGCGGCTCGTCTAAAAGTTTTCCGCTATATCTGATTATAAGCGTTTCGTTGCCCGAATACACGCTTTTTGCAACCAAATCCAAAAGATTTTCAAAAGAATCGTCTCTTTTGTACACTACTTCGCTGCATTTCGCCGACAAACCGTCAAGCCCGAGCGTCGCGCAACTGTCTGACATTACTTTTGGAAAAAATATTACCATCGATCCCAAAAAGAACAACACCGCCGACAACAACGCAACTATCGAATACGTAAAAGTTTTTAATGCAAGTTTATTCATTAAACCTCCAACACAAAAACGTTTGTATTTTTGTCCGTGAGTAAAAATCGTTTAAAACAATCGACGGCAACTAATCTGTTTTTAATGCGCTATTTTTCCGTGCCGACCGAATTATTATATATATAATAACATATAATGCGAAAAATCAAAAGTATTTTTTACAAATTTTTATATCTTTCCGCAATTTTTCATATTTTTTTATCGGGCAAAATATAAATAAAACGAAGGTAAAAGTATATGAAAAAATTTTTAAGTATAACGCTTTGCGTACTGTCCGTTATTTGCGCATGCGCGTTTGTTTCGTGTAAAAACGATAATTTGTATTTACAAAACGTCAGTCAATTACGCCTTGACGTATTCGTAGGCGACTACAACGGCAACACCCTCACCGTTTATCCCGAAGAAAAAGAGTATCCGTTTATTTACGACGGCAACGCCTGCGAAAGGAAACGCTTCGTCACTATAAAACTTGACAATCTTACAAGCGACGAGATTTACGCCGAATTTGTCATAGACAACGAAACTTACGGCTCTCAAATGGTTTTTCAAGTTCTGCCAAACGCTTTGATGTGCACGGTAGAAGTGCCGACTTTGCCGCAAAAAAGCCTTACGGTGTCAATCACTCAAAACGACTCTATAGTCAAAGTAAACACAAAATCTGTCAGGATTGGAGATACCGTATCTTATAAAACCGCTATAAACTCCGTTTTTAAACAAAAAAAAGATTTTATAAAAACACTTAAAACTCACAACGTGCTTCAAGCGGAAATCCAGGCAAGACTTTTATGTGAAGACGGTAAAAATTATTGGTATATCGGCTTTGCGGACAAAAAAGGCAACCTTACCGCATTTTTAATCGACGGCAAAGACGGCAAAATTTTAGCCGAGAAAAACCAACCCGCTCAACCCCGACCGAGATAACTTTATTTATCATCTTTATTTTATATCGTTTTCCAAGCGTCAATAATTTCTACTCTGGCTTAGCCAAACGTAAATAAACGTAAGCGCGCATACAAAAACTACATTTTGAAAAAGTATAATAAAAATCGCTTTGCGGAATAGATTTTACATTAAAAAGGTTTTATATTTAAAACATTTTAGTTTAAAACTATTTTGTTTTAAAGAGTTTCGCAATTTATCAAACAAATTTAAACGTTAAAAAAGAGTTGCCGAATAAAGCAACTCTTTTCAAATTTAATAATCATTATTTATATAGCGGATTTATTATACGCCGGCAGCACCTAAAATTTTACCTGCCAATTTATAAATTATGTTGGATATTTTTGCCGCTTGTAAAGTTTCGGAAGTAACTTTAAATACTCCGGGGCAAAGACGAACGACACACATAAATCCAATTATAATTACTGCGGCAAACGCTACGTCAATCACAATACCCAAAATGCTGTCCAGATATTTGAAAGCGATGAACTTGCGGCAGTAGTTTAAGAATTTGCGGATAAGCCACATAAGCAAAGTAGAAATTATGTAACAAACGATAAACGCGCCTAATCCGAACACGCCTTGAGCGAGATATTTGGAGACTTGCTCGCACGTCATACCGATTTTTTCAAATAAAGTATTTTCTCCGCCGAGCATGTTGTAGAACGATTCGGTGAGAGTCTCTATCCAGCCCCATTTTTCAAACGGGTTTGTAACGAGTAAAAACGCACCAAAGCCCGCAAGCGCAAGTGCTATAAGAACCGCAAAAAAACCACCCGCAGTATTGCTGAAACCTTTTTTCCAACCGAAAATAGCCATCAACAACACCAACAAAATAATTGCCACGTCTGCTAACCAATACATATATGTATCCTATCCTTAAAATTATTTAAAAGCATAACATAGTACACTTGTATATATTATATATGCTTATTCGCAAAATGTCAACACCAAATTTAATTTTTTTCGATTAAATTTTAATATTAAGTAAAACAAACAAGTAAAACAACGGTTTTACGCATAGAACTTGCTGAAAATTCCCGTTTTTGTTTAAACCTCTCGTAGCAACATATCAACTTTACCGCCGCCGACTTACCAAAGCCGCATTTATACCACGCTTCTACTCAAACAAATCGTCAAAGCCGTTTAAATCTACCGTCGATTATTGTTTTTTAAAACTGTCTTTTAGTCCGACAATTTCGGAAAGAACGACTTTGTCGCCTTTTGTCATCTTTTTAGCATAGCATTTTCTGAGCAATTGGAAACTTTCGCCGTCCTTTGCGTTTACAAGATAAGGTTCGGCTTTGCCGTTATATACGTGTATGCTGTCGTAATTCATTCTTTCGCTGAAATCCTGACCGCTGTATTCGGCGTCTTTCAAAAGATATTCGTACTCCCTTATTTCTACGTCTTTGCAGTTGTTTGCGTCGACCCAGTGAATTGTACCTTTGCACTTAATTCCGCTCGTATCGTTTCCGCTGTGCGATTCGGGCACGTAACTGCACAAAATCTCTTTTACTTTGCCGTCGTCGTCCAGAACAACGTCGTCGCATTTCACTATATAAGCGTTTTTAAGTCTTACGTAACCGTCCTTTTTAAGTCTGAAATATTTAGGAGGCGGACAAAGCGAAAAATCTTCCGCTTCTATATACAAATCTTTAGAAAAAGTAATATCTCTTTGACCGAGTTCGGGCTTGTTGGGATTGATGTCGAATTTAAGAGTTTCGGTTGTGTCAGGATAGTTTGTAATGGTAAGTTTAACCGGCTCGAAAACAGCCATCGCTCTTTCGGCGTTGATATTGAGGTTGTCCCTTATAAAATGCTCGAAATAACTTACTTCTATTTCACTGTTTGCCTTTGCTACGCCGATTTCTTCGCAAAAAGCCTTGAGAGAATCCGCAGGCACCCCTCTGTTTCTGAGTCCCGTAAGAGTGGGCATTCTGGGATCGTCCCAGCCCTCTACCGCACCGTCCTCGACGAGTTTTTTAAGGTAACGTTTACTCATAACGGTGTTTGTGATATTCAACCTTGCAAACTCGATTTGTCTGGGTTTATGCTCTACGCCCGTGTTTTCCACGACCCAATTATACAAAGGTCTGTGGTCTTCGAATTCAAGCGTGCAAATAGAGTGAGTTACGCCTTGCATGCTGTCGCAAAGAGGATGAGCGAAATCATACATAGGATAAATGCACCATTTGTCGCCCGTTCTGTGGTGAGTAGCGTGCAAAACCCTGTAAATTACGGGGTCTCTCATGTTTATATTTGGGGAAGCCATATCGATTTTAGCACGCAAAACCTTTTCACCGTCCTTAAACTTACCCTCTTTCATCTGAGTGAACAACTCGAGGTTTTCCTCGATACTCCTGTTTCTGTACGGGCTTTCTTGTCCGGGTTGAGTCAAAGTACCCCTCATATCCTTGATTTGGTCGGCGGTAAGGTCGCACACGAAAGCCTTTCCGTCTTTAATAAGTTTTATCGCTTTTTCGTATATTACGTCGAAAAAGTCGGAAGCGTAATGGATTTCATACCACTTAAAGCCCAGCCACTTTATATCCTCTTTAATAGCGTCGACGTATTCGGTCTTTTCTTTAGAGGGGTTGGTATCGTCGAAGAATAAGTTGCACAAACCGTCGTATTTTTTTGCCGTGCCGAAATTGAGACACAACGATTTTGCGTGACCTATGTGTAAATAACCGTTAGGCTCGGGCGGAAATCTTGTGTGAACGGTTGTCACTTTCCCGCTTTCGATTTCATCGTTGATAATTTCTTCAATAAAGTTTTTTGCCTCTTTAATTTCCATTTTATCGCTCCTTTATTTACTTAAAGTGTATGAATTGTACTATTTTTACGCAATACGTATTATGTAAAACCGACAATTTTATAAAAATCGTTAATTAAAACTCGCCTTTTATCCGGCTTAAATTTTTCTTCGTTTTGCTTCAGGTTTGTATTACGTTATATTTCGCAAAATTGCCGAACAAACAATAAAAACCGCCATAAAAATTCGCATTTGACTTTTATTTAAATTATAATAGCATATTTTATGCGATTTTACAATTATTTTAAGTTAATTTTATCATTTATTTGACAATTTCGGCGGCAATATTATCTCGATTTAATATTATTTGCCACACATTTATTGCGCCGCGTTTATTTTTTCATGGCAACTTAACCGACCGAATTTACCGTGATAAATAAACAAGCAAATTACTTTATACAAACAATAAAAGCCAATGCGATTTAATTTTACTTGACAATATAAAGAAAAGATAATAAAATTATATAAAAACAATTTACTTTATCGAGGGTTTTTATGGAAGATAAAAAAGTAACTATGGATAAAATCGTAAACCTTTGCAAAGCAAGAGGTATTATATACCCCGGAAGCGAAATTTACGGCGGAATGGGCAACACCTGGGATTACGGTCCCGTAGGTGTTGAAGTTAAAAACAATATCAAGCGCGCCTGGTGGAAAAGGTTTGTTCAGGAAAGCGAAAATTCTTACGGCGTCGACGCCGCTATATTGATGAACCCGAGGGTTTGGGAAGCGTCCGGTCACACCACTTCTTTTTCGGACCCCAAAATGGACTGTAAAGAATGTAAAACGCGCAGCCGTGCCGACAACCTTATCGAGGCTCACTCTAAAGGTAAAGTCAACCCAGACGAAATGACCTTAGAGCAAATGCAGGACTACATCAACGAACATCAGGTTCACTGCCCCAACTGCGGAAAATTTAATTGGACGCCGATAAGGAACTTCAACTTAATGTTCCAGACTTCGAGAGGCGTAACCGACGAAAGCACCAACAATATTTATCTTCGTCCCGAAACCGCTCAAGGCGAGTTCGTAAACTTTTTGAACGTCCAAAGAACGACGAGGGCTAAAATCCCCTTCGGTATCGCTCAGATAGGTAAAGCGTTCAGAAACGAAATTACCCCCGGCAACTTCATTTTCAGAACTATCGAGTTTGAACAAATGGAACACCAATGGTTCTGCAAAGAAGGCACCGATATTAAATATTATGAAGAATACAAGGCCAAAGCAATGCAATTTTTGCTTGACCTCGGCTTCGATAAAGACCATTTGCGCTTTAAAGACCACGACAAACTCGCGCACTATGCTAAATGCGCTTGCGATATACAATATCTTTTCCCCATCGGCTGGTCGGAACTTAACGGTATTCATAACAGAACAAATTACGACTTGTCCCGCCACCAGGAATATTCGGGAAAGAATATGTATTACGTAGACCCCGTGACAAACGAAAAATTCATTCCTTACGATATCGAATACTCTATCGGTGCGGACAGACTTATGCTTGCGGTACTTTCCGAGGCGTATGAAGAAGAAACGCTTGAAAACGGCGAAACAAGAGTCGTTATGCATTTCCACCCCGCAATTGCGGCGTATAAAGTCGCCGTACTTCCCTTGCAAAAAAATCTTGGCGAAAAAGCGAAAGAAGTATACAACAAACTTAACAAATTGTTTATGTGTACTTATGACGAGGCGGGTTCTATCGGTAAAAGATATCGCCGTCAAGACGAAATCGGCACTCCGCTTTGCGTAACCATAGACTTCGATACTTTGGAAAACAATTCCGTAACGATAAGAGACAGAGACACAATGTCTCAGGTAAGACTCGATATTGACGAACTCGAATCATACATCGAAAAAATCATTCGTTTCAACTAAAAATTTTCCTTAAATGTCGTTTTTACATAACACGTGTTATGTAAAAACGACAAATTTTTAACAGGAGGCATATATGAAAATTACCGTAATCGGTCCCGGGAGATGGGGCTCGTGCATCGCTTGGTACCTCGGCACTATAGGTCACGACGTGACGTTATACGGACAAAAAGGCACCGACTCGATTGAAGAATTTTTGCATACGAGAAAAAACTCTTTCCTTACTCTGCCCGAAAACGTGGCCGTAACCGACTCGATGGATTGTATTCCGCTCGCCGAAACGATTGTCATTTCAATACCCACGCAAGCCCTTCAAGGACTTTTCGACGAACTTAAACCCTTAAAACTCAAAAATAAAAACTTCGTACTTTGTATGAAAGGCATAGAAATAGGTACAAACAGGCGACTTTCGCAAATTGCGGAAGATAATCTGGATAAATCCAACACGGTTTCGGTGTGGATCGGTCCGGGTCACGTGCAAGAATTTACCAAAGGCAACCCGAGTTGTATGGTAATCGACAGCAAAAACGACGAAATCAAACATTACCTTGCCGACAATTTTTCAAGCGATTTGATAAGGTTTTATTACGGAACGGATTTAATCGGCAACGAGATAGGTGCGGCATCTAAAAATGTAATCGGAATCGCCGCAGGTATGCTTGACGGCTTGGGGCTTTCCTCTTTAAAAGGACCTTTGATGGCGCGCGCACCGAGAGAAATAGCACTACTTATAAAAGCACTCGGCGGCAACGAAATTTCCGCTTACGGACTATGCCATCTTGGCGATTATGAAGCAACCGTATTCTCCGAACATAGCCACAATCGCAAATTCGGCGAAGATATAGTAAAAGGCGTCAAGTTTGACAGACTCGCCGAAGGCTACTACACGGTAATCCCACTTTTAACTCTTGCGAAACAGCACGGAATAGACCTGCCGATATGTTCTTCGGTGTACGAAGTTTTATACAATAACTGCGATCCTAAAGTGGCTTTACTGAAACTTTTCAGCAGAGACAGAAAAAAAGAATTTTAAAGACTTTTTCTAAAGTCGTAATTTTATAATTAAATAAATTCAATAATTAAACTTTCAGGCGAGGTGTAAAACCCCGCCTTTATTTTTGTCTTGTCAAAGCCGAGTTTCGGCGGTCGTATTTTACAATTATAAAACTCAGGCGGCAGATAATTTATAAACGTACAATTCATAATATAATAAAGCCGCCCCTTGTCAACATATAATAAAGCCACCCATTGTCAACCCGCGCAACAATCGTTTTTTATCAAAGCAAAAACAAACCCGCTGTTATTTTACCAATCTCGGCAAAAACACATCGCAGCGCGCCTGCAAGATAATCAATCAAACAAAGCGACGTTATTTTTTAAAGATTATTTAAGATTGTCTCGGTATTGTCTTCGGTTTGCGATTTTTTAAGAAAAATACTTGCAATATTTGTTATAAGACTATATAATTTAAATATACTATTTATATGGAGAGTACGATATGGACGCAAATCAATTAGCCGTCGACACCTTAAGGTTACTTTCGGTAGACGCCATCAACAAAGCAAATTCAGGTCACCCAGGACTTCCGCTCGGCGCAGCACCGATAGTTTACACTTTGTACAACGATTTTTTAAAATTTAACCCGCAAAACCCCACGTACGAAAACAGAGACAGGTTCGTTTTGTCCGCAGGACACGGTTCTGCCCTTTTATATTCCGCGCTCCATATGTTTGGTTATGCCGTCACGATTGACGACTTAAAGAATTTCCGTCAATTACACTCTATTACGCCCGGGCACCCCGAATTCGGCTGTACTCCCGGCGTAGACGTATCGACGGGTCCGCTCGGTCAAGGCATTGCAAACGCAGTGGGCATGGCTATTGCCGAAACTCACCTTGCGGCAAAATTCAATAAAGACGGCTTCCCCGTAGTCGATCATTACACTTACGCCCTTTGCGGCGACGGTTGTATGCAAGAAGGCATCGAATACGAGGCGGCTTCGCTTGCGGGCACCCTTAAACTCGGAAAACTCATAGTTTTTTATGATAAAAATAATATCACTATAGAAGGCAGCACCGATTTTGCATTTACCGAAGACGTAAAAGCAAGACACGAGGCGCAAGGCTGGCAAGTGCTTTACGTAAACGACGCAAACAACTTAAACGACCTTAAAGAAAAAATTGCTTTGGCAAAAGAAGAAAAAGAAAAACCGACTTTAATCGTCTGCAGAACGGTTATCGGTTACGGCTCTCCTCTTGCGGGAAGCGCAAGCGTGCACGGTTCACCCCTCGGCGAAGAAAATACGAACAGATTGAGAGAAACTCTCGGCTATAATTATCCGCCGTTTACCGTACCCGAACAATTAAATAAGCACCTCGACGAAGTAATCGATAAAGGAATAAACGAAAACAAGACTTGGGAAAATATGTTTGCCGAATACGCAAAACAATATCCCGACCTTGCAAAAGAATACAAACAATGGATGAGCGGCGAATTCGGCGACTTGAATTCGATTGCCGATAATTTGGATTTTTCAAAACCCGAAGCAACGAGAACAAGCGGCGAAAAAATTTTAAACGCGATCGCCGAACGCATACCCAACCTTTTCGGCGGCAGCGCAGACCTCGGTCCTTCCAATAAAACGATAATGAAAAACAGATCGTATTATTCCTGCAACGACAGACTCGGCTCTAACATGCACTTCGGCATACGCGAACACGCCATGTCGGCTATATGCAACGGCATTGCCGCACACGGCGGAATTTTGCCGTACTGCTCGACTTTCTTTGTTTTCAGCGATTATATGAAAAACGGAATGAGAATGAGCGCGCTTATGAATTTGCCAGTGACCTATATTTTCAGCCACGATTCAATTTGCGTCGGAGAAGACGGACCTACTCACGAACCTATCGAACAACTTACAGGACTCAGAAGTATGCCCGATATGACGGTATTCCGCCCGTGTGACGGAAGGGAAACGGTTGCCGCTTATACTTATTCATTCACAAGCAAAAAGCCGACGTCTATCGTACTTTCGAGGCAAAACCTTCCACAACTTGACGGAACGGGCAAAAATGCCTCATTCGGAGCATACGTGCTTTGCGAAAGCGTCAATTCTACCCCCGATTTGTTGTTGATTGCAAGCGGCTCGGAAGTTCAATTTGCGGTGGAAGCGCAAAAGATATTGCGAGAAGAAAACATCGACGCAAGAGTAATCTCAATGCCGTGCATGGAATTATTCGAAGCGCAAACCGAAGAATATAAACAAAGCGTAATCCCCGACGAAGTCAGAAAAAGAGTCTGCATTGAATGCGGGTCTTCTTACTCTTGGTACAAATATGCCGGCATCGACGGGAAAATCATCGGTATAGATACTTTCGGCACGTCTGCACCTTACAAGCAATTGCTTGAGTATTACGGATTTACCACCGAAAACGTCGTTAAAACCGCGCGCAAACTTTTAAATAAATAATCAATCTATAAATAACTTATCGGCGCAAAGCAGACGCTTTGCGCTTTTATTATTTTTTACTGTCGGCAACATTTTCCGCAATTTGTTTTTCTGTCGACGTTTACTGCCATTAATAACGAAATTTATTTGTTTTTATCTCTCAAACGTGCAATTTATACCATTTTTACACAATACGTATTTTGTAAAAATGTCAATTTGCCATTATTTTTTCTTGAAGCATTCACAAATCTATTTATCATTATAGACTTGAATTATTAAAATAATTGTAGTATAATAGTATCGTTAAACGAGTTGCCGAGTTGAAGTTTTAGCGGCTTATTTAATTTTAAGCGTTCATAAATATCGTTCGGCAACCGTTTGGAGGTAACAATGTTTAAAAAGAAGTTTACGTCAATAATACTTATGCTTGCGATTGTTTTTTGCGTTTCGTTTACCGCTTGCACCACAGCAACAGAACCCGATCACGTTACTCTCGACGTACCGTCCGTTGCTATATCGACAGAAGGAGTCGCACAATGGAACAAAGTCGACAACGCAGTCGGATATAAGTACATAATCGGCGAAGGTTTCGCCGTAAACACCACCGCTTTATCGGTCCAACTCAACGAGGGACAATCTATAAAAGTAAAAGCCGTGGGCGACGGAGAAAATTATCTCGACAGCGCATACAGCGAAGTAAAAACTTACACAAAAAGCACTACTACCCCGTGTCAAAACCATACCGACGCCGACGATAACGGCGTATGCGACGTATGCAGCGCAAATGTGCTTACTTCTTTGTCAATAATTTCTTTAAACGACTTGCACGGCAAATTTAAAGACACCGATACTCAACCCGGAGTGGATGAGTTTTCAACCTATATAAAAAGCCTTTACGCCGACGAAAGCAATTATGAAATATTGCTCTCCGCGGGCGATATGTGGCAAGGCACGGTCGAGTCTTCGTTAAACAAAGGCGCACTGATGACAAGTTGGATGAACGATACGGGTTTTGTATCGATGACTTTGGGCAATCACGAATTCGATTGGGGAACGGAATACATTACCCGCAACAGTCAACTTGCAAACTTCCCCTTCCTCGCAATCAACGTACGTTACAACGGGTTAAAGGCTGATTTTTGTCAACCGTCCGTAGTTGTTGAAAAAGGCGGAATTAAAGTGGGCATTATCGGCGCGATTGGCGATTGTCTCTCTTCTATTTCGGGCGAATTTCAAGACGGTTTATCATTCGTTACCGGCACTCAACTGACTAACCTTATTAAAGCCGAATCGAAAAGATTGAGAAACGAAGAAGGTTGCGACATAGTCGTCCTTTCCCAACATGAAGGCTACGAAAGTTCTTCTTCAACACAACAAACGCTTGACCAAAGCGACATACCGTATTACGACGTGTCTTTGTCGAACGGATATATCGACCTTGTTTTTGAGGCGCACACTCACCAAAACTATATTTTCCAGGATAAATATGGCGTATTGCATATACAAGGCGGCGGCGAAAACAAATATATAAGTAAAGCGGAAATTTCGTTTAATTCGGTAACGAGCAGTTATTCGACTTCGGCACAACTTATACGCTCGTACAGTATTGCCGGTATGTATCAAAGCGACGAATCGCTCGACAATATTTACAGCGAATATTTCCCCGACAGCGACCCTTACACCGACGTACTCGGCAACGTTTCATCATATAAAAACTCTGACGCAATCGTCGAAAAAGTCGCCGAGTTATATTTGCAAACAGGTTTAAAAACCTGGGCTGATAAATACGACATAGTGCTTGGCGGCGGCTATTTAAAGACGAGAAGCCCGTACAACCTTTCTGCCGGAAACGTCACTTACGCCGACATATTCTCCCTTCTTCCGTTTGACAACTCTATCGTGCTCGGCTCGATAAGCGGACGAGATTTATTGAGTAAATTTATCAACACAAACAATTCAAACTACCACTGCGCTTACAACGGAGCAACTCCGACAAATATTTCAAGCAACAAAACTTATTACATAATCGTCGATACGTACACTTCGTCTTACGCGCCAAACAACATTACCGAAGTCGCAAGGCTGAACACAAGCACATACGCGCGCGACTTGCTCGCGCAATATATTCGCGAGGGAAATTGGAACTAAAACCGATATACGCAGCGATTTTTGCTGTGATTTTCGCCGCGTTATAAACCGCAAGTTTACTGCGTTGTAAACCGCGATTTTTTCCGTAAAATTTACAAAAACTGTCAAAATTGCGCAATACGTATTATGTAAAACCGACATTTAATCAATTTTAAAGACCTACTCGAAAACTCTCGGGTAGGTCTTTTTTTGTTGAAATTTTGCGCTTGATTTATCTGTTAAAATTTATGAAATTTCAGCGATTGCCGTTTTTTACGTACTGCACGATTTTGTCGGCAACCTCTTGCGGGTTGTCTTCAACGGGCATTTCAACGTCGCAAATTTCAGAGTTTCTGTACTCGAAATCTATAGACATAATTCTTCTCGTTTTGTCCTCGATGTCGGTGTCGCGATTGATTATGTCTTTAATGGCGAGCGTCTTGTTTCTGTTTATAAATATAAGCATGGCGCGGCTACGGTATAAGTTTTTCAAGGTCAACGCACCGCAAATATCGATGGGAATAACCGCCACCCCGCCGCCGTTTACGATGGGCGCGATATCGCCGTCAGACGTGCCGTAATGATAGCCGCTGTACACCGTCGTTTCGATATATCTACCCGCATTCATTTCGGCGGTAAAGTCCTTTTCGCTTATAAAGCGATAAGCGTTTTCGTCCTCGCCGTATCGCCTTTGTCTCGTCGTGGAAGTGAGCGGTTTTTCAAATCCGTCAACCTCGGTAAGAGCCTTTGCGATTTCGTTTTTAAGCGAACCCGAAGGACCGACAAGGCACACCACACCGCCTTTTGAAAGGTCGGGCAATTTTTCGGCGAACGAGTTGCACGCCATTTCGCACAAATGCAAAAAATCGTCGTAACTGTTTACGGACAGCAAGCCCGAAAGATTTGTATTCCACGGTTTTCTGAAAAGCACGGGGTAGGCCGCGCGCGAACTCGAAATGTTGTGCGCTCCGTCGTCGAGCATTATATCAAGCACAATTATGTCCTTTCTTGTACCCAAAATTATGTTTTCTTGGGGAATTTCGGGGAAGTCGGCAATCAACCTTTCCGCCCTTGCGCTCATGCAGTTTGGCGGCACGGCGGAAACGAAAAACACGTCCGCAATTTGCGACAACTCTTTTACGAATTTTTGCGCGCCCTTTGTAATGGGCTGATTTTTTACAAACTCGGGGTCGGAATAAAGGGCAATTCTTTCGTCGGCATGCCTGCCGTAACGCCCCCAGCCCGTAATATCTTCGAGTTTGACGGGGTCTTCGTCGGGATAACGAGCGTTGATTATCGACAAAGCATACGAATTGCACTCGTAAACTGTGTCGTCCACGTCGAGTCCGACGCGTATTCTGTATTTTTTCATCTTTTATTTCCTATTTTTAATTTTATGTGAATTATTTAAAGTTTTGTTGCGATTTGCATTTAGCAAACTTGAAATTTTATCGTTTGAATTTCATCGACACGCTAATTATAATACAAATTTTCACATATGTCAATACGCATCACGGCTGATACGCCTAAAAACAGTGTACCGCACTATCGTCCGACTAAAAAAATACTTCGCAAACGCTATGCTATTAAAAACAATACTTCGCAAATATATAAATAGCAATAGTCCGACCGAAGTCGGGCTATTGCTATGTTTTTACTTGAAGTTTAAACACATAACAAAATTATTAACCGTGATTAATTTCCTTGAGAATTATTATTTATAATTCTACTTTTGGCTAATTGATTGGCTAATTGATTATTATTGTTTATAATTTTACTTTTTGCTATTTGATTTTTATTGATTGTTTTGAAAAGATCTTTATAATTTGTATGTAATGCACCTTCAACATTTAAATAATCTTCGCATAAAATCGCACCGTAAACCATATTATGACCATTCAAAAACGGCTTTTGCCCCAAGTAAACCGAACCCGTTTTCGTCGGTTTCCCTGCGTGAGAACGTATTCTTGAGCCAAGCGTTAAATCCGCGCCCCAATATAACGGATACCAATTCCCTGTGCCACCAAGAGGTTGCCAATCTTTAATCGACTTACACCTTTTGCTTACAGCCCCTATTTTGCTTGCTTGATTAAAAATATACTGCTTATCATTTAGATCTTTTACTTCTATTGCTATACCGTAAACACCGCCCATTGTTCCTTTAATACCGCAATTAATATTACCCCAAATCAAATTGCCGTCGATTTCGGTCAACTTTTTACTGCCAGCCACCCTGTCTAATACATTTGTTACAATATTACTCATAATTTTTTCCTTTGTTTATTATTTTATATTTTTGTCGGTGCAATATACAGTGTAAGAACCCGTGTTGTAATTCCAACAACTACCTTTTTTTATAGCATTCCATTGCTCACTTGTTCCTTTAAAGTATATTGATGTAAGATTTTCACACTTTTCGAACGCAGAATCACCAATCGATGTTACACTGTTAGGTATTGTTACACTCGTAAGTCCGCTACAATTATAGAACGCATTTTCACCAATTGATGTTACACTGTTATGGATTGTTATACTTGTAACTCTGCTACAACCAATAAATGCTCTATCTTTGATTGAAGTTACACTATTTCCTATTATTAGATTTGTAAGTCCGCTACACCAGCTAAACGCTTCCTCCCCAATTGATGTTACACTATTCCCTATTATTACATTTGTAAGTCCGCTACACCAGCTAAACGCATAATCACCAATTGAAGTTACACTGTTAGGTATTGTTACACTCTTAAGCCCGCTACAATTATAGAACGCATAAGAAGGTATTGCCTTTACATTGTCTCCTATTGTTACGTTGCTTAAATTTGAACAACCTTTAAATATAGTATAATCACGATTATCTTTATAAGAACCAACGCTTGTACAATTTTCGGCATTCCATATCACACTCTTAAGTCCGCTACAATTATAAAACGCCCAATTACCGATAGAAGTTACGCTGTAGGGTATTGTTATACTCGTAAGTCCG
>CAKQKE010000003.1 GCA_934247935.1 uncultured Clostridia bacterium
TCCAATTGAAGTTATACCGTCCGGTATTATTATATTTGTAAGGCTGTAACAATTATTGAACGCAGAATCACCGATTGTTGTCACACTACTAGGTATTATTATATTTGTAAGCCCAATACAGGCAGCAAACGCATAATCTCCTATTGACGTTACACCGTCCGGTATTGTTATACTTGTAAGTTTAGAACATTCAGAGAACGCCCAATTACCGATTGAGATTACGCTGTCGGGTATTGTTATACCTGTAAGTCCTCTACACCAACTAAACGCATAATCACCAATTGAAGTTACACTGTCGGGTATAACAATACTCGTAAGTCCGCTACACCAACTAAACGCATAATTTCCAATTGCTGTTACACCATAAGGAATAACACTATTTTCGCAACCCAATATTAATGTATTTATAGATGTTTCTATTAAACAATCATTTTCGCTGTGATATTTTGTATTTCCCGAAGATACATTTATACTCGTAAGCCCCCTACACCGACTAAACGCACTGTCTCCGATTGATGTTACACTGTCGGGTATTGTTATACTTGTAAGTCCGCTACAATTATAAAAAGCACAATTACCGATTGAAGTTACACTATTGGGTATAACAATACTCGTAAGCCCGCTACAATCCCAAAACGCATAATCACCTATTGTTGTTACACTATCGGGTATTGTTATACTTGTAAGTTCTCTACAACCACTAAACGCATTACCTGCTATATCAAGAGTACCTTCTTTAATCACTATTTCGGCATTATCAGGCATTGTCCCTTTATACCCACAAACAACTTTGCCAAAATAAATTAGTCCGTCGGGTTGATTATTATACCAAGCAGTATCAGAAAACACATTTAAACCGATGCTTGTCACATTATCGGGTATAGTTATACTCGTAAGACTGTTACACCCTTCGAATGTTCCTCTAAAAATCGTTTTTATACCTTTTCCAAACACAATACTTTTTAGTCTACTACAGTCGGTAAATGCATCAAACGCGATTCTCGTTACACTATCAGGAATTGTGACACTAATAAGTCCTCTACAACCATAGAACGCAGAATCACCAATTAAAGTTACGCTGTCGCCTATCGTTATATCCGCAAGTCTAATACAATCCTCAAACGCACTGTTGCCGATTGTTGTTACACTGTCGGGTATTGTTATACTTGTAAGACTACTACACCAACGAAACGCAAAACCACTGATTGTCGTTATACTATCGGGTAACGTTATTTCCGTAAGACTCGAGCAACCAGCAAACGCATAATATCCTATTGACGTAGCACCGTCCGGTATTGTTATACTCATAAGTCCGTCACATCCAGAGAACGCCCAATTACCGATTGAGATTACGCTGTCGGGTATTGTTATACCCGTAAGTCCGCTACAATCAGAGAATGCACAATCTCCTATTGACGTTACACTATTAGGTATTGTTATACTTTTTAGACCACTACAATTATAGAACGCATAATCTCCGATTGAAGTTACACTATTGGGTATAACAATACTTGTAAGTCCGCTACAATTATAGAACGCAGAATCTCCGATTGAAGTTATGCTACTTGGCAAAATCAAATCTTTAATAAGTTCGCCTTTTAAATAAATATTTTTATTAATTGAGGTATATTTACCCATTAAATTACTCAATCCGGAAATATTAAACCAAGCAGTTAAATCGTTTATATATATATTCGTAAGCACTTCACAACCATCGAACGCTTCTTCACCAATTCTTTTTACGCTATTAGGTATAACAATACTCGTAAGCCCGTTACAAGATCCAAATGCAGCATACCCTATTGTCGTTTCACCATTTGGTATAACAATACTCGTAAGTCCACTACAACCAAAAAATGCAAAACTTCCGATTGTTGTTACACTATCGGGGATTGTTATAGTTGTAATTTGACTACAATTATAAAACGCTTCATCACTAATTGATATTACTTTTTTGCCTTTATATGCAGATTTTATTACTATATCCGTTTTGTCACAATTTAACCCGATTATGGTATAACAATCACCATCTACTTGCAATTTTACGTCATATTCGTCCCAAACTGCCGTCAACGTCATGCTGCCGATAGAGCCTTTTGCAATTTCGGTCACTTTAACGCCGTTTTGTCTCCACTCTACGAAATCGGCATTTATATAATAAGCGTCGCTTAAAACGATTGTTTCGCTTTCGATTGTATATTCGAGCGGGTTGAGCGAATTGTTCGTTCCTTTTCCGCAGTCGTAAGTAATTTTATAAACTATCGGCGTATAACTTGCACTAAACGTTTTGTCTCCGATACTGCCTTTTCCTATTTTACCGTTATTATCCCAAGTTGAATTATAGCCACGTTTTGTGGGGGTAAATAACAATATTTCGTCTTCTACCGTATAAGTAGTAGGATTTTCCCCCTCTAACGTTCCGCCGTTTAAATTGTAATAAATATTGTAAGTGATAATATTCCACTCTGCACTAATAGTCGTATCTTTTGTAATGGGTGTGGAAAAATCGTAATTCCATTTAACAAAAGTATAACCTTTTCTTTCGGCAGATTCGGGCATCGTTGCGCAAAAATCTTCTTCTATTTGCCGGTCGGGTATTTCCGTTCCGCCGTTTGTGTCGAAACTTACCGTATACATAGGTCTACGGCGAATAGTTACTTCGTATTCCGTTTGAAACTCGCCATCCAACATTTCTATAATGTAAACAGTGTTGTCTCCTACGTTTAAAGGAATCGTTTTTGTTGCAACTTGCTGACTGCCGTAAACATCCAAAGACACGACGTATTTAATAAGCCCCACCGCTTCGATTTCGTTGATAAAAGAAAAAGTTTTTGTGTCGTTGCTCACTTTACCGTAAACTTTATCGCCGTTTACCGAAAGTGTTTTGAAAGCCATATAACTTTCAAGTTTTGAATCTTCGTCGATTATTGTGTCGGTTGCGGTACAACCCTTATGGTCGCAATGCGCCGTTTTCGTACCGTTTTTTTCATACGTTGCGTTGTTGTCTGAAACGTAATTCGTGAAACTGTGCCCTAATTTACTGCCCGTGTCAGTAATCGTATCGGTTTCGTCGCAATGGTCGCACTTTGCGGTCTTCGTTCCATCTTCGGTACAAGTTGCGTTGTTATCAGAAACATAGTTTGTAAAACTATGACCCAACGTATCGCCGTACTCGAACGTTTCAGTTCCCTTTTCTCCACACTTGCACGAGTAGTAATATTTTGCTTTTTGAGTACAAGTTGCTTCGGAGCATAAATACTCGTCCGTCGCTACTTGTTTGTCGTAAGTATGCTGTAATTTTGACCCAACATCCGTAACAGTATCCGTTTCATCACAACGGTCGCACTTTGCTGTCTTTGTTCCGTCTTCGGTACACGTTGCATTGTTGTCCGAAACGTAGTTTGTAAACTTATGTCCCAAAGCATCGCCGTACTCGAACGTTTCAGTGCCTTTTTCTCCGCACTTGCACGAATAAAAATACTTCGCCTTTTGAGTACAAGTCGCCGCCGATGACAAATATTTGTCCGTCACGGTTTCGACCGTGAAACTGTGAGTATGCTTGTTATTGTTTTTGCAGCCGACCATAAACAGCGATGCCGACGCCAAAAACGTTAAGCATAAAGCAAAAAGTACAAACTTTTTCATTAACATATCCCTCCGATTAAAATTAAAAAATGCGTCACTTCAAACGAAATGACGCACCGTAGTCAATGCACCGTTTCGCTTGCCGCGACGCAAACATATAAAACTAAATCAAAATGAATATGTAACGCGAAAAAGATACACTTCTACCGAGAATATGTATCACCTTGAATTAGTTTTGAAAAACTTTTTAAGTTATTTAGTTTGCGTCGCATCTATATATTAACACTTTTGTAAAATTTTTGCAATGAAATTATTAAATTATTTGGTTTAACTGTCGGTCAGTAGCCGCAAACATGTATAATTAGACGAATTAATTGCGCCATATTTAAAAAACGTTATTTTTTTGTTTTTCTTTATTACTCACGCAATAGATTGACTTTTTTATATACCCGTTGTATAATATTGTAGTTTGAAAAGGACGTAAAAATAAACTCAAAAGGAGCAGGAAATAATATGTTGACTTCTATTGTAGGCATAAATTGGGGAGACGAAGGCAAAGGCAGAATGGTTGACCTTCTTTCTCAGGATTACGACATAGTTGTGAGATATCAAGGCGGCAACAACGCCGGACACACCGTTATTAACGAAAAGGGCAAATTCGTGCTTAATTTGCTTCCGTCGGGTATTCTTCGCGATGAAGTGGTAAACGTTATGGGCAACGGCATGGTTATCGACCTTAAACACCTCTTCGGCGAAGTGGCAAAACTTAAAGAAGCGGGCATAAACATTTCCCCGAAAAACCTTAAAATTTCGGATAAAGCGGTAATTTGCATGCCTTACAACGTGCTTCAGGACAAACTCGAAGAAGGCAGACTTAAAGACAAAAAATACGGCTCTACTCAAAGAGGAATCGGTCCTATTTACGGCGATAAATATCTCAAAAAAGCATTGCGCATGGGCGAACTTAAAGATATCGGGAGAATGAAAGAAAGACTTAAAGATATCCTCGAGTGGAAAAACCTTACGATTACAAAAGTGTACGACCACGAGGCTTGTGCTTACGAAGATATGTGCGCTTATCTCGACGAATTCGGCAATGCTTTTAAAGATTACGTGTGCGATACGGGCGCATTTTTGAACCAAGCCGAAAACAGCGGAAAGAAAATTTTGTTCGAGGCTCAACTCGGCGCACTCCGCGATATCGACTTCGGTATTTATCCGTACACTTCTTCTTCCAACACCATTGCGGCGTACGCTCCCATCGGCGCGGGAATCCCTGGAAAGAAACTCGACAACGTAATCGGCATTATGAAAGCATACTCCACTTGCGTTGGCGAAGGCCCGTTTAACGTGGAATATTTCGGAGAAAAAGCGGAAGCATTGAGAAAAGCGGGCAACGAATACGGCGCGGCTACCGGCAGACCCAGAAGAGTCGGTCCGTTCGACGTCGTGGCGTCTAAATACGGCATTCTGATGCAAGGCGCAGATGAAATTGCACTTACCAAACTCGACGTTCTTTCGGGAGCGAAAGAACTTGAAGTTTGCGTCGCTTACGAAAAAGACGGCGTACAAACCACCGACTTCCCCGCCCCGTACGAACTTGACGATTACAAACCCGTAAACATCACTTTACCCGGTTGGGACTGCGACATTTCTTCTTGCAGAAAGCCGCAAGACCTCCCGAAAAACGCATGCGATTATATCAAAACAATCGAAAAACTCACGGGTTGCAAGATTAAATACGTATCCGTCGGCGCAGAAAGAGACGAATATATTGTATTCGAGGACTGATATGGTAAACATTAAAAGGATAAACGAACTTGCTAAAAAACGACGCGAAGCAGGACTTACCGAAGAAGAGAAAAAGGAACAAGCCGTACTCCGCAAAGAATATATCGACAGCGTTGTGGGAAACCTGAAAGCCGAACTCGACAATACTTATATTATCGACGAAAACGGCAAACATAAGGTTGAACCCAAAAACAAAACGAGTGACGGCGAAACAAAAACAACCGACAACCCCGAAGACAAAGTGCTTAACTAACCGATTTTAAAAGTCGCTTTTTGACTTAAACGGTTTTCTCAGGGGCTATATTGCTATTTTAGGTCTTTGCCCAACGGCTGCATTCAGGGCTATATTGACGGCTTTGCTCAACTGATGTATTGATTATGTCGGCGGCTTTGCCAACGGCTACATTGACTGTTAATTTATATATTGTAGAATATCAAAATATTTTGGTTTTAGACGGCGTGGCTGCAAATTATAGCCACGCCGTATTTATGTTTTACACAACTTCATTTTTATATAACTTCACTTTTATGCAACCCCACAGCGTGTTTATTTTTCACACAACTCTTCTTTTATACAACCTTACTTCAAAACAACTCCACTTTTATACAACTCTACGCCGTGTTTATGTTTATATAAACCGACAAAATCGCAATAAAGTTTTATACAACAAAAAGACTATTTTATAGCATACGTATGCTACAAAATAGTCTTTTTGTTATTTTTTTCATTATTTATTTCCGTGCTTTATAAAACAAAATAATTATTTTTATAAATTTAATCTTTATTGTTTTTAATCAATAATTTATTATATAACGGCGCAACTTTCGCCCTATAGTTTTAAAAAGTTATAAATCGGTTTTACCTATCAAATAATCAACCGAAACGTCAAAAAAATCGGAAAGAATTATTAATTGAGCGATACTCGGTTCGCTATGCCCGCTTTCCCAATGAGAAACCGCCATTTTAGAAGTGTTGACGATTTTGCCCAACTGTTGTTGGGAAATATCCTTTTCTGCTCTCAATTCTTTTAATCTATCCTTAAACTCCATATTCATTTTGTAACCAAATTTGTTACAAAATACTTGACAGTAACAAAATTTGTTACTATAATATTGCGAGGTTGCAAACTTGCTTGCAAGGGTTTGCAACCTCGCAATATTTCAATTCAGAAGCGCAAAAATGGAATATTTTTGCATAAGTCCGCAGGGACTTGAAAGATTTTGACTTTAGTCAAAAGATTTACTCCTTAATTATAATATAAGATGTAATCTTGGTTAAAATCAATGTTTTTTCAATTTGTGTCGCAAGAAAAATTTAATTTTTATTGCGGTTTGTGTTTAGCAAACCTAAAATTTAACTTGCTGAAATTTTAACGACACATAATTATAATATAAGAAATTGGAGACTTGCTTGCAAGGGTTTACAATTTCGCATTTTACATATTCAGAAGTGCAAAGTGTCAACTTTGCGAGCGCGTCAGCGCAAAATTTTGAACTCGTTTCAAAATTTACTTCTTATAGTTTATAATATAAAAAGAATAAACAAAATCGAAACTTATTTAAGCATGAAGCGCAAAAATAGAATATTTTAGTAATTAGTATTCAATGAGGAATTTATATGAATGAAGTAAAAGCAGTAAGTAAAGCGTTTAATATTTTATGTATACTTGTCCGTATTATTTCCATGATTATAATTTCAATTTCATGGAAAAATATAACAATATTCCCTATTTTGTCATTAATAATGTGTTTTATCACTATAATAATTGCCACTTCGGCAATTAATAGCCTCGATATTAACGGAAAATCAGTCGCTATAGGCGTACTCGATTTATTGTTTGTAAGTATTATCGGGGGAATATACTATTTATGCTGGAATCCAAATATAAATTTACAAAATAATTCAGGCGGCTATTTCAACAATAGTCCACAAAATAATAACAATGAAACAACTGTACTCACTCAAAATGATAATCAAAATCATTGCGACAACACAATTCAGCACAGCGACACTACAGTAACCGACGGGAGATATTGCCGATATTGTGGACACAAAATACCTGCCGACGCATCGTTTTGCGCTTATTGCGGCAAAAATCAAAGCGAAAACAATAATTAAAACACCTTTTCAACACTACTAATCAAAACTCGGCAATAAATATATGATATATCAATTTAAATCAAAAAATCATTATCGGTTTAGTATACCACTGCGTGACTGCAAGTTGCAGCCACGCAGTAGTTATTTTTATATACAACTCTACTTTTATTCAACTCTGCGCCGTGTTTATTTTTATATAAAACAACAAAATCACAATAAAGTTTTACACAAAAAAAAGACTGTTTTACAGCATACGTGCGCTGTAAAACAGTCTTTTTGTTATTATTAATCCAAAAATTCTCAATATATTAATTTTAAAATCTCAATATATCAATTTAAATACTCTCACTATATCGATTTTAAAATTTTCCATCAAATCCATCAAGCGGTAAACGCATAAGTAAGTTGCACTTCTGCGCCGTTTGCCATACGATAATCTATCGTTACTTTATTCAACGTGTTTGAATACTCTGCCGTAACGGTCATCCAGACGTAATAAACGTCAGACCCCAAAAATCCTTGCGCATTGTCAACGTTTGCCGTCATTTTGCCGCTGCTCCATTTTACCTGAGAAAAATAATCTTGGGCAAAATTGAGATTTACTTTTGCCATAGCAACAAAGTTTACTTCTACTTCATCGCCCGTTTGTTCTGCTACGTTTTCTCCGTTTAATTTAACGCTGCCCGTTTTTACCGATTTAAACTCGTCGGGCATTTCGTTTATATCGATTTTGTTTAATTGTTCTACCGAATAATCGATTTCAACCACATCGCCTCTGCGCACTGTAAAACGTGAAGTTAGCGTTTCGCCGTTAGACGTAGTCTTTACAGTCCTTTCCACAACAGAGTAATCTTGCTTTGCCATGTTGTCTAAATCGGTAAAACTTCCGCTTGCGCCACATGCCGAAACACACAAAAGCGAGACAATCAAACTAATTAACACTAATATTTTTTTCATCGCCGTTATCTCCTTACAACAAGATTTGCTTTATAAAGTAAAGCATCGCCGCTGCCGCCGCAACGACCAAAATTTCTTCTGCCGACACGTCAATTGCGGACTTCATATATCCGTTTAATTTCTCGGCATTTTCGTTGTAACTGTTTATTTCGCTCAAAAGCGTTGCATAATCGGCGGAATACTCTTGTTTTTGTTCTTCGGAAAGTTTGTTATATTCGGCAACCGCCGTCTTAATGGCGTTAAACTTGCCTTGCATATCGTTTGCTTTTGAAATATTTTTTACCGCTTTGGTAAATTCGGACTCGGTAAACGGAGTGTCGGGGTCGGGTTTTTCAGAACCGCCGTCTTTCGTGTACTCAATGGTAATGCTCACCAGATACCCTGCTCCGCTGTTGCCCGAGTCATAATTCAAAGAGAAATATGTGTCGCTGCCCGTAATATTCCATGTTGCGCCGCCCGAACTTACTTTTTTAGAACCTCTGTTGTTGCTGCCTGTGGGCGCGCCGTCGACTTGACCGTAAGGCTGAGTCGAAGTCATTAAAGTCCAATCTCTGTCGCTCTTTGTGGAAACGACTGTAATCGAAGTAATCGCCCCCGGGGTCGCCGAAGTACTCGCTATATAATACGACGTACGATTAGAGTTGAATTGCATACTGTTTTTTTCGCCGCCGTAAATATAAGCAATACCGCTCACTCCTCCGCTCGACCAATTATAAAAACCGTAACTGCCGCTTAAAGAACTAAAACTATCTATCGTGACGGTGACTACGTTTGTGTCGGACGGATCGGGATTTTCTCCCGAATCTTTTACTACCGTGACTTTAACGCTCATGGTAGAATTTCCGCATTTCGCGGTAACCGTCGTCACGCCCGTGTTGACAGCCGTGATAACGCCGTCTTGCACCGTGGCAATGGTTTTGTCCAAGGAGTCCCACGTTACGCTGCCCGTTGCGTCGGCTGTGATTTTTACGCTTTCGCCGACTTTAAGCGTGACTTGCGTCTTATCCAAAACTATATCGTTTGAAACGGTGACTTTACAAGTAGCGGAAGCCGTGCCGTATTTTGCGGTAATCGTCGCAGTGCCTTCGCCGACAGCCGTAAGCACTCCGCCCGAAACGGAAACTACGTTTGGATTTGAAGTACTCCAAGTGAGACTGCCTTCGCCGTTCGTCGTCGCGGTAAGCGTTTCTTTTGCTCCGATCCTTAAAGTAAGAGTGGTTTTATTGAGTTTTACCGAAGTTTTATCTGGAGAAACTTGACCGTCTCCCCAAATCGCGTCGGCGTAATCTTCGTTGTCGATAAACGGGTTTCTGTTGCCCTGAATGGAGTAAATCGCCTCGTTTCTGTCCCTTTCGATTTGATCTACGGGGTCTAAATCGTTCCACTCGAGAAGCATTTTTATCGCATCGCTTTCACTGCTTTTTGCAACGATATTTGTAAAACGCAACGTACCGAACGAGCCTCCCTTGCCGTTGGTCGTTCCGCCGACGTTGGTATAAGTATTATAATGAGTGTAGACGTAAAATACTATTCTCGCTACGTCGCCCTTTACTTTGTCGAGAGGCTCGAACGTATCCGAAGAAGCATTGACGTAACCACCCAATGCGACGTTACCGCCAGAAGAGTTTTTGTAATATGCGGGAATACCGTTTGTGGCAATGCCGTATTTATGATTCCCTCTCGTACTGTTGAGACGCGATTCCGCAGGACGTATGTGATGAAGATCGCTGCCCGCACCGCTTGTGCCCCACATACCGTTGGATCTGCTTTGACACCAGACGTGTTCTCTGTTCCACGTGCCCGTGTCTCCGCCACCCCACGATTTGGCAATATCCTCCTGCGAGTAAAACTCCATTACCGAACTGTTGTTGCTGCCCTTGTCGGTTTTTATAACCGTATTCGGGTTTTTACAGTCGTTGTACGACGTGTATTTCGTGTGCGTCGTGGTAATGAGGTCGTGAAGTTGACCGAGTAATGCGGTGTCTTCCGTTGCCGTAATCGAAGAATAATACGATTCGGCGGTTGCTGCGGCGTAAACCGTTTGGTACTGCTCGGGATAGAAAGTCAAAGCCCCTATGCCGAACGCAATCGCCATGCAAACGGATAAAATTGCTTTAAAGTTAAATTTCTTCATCTTTACATCCTCTTTATATTTTTATGATAAGTTTGTAAATACTTGTAAAAACGATTGTGTTATGCTTTATTGTGCGTTTTCTCAAACTACACGCCGGCGCAAATACTCTTTGCCGACATACAAATTACACATCGACGCAGTTATTATTATAAAACAATATATATAAATTGTCAATTATAAAGAAAAGTTTATTCGTTAAACTATGTATCGATAACGTGCGCTACACTTTCGACGTAAAAACGGCGATGTATTAAGTATACGCATAGAAGATACGCATTAAAATATATACGATTTTTACTTGCATACAAAACACTCGTTTTATATATAAATTATTTAAATCGTATGCGTTTTGTTTGATTTACTGCATATATTTTTGTATGTTTTGCCGCATACGTATGCTGTAAACTAGACATTTTACCATTTTTGGCGAGGCTGACGTGATTAGATTAAAAACGGCAACTTAACAAATTTCAACCGCCACCCTTTTGACTATATCGCAGTTTTTTTCTAAATAATTAAAATATTCCACAGTTTTATCTGAATAATACGACTTTAGTTTTTATATAAAACCGACAAAATAAAAAAAGCGGTGCGCCGAATTTAACCGCCCGATTTTCGGAACTATCCTATTTTTAGGTACTACCCTAAACTTCGGAACTTCCCAAATTTTCGGAACTAATCAAATCTCGCCGCCGCTTTTTATATTTAATTAAAATTTACAATACTTACAAATCAAGCGCAATAGATATCGCAATCGACACGACTCCTATCTCAATCGACCACCTATTCGCTTCTCTTCCAATAATAATTCACATAGGTCGAAGTAAGGTACTTTGCCGCAGTCGAAGTATTTGCAAGGTCTGCACTTGAAATTTTAATTTTCGATGTGCTGTTTTCGCAATACTCCCAATTCGTAGTATTTTTAAACTTTACATTTTTAAGTTTTTCACAACCGGAAAATGCAGACCAACCGATTGACGTTACGCTGTCGGGTATATCTATACTCGTAAGTCCGCTGCAATTTTTGAATGCTTCTCCGCCAATCGACGTTACACCGTTTCCGATTGTTATACTCGTAAGTCCGCTACAGTATAAAAACGCACAGCCGCCGATTGACGTTACTCTATCCGGTATATTTATACTCGTAAGTCCATGGCAATCGTAAAATGCATACTCAGGTATTATCTTTACATTGTCCCCTATTGTTACGTTGCTTAAATTTGAACAACCTTTAAATATAGGAGAAGAATAATACCCCGCACTTGCACAATTCTCGGCATTCCATACAACACTCGTAAGTCCGCTACAACCGTAAAATGCTTCTCCACCGATTGACGTTACTCTATCGGGAATTGTTATACTCATAAGTCCGCTGCAACCCTCGAATGCTCCCTTGCCGATTGACGTTACGCCACTTCCGATTATAATACTCGTAAGTCCGCTGCAATTTTTGAATGAAGAAGGTTTAATTGTCGTTGCCGCCTCATTTAAAATTACGGTTTTTAAACTTGAAGGTATGTAATAATGGTAATAATATCCACTATTTATGTACTGACGCGTCAGTCCGCTTATTGATGAGTCTATAGAAATTTTATATCCAAAAATATAACCAAATACTTCGTCATAACCATTGCTTGCGGTTGTACTTTCCCCTATAAACGGTAAAGTCATACTCTCTAATGACGAGCAACCCTCGAATGCTCCCTTGCCGATTGACGTTACGCTACTCGGTATATTTATACTCGTAAGGACTCCGCAACTCTCGAATGCTTCTCCGCCGATTGACGTTACACTATTAGGTATATTTATACTCATAAGTCCGCTACAACCGGAAAATGCAGACCAACCGATTGACGTTACGCTGTCGGGTATATTTATACTCGTAAGGCCTCCGCAACCCTCGAATGCTCCTCCGCCAATCGACGTTACTCCGTTTCCGATTGTTATACTCGTAAGTCCGCTACAACCGGAAAATGCCCCAGAATCTATAGAAGTTACGCTGTCGGGTATATTTATACTCGCAAGTCCGGTACGACCGGAAAATACATACTGAGGTATTATCTTTACATTATCCCCTATCGTTACGTTGTTTAAATTTGAACAATCTTCAAATATAGAAAAAAGATAATCCCATGCACTTGCACAATTCTCGGCATTCCAAAACACGCTCGTAAGTCCGCTGCAACCGGAAAATGCATACTGAGATATTATCTTTACATTGTCCCCTATCGTTACGTTGTTTAAATTTGAACAACCTTTAAATATAGGAGAAGAATAATACCCCGCTCTTGCACAATTCTCGGCATTCCAAAACACGCTCGTGAGTCCGCTGCAATTATAGAATGCATAGTCGCCGATTGACGTTACGCTGTCGGGAATTGTTATACTCGTAAGTCCGCTGCAATTTTCAAATGCATAGTCGCCGATTGACGTTACGCTATTAGGTATATTTATACTCGTAAGTCCGCCGCAAGCGGAAAATGCCCCAGGATCTATAGAAGTTACGCTGTCGGGAATTGTTATACTCGTAAGTCCGCTGCAACCGGAAAATGTCCCAGAATCTATAGAAGTTACGCTGTCGGGAATTGTTATACTCGTAAGTCCGCTGCAACCGGAAAATGCCCCAGGATCTATAGAAGTTACGCTGTCGGGAATTGTTATACTCGTAAGTCCGCTGCAACCGGAAAATGCTCTTCCGCCAATCGACGTTACGCCGTTTCCGATTGTTATACTCGTAAGTCCGCTGCAATTAATAAATGAAGAAGGTTTAATTGTCTTTATACCATCGCTTAAAATTACGGTTTTTAAACATGAAGGTATGTAATAATGATAATGCTTGTAAGTTTTAGAACTATAGTCGTATTCTTCATATTGACATGTTGCGCCGATTATCGAAGACTCATACGAAGTCTCATATGAAGTAGTTGTCGTATATCCGAAAATATAACCAAATACTTCGTCATAACCAGTGCTTGCGGTTGTACTTTCCCCTATAAACGGTAAAGTCATACTCTCTAATGACGAGCATCCGGAAAATGCTTCTTCACCGATTGACGTTACGCTATCCGGTATATTTATACTCGTAAGTCCGCTACAACCGGAAAATGCATACCAACCAATCGACGTTACACTATCGGGAATTGTTATACTCGTAAGTCTGCTACAATTATGGAAAGCCTTACCTCCGATTCCCGTTACTTCTTTGCCTTTATATGCGGATTTTATTACGATATCCGTTTTGTCGCAATTTAATCCGATAACAATATAACCATTGCTTCTTTCTTGAAGTTTTACATCATATTCATCCCAAACTGCCGTCAACGTCACGTTGCCGATAGAGCCTTTTGCAATTTCGGTTACTTTAACGCCTCCTTGTCTCCACTCCACAAAATCGGCGTTTATGTAATAAGCATCGTTTAATACTATCGTTTTGCTTTCGATTGTATATTCGAGCAGGTTGAGCGAACTATTCGTACCGCTGCCGCAGTCGTAAGTTATTTTATAAACTATCGGCGTATAACTTGCATTAAACGTTACGTCTCCGATACTTCCTTTTTCTATTTTACCGTCGTTGTCCCAATTTGCAAAATCATAGCCGCGTTTTATCGGACAATTGACAAGCGTTATTTCGTCTTCGACCGTGTACGTCGTCGGATTTTCGCTGACTATTGTCCCGCCGTTTAAATTGTAATTAATTTTGTAAGTGACAATATTCCAAGTTACATCAATCGTAGTATCTTTCGTAATTGGTTTTGTAAAATCGTAGTTCCATTTACCGAAAGTATAACCTCTCTTTTTAGGTGCGTCGGGCATTATTGCGCACGAATCTTCTTCTACTTTTTGCGTCGATACCGTCATATCACAATATGTGATAAAAGCAACATTATATACAGCGCGACGATGAATCGTAACTGTATAAGTTGTAGTATTATCTCCGATTATTTCTATAATATAAATCGTATTTTCCCCAACTGTTAACGGCACTTTTTTCGTAGGGATTTGCTGAGCGCCATAAACATCGAGAGAAACAACATACGTCGCTTTCCCGCTTACTTTTATTTCATCTACAAAATTAAATACCTCTTGTGAATTCGGAACTTTTGTGTATATAGTATTGTCTTCGTTTACCGTCAAAGACTTAAAAACAATCTCGTCTTTTTCAAGTTGAGGTATTTCTTCTGTATCAAGCAATCTTTCACACACTTCGCATTCTTTATGTCTTTTACCCACTTTTTCGTAAGTTGCCGCTTCGTCGATTATCCATTCGCCGGCTGTGTGTTTTGCCTTTCCGCTTACCTCGGTAACATGTTCACACGTAGCCTTATGCCAATGATATTCGTCGTCACTTGTCCATTTTGCATCATACGTATGCGGTAATTTCGTCCCGACGTCTAAAATCGTATCGGTTGCGTCGCAACGGTCGCAAGTGGCGGTTTTTGTTCCGTCTTTTTCATGCGTTGCGTTGTTGTCCGAAACGTAGTTTTTAAAACTGTGCCCCAATGCGTTGCCATAAGCGAAAGTCGCCGTGCCTTTTTCTCCGCATTTGCACGAATAATAATACTTCGCCGCCTCTGTGCAAGTCGCTTCGCTGCATAAATACTCGTCCGTCACGTTTTCGACCGTGAACGAGTGCTTATGCTTGTTTCCGCCGTTGTTCCCCTTTCCGCATGCGGCAAAAGAAAGCGTCGTAAATATGCACGCCGCTATACACAACGCCACAATTAAAATTTTCCTCATAACCTCTTCTCCTTTGAAATTTTTTTAATAAAAAAGTGCCGTATCCAAGCGAACACGACACTAGCAAAGTGCGTTTTCGCTCAGTTGCGACACCAATTAACAATAATAACCTTCACGAAAAGATTTATGTAACGCGAAAAGGTACACTTATGCCCTAAGTATACGTTTCATGAAAGTTATTTAATTGGAGTCGCAGATTAATTTTACCACTTTTCCCGAATTTTTGCAATAAAATTAATAAAATATTTACTTTTAAGCCACATTTACCGATTAAAATCGTGATTTTTATATCTATAACATTGCTAATCGGACTCAAAAAGTCGCGCACATAAACTTAACCGAACGCAATTATAGTATTTGATGTATTCGACGTAAAAAAGATGGCAACACTGCTTTTGTAACCGTATATCTATTATATTCCTGCCATATGCCGCATACAATTATTAAGCGAAACATTAAGCAAAAGCGCGTCGGCGCATAAATTTCAAGATAAATTTTGAGTTAAAATCACAAATATGCGGTAATATTTTCTTTTATGTCTTTACAAAATTATACTAAAATGTTATACTGTAACCATAAAAATATAAATCTGAGGTCTATCATGGATTTTAAAACGTTATACGGCGAACATTACAACGCCGAAGAACAACAAAAAAGATACCAATATATTACCGACGTTTTCAAGAAAAACGAAAACGAAGACCCGAGTTATTTCTTTTCTTCTCCCGGAAGGGCTGAAATTCTCGGCAACCACACCGACCACAACCACGGCAAAGTAATCGTTGCCGCAATCAGTTGCGATTTATTAGCCGCAGTAAAGAAAACTAACGACAGAATCGTAAAAATTTGCTCCGTCGGTTATGCCCCCGTTTGCGTAAACCTTGACGAAACCGAATTGGATAAAAACGAATACGGCACTTCTCAGGCACTTACAAAAGGCGTAATTCAAGCACTTAAAGACAGAGGTCTTTTTGAAAAACTCGGCGGCTTTACCGCGCACACCATTTCAAGCATATTCAAGGGTGCGGGCGTTTCGTCGTCGGCGGCGTTTGAAGTGCTTGTATGCGAAATTTTCAACAAACTTTACCTTAACGAAGTACTTACCGACGTGGATAAAGCGGTTATTTCTCAATACAGCGAAAACGTATATTTCGGCAAGCCGTGCGGACTTCTGGACCAAAGCGGAATTGCCATAGGTTCGCTTTGCAAACTTGATTTTAACGAGCCGACAAAACCCGTAATTACAAAACTCGCTCAACCCAAAGGCTATACGCTCGTACTTACAAACACGGGCGGAGACCACGCCGCGCTCACCCCGCACTACGCCGCAATAAGACAAGAAATGGAAAGCGTCGCCGAATATTTCGGCAAAAAGGTTTTAAGAGACGTACCTTATCGAGATTTTATGGCGGCTATCCCCTCGCTTAAAGAGAAATTCAGCGGCAGGGCTATTATGCGCGCCCTTCACTTCTACAACGAAAACAATCGCGTTGACCTTGCGGAAAAGGCTCTTGCAGAGGGCGACACAAAGACTTTCCTTAAATGCGTAAACGAATCCGGACTTTCAAGCCTTAATCTTTTGCAAAACTGCTACGTCCCCGGTGACGTTATGCAACCCGTTGTACTCGGAATAGAACTTTCGAGACAAATAATTAAAGACGGCGCAATAAGAGTACACGGCGGCGGATTTGCCGGTTCTATCCTCGCGTTTGTCAAAGAAGAAGACACCGCGGAATACGTAAAAACGATGAAGTCGGTATTCGGCGAAGAAAACGTGTTTACCGCAAACATCAGAGGCGTAGGCACTACTTTCGTAAAATAATCTGACCATACTCCCTTTTCATATACCCCCTTTATTAAGGATTTTCCCTTTTTCAAAGGGGGTATTTTTTTTGCGGATTTTTAGTGCGGTATTTTTAAAGTTTGCGGCGCGCTGCTTTAAATTGCGATTTATAATGTTTTTAGTTGGTTGCTTGCAACGTTATAAATCAAGCCTTACCGTTTTTTAATTGCGGTTTAATGAACTTTTATAAAGTAACAAATTGACTTTTATCATTTTTTATATTGTAAAACGGCTGATTTTACGCAATACGTATGCGGTAAACTCGTCATTTTATCAAAACGCACCCACTCGGCAACTCGCTCGACAAAAAACACTTTTAAAAAAATATTTTTACTTTGCTCTACTCTTTTAAAACCGTAAATGCGTATTTATTTTACATACAGCCTAAGTATATTTTAAAAATTTGTAAATAGGTTTTTCTGTAAAAAAACGAAAAAACTATTGTTTAAAAGCCACAAATATTGTATAATAAATAAAAAGCAAATTTAAAAACGAAACACGGAATTATTTTATGAAACTATTAAACAGAGTCGAACTTATTGCAGATAAAAAAAGATACACCGATTTAGGTCTGAAAAAGGGCGATAAAGGCATAGTGCTCGGCGAAGAACGTGCGGGCGGCTATTGGCTGGTTTATTTTGACGGAGAAATTTTCCAAGACGTGGACGGGATTTGGAAAACCACCGAAATTGACGCCGCCGTAAAAGAAGAGGACGTAAAAGTAATTGAAGAATAAGCGGCGCAAAATAAAAATTTTTGACTAAAAGCAAAATTTTTAGTCCTTACTTACCTTTAAAAACGCATTATTTTGCGTTTCTTGTTTGCAATAAATTGCGTCGTAGGCTATTTCAAGCAAGTTTTTAGTTTGGATAAAATGAAAGAATATGACAGAGTCGAACTTATTGAAGACAATTCAGACTGTATGAAAAGAGGAATTAAAAAAGGCGATAAAGGTATAATTTTAGGTCCGAAAAGACACGGCTATTGGCTGGTTTATTTCGACGGGGAAATTTTTCAAGACGTAGACGGGATTTGGAAAACCACCGAAATAGACGTGGGCGTTTTGGAAAAATATTTAAAAGTGATTAAAGAAAGCGATTAGTTTAATATTGAAAACGGGTTTGGCAAAAGCCAAACCCGTTTTCATTGTTTATTCGCTATAAATTGTCAATTTTACTCAATACGTATACCGTAAAAATTACAAATTGCCGAAACCGTGCTCGCTGTCCGAATCGCTGATAATATCGGAATCGGTCGACGAATCTGTATCGGTAGAAGAATCGCCGTCACTGCCCGAACCGCCCTGACCACCCGAAAGGAACAAATCGGTCGAATACATTTTTACGTATTGTTTGCTTATTGTAAAGCCGTCTTCCACTTTGTAAGAAGTAATATATCCGTCGGAAATAGTGTACAAATATCCGTCGTAACATCTCGCCCTCAATATTCTTCTTCTGAAGGCTTCAAGCCCCGAATAACTGTCGGTTTTGCCGTAATCGTCGCCCTCTTCGCCGAAATTGCTTAAATAAGTCACTGCCCTTAAATTGCTGCCTTCAACCTTGAAAACGAGCAACATATTATAAGAACTGCGCGAACTGTAATAACCGTCGCTGTATACATATTTACGCCTGCTGATACTGAAAGCGAATGCTCCGTCATCGAAAATACAAATTGCCCTCGGCTCGTCCAAAGCCTCGCAAGCATAAACGTCGCTTACCACGATATAATCCAACAAAACGGGAGAAGCACCCGACGAGTCGTACAAATTTACCCTGACGGTATCCGTTCTCGCTCCGGTTTGCGTGCCGTCGTATCCGACGCCTATCATTCTGTTTTCGGCAACGACTTGCAAATGCGACGAATAACCCTCGATTGAAAGTTGACCGAGTATAGTCATTTGCGCGGGATTGGTTACGTCAATTTTGAAAAGCGGGTCGGTTTGGCGGAAAGTAGTGACGTAGCAATAATATTTTCCGTCCGCCTCTTCATAAGTGACCGATTTTATTTGTTCGTTTTCGGCAAAAGTTTCACTCTTGGAAATAAGCGACATTTCGTTTGTGTTGAGCGAAACGATTTTGTTGTCGATTAAAGTCGTATAACCGTTTTGTTTGTTGCGTTTCGTGACGACCATATAAAGCGTATCGCCAAATTCTTTCAACGCATATCTGTCGTCAAGGTCGTAATCCTGAAGTCTTACACCGTATTTGGCAACCATGGTGTTTAAGTCCACTTTCATGACGTAACTGTTTTTCGTGTAATTGTAATAACCATAAGAATAACAGCCGCCCGAAGACTCGGGGTCTTTATTTCTGACCGAACAATTAAAAATGGGGTAAATGGCGTTTTCGGTCATATAAATATCTTTTAAATATGCGCCGTAATAGCCCTTTGCGGTTGCACCTTTACTTAAATCGTTGATATCGACGCAAGCAAAACCCGTAACCTGGTCTTCTCCGTAACCTTCTATCGAATTGGGAATACGACTTATCGTCATATTTTTATACGTTGCGGATTCTCCCGTTTTTTCAAGGTAATTTACCGTGACGACATTGCTGCCGCCCGTAATATCGGAAGAATACGTTTTGTTGTAAGTGTAAAAAGCGAAATACAACTTACCCGAACCGTCTACGATTCTCGAAGTGACGAATTTTCCGCCGATTAAATCAAACGTATACTCTAAATTATCTTTTAAATCGACAGCCTCGTTGCCGTAATCGTCCGGGAGTGAAATTACGCTTATCGTCAAAGTGTTGTACGATTGATAATAATAGTTGACGTACTTATCTTCGCCGAAAAACGAATTGACTTTTCCCGCAATCAAAACGACGTTTTTACCGCATACGTACATCTCAATCGGGATAATCTGAGTGTTGCTGAAAGAATAAAAACCAACGGTTTTAATATCTCCCTTGTCGACGTCGTTTATGGTCAAACCGTCGCATTGAAGTTTGTAAATGCGACTGCCGTACATTTTTACGATATCGCCCTCGTCTACCCCTTCTTCCTGAGTGTTTGTTCCGCCGTGATCGCCCGAAGCACCCGAATCGTCTTTCCCGTTTGCACCGCCGCACGAAACGGCAAAAACGCATAACGAAGCGGATAACAGTACAATCAAAATGCTAATCAATGCTTTTTTCATTTCTTGCTCCTTTGCCCCGCAAACATAATATAAACCGCAACAAAAATTACGATTATAGTCAAATATTGCAAAGGCGTAAATATCCACAATTTTTCAATACTATACGTATTTTTGAAAAACTCCACAACAAACCTGAAAACCGAATATCCACATAAAAAATACTTATATTTGATTTTTTTAGTAATCGCATTGTACACGAGCGCGATACAGCAAAGCAATATTTCCGTCTGAACAATGGGGAAACTGCCGCCGCAACACTTTGCGTACAAGCACGCCAACCTCGACAAACAAATAAACACAAGCATGCTGTTTACGTAATTATCGAAATCGCTTTTTTTGTATACTTTTGCCATAATTACCGCACTTAAAGTGAAAAACACCAAGCCGTAATAAATGCCGAAAGACGAAAACATATACCTGTCGCTCGTTGAAAGCGCGCCGCTTATGGCCGTTGCCGTCGCCGTTGAAAGCAAAACGCCGACTATAGCGTTGACTACAGCCATAAAAATCAAATCTTTAAAGTCTTTTTCGCCCTTTATTTTATATATGTAATATACCGCCGAAACGATACCCGCAAAAAGTATAATAGCGTAATATTTCGGCTGGGTTTTTATAGATTGAACAATTTTTTCCATTTATTTAAATTTAATATTTTTCCGTCTTGTCGACTTAATTATATCATATGATCATTCCGTTTTCAATACTTTTTAAAAATTTTGCGCCTATATTGACGTATTACCGCACATTTTTCGATACGTTTTTGCCACAATCTCATTAAACTCACAACACCGTAGTGTATCCGGGGGTGTTCGTTTTCAGTTTATTCTTCATTTCTTTCCAATAGGGCATAAATTTGCTTTCGAGCATTTTAAACTCTTTGCCGTGATTCGGCACGGCTAAATGGCACAGTTCGTGCATAATCACGTACTCGATTTCTTCTACCGAACGGCTGAAAAGTTGCAGCGCAAACGTAATTTCTCTCATTTTGTAATCGCACCTGCCCCACACGCTTTTCAGGTTTTTATATTTAACCGCCGACGGCGCAAGCCCCGTGATATTAAGCCACTTGGGCATAAGCGTATCTATCGCGCGTTTAAGTCCCGATAAATAAAAGTCTTCAACTTCTTTTTTTATGTCTTTTTGCGTGAGTTTTGGCGTTTTTACGACAAACGTATGCTCCGTTTCGCCCAGAAAGACTGATTTTTCGCTGCTTGCCTTTACAGTCAGAACATACTTTTTACCGAGCACGTAAAACGTTTCGCCGTCAACGTATTTCCTGTCTTTTTTTACGGGCTTGCTTTTGCATTGATTTACTCTTTTGACAAGCCAATCATACTTGCTTAAAGCGAAATCAACGCCTTTTTCTATCGAGGTATAAGCAGGTACGGTAAGTACGACTCTGCCGCCGGGATAAACCGTCAGGCGAAGCGACTTTACTCTTTTAAAAACAACTTCTGCCTTTACGTCTTTTATATGTACGATTTTCGTCGATTTCTCTTTCATATACACCTTTTATTACCGCCTTGGTTTGCGGCTTTAAACCGCCTCGCAAGGCGTGAAATTTTGTTGCTTATACATTGTCTATAATACCGATTATCGAGCGCAATTCGCCGATTTTAAACCGATGCAACCAATTTTATATGTCGGCGGGCAACTTCCCTTGCATAAACACTTTTACTTATTAAACTCACGCAATATGGACCCGCTGCATAATTTTTCTCGCAAGCGTTTTAACCATCGGCTCGAATACAGTTATATTCAAACACGACTCCCCGATAAACAACAGATAAGACTATTAAATTAATTTATTAATATCAAAAAAGCGTCCCGAGAAAAATCTTGAGACGCTTTAAGTGTTTTTTAAATATTAGTCGGCGTAATCGATTTGCACCTTGTAAGCAAACGAACCGTCGCCCGTAATTTGCTTGTCACTGCTTCCGACGTACTTCATACCGCTTCTCGTCATAACCGCGTCGATAAGTTGAAGAGCAAGAATCTTGTCTGCCTCTTCTTTAACGACAAGCATAGACGGTACCTGGCTGTAGTTTTTGTCGTCGCCTACATACACGAGTTGATCGTTTGCGGTGGGTTCTACAGCAAGATAAAGTTTGATTTCGTCGTCTTCTTTGACGAGTTTTACAAGATATCTTCCGTCGTAGAATCTTACAACGTTGTAATCGAATACCTGATAACCGTTGACGTACTTACGAATTTCTTTCGCATATCTGTCGAGTTTGGTATCTTCGCTTTCTTTTCTTACGATAAACGCAAAACCGTTGAGTCTTTCCGATTCGGACGACTTGATGGCCGTGGGTGCATATGCGCCTTTAACAAATCCGTAATAAGTCATTACGTCTTTTATTACAGCAAGTGCTTCGTTAAACGTAACGTCGTTTGTAACGGAGAATTTAACGGGAGCGTCTTTGCAATTTTCATTTTTAACGTATTCTGCTTCGTGCTCTTTTTCAATGAGTTTCTTTACGTCTTTGCTGAAGTACAACGCAACTTTACCGTCTTGCATAAACATACGGGCAATAAGCACGTTGCCGCCTTTTTTAGAGATAGTATTGTCTTTATCGTCGTGCTCGTAAGTGAGCATAGCCGCCTTCAACGCGTCGAAATATTGTACGACTTTGTCGTTACCTACAGTACCTTTAGTCCATTTAGCATAAACTTTTATGTTTTTACGTCTGCTGCAGTAAAGACTGATAAATCTCGAAGTGTAAGCCTTATCGGAGTACCAGCCGCCGAATACGTAACCTTCGCGCTTGGGATTTTCGGGAGTTTCCCAATATTCGCACTTTCTTGCTTTAACCGATTTTACTTTGCTGCCACCCATACTGTTGAACGAAAGTTTGTACTTGCAGTTGCGGAGACAGATAAACAAAATCACGAAGAAAAGTATCAAAACGAAAATAATCGATATGTAGAAGAAGGGGTTTGTAAATATACTTCCTTCGTCGAAACCGAGTTTTGAAGTAAGTCTTTGCCACCAATTCGCACCTTCTGCAGTAGCGGCGCAAATGGCAAACGGACTGAAATGGTTTGTGGTAAACATTAAAACGTTGTCCTCCTCTTTTATTTGAGCGTCATAATCGTTGTCGTCAAGTTTGAGATTTCCGAGATAATATACTACTTGAAGGCTGTCTTTATATTTGACTATATCTTTTACGTCGTCGAGCGAAATTACAACCAAATATTGCGTTTGTCCGTCGAATTCGTCGAGATATCTGCCGTCCTGAAGTATTTTTATGTTGATATAATATACGACTCTTACTTTTCTGTAATCTTCGTTGTCCGAATTTTTAAGCGCGGTGTTAGTGTTCGTCTTGTAAGCCTTAAATCTATAGTCTTTTGCAACGACTTCCGCCTCGGGCGAAAACGCGTAAGGATTGTCGGAAATAACAGTGATTTTGTAAGGACTTCCTTCCGCGGTTTTTACGGTGTTTACGTTGACGGGAATATTCGCTATGTCGGTATCGAATTGGTTTTTCGCATTTTCCATTTCGCTTATGAGTGCCGTAGCGTATATCGCGTCTCTCGCAGTCTTTTTACAGTCGTTTATTTTTTGAACGTTGGCCTCGGAATAATGAGTCAGGTCTACGTTGGCAATAATGTTGTGTTCGTAAAAATACTTTCTGTAATATTTCAAAATCGAAAGATAACTGTCGATATTTTCTTTTTTAATCTCTTCGTCGGTTGCGCTTTGATAGAAATTGATGGCATTTTTTGCATCTTCAGAACAATCGACGGGGTTTTCGGCAGTTTCGTTGTAAGTGATGTCGTTGATGACTTCCTGAATTACCGTCAACACCGATTTTACTCTTGCGACGTACTCGCTGTACTTTTGCTCGATAGCGGCTTCGGTCTGAGCGGCGTTTACTTTCTCGATATACTCGCTCAACAACTCGTCAAGCGTTTGTATATTTGTTTGAGAATAAAAGCCGGAATCTTTTCTCTCTTCATCCATCGCCTGCATTTTTTCGATTTTCACCTGTTTTGCGTCCGTCAAATCAACTACGGTGATTTTAGAAACATTTGCCATAGCGTCTAAAGTTTCTTGTTTTTTAGTCGCGGCATATTCGGCATTGAGGTTGTTTGACTCGTAAAGCGCAGAGATTTGCAAGTCGGCAATCGCCTCGGTATAAAACTTTGTCAACTTGTTGTAGTTTAACTCGGTATAATCTCCGCTGTAATAAGCCTCGTATGCGGTTTTAATCTCTTCTGCCTTGCTTTCGATATCGCCTAAAAGTTGCATTTTAGACAATGCGCTTTGCAAAAGAGTATTAACTCTTCCGTCATCCGTTGCCGACGATATTCTGTCTTTATACTCTTCGAAATAACTTTCTAAAGCGGACTGTCCGTTTACAAGCACAAGTTTGCCGTCGTACGTCTCGTACTGCGTTTGTAACTGAGTCAACGCGTCGCTTTTAGCGTCTGCAAAAACGCCTGTCGCCTGACACATAAACGCCGAAATCGCCATTGCTATTATCAACAATAACAAAAACGGTTTTTTTGCATTTGCCCTTTTTGCGTACATATCTTTCAACTCCTTAATTTTGTTGCTATATATTCGGGTTGTAATCTATTAATATTATAACACAGTAATATAATATCACAAATAACGACCGATTTCAATGCTTTTTCAATAAATTTTTGACAAATTTACTCAATATGTATGCTGTTTTTGCGTCAAAACGCGTTATTTTGCCATTACTGTGGGCAATAAATTATTATTTATTATTGTTTTTTGATTTTAAAGCGGCTTTATCGCTTTTATAAAAAAGTGCCATATAGGTCGATTTTGCGATATTTAACAAATTTTGTCTTTTATTTGAAATTGTATAAAATTATTGAATTTGCCGATAATTTACTTTTTAAGGTCGCCGAGTTGAATTTTTTTATCGATGAAAAAAGCAGTGATTTATACTTTTCTTTCGCGCTTGTTTTTGGCTTGATTTTGTGCAAATCGTTTATCTTTGCGGGTGTGTTTTTTTCATCAAAACGTCACGATTTAAAGTTTTGCAAGCAAAAAGTCCGCCTTAAAAAGCGGACTGATTTTTATCATTTATTCACAATTTAATTGTCGTTCAGGTTGTCTTTTTCGGTCTCTTTTACGATATAAACGGGGCGGGATTTTACCTCGGTAAACGTCTTTTTTACGTACTCGCCCAATATACCCACGCCGAAAAACAGCAGCCCGAATAAAAACAAAACCACGGGCAAAACAATGAACAACTCGGTCACGGTATACCCCGTCGCAACCCATACTATATCTAAAACGACAAAAATTAAAGTAGCAAGCATACACAAAGCCGACAAAACGAAATTGTATTTAAGCGGCGCGGTGGAAAAGTCTTCGAGACCGCCCAAAGCGTATTTGGTGAGCGTTTTTACGCTCCACTTGCTTCCTCCCGCAACTCTGTCCACACTTTCGTATTCGAGCCATTTCACATTGAAACCGACCCAGTTGAATATGCCCTTTATAAAACGTTCTTTTTCGCATAAAGATAGCACGGCGTCGGTCATCTTCCTTGTCATAAGGCGAAAATCGCGCTCTCCTTCGGTCATATGCACGTCGCTCATTTTGTTGACTATGCCATAAAAAATTTTCGATAAAAAGGCAACTCTGCCCTTCCTTTTGGTCCTTTTACACGCAACGCAGTCATATCCTTCTTCGGTAATGCCTTTATACATATCGATAAGCAGTTCGGGCTTGTCCTGAAGGTCGACGTCCATAAGCGAAACAAAATCGCCCATAGCCGCCTTTAAACCGGCGTACATCGCCGCCTCTTTGCCGAAATTCCTCGAAAAAGAAATAAACCTTACTTGTTTGTCCTTTTTCGCCAAATCTTTAATTATCGACAAGGTTTTGTCTTTGCTGCCGTCGTCGACGAAAATAAACTCGAACTCCTCCGGGATTTTTTCCCTGACCGGCTTCATCGCCTCGTAATATTTTTCTATACACTGCTCTTCGTTGTAACACGGTACAACCAAACTGATTTTCATTGAAACGCTTGCTCCGAAATCGTTTTTAAAATATTATCCGCAATATCTAAAATTAATAAACGCATATTTTGTTTAAAAACGCTTTAAAATGATTTTTGCAAATTTTATTTTTACTATAAAATTATATCATTGCGCCGCAATTTTGTCAATAGTTGACCGAGTATTGCCAAACGAGTAAACCCCGCGTCGCCGAAAATGAATAACGAAAAAGTCGTCGCTTTATATTTGCCGCAACCGCCTTTTATTGCGTTTAACCCTCAACAGTCTTTTATTCTCGCTCGGCTACCACAAGAAATGCTTAAAATATTGTTGAAATTTAACCGTAAAACAACTTTAATCGTTGCAAGTTTTGCACCGTTAAAGCGCAAATTAAGCAAAAAACTTTTTCAAATTGTCACAAAATCAAAAAGTGCACCGTTTGAAAAAGTTTTATTATTGCTAAATATTCTTTATGTTTTATTTGCCGGATTGAAATTTATACACGTTTGAATTATTTTAATAATCTCGTCTATGGACGTAATGCAATCGGTCCTTATCCACTCGTTTACGACCGCCTGTATTCCGTTTAAATAAAACATCATCATATAATTGCGCTTTTCTGTCGGCACGCCGAATTTCTCCATAACCGGCGAAAAAACCCTGCCAAATAGTTCTTGATATCTCTCTACGCTTTGAAAAAGCATTACATGTTTTATCGCAACCATATAAGTGCGTTTATTTTCTTTGACATAATTTAAATAAGCATATAAATACTTATCGGTAAAAAAATACAAATCCGATTTGTCGGCGGTTTTTAAGTTTTTTAAGGCGTTGTCCGTTTTTCCTTCGTCGATTTCGTTCATATAATTCATGAAACGATTGTGTATAAATGCCACGTTTTCTTCAAGCAAATCGGTCATATTTTCATAATGCAAATAAAACGTAGACCTGTTTACTCCCGCTTTGTCGCATATTTCCTTTACCGTGATATACTCGAAATCCTTTTTATCGAGCAGTTCAATCAACGCCTCGTCCATAAGACAAGCGGTATTAAAATATTTGCTTTCGGATTTATTCATAAAAACCTCTTTTTTAAACCAAAAACGGCAATTATCTTTTATAAATAGCAACTATTTGAAAACGCAAACTTTACAAGTTTTGAGTTGCGTTTGATTATTTTTCTTCGCTTATTTCGCTTGCAAGACGAATAATGTCGGCGGCGTATTTCTTTTTACCTATATTTATCAGTTTTTTATAAATAGGATAATTTATACCCGCCATAAGCATACCGACAATGCCGATAACGATACCTGAAACCATGGTCGCGGTCGTACCTGCACCGATTATTTTCATCGACAAGCACATTCCCGTACCGAAAACGAGCGCGGCTATTATGCCGAACGTGTAAGCGAAGACATTTGCCGGCGTTTTTGCCTTTGCGTCCAATTTTTTAAGTTGAATAACCTTTCTTGTGTCTTTAACCGCATATTCGTTTGCGATTGCTTCTGCATAAATTTTGTCTGTGTTCATAATTTTTACCTCCGTAAGTTTTATTGTGATTACATTATAACCCGTTTTTTACGGAAACTGAACAACAACTCGGCTTGAAAATGTCGATTTAAACACAAAACTTAAATTATTTTAAACAAAATTATAAATATACTGACTAATTTTAAATAAAAACACGGTAAAACGACGCTTAATTTTCTGCTTGCGGCAACGAAAACTTGAATATCAAAAAAATATACAAAAAACGCCTTTGTGATGCAAAGGCGTTTTTATTTGTTAAATGTTAGTCAACAAGTTCGAGTTTTGCCATTTCGGCAGCGTCGCCCTTTCTCTCTCCCAAAAGGTAAATACGAGTGTATCCGCCCTTTTGTCCGAGTTTTTCTGCTCTGTCGGCATACTTGGGAGCAATTTCGTTGAAGATTTTTTCGATAAGGGGATGCTTAACGTCTTGCGTTCTCTCCTTATATTCCTTCTTTGTCTCACCCTTTCCTTTTACGTCGGGAATATCGTAAGTCAAAGCCATAATCTTTCTTCTTGCAGCCAATTTCTTTGCGCCGTCTTTATATGCTTTTACGCTGACTTCTTTACCTTTTTTATCCTTAGTCGTTACGGTTTCTTCAACTGTATCCGTATAAGTGTTTACGGCAAGCGTAATGATTTTTTCAACATAAGACTGCGTTTCTTTTGCCGTAGCGGCGGTAGTCTTGATGCTGCCGTACCACAAAAGATATGATGCCTGATTTCTTAATACTGCCTTTCTTTCTGTAGATGTCAAACCAATTTTTCTCGGCATTTTTTAGTCCTCCTGTTCCTTTAACGATAAACCGTACCCTTGTAATTTTTGAATTACTTCGTCCAAAGATTTTTTACCTAAGTTACGTACTTTAAGCATATCGTCGATAGTTTTTTTAGTTAAATCCTCAATTGTGTGAATATTTGCTCTCTTCAAGCAGTTATACGAACGCACCGAAAGTTCCATATCCTCGATGTTTTTCTCGAGAATGGACGCTTTTTGGTCGACAGCGGGCAATTTGAGGATATCAAGTCCGCTCATCGCATCCGTCAAAGTAACGAATAAATGAATGTGGTCTTCTATAATTTTTGCAGCAAGACTTACGACTTCTCTTCCCGAGGTCGTGCCGTTTGTCCATACTTCGAGTATAAGTTTGTCTGCTTGGTTTACTCTTGTACTTTCAACGGTATAACTTGCCTTTTTGACGGGAGAATATATCGAATCGATTGCAATATAACCGATTTCGTCGGTTTTATTGAAATCTGCGCCTTTATATCCCGTGTCTCTGCCAATCGTGATATCCATATCGATACAAGCACCGCTGTCAACCGTGCAGATATATGCGGTAGGATTTAAAATCGTAATTTCTGCGTCCTGCGCGATATCGCCCGCGGTAACTACGCAAGGACCTTCTTTATAAAGTCTTACGACTCTTTTATAATTCTGGTCGAGCGATGCGGTCTTAATTGCCACGTTTTTAAGATTAAGAATAATATCGGTTACGTCTTCTTTAACCCCGTTAATTGTAGAAAACTCATGCATTACGTTGCCCACGTTGAATTTAATTCCTTGTGCGGCAGCGCCGGGTAACGAAGAGAGTAAAGTCCTTCTTAAACAGTTGCCGAGCGTAATGCCGAAACCTTTTTCCAAAGGTTCGACGATTACTTTCGCATAACTTCTGTCTTCATTCTCTTCTATTTCGATTTTGGGCATTTCTATTTCCATCATAGAAAAAACTTACCTCCTTTAATTTTATGTTAGCAAGTTAATTACTTCGAATATAACTCGACGATCATTTGTTCGGAGATTTGCGAATCAATGTCCTCTCTTGTCGGTAAAGCAAGAATCTTGCCTTCCAATTTTTCTGTATCGAATTCTACCCATTTAGCCATGTTGAATTGGTTTTGAGTACCTTTCAATTCCGTAAAATATTTATTATCTTTTCTTCCTTCTTTTACTGCGATTACGTCGCCTGCGTTGCAAAGATAAGAAGCGATGTTTACGTTATGTCCGTTTACCGTGAAGTGTCCGTGCGTAACAAGTTGACGCGCCTGAGTTCTCGACGCCGCGATACCCATTCTGTATACCACGTTGTCGAGTCTTCTTTCAAGCATAACGAGCATGTTTTCACCCGTGATACCCTTCATTCTATCCGCTCTGTTGTAGTACTCTCTGAATTGTCCTTCGAGTACTCCGTAAATTCTCTTTACCTTTTGCTTCTCGCGAAGTTGCGAGCCGTATTCGGAAATCTTCTTTCTTCCCGCACCGTGTTGTCCGGGAGCAACAGGTCTCTTCTCAAACGGGCATTTAGTGCTTCCGCACTTTGCGCCTTTGAGGTTTAACTTAGCACCTTCTCTTCTGCACAATCTGCATTTTGCATCTGTATATCTTGCCATTTATACCTTACCTCCCTATTAAACTCTACGACGCTTCGGCGGACGACATCCGTTGTGAGGAATCGGGGAAACGTCTTGAATAAGCGTAACTTCTATACCGCATACGCCGAGTGCCCTTATAGCGGATTCTCTGCCTTGACCGGGACCCTTTACGTATACTTCAACCGAACGAAGTCCGTGCTCTTTTGCTGCGTTTGCCGCAGTTTCCGCTGCTTGTTGAGCCGCAAACGGAGTGCTCTTTCTCGAACCTCTGTAACCGAGTGCGCCTGCAGAACAATGCGAAATAGCATTGCCGTTCATGTCGGTAATCGTTACGATTGTGTTGTTGAAGGAGGATTGAATATGAACCTGACCTTTATCAACGTTTTTATATTCTTTACGTTTTTTTACAACTTTTTTAACAGCCATTATATTTTTACCTCCTTATTATCTTGTTGCAGTCTTCTTCTTAGCGACTGTCTTTCTGGGACCTTTTCTTGTCCTTGCATTTCTCTTGGACGATTGACCTCTTACGGGCAATCCTCTTCTATGACGTACGCCTCTATAACAACCTATTTCGATAAGTCTCTTTACGCTAAGGTTCTTTTCGGACCTGAGTTCGCCTTCAACTTTAAGATTATGGTCGATATACTCTCTGAGTTTTGCTACGTCTTCTTCCGTCAAATCCTTTACTCTTGTATCGGGATTAATTCCGGTTTCTTTAATTATCTTCTTTGCTGTAGCCAAACCGATACCGTAAATATAAGTGATACCGATTTCTACACGTTTGTCTCTTGGTAAATCTACACCGGCAATACGAGCCATTTATGCACCTCCGAAAAATTATCTGAATTTTAATGTATATGTTATTTTCCCGCACTTGTGGTCTGGAATATACCGCAAACTGCGGAAAATCGTTTTCAAGATTAACCCTGTCTTTGCTTATGGCTCTTGTTTTTAGAACAGATTACCATAACTTTGCCTTCTCTTTTAATTACGCGGCATTTATCGCACATGGGTTTCACTGATGGTCTTACTTTCATTTTTTATTCCTCCGATAATTAGTTGTTTTGTAAAAAACTTCAGGATTTACTACGCCAAATAATTCTGCCCTTGGTCAAATCATACGGGCTCATTTCAAGTTTTACCGAATCCCCCGGAATGATTTTTATATAATTCATTCTGAGTTTTCCCGAAATGTAAGCGGTAATGATATGTCCGTTGGACAACTTTACCTTAAATGTTGCATTAGGCAGGGACTCAATAATTGTTCCCTCTGTCTCCATTACATCATCTTTAGACAATATATATTCCCTCCGTTTTTTGTTTGTTATGCTTCGACTTCATCCTCTTTACGCTGAAAGAGTTTACACGCCATCAGCATGAATGAACTTCATATAGAAGTTTCCGTTTATCCGCGGCGGCAATCGCCGCGGATAAACTATAAAACTAATTTTAACCTTTGAGGTTATTTTATTATTTTTTGTATACGATTAAATATCTCGTCTACGTCGCCTTCTCCGTCTACTCTATATAAAATTCCTTTCGCCTTGTAATACTCGATTAAAGGCTCGGTTTGATTGTGATAAACGGAAATTCTTTTCTTGACCGTTACTTCGTTGTCGTCGTCTCTTTGAATGATTTGTTCGCCGCACTTTTTACAGTCTTTCCTGTCCCCGATAAATTTTACGTGATAAGATTCGCCGCACTTGGGGCAAACTCTTCTTCCCGTAATTCTGTCGAGAAGTTTATCGAATTCGACATCGATATCTATTACGTAATCCACTTTAGCAATCTTGTCGAAAGCGTTTGCTTGCGCTACAGTTCTGGGGAAACCGTCAAGAAGATAACCGTTTTTACAATCGTCTCTCGAAATTCTGTCTTCAACCAAAGCAATAGTTACTTCGTCCGGCACAAGTTGACCTTTGTCTATATACGACTTGGCTATCACGCCCGTAGGTGTGCAATGCTTGATGTTGTCACGAAATATATCGCCGGTTGAAATGTGAGGTATTCCGTACTTTTCACACAACTTCGACGCTTGAGTGCCTTTACCCGCACCGGGTGCTCCCAACAAAATGATATTCATAATTATTTCAAGAATCCTTTATAGTTCTTCATCATGATTTGCGATTCGAGAGCCGTGTTAAACTCGAGTGCTACCGATACCGCAATCAACATTCCCGTCGCACTGAATACGGAAGATACCGAAGGATCGATAATTCTGAAAATAATCGACGGAATTAACGCTATAAGAGCGAGGAATATCGCGCCGAAAAGCGTAATTCTCTTGGATATCTTCTTGAGATATTCGGTCGTCGGTCTTCCTGCCCTGATACCGGGAATGAAGCCGCCGTTTTGTTGAATACTCTTGGATATGTCATCGGGATTAAACTGAATTTGATTATAGAAAAATGCAAAAGCGAATATAAGCACGCAAAGCACTATCATATATAACCACGAATTCGTACCCATCCAGTTGGACCACCAACGAGCAGCCTTTGACATGGGCCAGAACATCGTAATGATAAGTTCGGGGAAGGAAACGATGGAGAACGCAAAGATAAGGGGCATTACGCCGTTTGCGTTTACCTTAATAGGTATTACGGTCGATTGTCCGCCGTACATCTTTCTTCCTTTAACTTGTTTTGCGTATTGTACCTGAATTTTTCTTTCCGCACCGTCTACAAATACGATACATCCGAAAATGATTATAATCGCAATTACGTACCAAAGCAAAGTCCAGAAACCCTCTTTGCTTGCAGACGTGCCGAACGCGCCGCCTAACAATCTGATAACCGCTTGTCCCGCAGTTGCAAGGATACCGGCAAAGATAAGAAGCGATATACCGTTGGATACACCGTAATCCGTGATTCTTTCACCGATCCAAACTACTACTACTGCGCCTGAACAATAGAATATAACCGCTATCGCGTAAGCGAGGAACGTACCGAATCCGCCGCCGCCCAAAAGAACTGCGAGCGGTGTCGAAGTAGTCGAATTTTTCAAATTGCCGCCAAAGTTGATAAGAATACCGATAGATTGAATTATTGCGAGTACCAATGCAAGTATTCTTGTGAGAGAGTTGATTTTTCTTCTTCCCTCTTCTCCTTCTTTCGACCATCTTTCAAGTCTGGGGAATGCAACCGTCAAAAGTTGTACGATAATCGAAGAGTTGATATACGGGCTGATACCGAGCGCGAACCAAGTTCCGCTTGCAAGGCTTCCGCCTGTCATCATACTCATTATTCCGAGATACGTTACGCTTCCTAACGTATCCTGGTCGATTAGTTGGCTGCCGATTCCCGGTACGGGAATATAACAACCGAATCTGTAGAACAACAAGAGCAAAAAGGTAAAAATAATTTTATGTCTTACCTCTTTTATCTTAAATGCGTTTTTAAATGTTTCTAACATGTTAATTCCTCCGCCTTATCAGTTTGAAAAACAATTAAACTTCTTCGCAAGTGCCGCCGGCTTTTTCAATCGCCTCTTTTGCACTCTTGGAAAACTTATTTGCCTTTACGGTGAGGGCAACTTTCAATTCTCCGTCGCCAAGCACCTTCAAACCGACAGCACCCTTAACTTCTTTAATCTTTCCTTCGGCATACAACATATCGTAATCTACAACCGTGTTTGCCTCAAACTCGTTGAGTTGATTTACGTTTACGATTTCGTATTCCTTTCTGAAGTAATTATTAAAGCCTCTCTTGGGTACTCTTCTTGTAAGGGGCATCTGACCGCCTTCAAATCCCGGTCTTACGCCGCCTCCGCTACGAGCCCATTGTCCTTTGTGACCCTTTCCGCTGGTCTTACCTAAACCCGAACCGATGCCTCGACCAAGTCTTTTCTTGCTTTGTCTCGAACCTTCAGCCGGTCTTAATGTATCAATTCTCATATCTGCACCTCTTAAACTTTCTCTACTTTTACAAGGTGGTCTACAACTTTAAGTTGTCCCTGCAACGTTGCGCTGTCCTTAAATACTTTGGACTGTCCGATTTTCTTTAAGCCGAGTGCCGCAATAGTATCTTTTTGAACTTTGATACATGCTATCGTACTCCTTACGAGAGTAACCTTAACCTGATTTTCCATTTTAAAGTCCTCCTTAACCTAAAATTTCTTCGACAGTCTTTCCGCGAAGGGCTGCTATTTGCTCTGCCGTCCTTGTGGTCGCCAATCCTTCGATTGCGGCTTTTACCATATTAACGGGGTTTGTAGTACCGTGCGACTTAGTTCTGATGTTCTTTACGCCGCATGCTTCCATTACCGCACGAACGGGACCGCCCGCGATAACTCCGGTACCTTCTTCAGCCGGCATCATAAGCACCGAACCTCTACCGAATTTTCCTACAACCGTGTGAGGAATAGTAGTGCCGACAAGCGCGACTTGTTTCATATTCTTCTTTGCTTGTACGGTTGCTTTATCTATTGCTTCGGGAACTTCTTTCGCTTTACCCATTCCGTAACCTATCTTGCCGTTTTCGTCGCCTACGACTACAAGAGCGGCAAAACGCATGATACGTCCGCCTTTTACAACCTTTGTAATACGGTTAACGGAAATAAGTTTTTTGCAAAAACCGTCTTTCTCTTCCTGTCTTCTTTGTGGTCTGCTATTTCTTTCTGCCATTTTAATCTCCTCCCGTTAGAATTTCAAGCCGGCTTCTCTGGCGCCGTCAGCCAAACACTGAACTCTTCCAGTATAGAGATATCCTCCTCTGTCGAATACGACAGTTTCGATACCTGCTGCCAATGCTCTTTTACCAACTTCTTGTCCTACGATTTTTGCAGCCTCGCTCTTCGTCTTTCCTTCGATGAGAGCCATAACAGACTTTTCGACCGTACTTGCGCTAGCCAAAGTCTTGCCTTGTACGTCGTCTATTACTTGCGCATAAATGTGATTAAGGCTTCTGTAAACGCAAAGCCTCGGACATTCGGCTGTTCCGGAAATATGCTTTCTGACTCTTTCGTGTCTTCTCAATCTTTCTTGATTTTTATCCGTTTTTGAAATCATAATTTACACTCCTTTACTTACCGGCTGTCTTGCCTTCCTTACGTTCGATTACTTCATCCTTATAGCGGATACCGTAGCCGTGGTAAGGTTCGGGCTTGCGAAGAGACCTTATAGTCGACGCAACCTGACCTACTTGAACTTTATCGATGCCCTTTACGGAAATTTCGGTTATTGCAGTGCAAGTAAGCGTAATTCCTTCGGGTGCTTTAAATTCGATGGGGTGAGAATATCCTACGTTCAATACGATATCCTTGCCTTGTTGTTGAACTTTCCAACCTACACCGGATATAACGAGCGATTTTTCAAAACCTTTCGTTACGCCTGTAATCATGTTGGCTAAAAGTACTCTGTAAAGTCCGTGGTATGCTTTTGCTTCGAGTTCGTGTCCCTCTTTTACGTCAAAAGTAGCCTTATTCGTCTCAACCGTCAAATTGAGTCTTTTATTGTCGAATTCCTGCGTAAGTGTGCCCAAAGGTCCGGTTACCGTAATAACGTTTTCCTTTACGTCTACTTTTACGCCTGCGGGAATTTCAACAGGATGCTTACCGATTCTCGATTTGCTTATCTTTTCCATTTCGATTCCCTCCGATTACCAGATATAAGCAAGCACTTCTCCGCCGTGACGAAGTTTTCTTGCTTCTTTATCTGTCATTATGCCCTTGGGTGTAGATACGATGGCAATGCCCATTCCGCCGAGAACCTTCGGCAAATCTTCATAGCCCGCATATACTCTGAGACCCGGTCTGGATACTCTCTTTAAACCGGTAATAACCATTTCGCCCTTGGGACCGTATTTCAAATCGATTACTATTTTAGCATCGATTCCTTCACCTTCTACCTTATAGCCGTTGATGTAACCTTCGGATAGAAGAATTTGCGCTATTTCCGCCTTCATTTTCGACGAAGGAACTTCTACTTCTTCGTGTTTAGCGGTCAATGCGTTTCTGATTCTTGTAAGCATATCTGCGATAGGATCTGTCATTTTCTTCTTCCTCCTTTTACCAACTTGCTTTCTTTACGCCGGGAATCTGACCCTTATAAGCCAATTCTCTGAAACATACACGGCAAACGCCGTATTTACGAAGAACGGCGTGCGGTCTTCCGCAGATGCTGCATCTCGTATATGCTCTCGTTGAATATTTAGGTGTTTTTTGTTGTTTATTTATCATTGCTTTCTTTGCCATAAATATTCACTCTCCTTATGCTTTAAAAGGCATTCCCATTGCCTTTAACAATTCTCTTGCTTCTTCATCCGTGTTTGCGGTAGTAACGAAGCAAATGTCGAATCCTCTTACTTTCTCTACCTGGTCGTATTGAATTTCGGGGAATATCAACTGCTCTTTAACGCCCATAGCGTAGTTACCTCTGCCGTCGAAAGACTTTGAAGGAACACCCTTGAAGTCTCTTACTCTCGGCAATGCTATAGAAACGAGTTTGTCGAAGAAATCGAACATTCTCGTACCTCTGAGGGTAACTTTGATACCGACGTTCATGCCTTGTCTTATTTTGAAGTTTGCGACGGACTTTTTAGCCGTGGTCAACACGGGCTTTTGTCCTGCGATAAGCGTAAGTTCTTGTTGAACGGTTTGTACGCTCTTTGCATTGTCCTTTTGTTCTCCGAGACCGCCGTTGATAGTAATTTTTACAAGTTTAGGAACTTGGTTTACGTTTTTATAGTTAAAACGTTTCATAAGATAAGGCACTACTTCTTTTTTGTAGTTTTCCTTAACTCTGCTTACATAATTGGAATCGGTTGCAGTTTCCTTAGCAACCTGAGTCGTTTTGTTAGCCATTTATTTTCTCCTTATTAAATTGCTTATTCGGCGTCTTTTGCCGCAGCCTTCTTCTTGGTAGTCTTCTTTGCTGCTTTTGCCGCTTGAGCCTTCTTGGACTCTACTTTTGTATCGAGAACAGCACCGCACTTCTTGCATACTCTTACTTTTTCTTTACCTTCGCCCTTATAAGCAACTCTTGTTGCTTTTTTGCAAGCGGGGCAAACAACGAGTACGTTAGATGCGTCGATAGGACCGCATTGGTCTACTATTGCGCTTACTTCGTTTGCGGAACGAGCCTTTTTAGCCCTCTTTTGTACGTTGATTCCGTCTACCGTAATAGTGTTTTTGTCGGGATTTGCAACAAGAACTTTACCTGTCTTGCCGTTGTCCTTACCCGTAAGTATAAGGACAGTATCATTCTTTTTAACTTTCATTTCAAATACCTCCTTATAAAACTTCGGGAGCAAGAGATATGATTCTCATGTAATCTTTATCTCTGAGTTCTCTCGCTATGGGTCCAAAGATACGAGTACCTCTGGGTTGCTTCTGAGCGTCGATGATTACCGCTGCGTTGTCGTCGAATCTGATATACGTTCCGTCGGGTCTTCTGATTCCCTTTTTAGATCTGACGATAACCGCCTTTACAACGTCGCCTTTTTTTACCGTTCCTCCGGGAGTAGCCGTCTTAACACTTGCAACGATTACGTCGCCAATGTTACCACTTCTTCTGAAAGAACCGCCTAAAACTCTTATGCACATAATTTCTTTTGCGCCGGAGTTGTCTGCTGCTGTTAATCTTGTCTGTGGCTGTATCATATTAGCATCCTCCTCTTATTACTTCGCCTTTTCTATAATCTCGGCAACTCTCCAATTCTTCGTAGCGGATAATTTTCTCGTTTCAACGATTCTTACCTTATCGCCTACGCCGCACTCGTTGTTTTCGTCGTGCGCCTTGAATTTCTTTGATTTAGTGATTGTCTTTTTATATAAGGGGTGTTTACTCTTCTCTTCGATGAGTACTACTACCGTCTTATCCATTTTGTCGGAAACTACGAGTCCGACTCTTTCTTTTCTCAAATTTCTTTCCATTTATCCGTCCTCCATTAAGCGTCAGCCTTGATTTCTCTCTCGCGGATAACTGTCTTTACTCTTGCGATATCCTTCTTTACTTGTTTAAGTACGCAAGGATTCTCGAGTTGACCCGTAGCGTGACGGAAACGAAGGTTAAACAACTCTTCTTTAAGTGAAACCAATTTTGCCTGCAATTCATCATTAGTCATTCCGTGAACTTCATTTGCTTTCATTAACCTTCACCGCCTTCTGTTTCAATTTCTTTCTTAACGAATTTAACTTTACAAGGAAGTTTATATCCCGCAAGTCTCATTGCTTCTCTTGCAGTCGCTTCATCGACTCCCGCCATCTCGAACAAAACTCTGCCCGGCTTAACGACGGCTGCCCAATATTCGACGCTACCTTTACCGCTACCCATACGAGTTTCGGCAGGCTTTGCCGTGATAGGCTTATGAGGGAATATATCTATCCATACTTTACCGCCACGTCTCGTGAATCTCGTCATTGCGACTCTGGCTGCTTCTATCTGGTTTGCCGTGACCCATGCGCAAGACTCGGCAACAAGTCCGTATTCGCCGTAAGCGATTTTGTTACCCTTATTTGCCTTGCCCGTCATTCTTCCGCGGTGAACTCTTCTTCTTTTTACTCTTTTAGGCATTAACATAATTACGCTTCGCCTCCTTCAACCTTCTTGGCAGCACCGAGTACTTCTCCTTTGTAAATCCATACTTTGATGCCGATCGCTCCGAAAGTGGTGTGTGCGGTTGCAGTACCGTAATCGATGTCTGCGCGGAGAGTCTGAAGAGGAATAGAACCCTCGTGATACTCTTCCGATCTCGCGATTTCTGCGCCGTCGAGTCTGCCGCCGCATTTAATCTTGATACCCTTTACACCCAATCTCATAGAGCGGGAAATTGCTTGTTTCATCGTCCTTCTGAAAGACGCTCTCTTTTCAATCTGGCTTGCTACCGATTCTGCAACGAGTTGCGCGTCGATATCGGGTTTTTTAATTTCGACGATATTGATTGCAACTGTCTTGCCAACCGCGATTTTAGCAAGGTTTTTCTTCATTACCTCGATTTCGGAACCTGCTTTACCGATAAGTACTGCGGGTCTTGCGGTGTAAATAGTGACAGACACTCTGTTTGCCGCTCTTTCGATGGTAATTTTGGATACTGCGGACGCCTCGTATTGCTTTTTGAGGAATTTTCTTATTTCGTAATCTTCTTTAATGAATGCGGAAAAATTCTTTCCTTCGGCATACCACGAAGTATCCCAATCTTTTATAACGCCCACTCTGAGTCCGTGGGGATTAACTTTTTGTCCCATTGATACATCTCCTCCTGTTAAGCAACGTCAAGTATAACCGTAATGTGGCTCGTACGTTTCAAAATCCTGTATCCTCTACCCTTGCCTACGGGTCTCATTCTCTTGAGAGACGGTCCCATATCGGCGTAGCATTCAGCAACTTTGAGGTCGTTTACGTTCATATTGAGGTTGTGCTCGGCATTTGCTGCCGCGGAAAGTACAACCTTTTTGATGGGTTCTGCGCCGGCTTTGTTGCAGTTATCCAGAATTGCAACAGCCTCTCTTACTCCCTTGCCTCTGATTATATCGAGAACTACTCTTACTTTATAAGGAGAAATTCTGATATATTTAGCGCACGCGTGCGGTCTTTTATCTGCAGTCTCCGCACGTTTTGCTGCTCTTTTCTTCATATTACCAGCCATTTTTTATCTCCTCCCGTATTATTTCGCGCCGGTCGTCTTGGAATTGCCGGCATGTCCTTTAAACGTTCTCGTGGGAGCGAACTCACCGAGTTTGCATCCGACCATATCTTCCGTAACATATACGGGTACGTGCTTTCTTCCGTCGTAAACGGCGATCGTGTGACCGACCATTTCGGGGAATATTGTCGACGATCTCGACCACGTCTTGAGAACTTCTTTTTTGTTTTGTGCGTTGAGAGCCTCTACTCTTGCTAACAATTTCGCTTGGACGAAAGGTCCTTTTTTAACACTTCTACTCATTGTTTAACCCTCCTAGTTAACTCTCTTAAGAATAAACTTGTTAGTTCTATTCTTCTTCTTTCTCGTCTTATAACCCATTGCAGGTTTACCCCACGGAGTTACAGGTCCGGATCTACCTACGGGGCACTTACCCTCGCCGCCACCGTGCGGGTGATCGCACGGGTTCATAACAGAACCTCTGACGGTGGGTCTTACGCCCATATGTCTCGACTTACCGGCTTTACCTACTCTCACGATTTCGTGGTCGAGGTTGCCGACTTGTCCGATTGTTGCTTTGCAGTTGATTGCAACGAGTCTCATTTCGCCGCTGGGCATCTTAATCGTCGCATACTTGCCTTCTTTAGCCATAAGTTGTGCGGCTACGCCTGCGGATCTGACGAGTTTTGCACCTCTGCCCGCTTGCAACTCAACGTTGTGAATCATTGTACCTACGGGGATATCTTCGAGTTTAAGGCAGTTACCTACTTTGATATCTGCATTGCTGCCCGATTCGATTACGTCGCCTACTTTAAGTCCTACGGGTGCAAGAATGTAGGATTTAGAGCCGTCTTTATATACGATGAGGGCGATGTTAGCCGTTCTGTTGGGATCGTACTCGATTGTCTTTACCGTTGCGGGAACTCCGTCTTTAAGTCTCTTGAAATCGATTACTCTGTATTTTTGTCTGTTTCCGCCACCTTGATGTCTTACGGTGATTCTACCTTGCGCGTTTCTGCCGGCGTTTTTCTTCTTGGTTTCAAGCAATGATCTTTCCGGAGTAGTGCAAGTGATTTCCTCAAACGAACTTACCGTCATGAAACGGCGAGCGGGTGAAGTCGGTTTATATCTTTTAATACCCATTGTGAATTCCTCCTATTAAGTCAAAGAATCGAAGAACGCAATGCTCTTGCTGTCTTTCTTTAACTGAACGATGGCTTTCTTGTAAGAAGGAGTGTAACCTTGCGTTCTGCCCATTCTTTTAAGTTTGCCTCTGCAGTTTACCGTATTTACCTTCTCTACTTGTACGTCGAACAACTTTTCAACAGCCGTCCTTATTTCAGTTTTGTTTGCGGTTTTTGCAACGACGAAAGTGTATTTTTTATTTTCGATACCCGCATAACTCTTCTCTGTAAGTAGAGGTTTCAAAATAATATCTCTTGCTTCCATTATTCTCCGTAAACCTCCTCTAATTTTTCTACAGCGCCCTTAGCCATAACCACGACTGCGTTTTTAACGATATCGTAAGTGTTGAGTTGTTCTACGGGAAGCGTGTTTACCTTTTCAAGGTTTCCGCATGCCCTCAAAACGAGTTCGTCGCTGTTATTCATTACCAAAAGTACAGTCTTGTCGAACTTCATAGCGTCGAGAAAAGCAACCATTTCTTTGGTCTTTCCGTTTTCAACCTTGATTTCGTCGATTACATATACTTCATTGTCTGCAAGTTTTGTGGAAAGCGCGCTGAACATTGCCGTTCTTCTTGCAACAACGTTCATCTTCTTCGAGAAGTCTCTGGACTTGGGTGCGAACACGACGCCGCCCTTGATCCATTGCGGTGCTCTTGTAGAACCTTGACGGGCATTACCCGTGCCTTTTTGTCTCCAAGGTTTTTTACCGCCGCCGCGAACTTCCGTTCTCGTCAAAGTGCTTTTTGTTCCTTGTCTTTCGTTTGCAAGTCTCGTAACGACTGCTTGATGAATAAGCGCTTCGTTGTATTCGATTGCAAACAAATCGCTAAGTTCCATTGTGCCGGTCTCAAGACCTTTCATATTATATACTTTTACACTTGGCATAGTCTTTCACGCTCCTTATTTAACGCTGTCGGCGATAGTAACGTAACCGCCTCTCGGTCCCGGTATTGCGCCCTTGATAAGTAAGGCGTTTCTCGCCACGTCAACCTTAACGATTTCAAGGTTTTGAATCGTAACGTTTTCATGACCGTATTGTCCGGGCATAAGTTTGTTTTTGAAAACTCTCGACGGACTGCTGTTTGCACCCATAGAACCAACTTCTCTGTGTACGGGTCCTACACCGTGCGTTTCCTTTAATCTGTGATGATTCCATCTTTTAATAACACCGCTGAAACCGTGACCCTTAGTAACGCCCGCTACGTCTACTTTATCGCCCTGAGCGAATTTTTCAACCGTAACCACGTCGCCTACGTTGTAGGAAGCAAGGTCTTCGAGTCTGAACTCTTTAAGTACTCTTTGCGGTGCAACTCCTGCCTTTTTGAATTGACCGAGTTCGGGCTTGTTTAAAGCCTTTTCTTTCGCCTCGTCAAAACCGAGTTTTAAAGCGGCATAGCCGTCTCTTTCAACCGTTTTGATTTGGACAACCGGACACGGACCCGCAACGACTACCGTAACGGGGATTACTTTTCCGTCAGAGGAAAAGATCTGTGTCATACCCATTTTCTTTCCAATGATTGCTTTATTCATAGATAAAGTTCACCTCCAAATATATTTACAATTTAATTTTTGCCGATTATAACTTGATCTTGATGTCTACGCCTGCGGGGAGGTGTATGCTTTCAAGTATCTTCGCATTTGTCGAATAAATGTCGATAAGCCTCTTGTGCGTTCTGATTTCGAATTGCTCTCTGCTGTCCTTATACTTGTGGGGAGAACGCAAGATAGTAACTATTTCCTTCTCTGTGGGAAGTGGAATAGGTCCGCTTATTTTCGCGCCGACTTTCTTCATCGCTTCAACGATGCGCTCTGTTGCCTGATCGACCATCTTAGCGTCGTAGGCTGCCAATTTAATTCTCATTTTTTGTCCTGACATGTTAATTCCTCCGATTTATACTAACATTTTTATTCAACATTGCCGTGTGTATCGCACCCTTTGGCATTAAAAAAATCATTCGCACTGTGTGTTTAAAGCGAATGACCTGTCATACCACCCGGGTCCGTAGTTAGTCGCAGAGATTGAGTCTCCACATTTGTCAATGAAAATTATCTTTCTTCCTTACAGCGGGGTCCGGAACCCGTTATCGGTCGAATTAAGTAACTTTTCATCTCAACCCATATTACACAGCCTAATTATATTACAACAAACATCAACCCATTGTCAAATATTTTTTCACTGTTTTTTAACTTTTTTTCATTATTTTTTAATTATATGGTTTTTTTACGGATTCCGGGTCGAATTATCCCGATTTTACCGTAAATTTTGCTTTAATAATATTTTTTAACCCACCATCGCCGTTTTATCTTTGTTATGTTTGAGAGAATACGCTTTTTGAGATTACGTTTTTGAATTTATATACAAAAGCAATTATACTATTTCGTTTTTATCGACTCTATTTTGCAAACATCTCCCCGCTTTAACGCACCGCTTGTTTAATATTGTCGCACCCATAAATCAAACGCTCTTTTACACGCTTTACAAAACCTCTTTTATCGCACGCGGCAACCGCAATTATATACCCCATTACACCCGCAATATATTTACCCGACCGATTTATCCGCCCGACACCCATATTATAATAATAAGGAATAAGTTTTTGCGGCGTAAATTAAGCCGTATTCGCACAACGCAAATTCTACCGCAACTTAATTAAAGAGACGTTTAAAAGCCGCGCAGATTTTTCGGCACGGCTTAAATTTAAATTTTATCAGATTTTTATAACGTTTCGAGCAATTTGTCTTTATAAATGTTTGGCAACGACTTTTTATCTTTTTTCTTCGTCGTCATTTCGTTTACTACGGATACAAACTCATCCACGCTTTTGCAAGCGACAAGTTTTTCGTATAAATCGCTTCTTAAATCGTTGTCTCCGTCAAGGCGACGAACAGCGTAACCCGCATTGCGTTTTAAAAGCGCGAGTTTGTCTTCTTTTTTGTATTCGACCTCGACAATATACGTTTTATCGAAGTCTGAATTATCCAATATAACCGAAGTATAGTCTGTTTCGACAGTCTCGGGCGTTTGCTCGTTTTCGCCGCATAAAACCTTGATTTTGCCGTCGTGAATGTTTTTAAACGCAAGCCTTAACGACCTGTCGCAAGGAATTACGCCGCTTTCGCCCTCGAACGTTATTTTCAGGCACTGCTTACCGTCTTTTTCAAACGAAGTGAAATTCGTTCTGAACACTTTATCGTTGCCGTCGTCTTCTACAAGTTGAAAACTGCCGTTGCCGTTGTACACCTCTACGTTAAGCGAGTGAGGATTTTGCACGCTGTTAAACGTTTTGTCTCTGCTCGTGACGAAAAACCCGCCCTCTTTTGCGAACACGGGAATTGTATCTAACCACCTGACGATTGTTCTTTCGCCGCCTTCGTAAGTTTCACCGGTAAAAATATCGGTCCATTTACCGTCGGGGAAATAAATTTTTTGCTTTACAAAACCGTTGAAAGAATGTTTTGTAATCGGACTGACAAGCAGTTGCCCTGCGAAAATATACTCGTTTTTGTAGTCGTACGCTTGCTTTTTATGCGGTTCGTAATAATAAAGCGGCTCTACAATCGCTTGTCCTTTTTCGTGAGTCAGATAATCCGCCGAGTATAAATAAGGTATCATTGCGTGGCGCAATCTCAACGCCTCTTCCGCCATATAACCTATTCCGTTCATGTAAAACCACGGCTCTTTGTTGCACATGGGGTTACACGAACAATGAAGTCGATTTATCGGGCTGAACACGCCGAATTGCAAATATCTCAGATATTGTTCTCCGTCCTTCTGACCGTTCATATGACCGCCGATATCGTGACTCCACCACGTGTATCCGATATTCGATGCGGTCGAGGTAAAATAAGGAATATAATCGAGAGTTTCCCAATTTATAATGGTATCGCCCGAAAAGCCGAGCGGGTATCTGTGTGCGCCCACTCCGCAATATCTCGACAAAATAAGCGGCTTGTCGTCTTTGGCTTTATCGAGGAAATGATAATGATTGAGAGCCCACAGCGGGTCTAACCCTTCTTTTTTGCTGTCGGTGCCCTGTTGCCAATCTATCCACCAGAATTTTACGCCGTCTTTTTCATAAGGTTTGTGCAAAATCGAGAAATACGCATTGATAAAGTTTGCGTCGGAGCAATCGAATTCTATTTGTTTTCCGCCGCTTGAATCCGCGTTTAACGCTTTAGCGAAATCTTCATACATGTCTTCAAACCACCTGACGCCGAGCGCGGGGTGGAGATTGAGCGTAATGGCGTAATTGCGCTTTTTTATTTCGTTTAAAAACTTTTTGTAATCGGGAAACAAGTCTTTATTCCAACTATACCCCGTCCAGCCGTCGTTTCCGCCGTAATAAGGGGTGTTTCTGCCGAGTTCGGTAATGTGCTTTTGTTTGTCGAGGTCGTTTGAATAGTGCCAATCCATATCGATCGTCGCCACTGTAAAAGGTATATTTCTCTCTTCAAACGAGTCTAAAAGATTTAAATATTCTTTATCGGTATAGGCGTGATATCTGCTCCACCAGTTGCCAAGCGCATATCTGGGAATAAGCGGTACGCTTCCGCAAATCGTAAACAACGCCTTTACCGCACCCCTGTAGTCGTCGCCGTAAGCAAAAACGTATTCGTCGCGTATTTGGTTGTAAGCGACGTCCAATTCGCCGTTTTCCTTTAAAACGAGCGAACGGGTATCGTCGACCACCGCAACGCCCGTCAACGAGCAAACTCCCGTACCCATTTTAATTTCTTCGCCCGTCTCGAAGTCTCTGTTTGCACTCATTCTGTCGAGAGTTCGATATGTACCCATAAGGTTGCCCTCGTTGGAAATTCTGACTTTGTTGCCGTTTAAAATAACGTAAGATTTTCCGTAATCTTTATTAACTGCTATTTGCACCGCTTCCGTATCGATACAAATACAGCCGTCATTTTGTCTCGTTTTATACTTCACGGGCGGCATATCCCTGAACCAAACCGTTTGGGTCGCATTGTCGTTGAAAATTCGTTTTTCGTCTTCTTCTATACGGAAAAGTCTGTCGGTCAACACGGTAATTCTGTAATTCAACCAACGAATTACGTTTTTGTCGTTTGCCTTGGGACTCGTCTTCGCTATTAAATGTTTATCGAGCATATAAGCCGCCTCCGATTGTGTTTACTTAAACATTTTACAATACCTCAAACCGCTTGTCAATATCAAAACAGTATTTTTATAAACTTTTAAACAATAAATATAAAAACTGTGATATTCAGCGAATCCAAGCGGCCGAATTGTGTTGTTTTCCACCACTTTTACCGCATACGTATTATGTAAACGCGACAATTCGCTTGATTTTTTTATTTTTCGGCGACGTTTGAACAGGCATTTAAATAATCGCCCAGACAATCGTACGGAGAAGCCTTTTCGAGCATGTTTGCGACGTCGCTTACAGACATCGTTTTTATGGTTTTTGCACCGCCCGTCATCACTTCAATTTCATACAGACAGTCGCTGTCGATAAGTTTTGTTATTCTTTTTACGGGGGTTGTCTTTAAAAGAGCGAGTTTTTTCACTTCGCAACCGCGCTTTAAAGAACTTTCATAAAGGTTCGAATAAATTCTTATATACGTATTTTCTCCGTTTTTATCGATAATCCCCGCAAAGACGAATGAGGCAAAAAACAAAAACGTGAAATTGACGGAATAAAAACAACTTATCGCAAACAAGCAAAGTAATATGGCAGTAAATATTATTCCCATGATTTTTACCGCCTTTATGGCAGTTTTACGACACACGTATAGCGATAAAGTGGACAAAAGTATGCGTCCGCCGTCGAGCGGATAGGCGGGAATGAAGTTGATTAAAGCAATCGAGACGTTGGCATAAACCACGCTTTCGGTATAAGGGTAAATTTCGGGCACAAGCCACCACAAAGCGGTAAAAAACAAACCGATGCCCAAATTTAAAAGAGGTCCGGCAAGCGCAATTCGTATTTCGTCGCGATATTTAAGCCCGCTCAGGTCTCCGCTTATCACTGCGCCGTAAGGCATAAGCACCACCCGTTTTAATTTATAACCGAGTTCTTCCGACACATAAGAGTGTCCCATTTCGTGCACGATTGCCGTTATCGTGCAAATCAAAAAAGAAAATACTTTGCCGGATAAGGCAAAGTATAATCCGAAAATGTAAAATAACGGGTGTATGTATATTTTTAAACCTGCCATACAACCATGCCGTCCGTTATCGTATAGTTTTTAATGGTTTCGCCGTTGCTTAAAAACCTGATGTGTACTTTTTTACCGTTGCTATACCCGACAGGCGTGGACTTATACACGTTTTCGCCGACAAAATAATACGCGTAATCGAGACCTTCGATTGAAGTGCTGAACGAATCGCTGTGCTTGATTTTTACGCTGTAAGTTCCGTCTTCGCCTTTAACGACTTCGGCAATCGTGCCCTCGCAAGGCGCATAAACCGAACCGCTCACCGTAAAAGCCATTACACCGTCTTCTATATCGATTTTAGAAATGGTTTCGGGCGCGTTTACGGTAAAATCATCGTATTCTTTGGCGTTTTCTGCGTTGTCGCCCGCGCCGAACACGTTTTTAAGCATAACGTTCATTCCGCTGTCTTCCCAAAAAATATTCGTGAGAAGAATTGCGATAACAAGCACGAAAATTATCGCCACTTGCGCCGAAACTATATCAAATTTCAAATTTTGTTTCGCTTTTTTAAAGAACGACTTGATTTTGCTACCTTTTTTTGATTTATCAGACTTGTATTTTTCATAAGAAAGGTTTGCTTCGGGGTTTTGGTTATTTGTTTCGTTTGAATTTTCGGTATTTTCGTCGCACGAACACAAATTACCGTCGCGCTGATTACCCTCGCACGAGGCGTTGCCGCACAATTTATCGTTGACGTCTTTAAGAATTTTATTTTTCACTTTTTTTCTCTTATAAACTTGTTTAACCGGCTTAAAATAAACCTCGCAAGACGACCCTTCCATATCGAGCATGCGCTCGTATTCCACACTGCTACTCATAAAAAATCTCCTTTTTCTCTCCTTTTTGCTGTCGATACTTTAAAATATGTCGCCATAACAAAAAATAGAACCGTCTTGACATATAAAAAATTGACAAAATGCTTTTGCGGGTGCTATAATTTAAAATTGTTTGACGGTGCATTTAAAATCGCCAACATTTCAAGGCGAAAAAGACGGCCAAAAAAGCAAAAAAGACAAAAAACAATTGACGTATTTATATATTTAAAAGTAAAATCACGGAGAAAGAATGGAAAACAACAACTCCCGGGACAAAAAAAGTCAGGACACACAAAAAGATAAAAAACAAATAGACAAAAAAAATAAAAATAAAGCCAGAATAAACGAAATGCGCCGTAAATATTTCGATTATTACGACGACGTAAAGACAAATATTAAAGAAGATTGGTAGATTTCTTTATTTACGTTTTATCGTTACGCTTTTCAGTCGATTTGCCGACGAATTATTTTATGAATCTTATGCATCTTGCCTGCTTATACCACTGAATCTTCCTAACTATCGACTTTTATCTTTTATTTTGCCTGAATTTTTATTTCGTCAAAATAAAAACGCTTTTCAGGCGATTACCATTCCAACCTAAATTTTAAAAAGGAAAATTGACGGATAAAGACAAATTCCGTCACAAACCGATTATGAATAAAAAAGTGCTTACTTTGCAAGACATTTCTTGTTACGGTCAATGCTCGATTACCGTTGCATTGCCCATTTTATCCGCTTGCGGACTCGAAACGGCTATTATTCCGTCGGCAGTGCTTTCAACCCACACGGGAGGTTTCACGGGGTACACTTTTTGCGACCTCACACTGGAAATACCCAAAATTTTAAACCACTGGCAAAAGGAAAAAATATTTTTTTCGGCGATATATTCCGGTTATCTCGGCAGTGCCGAACAAATGGAATATTTAAAAGAAGCGTACAAAGTGTGCGGTCTTCCCGATTGTATAAAAATCGTAGACCCCGTAATGGCCGACAGCGGGAAATTTTACAGCGGATTTAACTATGCTTTTGCCGAAAAAATGAAAGATTTGTGCAAAATCGCCGACGTGATCTTACCCAACCTGACCGAGGCGAGCATACTCACCGGCGAACCTTATCTCACCGAATACGACGAAAGTTATATAAAAAAATTGGGTGAAAAACTGCTCTCTATAGGCTGCAAAACGGTAATCATCACAGGCGTGGGCTACACCAAAGAAACCACGGGCGTAGCGGTGATAAATAAAGAAGGCTATCAATATTATTGTCATAAAAAAATACATCAACACTGCCATGGAACGGGCGATATTTTCTCTTCTGCATTTACCGGTGCTCTCATGAACGGAAAAGATTATCTTTCGGCGGTAAAAATTGCCGCAGACTACGTTGTAAAGTGCATAGAATACACCGTAACAGACCCGACGCATGCTTACGGAGTAAAATTCGAGCCTCTTCTTCCCGACCTTATAAAAACGATTCAACAAAACTAAACATAAACCATACTCTGTTAACGCCGCATTCAGCGGCGTTTTTTATTTTTTTATTAAAGTTGTCGACGTTGCTTCCAAACTAATCGGCAGTATTTTTTTTCATTCAAGTGCTTTAGCAAATTTACACGCAGTCAGAATATTTGATTTTAAGCGGCAATTAAAACGGTTATGCCGAGTAAAATTCTATAAATGCCGAAAGGTAAAAAAGTGTGCTTTTTTACAAACCCGGTCAAAAATTTTACCGCGAACAGCGAAACCACGAATGAAACCGCCATACCGAGCAGCAGCGCGGAAATTTCTTGAGCCGAAAAACAAAATCTTATTTTAATTAATTTCAGAACGCTCATTCCCGCCATTACGGGTATTGCCATGAAAAACGCGAACTCGCTCGACGTGTTTCTGTCCGCACCGACGCACATACCGCCCGTAACGGTCGCGCCCGAACGCGAAGTCCCCGGCACTGCCGACAAGGCTTGAAACAAACCTATCAAAAATGCTTTTTTATATGTTAATTGGCTTATATCTGTCATTTTTACAGTATACGTGTTGCTTAATCTTTCCAAAAATATAAAAACCACACCGTAAAAAATCAGCGCAACGCTTATCACAACCGGCGTATTTAAATACGTGTCGATAGTATCGCCCGCAAGCATTACAAGCACCGCCCCGGGCAAACATGCCACGCACACTTTAAGCCACATACTCACAACTTCGCCGCGCACGGAAATTTTACCGCCAACCTTATAAATCGGCATTATTTGTTTGCGCTTTATCACTATCACGGCGATTACAGCCGCCAACTGCACCAAAATAAAATAAGCCTCTTTAAACGACTCGCTCATTTTCATAGGTATAAATTTATCGAAAATCAGCATATGCCCCGTACTGCTTACGGGCAGCCACTCTGTAAAGCCCTCTATAATACCGGACAAAATTATCACAATGCAATTATACAACATATATATTACCTCAACACAATATATTTTTAAACCTTGACAATTATGCCGACATTATGCAAAATTACCGTTTTTACGCAATACGTGTTTTGTAAAAAAGCACCAAAAAGGGGTTTGACGAACAATTCGCCAAACCCCTTTTTATAAGGAAAATTAAATTTTTAAGATTGCATTTTAGCCACAATACCGCCGCGACTAAATTGATAAGATACACAGTTGTCTTTCCATAAAAGTCTGCCGTCCTGATCGTGTTGTACGGAGTTTTCGTACCCCTTATCGGTTTCGCCGGGAGTGTAAGAAAGCAACCACACGTATCCGTAAGGTCCGTCTTGAGGATTATCGAGATTGTTTGCAAAACCGAAATAAATTTCGTAATTAATCTCGTACCTGAATCCGTCGAAATCTTCTCCTCTGTCGGTAATGTTTACTCTGTACTCGAATCCCGTCACGTTGTTGTTGCTGTTGAGATAATAACTTCCGTCGAGGAAGAATGCGAGATACGTTCCGCCCCAACCGTAACCTACGCCGTGATTGTAAACTTTCATTTCGATGTGAGTACCCTCTTGCCATCCTTTATCTCCGCCCAAAACGGTGTAATTGTCGACGTATTGCTTAAAGTTGACGTACAAGCCGTCGTCTGCGGCAAAACCCCTGTACTCGTATCTGTCGGGAGAGGAAGAATGTACGCAAATTTCACTGTCCCATGCGGGCCACTCGACGCTGTCGAATACCGATTTCGTCACTTCATCGTTGCCGAGAGCCTTGTTGATTTTTTCAGTGATGAGTTTATATCCCGCCACCGTCGGGTGCAATCCGTCGGTAAACCAAGCGGCGTTAACTTCGCCGTTTTCGTCGCAAAAAACGTTTTCAACGTCGATATACACAACATAATCGCTGTTGTTTTCGGCGAGATCTTTATAAAGTTTGTTGAGTTCGATAATTTTTTGTTTTAAACCGTTCGTATTCGTGCTTACGCAGTGATTGACAGCAAAAAGCAATATCTTCGTATCGGGAAGCACCTCGTGTACGCCCGTGACGAATTTTTCTACGTTTGTAAAGGCGGTTTCAACGGACAAACCTCTGAAAAGGTCGTTACAGCCGATATAGTAAATTAAAAGTTTGGGATTGTACGCTTTTACCGAAGGAACAAGTTTTACCCAATCGTCCGCGACCGAACCGGAAATACCCTCGTTGTACACGCTGCCGATGCCTTTTACGTCCCTAAGGTCGTTTTTATAATTAGACCAAAGTTCCATATAAGAGTGCCCTGCAATCAGCGTGTCGACTTCTCTGTTTTCAACTTCCGTCGATACGGTAACGTTGCAAAGTTCTGCGCCGGGGGCATCAGCCATAAAGCCTATACTTTCGCCGCCGTCGTAGTCGCTGGTAAAGTAAAGAGTTTTGAAATAATAGCAATAATATTTTCCGTCTTTAATTTCAACTTTAATCGGGAACGATTGATTGGTAAAGAATGACGCCGTGAGATAATTTGTGCCGATGACGGTTTCCTGACCGTTTTCAAATTTACTCAGTCCCACAAACCAATTAATTTTGCTTACGTATAAAGCGTAATAAGACGAAACGTTCGCTTCCTCTTTATAACCGAAAACTATGCCGGCCCTCGAATCGGATATATTGATAAGCGAAGCGGAATAAGTACCTTCGTTTAAGGTAAACGAGTCGTTTATCGCAACGGTACCATACGCCCTCGAATATAAAATTTTGTTATCTTTAAGTTGCACTTCGCCTTGTTTTGCCGTATGCGTATAAGCGGGTAAACTTGTGTCGGCATATGCGGGATTGTCACGATCGGCGATACCGTTTGCTCTGAAATTGTAAGAATTGCCGTCGTCTTTCCATAAATCTCTGTCACCGTCTTTTGTTATTTGAGTTGCGTTTTCATATCCGTCGTGCGTTTCGCCGGGAGTATAACTCATAAGTTGAACGTAAGCATACGGACCGTCTGGACTACCGACGTTGTTGGGAAATGAAATATAAATTTCATAACTTATTTCATATCTGAATCCGTCGTAAGTTTCGCCTCTGTCGGTCACCGTGACCTGGTTGACTATTCTGTTTATATTGTTAGTGTTATTGACGTAATAACTACCGTCCATAAAGAACCCGAAATACGTTCCGCTCCAACCGTAACCGATTCCGTGATTGAATACTTCGGTTTCGACGTGAGTTATGTTTTTCCAGACGCCGCCGACGTTTCCTCTTTTATAGGTGTCAACGTATTGCACGAAATTGATATAAAGACCGTCGCTTGCCGATTTGCCCCTGTAATTGTATCTTTCGGGCGCATCCGACTGATAAGCGCAATCTTTCCAATCGGTCCATGCGGGGAAATCGTATTCGTCGGAGACGATGCCGTCATTTTCCAACTTGTAAAATTCTATCGGGTTTTGCGGATAATGTTTGTTCGCCCAAAGCCAATCCTGAGCCTCCTGCTGTCCTTCGCCGTTCATTCTGTCGCAAATATACGCGCTTTCGTTGGGCGTTTTTACCGCGTAAGCGAAAGTGAGCGATTGCGGTTTTTCGGTGAGCCCCAAAGTGGAATAAGGAATCATTACTTCGTACACGTACTCGTATTTATATCCGTATTTACTCGTCGAATCTATTTGCTTTACGGTTACTTTATTGAAAAGCGCGTCGTACACCGGCACGTAATCGCCATGGCCGCTTACGCCGATATCTATTTCATAACCGCCGTCAACGTCGACGCCTATGCGGTAATAACCGTTGTTGAATACCGTGCTTTTATAATCTTTTAAAGTGCCGATAAGTATTTCGATACCGTCGTTATTCCAGATATTGTCGCTGCCGGAAGACATAACCTTGTCTTTTATTTTAGCGATGAAATATACGCCGTCGTCTAAAATCGCGGCTTTTGTTTCAGCCCTGACTTCTTCGCCGAAATTATTTTCGTCAACTTCTTTAAGTTGCAAGGTCGCGCCTTGATAAGTCTGTTCGTCGAAATTACAATCGAGTTGCTTCTGAGGCTGAGTTTCAAGACCTACGTCTACAAAACCGTTTGCATCGACTTGCGCATAACCGGTGGGCAAACTGTGACTCATGCCCTTTACCGTAAACCAACTTCTCGAAGTGTCTTCTCTGTTGTTTACGTTGTTGAATGCAGGCATAACCGCAACCTTTTCCGGTGCTTCGGTAAGCCCTAAAGATTCCCAAGGCAAAAATGCCTCTGCCGAATACCCGGTCGCACCGTCTGCGACGTTTATTTCGCCGTTTACTTTAGCCGCGGTAAGCACTTTGAAATGACCTTGAACCCACGGATAACCGCCCGTGAACCTTCCGTACCAGGTTTGGTTTTTGCCCAAAGCGTTTATTCTCACCTGCACGCAGTCGGTGCGCACCTGAATGAGAGAATTGAGCGAGTCGAGCGTAATCGTGTCGGCGGGACGTGGGTCGATGTAATATTCTATCGAGTCGTTTTCAAAAAACTGCTTGTCGTCGGAATAATACACGCTCGTGTCGTCCGTTTGGGTGTAAAGATATAAACCGTTTACTCCTATTTTTACCCATGTCGTGACGGTAATGCCCGATTTTGTCTCGGTGAAAGACAAACTCTTGTCTCCGTACATATCTTCTTTGATTCCGTCAATCGCCATGCCTTCGTCCAAAGTTACGTCTGAATTGTCGCTGCCCGAGTCGCTGTCTTGCGAAGTGTCGGTACTCGTGTCGGTGTCGGTATTGCTTTCGCTATCGCCGCCGAACCCGCCGCACGCCGTCGCAAATGACAAAGTCAATATGCAAATAAGTGTCATTAATAATAGTAATATTTTTTTCATTTTTTCCCTCCTATATTTTATACGCAAATTTTACACGGCATCGAGTAACAACAAATATAAAACATTGACTTTTTTAATACTTAATTCGTTTTATACTCGTTTCGTCAAACTTATAAATTTTATAGTCGTTTTGCCCGAAAATATGTAAAAGTTGCGTCAATTATTTCTTTTTTAACGGTCTTGTTTTATTAAATGCGTTTTATCGTGCGTGTTTTTGTGCGTATTTTTGCGTAAATTTTTACACGCGTTTCATTTTGCGCCCCGCAAAACCGTCTCGATTATAAATATATTAAATCACGCAAAAATGCGTTTGAAAATAGTAACCTTCACTTAAACGATTGCAAAAATCACAATTTTTCTTGCCTTAATAATTGCCGACAGCCGCAATTTTATTTACTGCGTCAAGCCGCCGAAAATTACCTTTTCTTATTATAATAAACTGCCGATAATCACAATCTACTTACTGAGCCAAATTACCTATAATCATTACTTCGCTAAGCGCAACTCCGCCGCTTGTGATAAGCGAAACTTCTTTTGCCGTCGTTTCGTCTTTAAACAGCACCGCCGCGCAACTTCCTACGATTTTTATTTCGTAATCGTACTCGTCGATATAGCGATTTTTATCGCTGAATTTTATATTATAAGTCTTACTCCCTACCTTTACTGTAATCGTTTTTGCACTCGTAAAATAGTCTGCGCTGTCGTAAATCATGACGCCTTTACACGATACGTCTTGCGTAAAGTTGAATTTTACCGTACTTTTCGAGTTGAAAAGACGTTCTTTTTCTTCAACTAACGAATAGTTGTAATTGATTATTCCGTCTTTAAGTTTTTCGTCTCCGGAAGCAACTGTAGAATAAGGGGTAAGATTGATATACTTACCGCTGCCCGACGGCAAAAGTTGAGGAGTAACAGACGGTCCGTTTACGACGGGATTGCCGTTTTCATCGAAAACCAATCTGTCGAAAGCAATTTTTCTTTGCGAGCCGCCGTTTGCCGTATCGACGTGACAATGATAAGCCATAAACAGTTCTTTTTTATCGGGAGAAGGAAACACGCTGCAGTGACCCGTACCCGAAACCCACGTCCAATCGGCATTGACTGCCAATATGGGATTGCTTTCGGGTTTCTCAAAGTTTTTAAGAGGATTGTCGCTTATCGCAACGCCCACAGAATAATTATTTTTTTGATAATAGTTTGCCGAATAGAAAAGCATATATTTGCCGCCGTGTTTAACCATAAAAGGTGCTTCGTTCCACTTGTTGACAGAATTAAGCCCTTCCCATTTTTGCGAAGGATAGACAAGCGGCTCGGCGGTCACGCTACCCTTTTCCACACTGACCATATCGCTTTGAAGTTTGCACCCGTAAATAGAAGAAACCTTGTCTTTCTGGTCTTGAGAAAAATATAAATACACGTCGCCGTTGTCATCGATAAACGGGCTTGGGTCAATTACCGCATAGCCGAAATCGAACGGACATTCTTCTTTTGTGTAAGTTTTGCCGCCGAATTCACCTTCTATTTCCTTAAAAGGTCCTTCGGGGCTATCAGAAACGGCGAGACCAATTCCCAAACGGTTTTTCAAAATATCGAACCCGGAATAATACATGTAATATTTACCGCTTTTTTCAATGACTTCGGGAGCCCAAAGAGTGTTGACCGCCCAAGCCGTGCGCGCGGGAGTAAACACGTTGCCGATTAAAGTCCAGTCGGTGAGATTTTTCGACTTCCAACCTCTTATATAAGAACAATCCATGTCCGCTTCGGCGTTGGTCGCGTACATATAAAAGGTATCGCCGACGGTAATAACACTTGGGTCGGCGGCTTTCACAGTGCCATCGTTGCGGTAAAACACCGTTTTGTCAATCCTGCAATCGCTTGTTGAATAATCGGTATAACTATCGCTTTTATCTTCTTTGTCGGCACAAGCGAACATAACCGCTATCGACACGCAAGATAAAACCAAGCACAAAAGTTTTTTAAATATATTTTTCATAACCACTCCGAATTTTTAATTTGATTTTTTGTTTGACTGTCGCCGCAAACTTTAAATAACCATTGTCTGATGACTGCCGAAAACTTTAAGCACCGCTCATTTCACAGTCGTCGCACAACTTTAATCAATCACATGACCGAATTTGATTCTATTTAAACGACGAATTACCACATTTTTTAATTTTCTGTCGTTTTTACGCAATACGTGTTATGTAAAAGCGTATTTTACTGTGCAAAATACGTCTGCTCGTTTATTTGAAATTTTTACTTCTAATCTTTTAGACCGGTCGATGCTATTCCTTGAATGAGTTGCTTTTGCGCAACGAAATAAAGTATTAACATAGGTATCATTATAATGATACAGCAAGCCATGATTTTGGGAAAATTACTTTCTGCGCTGCCCGTCATCAATCTTAAAACAAGTTGTAAAGTATATTTACTTCTCGTATCTATATAAAGCATAGGACCGAAATAATCGTTGTATCCCGCGATAAACCAAAGTACCATTTGAGCGACGAGTGCGGGTGCGGAAAGAGGAATAATTATTCTTATAAACGTTCCGAATTTTCCCAGTCCGTCTATTTCGGCAGCCTCTGTCATCTCCTTGGGTATGCCGTAAAAATATTGTCTTAAAAAGAACATACAACTTACCGTACCGAAAGCGTTGGGTATCATCAAAGGTTTGTACGAATCGGTCCAGCCTATCATGTCATAAATTACGTATGCGGGCGTCATTGTAATTACCCCCGGCAACATCATCGAAAATATCAACACGGCGAACATCACGCCCTTGCCTTTGAAATTAAGTTTTGCAAAAGCGTACGCCGACAACGCCGATGTGAACACTCCTGTTATCATTATCGGCACAACCACTATAAGGGTGTTTGTAAGTCCCGTCCAGACAGACGGCGAATTTATCACTTGTTTATACGATTTTAAATCGATATAACCCCTGAAGAATCTGAAAGGCACTTTGGTCGAATCGGCATACGTCTGAAACGAAGTTGCCAGAATCACCAAAAACGGCAGAATAACAAGCAAGCATGCAATTACAAGCACGATATAAGCGACTATGTTTGCGGGCTGAACTTTTTTTGTCTGTTTAGTCTCAATCATAGTGCACCCACCTTTTACTCAATCCGAAATTGATTGCGGTAAATACCATTATTATAAGTCCGACAAGCCAACTCATCGCTGCGGCATAACCCATGCCGTAAGTGCGCTTGTCGAGGTTAAATGCAATGTCCCACACCCTGAAAACCATAGTCAACGTGCTGTTTTCCGGTCCGCCGTTAGGGGTCATTATCTGGAAGTTTGCAAAACTTTGAAGCGCGCCTATAAATCCCATTACGGCAAGATAAAATGTAGTCGGGGAAACAAGCGGGAAAGTTATCGTGAAAAACACCTTTAAACTACTCGCCCCGTCGAGCATTGCCGCCTCGTAATAAGATTTGTTTATGGCAGACAGTGCCGCAGAATACAAAATCATATTAAAGCCGAGACCGCCCCACACGCTTGTCAGAATCATTACGGGCATTGCCGTGCGCACGTCGCCCAGCCAATTTATTCTCTCGGCATGGAAAAAATCCATTATCGTATTGAGTATGCCGTAATTATATTCAAACACCCATTTCCACATTGTAGATATTGCCACAGCCGAGCAAATGTACGGCAAAAACAATATCATTCTGAAACCCTTTTTAAATGCTATTTTTCTGTTTAAAAAAGACGCGAGAACAAGCGACAACGCAATGGATATAAATACCGTAAAAAATGCATACACGAAAGTGTTGCCCACCGATTTGAAAAATTTGTCGTCTTCGGTGAATATCCTTATATAGTTTTCAAACTTCACGGGTTGCATGTCCCTTAAATCGAAAGTCCTGAGTTTCCCGAACGAAAGTATCAAAGAAATGACGAGCGGAATAAAACCGAACAATAAAAACCCTATTAAAGGAGACGAAGCGAAAAGTATCCCTTGCAAATTGTCTAAAATTTTTCTCTTGTTTTTTTGTTTTTTTATAATTAACTCATTGGATAAAGGTTCGCATCCCGAACTCACCTTTTCCGCAGGCGTTTTATCGGATTTGTCGCTCAATTCGACGGCTGAAATGTTTATGCCGTCGTTTTCGCCGACGCTTAAAAGATTTATACCGTCGTTTTCGTCGACGGTTTCCGATTTATCGCAAAGTTTCATTTTCCCCTCCACAATAGAGCAAAATCGCTATTTTTTGTGTTAAACATCGTTTTACGTTTTAAAATCAGTTTTTGTAATAATTATCTATTATAGTTTGAGTTTTCGAGCCGTGCAACTGCTCCAATTTTTCCAGAGTCATACTGCCCATAAGCACTTTATTATTTAAATCGTCAGCCCACTCGTTTATCCATGCCTTGCTGGGAAGATATCCCCAGTCTCCCGTCTTCTGATAATAAGCGGCATCGACGAATATTTGTGAATTTGCGGGTTTTTTGCCAGGCTGCAAGAAAGTGTCACTTTGAGAAAGTGCCATGGTGTTGGGAATGGTAAATCCTTCCTCGGCAAAAACCTCTTCTCCTCTTTGGCCCGCCATAAACTCGATAAATTTCCAAGCGGCGTCTTTTTTCTTGCTTTTTGAAGGTATAGCATATGCAAGCGAACCGCTGTGACCCGCCGCAACGCCGTCTTTATATTTAGGAAGCGGAGCAACGTCCCAATCAAACTCGGATTTACCCGATATCGTCTTGCGGAAAATACCTACGGCATATCTCGTATCGATAAGCATTGCACATTGAGCGGAAGAGAAAAGTCCGTAGTTTGAGTTTGACGCCGAAACGTCGGGCTTGGGCGAAACTTGATATTTCACGGATAAATCCACGAAATATTGCATTGCCTCACGCTCGGACGGAAGTTGATTGCATTTTTCTTTTTGCCCGTCCGTAAGATAAGATTTGTCGGTATAAGAAATTATTTCGCCACCCGTGTATTCGGTCGAATTTACCGTAAACGATTCACCCTCTTTCACTATATAATTCTTTTGGTCGTCGAAAAGCGTAAACTCGTATTTACCGCCCGTTGCGAGACTGTCGTCCTTTACCCATTCGAGGCAGTTTCCGCCGACCGACCAACCGAAACAGAACCAATTTATCACGTACAAACCGTACTTTGTGATACTGTGGTCGTTTCTAACGGGTGCGGAAGTGTTTGAAGTGAGTTTTTGAGAAAGAGATAAAAATTCTTCCCAAGTGGTTGCGATTTTATTGTTGAAATACCACTTGTCGTCTTTTAAAAAGTACGCGCTGTCGGTGCCGTAAGTCGAAAGCGACTGCTCTTTATCCATTGAAATACACTCTATGCCCACCGCTTTCATCGCGTCGATATTATAAAACACGACCGACGGGCTGTAGTCTCTCATTATTCCGTAAAGTTTACCGGTGCCGCCCCTTCTCGATTTTCTGTCGTAACGATAACGATTTACGCCGTCTTCCCACATCTCGTTTAAGTTGATTTCTGTGCTGTTTGCAGCATACGTATCGAGTTCGGCGATATATCCGTCGTCAATCCACGACTTAATTTCGCCGTCGCCGGCAATGATTACGTCGGGCACGTTTCTGCCCGCCAAAGCGTTGTTGATCTTCACTTCGTAATCTCCCGACGGAATAGGCGTATATTCAACGTAAATTTTACCTTTGTTTAAATTGTTGAACTCTTTTCTGAGTTGCTCGGTAAGTTCTTGCTCGGTTTCGTTTCCCCAACCGAAAAACTTTATTGTGACTGCGCCGCCGTTGTCTCCCCCGCCGCCACCGCAAGCGATTACGTTAAACACGGTAAATACAGTCAATAAAACAGCCAACGCCTTTTTTAATAACGATTTCATATTTTTCTCCTTTTATATTTTCGTTTTGTTTATTTGTTTTGTCGGGTCGCGCTTGATTTTCAACTTTCATCCGACTTTATCAAACTTTGCCCGACTTTACAAATTTACGATTATTTAACGGCAACTGCGATTATTTTAATTCCGACATTTCCGTAATTCTTAAATACGTCGCGCCGTAAGGCACGGCTTCTTTTATTTCATTGTCGCCCGCCCTTACTTTCCCGCCGTTTTCGTCGGGCACGTAATCGTAGTCTTTGCCAAACTCCCAATCCGTTTTCGCAAACGTTCCTTTTATTTTTAAAGGCGGGTTGATTTTATCGAACGGCTTGTCGTATTCGCACTCGACAACATCGAATTTATCGCCTGCAAAAGCGTATCTCCATTCCGTCTTCGGAGCATACGTATAGTCGCAAAACGGAAATTTTCGCTCGACGCCGTCTCTTTCGTACTCTGAAATATTTCTTTCGTAACCTATCGGCAACGAAAACAAAAGAGGTCCGTAATAAAGGCATTTTCTGCCGTTCGGTCTGTCGATAAGACTCGGCTGCATTTCAAAAGTTCCGGTATATTCCTGTCCTTTTCTCAGCGAAACGCTTTCATAGCCGCCGCTCTTTCCGTCTTGGTTATAGCGGGGAATTCTCAATAAAATTTCTATATCTCCGTCGGCAACAAGCGAAAAAGTTTTTCTGAATGGATATTCCGATTTGCACTTTACGCTTATTCCGTTTAGTTTCACCGTCATCGGCAACGGGCAATTTACGACCAAAGCGTCGCCTTTTTTCATATACGCCGACAAAATAAATTTAGGCCAGCCTTGACCGAAGTTTGCCGTACAGCAACCGTAATGAGGTTCGAGTCCGAACACGTTTGCATCCGGTCCGTTTGTATTGAAAATTTGCTTATTGAACACGAGACTTGCTATCTGATTTACTTGTTGGTCATATTGATGCCCCCACATGTCACCCGTAATTGCGGCGGGTAAACCGTTAAAAGCCACTCTTTCAAGCAAATCGACCCACTTGCTTTCACCCGTGCATGCCGTAAGCCATTCGTAACTGTACATCGCCTCAACCACGCCGCACAACTCGCTGCCCCTTGACGGGCTGTTGCCCGACAAACACTCGTCTCCCGAAAAATGTCCGTAAGCCGTACCGTGATATTTAAACAGCGTTTCAAGCATTTTTTCGGCAAGACCGATCGGCTTTTCGCCTGTGATTTCGCAATATACCGCCTCGCTTTTAAGTGCCATTGCAATATTTACCACGTGAGTGTCGAACGCCCATTCTTTTTTTACTCTGCCCCATAAAGATATCGACGCATCGAAGTTTACTCCGAGTGCCTTTAACCGCCTTGCAAGGTAAATGAGCCACTCTTCTTTCCTGCGTTTATACATCCATATAATAGGAATAATACACTCGTACCACCTCGATTGCGCCCAATCGTAAGGCGTTTTGCGGTCTATGTATTCATCGAGAAATTTCAAGCATTTGTATACGGCGTATTCAACCGCTTTGTCCTCTCCCGAACAGTCGGCGTAAACCGTAAGCACCTTATTTATTAAAAACAGCGACCAGATATCTCCGTTTTTACCCTCTTCGCCCTTAGGGTAAAAACAACCGTCGTCCGCCTGATGCGAAAGTATATAACTTATATATTTTTTACTGCGCGCCATTTTGTCTTCGTCTCTTAAAAGATACGCCATAGGGATATATCCGTCGAGAAAATAAGGCAATCGTTCCCAGCCTTCATGGTCGCCGCCGAGCCACTTGCTGTCCTTTACGTCAGGCCAGACTTTGTCAAGATTGCCGCAAAGTCCGTCTGACTGAGTCTTTAGTTGTTTATATATCCAACCTTCCGGATAAATGTTTTCGGTTTTTAAAAAATCAAATTTCATATGCTTTTTTCGTTTTTGATAAATTTTCTTTATATTTCTGATAAAAATCGGTTTTTTTGTGTAAAAAATCAAAATTTAAGCCGATTTCCTATGCTTTGACTATATTGTATCATTTCAAAGTTGCATTTTCAATATAAAAAAATTAAAAAAATATTGAAAAAATCACAATAGTATGTTATAGTAAAAAAGAGGTATTTATGGAAAAGTTAAGTTTTGAAAAAATGCCGCATTATATTTTTTCGGCAAACAGACAATTTGAGAAAAACGAATACCATATGAATAGAATATTCAACGAAAGCGTGCTTATTTTAATGAGAAAAGGAGTACTGCGGTTCAACGAAAACGGTGTTCCCGTACAATTAAACGCGGGCGAATATTATATTCAGAAGGCGGGACTCAATCAACAAGGTGTCACTCCGAGCGATTCTCCCAACTATTTTTTCATTCATTTCAGCGGTCACTTTGACGAAAGGGGCGTTTTACCCATAAAAGGCACTTTCGATATCGACGAGGCGCAAAAAATCATTTCCGAAATTGAAATGCTGGGTAATTTTTCTCAGCGGCTCGAATACGAAAGCCTTTTTTACAAACTGCTTTGCCTTTTAAAATCAGGCATGCACAAACAATCAACCCCCGAAATCATAAGGGAATATTTACTTAAAAACTTTGAACGAAACGTCACTTTGGAAGAGATTGAAAAAATAACATTTATTTCCAAAAACCAAATTATCAACGTATTTAAAGAGGCCTATGGCAACACCCCTCATCAATACCTTATCGATTTCCGACTTATTAAAGCAGGCGAACTTTTGCTTGCGACCAATCTGTCTTTAACCGAAATTTGTTTCCGCGTGGGATTTGGGGAATATTCGGGTTTTTATAAAGCGTTTATCCAAAAGTACGGCGAATCTCCTCAGGATTACAGAAAACGCCACTCCACCGATGCTTTTCCAAAGGGCATTTATTACGACCCGCTTATTTAAACTTAATTTGTTTTGTGCAGAATTTAATCGTTTCCGTTCTAACCCTATTGCATTGATTATACTTCTTCCGTTATCGCGCTCACGTGAATTATAAGTTAATGCGTGCGTTTTAAATTTATAATTTATATAAAGTTTATAATTTATATATAAAAGGTCTGCTTACCCGGTTTAGTAAACAGACCTTTAAATTTTGTATTTAATTTATTGTTTTTGCAGCATTGTTACCGTTTTTGCATAATACGTATTATGTAAAAACGACAAAATCGCATTATTATACTCTTTTAAAATCAATCTACGTCGTCTATACTCAACTGACCGCCGCCGCAAATTTCGGTATATTTTTCAAATAAATAAGCAACCCTTTCGCCGTCGTTTGAAAAATATTTCCCGTAAAGTTTATCGACCGCTTTATCGAGTTTTTCGTGCGCGGTTAAAAGGTCGTCAGGCATTTCCATCGGGTCGTACAGCGATGACAACGACCTATCCGGGTACTTCGCTCTTACGTTTAAAATTGCTTGAGCAAGGTCGGTTATTTCTTTTTTGCTTTCTTCATCGCAGTCCGGCCATACGAAATTGTTGTAAACTATTTTCGCCGAATATCTATAATCGCTTTTAAGCCTTCCGCAAACGTAAGACGTCCACGCCATGTGCATTTTAGAAGATAAAATTCCAAAATCATAAAGCGTTGCAAACGGTATAATCAGATTGGCGTTGGTGCAAATGGTGTCGCTGCCTGAAAATCCCAAAGGTATATATATTCTCCTTTCGGTCGACACGCTCGGCATCACCACGTAAGACGAATAATTGTAAGTTTCTCTGAATAATTTCGGTGTGTCGGCGAGTTTTACCGTGCCTTCAAAAGTCGAATTTGACCTGAATTTTCTCACAGCGTCGACCCTTTCGGCAACGAGCGGCATAGCGGCGATTTGTTCGTCGGTTGCATCGACAAGCCACAAACACCACCTTTCTTTATTGTTTAAAAATTCGTCCGCACCCAAAAGTTTTTTAATATATTTACTTGCGGCGGGTTCTTTTGAAATCAATTCGTCTTTTTCTTGCGTACTAAGTATAAGATTGCCGCCGTCGGTAGGTTGGCAGCCTTTAGTCATCGGCAGCACCTTGCAAACGGGTGTGTTTCGGCTTTCTATAAACACCGTGCGCGCGTCGACAAGGTAAGGATTTATCCTGAAAACTTTCTTTTCGATAGGCTCGCCGTTTACGTTTTCATAGTCAAAAATAACTTTTTCACGCTTACCGTTTGCTCCGAAACCGACAATGACGCAAAAAACCGAAGCCGCGCTTCCCATGTCGGTATTCCATTTAAAGGTGCGGTGAGCGAAATTAATTCTCATTCCCAAAACGGCGATAAGATACCTCCAAAGTATCGTCACTTGTTCGCCCTGAGTGATGCTGTTTGTCGCGACAAGCGCACATTCTCCGCTTGTACCCTTTAAATATTCCGCGCTTTTTATAAACCAGCCGCACACGTAATCGAGCGTGCCTATACCCTTTAAAGTCGGGCACAAACTTTGCACGTCTTTTCTCTGCTCCGCGCTCATGAGTTTTGCACCCACAAACGGCGGATTTGAAAATACGTAATCGGCAACGCCGCCGCACACCTTTTTCCAGTCGCACGTAAGTGCATTGTCCACCTCGATATTCGCACCGCCCACCATCGGCAAACGAGTAAAATATGTGCCGTATATTTCGCTTGCGCGCATGTTTATCTGGTGGTCCATAAGCCACATTGCGCACCTTGCTATCATTGCGGGAAATTCTTTAAGTTCTATCCCGTAAAAATTGTCCGTTTTTACCTTGAAAAGTTGAGAAATATCGAAAACTTGTTGACCGCTATATAGTTTTTCGACCAATTTAAGTTCTATTTCGCGCAATTCTCTATACGCCACAACGAGAAAATTTCCGCAACCGCACGCCGGGTCCAAAAATTTGAGATTGGCGATTTTTTCATGAAACGCCTTAAGTTCCGCAGTGGTGTTGCACTCGTCGAGTTGCTTTAAAAGTCCGTCGATAAACAATGGTTTAAGAGTCTTTAAAATATTCGTCTCCGAAGTGTAATACGCGCCGAGACTTCTTCTCTCCTTCTTGTCCATTACGCACTGTATCATCGCGCCGAAAATTTCGGGGGAAATGTTTGCCCAATCGAGTTTTGCAAGTTGCAAAAGCGCAAGTCTGTCATCCTGAGTGAAATCGGGAAGGGGTATTTCTTCGTCGAAAATTCCACCGAGTACGCACGGGAAATTTTCGGGTTTGTCCGATTTGCCCGCAAGCCTTTTAAACAACAGTGAAAGTCTGTCGCTTAAATCGGTTGCATTTTCGTCGCCCTCGAGCAGATATTCGTAAAAACTGTTTTTATCGAATATCGAACTGTCATCCGAAAACATACAAAAAATCAAGCGGACAATCAAAATTTCGAGATATCTGCCGGAATACCCTTTCGCAATCAGACCATCGCAAAACTCGCTCGTTTTTTCGGCACAGATAATGCTTGACGGGTTTTTCTCCACAGTCTCGGTAGTTATATAACCGATTAAAAAAGCAAACTCTCTGACTTGTTTGTAAAAGTCGCTCAAACTTATAATTTTGACGTCTTTATCCAAACCGTATATCGCAAAACTGTCAAAATTGCAGATTATTACGCGCGTGGGTCTTTCCTGCGGCGGCAACGACTTCACGTATTCGTCAATCTTGTTTTTCTCTTCGGCAATGTCGGAAGCAGACAACAGCGCGCTCATTGCGACGACGCCCTTCCAGCACAAAAGCGAATAGTTTTTGCCTTTGTTTTTAAGTTCTACCTTGTAAAACGTATCGACTTTCCACGGGCTTATACCGAAAACACCGAAAAAGTCGTCGGTTATTTGCGCACAGTGTTTTACTTTTGCGTTCGTCCATTTTTTTGTAAACAACAAGGCACGTTGTTTTATTTCGTCCCAACCGAGGCGCATATGCGTTTTCTCCCTATCGTGATTTTAAAATTTTATCGGCAATTCCGGCGTTTGTATTAAACAACTTATATATTAATTACCGCTTGCATCAAACAAAATGTATTAATAAATATCTTTAATTAATTACCGTTTATACTTTGCAACAGTCGTTTTACCAAACTTATCTGAAATAACAATATAAACCGCCGTTTTTTATTATACACCCAAAAGAAAATAAAATCAAATTTTTTATTAACGATTAAAAGGCGAACTACAGTACGTAGTCCGCCTATCCGATATCATAACTTATTTTTCAATCAGTCAGCATCTTTCTCTTCTTTCTTTGCAACAACCTCAACGTCGTCGTAGTAGCCGCAATTTTTGCATACTCTGTGAGCTTGTTTCAATTCATGGCACTGTTTGCACTCAACGAGCGTAGGAACAGTAGCCTTATAGTTGCTTGCAAATCTCTTTGCTCCTCTTTGCTTGGAAACTTTACCCTTTGGAACTGCCATCTTCGCACACCTCTCTTTTATAAATTACTTTTCACAATTACAACTTTTTACATTTAAGTTACAGCCGCAAATCGGGCACAGTCCTTTGCAGTCCTCTTTGCAATGAATTGCAAAAGGCATACTTTCCAAAACCGCATCCCTGACCGCTTGCGTCAAATCTACCAAACCGCTTTTATACAAATAATCGTCTTCCTCGGGACTACTTTGCACAAAACGAATATTTAAAGGTTGAACCGTTTTGTGTTCTGCCGGCTCGAGACATCTCGAACACTCCCCCGCGACGGTATATTCGACGTAACCGTCAATATAGATTTTTTTTGATTCTATAGTAACGGTGCCGCAAACTTTTACTCCGCCTTTAATGGACGCATTGGGTAAATCGACCAGATTTTCGTCAAAAACTTTTTCGCACGAAAATTCGGAAACGAATTTGCCCGCTTTTGTCAGTTTGTTTATATCTATAACCATATGTAGCCTACAAATTATATCTTATTTTAAATATATTGTCAACTTTTTAAGGGACTAAAAGCCTATTTTTTCTTTGATTTTGTCTCTTAATTCGTTATCGTACACGCCTACGGGCAGTTGAGCGCGATATCCTCCCAAATCAAACTCGTATGCGCTTACGTTCAACGCTTCGCGCAATTTATCTTTAAAAGTTGTGACCGAGCACACCTTATCGCAAATCACGTAATAATCTTTCTTCCAGACGCTGCCTGTACGAAACATCATAAATTCGTCGCCCAGGGCATAACCTCTGCCTTTTCTGTATAATGCGTACACAACGCCTTCAAACAGCAGTACGATTAAAAATATCGGGTGGTATAAAATCGCAAAACAAATGCTTACTATGCTTGCGACAAACATCAACTCGAAACAAACGGCATCGCACTTTACTCCCGAGGAAACAAATTTCGCGCTTCCGTCGTCGCCGATAAGCAGCGAACGAATTTCTTTGGCTGTCTCTTTTTTTATCATGAACGGCAAATAATTTACTTCGTTTAATCCTTTAGATTCGCTTTTTGTAATTATTTTTGCGGTAACGTAACCCATAATCCTTGCAAATATACCGGCTCTTTCGGTGATACCTACAATTTGCGAAACGTCCGTGCGGAATACCCTTGCCTCGGGGTTTTTACATTTCATCACGACTTCTCCGCCACCCACTTCGAGTTCGTAAGCGGCGTAGTGGTTAAATTTATACACGTATACCAAAAAAATGAGAATTAAGGTCAATACGTATATAACCGCAACCGAAATAAACAAAAATGCGACGGCTTGTTTGTAAAACGCCGAATATTTTTTAAGTATACACAACATCAACGGGACAGCCACGCAACAAATGCCGAACATATAAATCGTTGCGTCAGCAATCCAGATAAACAAAGTTTTAACTTTGTCTTTTATAGTCAAGCGCAACGTTTTTTCTACTTTTTCAAGGTTGTCTTTTACTTTCGGAAGTAAACCTTTTACCTTTTCAAGGTCTTTTTTGTCAAGTTCAAAGTTAAACGACTCGTCAGCCGTCTCGATAATCACTCTCGAACCGCCGAAAAACAACACGTTGTTTACGACGTTTACGCACACAATGTCTTTAAACTCTACTCTTTTTACTTTATTGCCGAAAATTATCGCAAGACTTTCTTCGTCGATTTGTACGCAATATTTTTTCGCTCCGGAAACGGTTATCGTCCCGAACAAAAGCGTCAACCCCAACGCCGCAAAGCAACCGAACAACCATTCGACGCCCACGACTTCGGTAAGCGAACCGTCCATAAGCATAAGCACAAACAGTACCGAAACGACGCTTACACATAAAATACCCGCAATTTTTCTGATTATACTTGTGATGCCGAGCGAAAATTTATTCATGATCGACTCCTTTCAAGTGTTCGTTTACAAACCCGAGCAATTTGTCGTTTTCAAAAAGTTTAAAAACGTATTTTTGCGACGAAGTGGTAAGTTCGAGATTTGAAAATCTTTTTTTGTATACTCCACCCGATTTGGTTATTTTATAAGACAAAACGTTTTTCTTTGGTATAGTAAACGTTTTTATCACGGGATAACCGTAAACGAAACAAACGTTGTCTTCGTCGCCGCCATAAGCGTGTTCGTTTTTTACCGTAATCGCTTTTAATATAGTAAGATATGCGATTAACACAACAAGAACCACTGCAAGCCACGTAATTATGCTTTTAAATCCTTGATATTTCATCACAATCAGAACGGCACCCGTTATGACTATTGCGGAATACACCAAAAACATAACGATATTCGTGACGAGTTGAGCCTTAAATGCGGCTTTCCCTCTGTTTTCCAACTTCATATTACCTCCCTTTCAAGAGATGAATTATTTCTTCTGTTCGAGCAAGATTAACCATTGTCAAGTATTAAAGATATATCTTTTACTTTGCTCCGCCCGATTATTTTTTCTTGCTGAGAGCCATTGTGTCTCTTGCAATCACAAGTTCTTCGTTGGTGGGAATAACAAGAACTTTTACCTTGCCGTCTTTACCAGTAATATCCCTTATACTGCCGTTGTTCTTTTCATTGTTTTTATCTTTGTCAATAGTAATACCCATAAATTCGAGTCCTTCGACAACGCCCGCTCTGATTTCCGGAGTGTTTTCACCGATACCTGCGGTAAATACCACGCAGTCGACTCCGCCCATTGCGGCAGCGTATGCGCCGACGTATTTTTTGCACGAATAAGCGAATATATCGAGCGCAAGTTGAGCGCGATGATTGCCCTCTGCAGCGGCTTTTTCCAAATCTCTGAAGTCGCTCGAAACACCGCTTACGCCCAAAACACCGGACTTTTTGTTGCAGATTTTAAGGAGATCTTCAAGACCGAGGTTGAGTTTTTTGCCGAGATATTCTAAAATAGCCGGGTCTAAATCGCCGGTCCTCGTACCCATAGGCACGCCGCCCAAAGGAGTGAAACTCATAGAAGTGTCGAAACATTTTCCGTTTTTAACAGCGGAAATAGACGAACCGTTGCCGAGATGGCACGTTACCACCTTAAAATTATTTACGTCTGCGCCGAGATATTTAGCCGCTTCTTCGGAAACAAAACGGTGGCTTGTGCCGTGCGCGCCGTAACGACGTACTTTGTATTGAGTGTAATATTCATACGGCAAACCGTAAATATAAGCCTTTTCGGGCATCATAGCGTGGAACGCCGTATCAAACGTAGCGACCATAGGAACGTCGGGCATAATTTCTCTGCAAGCAAGCACGCCCGTGATATTTGCGGGCTGATGCAAAGGAGCAAGATCAATATTGCTTTCGCACACCTTAAGGACTTCGTCATCGATAAGTACCGAGCAATCGTAGTCACCGCCGCTGTGAAGTATACGGTGACCTACAGCGTCGATTTCTTTCATGCTTTTGATTGCGCCGTACTTTTCGTCTACAAGCATTTTAAGCACCAACTCGAGCGCGCATTTGTGGTCGGGCATAGGTTGCTTTACCACAACCTCTTCGCCGTTGACTTTTTGTTTTAAAAGCGAACCTTCTATGCCTATTCTTTCGCAAATCCCTTTCGCGATTGCCTTTTCGGTCTGCATGTCGATAAGTTGATATTTAAGAGACGAACTTCCTGCATTGATTACTAAAACTTTCATTAATTTTCTCCTTGTAATTTTATTGATGTGCGAATTTACACGATACGTATTGAGTAAAAGCGGCAAAACGGCAATATTTTTATATCGACGCCGCTTTGCCGCAAACGCGATTTTATCGACGTTTTTATGCGTTCTGTCGCATATGATTTTCAATCGGATTTTTCAGTATGATTATTCAGCCGCTTGCAATGCGGTGATTGCAACCGCGGCAACTATATCTCGGGTATGGCAACCTCTCGACAAGTCGTTGATGGGTTTTGCAAGACCTTGACAAAGAGGTCCTATCGCCTGGAATCCGCCCAATCTTTCAACGAGTTTATATCCGATATTTCCCGCATCGAGGTCGGGGAAAATAAGTACGTTTGCGTGTCCCGCAACTTCGGAACCGGGTGCTTTTGATTCAGCGACCGAAGGAACGATGGATGCGTCCAGCTGAAGTTCGCCGTCGGCTTTTACGTCGGGGCAAATTTCGTGGAATTTAGCGACAGCCGCAACAACTTTGTCTACGTCGGCATGCCTTGCGCTGCCCTTGCTGGAGTGCGACAGGAAAGAAACTCTCGGCTCCAAACCCGCAATCGACTTCGCGCTTTGAGCGGAAGATGCGGCGATATAAGCAAGTTCTTCCGAAGTCGGGTTTTGGTTAAGTCCGCAATCCGCGAAAATAAAGCATCCGTCTTCACAATATTGATTACCGCCCTCGGGTGCAACCATAAGAAAATACGCCGAAACAATCGGAGTGTTTTTATCCGTCTTTATTACCTGAAGTCCGGGTCTTAAAGTGTTTGCCGTCGAGTGGCAAGCACCCGAAACCATACCGTCAACATCATCGCTTTTAAGCATAAGCGCACCATACATTGTGTAGTCCTTTTTAATCGCTTTTTCGGCGTCTTCAACCGTAGCGTATTCGGGAAGACCCGTCTTTTTATTTATTTTACCTTGTCTCAAATTGAACAAAAGTTGAGCGTATTCGTTTGTCTTTGTATTCGTTTCGGGATTAACCACCGTTACGCCCGTAAGGTCGATTCCGGGATTTTCCGCTTTAATTTTGTTTTCGTCGCCCAAAAGGGTGATTTTCGCAATGTTTTGTTGAGCGCACAAAGCAGCCGCTTCGACCACTCTTTTATCCTCGCTTTCGGGTAAAACTATGTTTTTACCGAGTGATTTTGCCTTGTTGTAGATGGATTCCATTAAATTTGACATAATATATCTCCTTTTTTACCATAAAATCTTGTAAAAAAATTAAATTTGGGTTACACTATAAGTGTAAACGACTTTACCGGCGGAAAATTCATACGGAAAACCGCTCATAAAGTCCATCGTTTAGTATTATATAATAATTTAAAAAATTTGTAAATAATAAACAAGCAATTAAGGAGTAAATTTTGAAAATTTGTGTCGCCGTATGCGAGTACAATCCCTTTCACAACGGGCATTTGTACCACTTGAATAAAATGAAAGAACTTACAGGGGCGGATTACGTCGCTATAATAATGAGCGGTAATTTTACCCAACGCGGCGAAATTGCCATACTCGATAAATATACTCGGGCAACGCATGCGATTTATGCCGGAGCGGACATCGTGTTTGAACTGCCCGCCGTGTTTGCAAGCGCAAGCGCAGAACCGTTCGCCACCGGCGCGATAAAACTTCTTTCCTCTTTAAACGGACAAAAAACGCTGTGTTTCGGCTGCGAAAACGGAAATAAGCAGACCTTTTTGTCCACAGCGAAAGTGTTGAACGAGGAAAGCAAAGAGTTTAAAACCCTTTTAAAAGAAGGACTCGAAAACGGCGTCACTTTGGCAAAAGCGAAGTCGGCGGCAATCGAAAGAATGAATCTCGTCGACACCGACGCAACTCTTTTATCTTCTTCAAACAACATTTTGGGTATAGAATACGTGCGGGCGATTTTGTCTCTTAAAAGCGATCTGGATATTTTGCCGTTGGCAAGAACGGGCGCGGCGTTTAACGACGAAAAAATGTATTCCGATTTTTCATCGGGCATGGCGATAAGAAAGGCTATCGAAAACGGAAACAAACGCTCGCTCAAAAAAAACGTGCCGCCATACGTGTATAGGTCTTTGCCCGCCGCTTTGCCCGACGGAAATGCCGTTCAACTGTACGCGCTTACCACAAACGAAACAAAGGACATAAAGAAAATAGGAGACTGCACCGAAGGACTCGAAAACAGAATTAAGGCGTTTTTAAAAGAAAGCACGAGCGTGGACGAACTCATTTCAAAACTTGTGACAAAACGCTACACTAAAACAAGACTTCAACGCATCGTTTTAAACAATATGCTCGACATCAAAAAGTCTTTCGTGGACAAATGTTTGCGTTCCGACTTATATTTAAAGGTGCTGGCGATAAATAAAAACTCGATTGCCCTTTTAAATAAACTGCAAGGCGAAAAAACCTATCCGTTTATTACGAGAAAAAGCGACGTAAAAAAACTTTCGTCCGTCGCAAAAGATTGTTTTGAAACGGACGTGAGAGCAAACGATATTTACTCTATTATATCGCACAACCCCACCAACGAATACGAAATGAAAATTATCGACACAACCAAAAAAATTTGATTTAATATACTTAATAGTGTTTTTAACTCTTTTTAAATTACCGTGCCGACTTTTCATTTTGCGGCATTGTCGTTTTGAGGAAATTAAATTTTAAAAGCGGCTTGTTTGTTTAAATTTACTTTTACAATCTTTCCGTCACGCGTTCCGTACTTCATCTTCCTTTGCTCAAGGAAGGCTGAAAACTTAATCTGTTTCAGGCAGTAAAAATAAATATGCCACATTATTACTTTCAACCCTGCCGAGACCCAACAAATTTCAATTATATTCAGTGATAATTTTTCTTAATTGACAACATAAAAAGACCGTTTTGCGCGATACGTATCGCGCAAAACGGTCTGATTTTTTTATATTTATATATTTTATTCCGCCGGAAAACGGCTTGATTTCAAATTAAAATACTCTTAATTCATAAACTTTTTCGTCGCTGTTTAAAACCTGAAACTTTTAATAACCATTGCAGATTTATTTGCCGTTTTTAAAAATTTGACGCAAAATTATTTTTTTACAGAGAACTTATAAGATGTCTTCGTGTGGTAAGTCTCGCCCGCTTTAAGCACCGAAGTTGGAAATTCTGGGCAGTTTACCGCATTGGGATAAACCTGCGTTTCGAGACAGAACGCACCTCTCCTGTTGTAAATTTTGCCGCACTTTCCTTTCACTCCGTCGAGGAAATTCCCCGTATAAAGTTGCACGCCGGGAAGGTTTGTATAGCACTCCATAACAATGCCCGTATCTTCGCTGTACGCTTCGCCGTATTTTGTGAATTTACCGTTTGTGTTTATGCAGAAATTATGATCATAACCGCCGCAAATTTTAAGTTGCTCGTTGTCGGCGTAAATGTCTTTACCGATCTTCTTTGCCTTTCTGAAATCAAACGGGGTATTTTCAACCGCATAAAGTTTTCCTCTCGGAATAAGTCCGTTATCTACCGGCGTAATATAATCGGCGTCAAGCGTAAGATAAGTGTCGTACACTTCCGTTCCGCCGCCGTTCAAGTTGAAATAGCAGTGATTTGTAAGGTTGCAAAGCGTGTTTTTATCACTTTTTGCAAAGTATTCCAAAGTCAATTCTCCCTCGTTTGAAAGGGTGTAAACAACCTTAACTTCAAGCGTTCCGGGGTAATTCTCTTCTCCGTCGGGACTTACCGTCTCGAAAATCAACTTATCTCCGTCAATCGTTGCTTTCCATATTTTTTTATCAAAACCTTTCATTCCTCCGTGAAGGTGGTTAGTCCCGTCGTTTAAAGCGAGTTGATATTCTTTTCCGTCGAGAGTGAATTTACCCTCGCCTATGCGGTTTCCGCATCTGCCGATGAGCGCGCCTATGTATCCGCCGTTGACTTCATAACCGTGCACGTCGTCGTAACCGAGTGCAACGTCTACTATTTTACCCGTCTTATCGGGGACTCTTATTGCGTTGATAGTTCCGCCGAGGTTCATTATATCAACCTCGACCCCGCCCGCCGTAAGCGTGTATTTTATCACTTCGTCGCCGTTTTGCGTTTTGCCGAAAACTTGTTGTTTAATCATTGTTTTTGTCTCCTGATGTGCAATTTAATACGTTTTTTTGTTTTATAATACTGCCGTTGCCCCCTTTAAGAAGTTTGAGCAGATGTTTTTCGTCTTTAATTTTTTCGTTAAAAGCCATGCCGCCGAGATTTTCTTGCCCGCTCGTATGCAAATCCGAACCGGAAGTTTTTATAAGTCCGTAAGCGTCGGCAAGCGTATTCGCAAGCGAATTTTCAACCTCTCTTCTGTTGGCGTTGTAAACCTCCAGACCGTCGCAATATTCCGCAAAAAGTCGCACGTGGTCGATATATCCGTCGCGCCTGTATGGGTGCGCCTGAACGGTAAGTCCTCCGTTTTCTTTTACGAAAAGAATACTCTCTTTCATACTCATTTGCATTATTTCGGGGTGCTTTTCATACCAATCGGGCATCAATCCGTAAAACAACACGTCAGTACCTTTATACGAAGATTCTACCCCGAAAAACACGTCGAGACCTATTTTTTCGCCCTCTTTTTTACACTCGTAATAACCTTTTGAATATTCCTCGATTTGCCTTTTCCAAGGAAGCGACCTGTCCACGCCGGCATTGCCGTTTAAAAAATGATCGGTCACAAACACGCCTGTATATCCGTTGTCTTTATACAATTTAACGAGCGTAGGCGCGTCTATCGTGGCGCACCTGCTCACAAGCGAAGTATGGCAATGTAATTCGTATTTATATTTCATTTTATCTCTCTGAATGTATCTGATTTGCCGTTTTTACGCAATACGGTTGCTTTAAAGTTGGCTTTTAAGTACTCGTCGATAGCCTCTGCGCCTTTTTCGCCGTAGGCAACCGCATTAATGACGGTCGACGCTCCGCACACGAAATCTCCGCCAGCAAACACTCCTTTTACTTCCGTAGAAAGGTCTTCGCCGACGTCGGGATAACCATATTTATTCACTTCAAAACAATCTTCAAAACAATTTGTATAAGCGTTTGCATCGCTGCCGATAGCCATAATGACACAATCGACGTCTATAGTAAAATTGCTGTTTTTAATCACGACGGGGCTGCGCCTGCCACTCGAATCTTCTTCGCCGAGTTGCATTTTCACACACTCTGCTTTGTTTAGTCTTCCGTTTGAATCGGCGTGCAATTTGACGGGAGTCGTTAAAAACAAAAACTTAATCCCCTCTTCTATTGCGTTTTGCACCTCTTCTTTTCGGGCAGGCAATTCGTTTTCCGTTCGTCTGTATATTATGGTTACGTTGCCCGTATGGCGTATCGCGGTACGCGCGGCGTCGATAGCCACGTTTCCGCCGCCGACAACGACTACTTTATCTCCTCGTTTCACTATTCTGCCCTGAGCGGTGTTTTTAAACAGTTTAGCCCTGTATAAATATTCGTTTGCCGAATATACTCCGAGCAAATTTTCACCCTCAATATTCATAAATCTGGACTTATTCGCCCCGATTGCGACGTATGCCGCAGCATAACCGTCGTCGAGCAAATCTTTTATCGTAAAAGCCTTACCCGCAACGGCGTCGGTCTCTACTTCGATTCCTTTTTGAATAAGTCTGTCTTGCAAATCGAGTATAATTTCGTTGGGCAAACAAAACTCCGGTATACCGTAATAAAGTATTCCGCCGACGTGTTCCGCCGCCTCGAATAAAGTCACTTTATAACCCTTTTCTGCCAATTTTACGGCACACGTTATGCCCGAAGGACCTCCGCCTATAACCGCCACTTTTTGTTTGTCTCGGCTAAATGCGGCTTCGGTTTTTACTTTTTTATTGTGATAATCGGCGACAAACCTCTCCAATCTGCCGATTGCCAAAGGCTCTCCTTTTATTCCCCTTACGCACTTTGCCTCGCATTGTTTTTCTTGCGGACAAACTCTTCCGGTCACTGCGGGCAAAGGGTTTCTATCGCAAATTATTTCATACGCCTTTTCAAAATCGCCCATTGCAACTTCCCTTATAAATTCGGGTATTCTGTTGTGTATCGGGCAACCGTTTCTACAAGGTGCGTTTTTACAATTTAAACAACGCGCTGCCTCGCTTTTCGCCTCTTCCTCGGTATAGCCGAGTGCGACTTCGTTAAAGTTTTTTAGTCTCACCTTTAACTCTTGCTTTTGCATTGACACGCGTTTGTTTTCCATGTTATTTCCTTTCTTCTTTACAACATTCTCCTGCTTTTTTGCATTTCGAATGTTTGTTAAGTTCGTCAAAATTTATTTCTTTCGCTAAAAAGCACGGACCGTCAACGCAAGCAAATTTAGTCTCGTTGCCAACATTTAATCTGCACCCGCCACACATCCCCATACCGTCAGTTATGACGCTATTGACGAATACGTATGCCGTAAAATTGTTATCGTTACACACCTGCGCCATTTCTTTCATAAACGAGTTTTCACCCGCAATAACAGCCGCGTCGTTGGTCTTAAATAAATAAGGCAACATCATTTTACAGTCATTTTGAGTATACAATTCGTCGAAATAGTTTATGTAACGGCTTAAATACGGCGTTGACGAAGTGCACACAAAACAAACCTTTTTATTAAGGTGCTTGGCTTGTTTTGCCATTAAACCGCAACTTGCGATTCCGTTTTCGTCGCACACGAGAAGAAGTCTTTTGCCCGCAGGCATAAACTCCTTACCCAAAGGAGCGCGTACTCCGAAAAGTTTATCTCCTTCTTTTAGTTGCGACAATTTTTCATTTGTGCTTTTCACTATGAAAAACACGCTTGATTCAGACGCGTTTACGTCGGCGATAGGAAGAGCAAAACTCTCGTTTCCTTCACTAACGGTAATCAACGCGAATTGCCCGCTTTTTATCATGCCGACGTGCGGCATTTTTACTTGTATTGCTTTAAATTCACCCTCGCTTGCATCAACAGATAATACTTCAAACATAATTAAATTCCCCTGTACAACACTTTTTTTATTATATCACAGCAATCAAAATTCGTCAATAGCCTTTTGTCATACTGCAAAGATTTTTTGTAAATCGTTTATTAATCGGAAAAAGTTTACGCAAACGGGCACAATCGCATTGAATGTTTGCACGCGCAAAAACATCTGGTTAACTGTCGCTTTATTAGTCTTCTTTATTTTTTAAATAAGGAAAAGGCACGGCAAATTTGCCGTGCCTGCACCTGAATTATTTAAGTTTTTTGCCGAACAACGCAAGTACGCCGTTTAAAATGAAGATGACGCCCGCAATTATGCAGATTATGTCACCCAAAGCAAACGGAGCGATGCAAAGTATAATACCTACGGCGATATTTACTAAAATACCGACGAGCGCGGCGGTATCTTTACGTTTGTATTGAATATACTCCAATAATTCGATTACCGATTTAATGATAAGAAGAGCACCGAAGATTATAATTACCCATTGAGTAATAGTAAATCCGAAAATAATTACGACCGCACCGATAGCGGCTTCGACTACACCCTTAGTAAGTTGTTTGTTTACAACGTCGATTACGCCGTAAACGATAAACAATGCGCCGATTATCGTGAAAAGAATTTTAAGCGAACCCATACGCATTGCGCAAAGCAAAACGCCGATAATAACGTACAATGCGCACGTCAATATATTGTTTTTGGTTAATTGTAATTTTGCAGATTTTTTCTTAGCCATTTTTTCTCCTACTTTAAGCCCGCGCTTTTACGCGCGCTTACCTTAATATAATATTATTTTTATTCAAATATGTTAATCGACATAAGCAGCGTTTACCATATCGATTATACCCATAAAAAGACCTTAAAATATTTCAAACTGCCGTTACTTGCAAAATTACAGCATACGTATACTGTAATTTTGACAATAAACCGCAATTTATGTACTGTTTGTAGGTTGAAAACGTAAAGTTAATCAGTAAAAAAGGTCGGGAATTCCCGACCTTTTTTACTATGTTAAATAAATTAATTATTTAATGATTGTAGCAACGACACCGGAACCTACCGTTCTGCCGCCTTCACGAATAGCGAAACGGAGACCTTCATCGATAGCGATAGGAGTGATAAGTTTAACGGTAATCGTTACGTGGTCGCCCGGCATTACCATTTCTACACCTTCGGGAAGAGTGATAGAACCTGTAACGTCAGTCGTTCTGAAATAGAATTGGGGACGATAGTTGTTGAAGAATGCAGTGTGTCTGCCGCCTTCTTCTTTAGTCAATACGTAAACTTGACCGCTGAATTCGGTGTGGGGATGAATACTACCCGGCTTAGCGATAACTTGTCCTCTTTCAATGTCCTTTCTGTCAACACCTCTCAAAAGCGCGCCGACGTTGTCGCCTGCCATTGCTTCGTCAAGAGACTTTCTGAACATTTCAAGACCCGTGATAACTGTAGTGGTCGGCTTATCGTGCATACCAACGATTTCAGCGGGATCGCCAACGTGTGCAACACCTCTTTCTACTCTACCCGTCGCAACAGTACCACGACCGGAGATCGTGAATACGTCTTCTACAGGAAGAAGGAAGGGCTTGTCGTCCTCTCTTTGCGGAGTGGGAATGTAGTTGTCGATAGCATCCATAAGTTCAAGAATGCATTGACATTCGGGAGCAGCAAGAATTTCTTCGTTGGATGCGCCGGAAGATGCTTTTTCCAAAGCCTTCAATGCAGAACCTCTGATGATAGGAGTATCGTCGCCGGGGAAATCGTACTCGTTAAGAAGTTCTCTGATTTCCATTTCAACGAGATCCAAAAGTTCGGGATCGTCAACTTGATCGGTCTTGTTCATGAATACGATGATGTAAGGAACACCAACCTGACGAGCAAGAAGGATGTGCTCTCTCGTTTGCGGCATCGGACCGTCGGTAGATGCAACTACGAGGATTGCGCCGTCCATTTGAGCGGCACCGGTAATCATGTTCTTAACGTAGTCGGCGTGTCCCGGGCAGTCAACGTGCGCATAGTGTCTTTTATCTGTCTGGTACTCAACGTGAGCGGTATTAATTGTAATACCTCTTGCTTTTTCTTCCGGAGCCTTATCGATTTCGTCATATCTCATCTTCTGAGCGTCACCTTTACATGCCATAACCATAGTGATTGCTGCAGTAAGAGTAGTCTTGCCGTGGTCAACGTGTCCGATAGTACCAACGTTTACGTGTGGTTTACTTCTGTCAAATTTTGCCTTTGCCATAGTCTTTGTTTCCTCCAAAAATTTTTGTTTTTATTTTTTTATTTAATTGATTTATATATTAGTCGGATTAGTCTGCGTTTTTAGTTGCTCTTGATCCGATAATTTTTTCGGCAACGCTCTTGGGAACTTCGCTGTAGTGGTCGAATTGCATTGTAAATTGACCTCTGCCTTGAGTTCTCGAACGTAAGTCTGTCGCATAGCCGAACATATCCGAAAGCGGAATCATTGCGTCGATTACCTTAGAGCCGTTCCTGTCGTCGGTACCGGTGATGATACCTCTTCTCGACGAAACGTTACCCATAAGGTCACCGAAGTAATCTTCGGGAGTAACGATTTCTACCTTCATGATAGGCTCTAATATAACGGGATTTGCTCTCTTGACGCCGTCCTTAAATGCAAGTGAACCCGCAATCTTGAACGCCATTTCGGACGAGTCGACTTCGTGATAACTACCATCATAAACGGTTGCTTTAAAGTCAACGACTTCATATCCCGCAAGGATACCGTTTTTAGACGCTTCTTCGATACCTTTTCTGACCGGTTCGATATATTCCTTAGGAATAGATCCGCCGACGGTTTCGTCAACGAATACGAATCCGCTACCCGGCTCCAACGGCTCGAATCTGACTTTACAGTGACCGTATTGACCTTTACCACCCGATTGTCTCTTGAACAAACCTTCCGCATCGACTGCGTTTTTGAAAGTTTCTCTGTAAGCAACTTGAGGAGCACCTACCGTCGCTTCTACCTTAAATTCTCTCAAAAGTCTGTCTACGATAATTTCAAGGTGCAACTCACCCATACCTGCGATAATGGTTTGTCCCGTTTCTTTATCTGTATAAGTCTTGAAAGTGGGGTCTTCTTCGGCAAGTTTGATAAGAGCAAGAGTCATCTTTTCCTGACCTGCCTTAGTCTTCGGCTCGATAGCAACCCTTATAACCGGTTCGGGGAATTCCATGTTCTCCAAAATTATGGGGTGATTTTCGTCGCACAACGTGTCGCCCGTAGTAGTTTCTTTAAGACCTACGATAGCGCAAATATCGCCGGCGTAAATCTCATCGATTTCCTCTCTGTGATTTGCATGCATCATAAGAAGTCTGCCGACTCTTTCTTTCTTGCCCTTAGTGCTGTTATACACGTAAGAACCTGCTTGCAAAGTACCGGAATAAACTCTGAAGAATGCAAGTTTACCAACGAACGGGTCTGTCGCAATCTTGAACGCAAGACCTGCAAAAGCCTCGTCGTCGGCTGTTCTTCTCTCTTCTTCTTCGCCCTTTTCGTTGGTACCCTTTACGTGGTCGACGTCGAGCGGGCTGGGAAGATAATCGATGATACCGTCGAGAAGGTGTTGAACACCCTTGTTTCTATAAGACGAACCGCAGAAAACGGGAGTTGCAGCCATAGAAATGGTTGCCTTTCTCAAAGCGGTCTTGATTTCTTCGACGGTGAGTTCTTCACCGGCAAAATATTTCTCCATAAGCGCGTCGTCTTGCTCTGCGCAAACTTCGATTATCTGATTTCTGTATTCTTCTACCTGATCTGCATATTCAGCGGGGATTGCCGTGGAATCTTCAGTCTTTCCGAGGTCATCGAGATAAATATAAGCCTTTTTCTCAATGATATCGATAACGCCTTTAAACGAATCTTCTTTACCGATAGGCATAACTACCGGAACGGGATTTGCGTGCAATCTGTCTTTCATCATCTGGATTGCGCCGTAGTAGTTTGCACCGTTTATATCCATTTTATTGATATATGCGATTCTGGGAACCTTATATTTGTCCGCCTGTCTCCAAACTGTTTCGGATTGAGGCTCGACGCCGCCCTTTGCACAAAAAGTAGCAACCGCGCCGTCAAGTACACGAAGCGATCTTTCAACTTCAACGGTAAAGTCAACGTGTCCCGGAGTATCGATAAGGTTTATCCTGTTACCCTTCCAGAAACAAGTCGTTGCCGCACTTGTAATAGTAATACCTCTTTCTTGCTCCTGAACCATCCAGTCCATAGTAGCGGCACCGTCGTGAACCTCGCCGATTTTGTGAGTTTTTCCGGTGTAGAAGAGAATACGTTCGGAAGTGGTGGTTTTACCTGCGTCGATGTGCGCCATGATACCGATGTTTCTCGTATTCTTAAGTTCGCATTTTCTTGCCATTTGCTTGTATTTCTCCTTAAATTACCAACGGTAATGTGCGAAAGCCTTGTTGGCTTCTGCCATTCTGTGAGTATCTTCTTTCTTCTTCACAGCACCGCCCGTACCGTTGTAAGCGTCCATAAGTTCGGCTGCGAGTTTATCGCACATAAGTCTGTCGCTTCTCTTTCTTGCGTTTGCAACAATCCAACGGATTGCAAGTGTCTGTCTTCTTTCGGGTCTGATTTCGATGGGAACCTGGTAGTTAGAACCGCCTACTCTTCTTGCTTTTACTTCAAGCAAGGGCATTACGTTTTCCATTGCCTTGTTGAATATTTCCATTGCGTCGTGACCCAACTTTTCTTGCATTGTGTTGAAAGCGTCATATACTATGCTTTGCGCAATGCCTTTCTTTCCGTCCAACATAACCTGATTGACAAGTTTTGTAACAACCTTGCTGTTATAGATAGGATCGGGTAATACGTCCCTTTTAGGAACGCCGCCTCTTCTTGGCATAAGTTTTGTCCTCCTTTTTGATTTTGTTTTTTTCTGAAAGGTAAGTACCCTTCAAGTACAGCTATCGCCCGAAGGCGAACCTTCTACCGCTTTCGCGATATACTGCCTACTTACAATCGGGTATTTTAAGAATTATTCCGATCGGTAGGTTTAATTTTCTGATTTATTCGTGAATTATTTAGGTCTCTTTGCGCCGTATTTGGATCTTGCCTGCTTACGTTTTGCAACGCCTGCAGTATCCAATGCGCCACGAATAATGTGGTATCTTACACCGGGCAAATCTCTGACCCTTCCGCCACGAATAAGAACAGAACTGTGCTCTTGTAAATTGTGACCTTCGCCGGGGATGTAAACGATACCTTCTTGCTTGTTTGTCAATCTTACTCTTGCAATCTTTCTCATTGCGGAGTTAGGCTTTTTCGGTGTAGTTGTAGTAACCGTAAGACATACTCCACGTCTTTGAGGACATTGAGTCAAAATCGGCGTTTTGCATTTTGCAACGCCCGTCTTTCTACCTTGCTTGATTAACTGGTTAATCGTTGGCATTTCTTAAACCTCCTTTTCAAATTTTCGGAATATTCTTAAAAACAGAACTTCTGCTTAAAGAAACTTAATTAACGCCCGCAAATGCTTTTTCGCTTTATAAAAAGCCCAAAAAGCCCTCTACGAGTCATATACTATTAAATTTTAACATCTTTTTTGTGTTTCGTCAATCGTTTTTATGCTTTTATGAGTCAAATAGAGCAAAATATTAATGATTTTATTAAATTTTCGTCGATTTCTTTTTTATATAAACGTATTTTGCATCGTTTTTTACATTAAATAATACAGATTAGATATATGTTTGCGTTTAATGCCGATTTGCGTTTGTATTCAGCGTATATTTTGATTATGTTTTGCTTATATCTGTCGGTTGTTTTCGTTTGCATTTGCAGAGCATATTTGAACGTATTTACAAACGATATCGGGTTGCCTTGATAAATTGCTTTATTCTCTCGCAAATATATTTTAGTCTGTTTTCTTTTTTATTTATCAAGGTTAAGTTTTCATCCTTCCATGTACAATCCGAGCGAGAAATAAAACTCATTAATCCTTAAAGATATCTTTTATGTTCTTTATCGCAAACATTTGCTTGTCGTACCCATAATAGTATGTCGCCGCTATATATACAATAAATTATCTGAAGGATACGTCTTTAAGGTGCTACACAATTTAAAGTCGACAAATAAAAAATAAGGCAAATTAACGTTGTAAAATACAACAAATACAACCACAACATAAATCACTCACTACTACTCAATCACTCACAACAAACATACTCACGACAGTCACACGAACAAATCCACATACAAATCATTCAACCCTGTGCAAAACAATCGCCGACCGCATAATATTCCCCACTGCTCAACCGCCACCCACATTAAATTTTCCATTTATAAAAACGCCGCCACACATAAATACTATACCACCCACTCAACTGCTGCCGACAAACACTCAAAAATCGACTGCAAAATTACCCGTAAAAACTAAAAACGGCTTGCTTTGAGCAAACCGTTTTGTGTGAAATGGATAATTATTGTTGTTGATCGGTCGGCGTAACCGTTTGCGGAGAAAGCCCTTTATAGTTCTTTATACCCGTACCTGCGGGGATAAGTTTACCTATAATTACATTCTCTTTAAGACCAATAAGCGGGTCGACCTTGTTGTTGATTGCCGCGTCGGTAAGTACCCTTGCGGTCTCCTGGAAGGATGCCGCGGAAAGGAAACTTTCGGTTGCAAGCGCAGCCTTTGTGATACCCAGAAGCGACGGAATAACCGTTGCGGGCTTGCCGCCGTTTTGAATCGTCCTGAGGTTGATATCGTCAAGAGTAAGTATATCTACGTATTCACCGGGAAGCAAATCGGTATCGCCGTTTTGAAGAACGCGCACCTTACGGAGCATTTGTCTGACGATTATTTCAATGTGCTTGTCATTGATATCAACGCCTTGCGAACCGTAAACCTTTTGTACTTCCTGAATGATATAATCCTGAACGCCTCTTACGCCTTGCGTCTTCAAAATGTCTTGCGGATAAGCCGAACCACCCGTGAGAATAAAGCCGGGTTCTACGTTGTCGCCGTCTTTAACTTTAAGTTCGAGACTGAACGGAATCATATAGTCCTTAATGCTTTCGCCGTTATCTACTTTTACGTGTCTTACGCCGTTTTCTTCAACGACGGAAACTTTACCGCTGACTTCGCAGACGATTGCCTGTCCCTTGGGTTTTCTCGCTTCAAAAAGTTCTTCTACTCTCGGAAGACCTTGAGTAATATCTCCCGTGGACGCAATACCGCCCGTGTGGAACGTTCTCATAGTAAGTTGAGTACCAGGTTCGCCGATTGACTGAGCGGCGATAATACCTACCGCTTCGCCTTTTTGAATAGGCAACATGTTGCTCATGTTCATACCATAGCACTTGCAGCATACGCCGTGCTTGGATTTACAAGAGAACACGCTTCTTATTCTTACTTTTTCAATGCCCGCAGCCTCGATTGCCTTTGCTTGCGCTTCGGTAAGCATATCGTCTTTATGAGCGATGACTTCGCCCGTTGCGGGATTTACTATATCGTCGAGAATATATCTTCCGATAATTCTGTCTTTAAGTTTTTCGATAGCCTCGCCCTTAGGTCCTTTTATAGACTCAACCCATCTGCCGATTGTGTCGCCGCAGTCGTCTTCTCTTACGATAACTTCGTGAGAAACGTCTACCAGTCTTCTCGTCAGATAACCGGAGTCGGCTGTTTTAAGTGCGGTATCCGCCATACCTTTACGACCGCCGTGAGACGAAACGAAGTATTCGAGAACGGACAAACCTTCACGGAAGCACGAACGAACGGGCTCTTCGATTGTTTCGCCTTGCGGGTTGGTCATAAGACCACGCATACCTGCAAGTTGCTTGATCTGGTCGATACTACCACGGGCACCCGAGTTTGCCATCATCCAGATGGGATTGAACTTATCGAGAGTCTTTTTAAGAAGGTTGGTTACTCTGTCGGTGGTGTCTTTCCAAATGTTTACCGTATTTTGATATCTTTCTTTATCGGTAATGATGCCGTCTTCATAAAGTGCCCTTATGGCGTTTACTCTTTCTTGGGCGTTGTCGATTTCCTCTTTCTTCTTTTCGGGCACGTGCATATCGAAGACCGACGTAGTGATTGCGCCGATTGTAGAATACTTATAACCCAAAGATTTTACTTTATCGAGAGCGTCCGCAGCGCAAGCCGAACCGTTGTATTTAAAGCATGCGTCTACGAGTTTTTTAAGTTCGGACTTGCCGACGAGGGTGTCTACCTTGTACTGCAATTCTTTGACGTTCATCAAAGGATTGTTAAGTTCGTCCTGGGTATCGACCGTATCGGAAGTAAACGGATATTTTACGTCTTGAGGAACGTTGTTGTTGAATATAATTCTGCCGATGGTGGTTTTAATTCTTCCCGTCTTTTCTTCGCCGTTTACAACTGCCGTTCTGCGCACGTAAATTTCGTCCTGAATAGCAACTTGTTTGGTTTGATATGCGACCATAGCCTCGTCTTCGCTCATATAAACAGGAGCGGAATAAATCTCGGTTGCAACGTTGAATTCTTCGCCGGATTCCTCGTTTTTATGATAGAGTTGAGCCTTAACGACCCTTCCTCTGTCATCGTAAACTTTGTCGAGAGTTTTATATACTATTCCGTCTTCGGTGTTGGTAAATTTTTCGCCGTCGTACTCAAACTCAAGAAGTCTCGAACCCGTCATACCGTAGAAGAAATCAACTCTGTGTTTCTTGATAGTGAGGTAATAACAGCCGAGGACCATATCTTGCGTCGGAGACATAACCGGCTTACCGTCGGAAAGTTTTAAAATGTTGTTTGAAGCAAGCATCAGGAATCTCGCTTCTGCCTGAGCCTCTATGGAAAGGGGTACGTGTACTGCCATCTGGTCGCCGTCGAAGTCGGCGTTGAACGCGCCGCAGACAAGGGGCGGAAGTTGAATCGCCCTACCTTCGATAAGTACAGGCTCGAATGCCTGAATAGAAAGTCTGTGAAGCGTAGGAGCACGGTTAAGCAAAACGGGGTGATCCTTGATTACGTCTTCGAGAATGGGCCAGACGTTGGGTTTCATTCTTTCTACCATACGCTTTGCGCTTTTAATATTGTGACAAGTACCGTCTTCAACGAGTCGTTTCATAACAAACGGCTTGAAAAGTTCTATAGCCATTTCTCTGGGAAGACCGCATTGATAAAGTTTAAGTTCCGGACCTACGACGATAACCGAACGACCCGAATAGTCGACACGTTTTCCGAGTAAGTTCTGACGGAAACGACCTTGTTTACCGCGGAGCATGCCGGACAAAGATTTAAGTTCTCTGTTGCCCGCGCCGAGTACCGCTTTACCTCTTCTGCCGTTGTCGATAAGAGCGTCGACCGCTTCCTGAAGCATTCTCTTTTCGTTTCTTATAATAAGGTCGGGTGCGCCGAGTTCGATAAGTCTTCTTAAACGGTTGTTTCTGTTGATTACTCTTCTGTACAAATCGTTTAAGTCGGAAGTTGCGAATCTGCCGCCCTGAAGTTGTACCATGGGACGGAGTTCGGGCGGAATTACCGGCACTACGTCGAGTATCATCCACTCCGGTCTTGCGCCGCTCTTTCTGAACGCCTCTACTATTTCGGCGCGCTTTGCGGCTTTAGACCTTCTGGGGCTCGAGTTGGACTCGTTGAGAATTTTCTTGAGGTCCGCGCTTTCTTTATCGAGGTCGATAGCCATCAAAAGTTCTTTAATGGCTTCCGCTCCCATACCGACTTTAAACGAATCTGCACCGAAAGTATCGCATGCCTCCTGATATTCTCTTTCGTTTATAACCTGTTTGTACTCCAACCCCGTTTTGCCCGGGTCGAGTACGATATAGTTTGCAAAATACAATACTTGTTCGAGTTGCTTCGAGCCGATGTCGAGCATTACGCCGATTCTGGACGGAGCACCTCTGAAATACCAAAGGTGAGAAACGGGAGCGGCAAGTTCGATATGTCCCATTCTCTCTCTTCTTACTTTTGAAAGAGTAACTTCAACGCCGCACTTATCGCAGACGATACCTTTATATCTTACTCTTTTATATTTTCCGCAGTGACATTCCCAGTCCTTGGTAGGTCCGAAAATTCTTTCGCAGAACAAACCGTCTCTCTCGGGTTTTTGCGTTCTGTAGTTGATTGTTTCGGGTTTTGTAACCTCACCCGACGACCAACTTCTGATTTTCTCGGGAGAAGCCACGCCTATTTGTATAGCATCGAAATTGTTAAGTTCAAACATAATTCAATAAACCTCCCTGAAAATTATTCGTCGTCTTTGGTTTCGTTACCGAAATCGTCAATATCGTCGAGATCGTCAAAATCATCAAACATATCGTCGGACTTAAAGTCGAAATTGTCATCGTTGTCGAAATCGTCGTCATCGACAAAGTTGAACGTATCGTCATCATCGTCGGATTCGTCATCTTTGACGTCGTCGTCACCCTTGAAGAGTTCGACTTCTTCGATATTTTCTCTTTCTTTAACGGGCGCACGCATATCGATTTCGTCGTTAAAGAGTTCTTTAAGCGGAAGTTCGTCTCCACCTTCGGTAAGCACTTTCATATCGAGCGCAAGTGCTTGCAATTCTTTCAAAAGGACTTTAAACGATTCGGGAATACCCGGTTCGCTTATGTCGTTACCCTTTACGATAGACTCGTACGTCCTCGTTCTGCCGACAACGTCGTCCGACTTAACCGTAAGGATTTCCTGCAAGATGTGAGCCGCACCGTATGCTTCGAGTGCCCAAACTTCCATTTCACCGAATCTCTGACCGCCGAATTGCGCCTTTCCGCCGAGCGGTTGTTGCGTAACGAGCGAATACGGACCCGTAGAACGCGCGTGAATCTTATCGTCTACAAGGTGGTGAAGTTTTATCATGTACATGTAACCTACGGTGACTCTGTTTTCAAACGGTTCGCCCGTTCTGCCGTCGTAAAGTTGAATCTTTCCGTCGACTTCGCCGTAAGGATTTACAAGATTGTTTTCATACAACAACTCTTTAATGTCGGCTTCTTTCGCCCCGTCGAATACCGGCGTGGCAATTTTCCAGCCGAGTTGTTTACATACGTAACCGAGGTGTACCTCGAGTACCTGTCCGATGTTCATACGAGAAGGAACGCCGAGCGGGTTCAATACTATTTGCAAAGGCGTACCGTCGGCAAGGAAAGGCATGTCTCTTTCGGGAAGAACTCTCGAAACGACGCCCTTGTTTCCGTAACGTCCCGCCATCTTATCGCCGACGGAGATCTTTCTCTTCTGAGCGATATATACTCTGACGAGTTTCTTTACGCCGGGCGCAAGTTCGTCTTTATTTTCTTTAGTGAATATTTTTACGTCAACTATGATACCCGCTTCGCCGTGCGGAACACGCAAAGAAGTATCTCTCACTTCTCTTGACTTTTCTCCGAAAATAGCCCTTAAAAGTCTCTCTTCGGGGGTGAGTTCGGTTTCGCCTTTGGGACTTACTTTACCTACGAGAATATCTCCGCTTCTTACTTCCGCGCCGATACGGATAATACCGTTTTCGTCAAGATCTTTCAATGCGTCGTCGCCGACGTTGGGAATATCCCTCGTAATTTCTTCGTCGCCGAGTTTGGTGTCTCTCGCTTCGGTTTCGTACTCTTCGATGTGGATAGAAGAGAATACGTCGTTCTGAACGAGTTTTTCGGAAAGGAGTATTGCGTCCTCATAGTTGTAACCTTCCCACGTCATGAAACCGATGAGAATGTTCCTGCCGAGCGAAAGTTCGCCGTCGCAAGTTGCGGGACCGTCCGCAATGACTTCGCCCTTTTTGATTTTATCGCCGGTCGATACAATCGGCTTCTGGTTGAGACAAGTTCCTTGGTTGGAACGTTGGAATTTCTTTAAAATGTAAGTGCGTTCTGCGCCGCCTTCTTCTTCGACGACTACTCTGTCGCCGCTGACGAATTTAACGGTACAGTCTTCTTTTGCGACGCACATAACGCCCGAATCCTGCGCAATCTTCGCCTCGATACCCGTTGCGATGATGGGACTTTCGGGTTTAAGAAGAGGAACTGCCTGACGCTGCATGTTAGAACCCATAAGCGCACGGTTGGTATCGCAGTTTTCAAGGAAGGGAATAAGCGCGGTCGCAACCGAAACGAGTTGCTTGGGCGATATATCCATATAATCTATTTCGCTTGCGTCTCTCTTCGTGATTTCGTCTCTTACACGGCAAGACACTTGTTGGTTGACGAATTTGTTGTTTTCGTCGAGCGGCTCGTTTGCCTGAGCGACGATAAATTCGTCTTCTTCGTCCGCCGTAAGATAATGTATGTCTTCGTCTGCCATAGAAACGACGCCGGTGGGCTTTTTAACCTTTCTGTACGCAGCCTCGATAAATCCGAATTCGTTTACTTTCGCAAACGTAGAAAGCGAAGTGATAAGACCGATGTTCTGACCTTCGGGCGTTTCTACCGGGCACATTCTGCCGTAGTGTGTGTAGTGAACGTCTCTTACTTCGAACGTTGCCCTCTCTCTGTTAAGACCGCCCGGACCTAATGCGGAAAGTTTTCTCTTGTGAGTAAGTTCTGCAATGGGGTTGGTCTGGTCCATGAATTGAGAAAGTTGTGACGAACCGAAGAATTCTCTTATAGCCGAAGAAACGGGACGAACGTTGATAAGTCCTTGCGCCGTAACTTCTTCGGGCTTTTGCGTGGACATTCTTTCCTTAATTACTCTTTCGAGTCTCGCAATACCGATTCTGAACTGGTTTTGTAACAACTCACCTACCGAACGAACCCTTCTGTTGCCGAGGTGGTCGATGTTGTCGACGGTGCCGATATTGTAATTTAAGTCAAGATTGATAGATACGGTTGCTACAATATCGTCAACCGTGATGTGTTTGTGGTTTAATTTTTCGATAAGCGGTTTTACGGTTTTTCTTTGCTCGGCATTGAGTTTTTCTGGCACGCCCGCGGCGATTATATCGTAAAACTCTACGCAAGCGGCAACGAATTTTCTTCTTTGCTCTCTTCTCTTTTCGGTATTCTTCTTATCTTCGGGCTTTTCGTCTGCGCCGGAAACACTTTCGCTCACGTAATAAAGCGAATTGATCTGGTCGCAATACACTTCCGCAGCCTGCTCGACTCCCACTTCTTTAGCGGTGTCGGCGACTTGCTTTGAAAATACGATTACGGGATAATATGCCGTTTCCAGAAGGCCGAACGGTCTTGCGGGAACGCCCGTTACAGTAGTGAAGTCAACGGTGTTGTTACCGATGATTTTATGTTTTTCGCCCGACTCGGTTTTTGCGTAAAATTCATTGATGCCGGCGTTTTGAATAGCCTTTGCCTGTTCTCTCGTGAGAACGTCGCCCGCTTTTGCCAGAACTTCGCCGTCGGCGGAAATTACGTCTTCATAAGCGGTGCAACCCGCAATTCTTACGCCGAGATTGAGTCTTTTATTATATTTGTATCTGCCGACTTTGGTTACGTCGTATCTTCTTGCGTCGAAGAAAAGGTTTTTGAGGTGTTGCTTTACGGCGTCTTCCGTGGGGATTTCGCCCGGTCTCAACCTCCTGTACAACTCGAAAAGTCCTTCGCCTTCTGTTTTAGCAGTGTCTTTTTCGATCGTCTCTTTAATCATCGGATCGTTGTCGAAAAGAGCGTTAAGTTGCTCGTCGCTGCCGAATCCCAAAGCACGCAAAAGCACCGTCGCGGTGAGTTTACGCGTTTTGTCGACTTTTATCCAGAGTACACCTTGTCCGTCCTGCTCGTACTCGAGCCATGCGCCTCTATTGGGTATAACGGTAGTTGTGTATACCTTTTTACCCGTTTTTGCGTCCATCTCGAATCCGTTGTAAACGCCCGGGCTTCTTACAAGTTGAGAGACTATAACTCTTTCCGCTCCGTTGATTATAAACGAACCGTTTTCGGTCATTTTCGGCAAGTCGCCCATGAATACTTCGGAATCGATGATGCTGTCGGTAACCTTATTTACAAGTCTTACCTTTACTTTTAACGGAACGGCGTAAGTAGCGTCCCTGTCTCTGCATTCTTTTTCGTCGTATTTAGGCTTGTCGGAGAGACTGTGGTCCAGAAAGTATAATTCGTAATGGTCCGAAAAGTCCGTTATGGGAGAAAAATCTTCAAAGACTTCGCTGATACCCTCTTCGATAAAGGCATCATAAGAATCTCTTTGAACTTCGATAAGATACGGTATCTTATCGTCGCCCTTAATTTTAGAGAAAGTCTTTCTTGTAATTCTGCCAAACTTTACCTCTGGTAAATTTCTGCTCATTTAATGCACTCCTTTCTAAAATCGTAAAATGTCTTGATTTATTTCCAAAGTTGTTGTATAATCATATTCGTTAATGCAACAATACGGCTTAAACACACGTTTTTACGCCGTTTTTACCCATTAAAAATGCTTAAAACGGCATAATGGGTCTATTATGGAAATTATAGCATTGTATTATTATAATGTAAAGCGTCAATAAAGTCAACTTTTTTTGGCTTCATTTTTCATTTTTTTAAATAAAAGGCGGAATTTTCGTATGAGAATCGACAAATTTTTGAAAATATCGCGTATTTTAAAACGCAGAACGGTCGCAAATGAGGCGTGCCGCGGCGGCAGAGTCAGCGTAAACGGCAAAGAAGTAAAGCCGTCGTACTTGCTTAAAGCAGGCGACGTGGTAGAACTCGGTTTCGGCACGGGCAAAATTAAATTCATCGTAAAAGACCTGAAAGAAACGGTAAAAAAATCCGAAGCAGAATCGCTGTACGAAATAATCACGGAATAATTCTTTTTTCTTTTCTGTAGATTATATAATCGGCAGCCCAGCCACACAGCAAAAGCGAAAACGGCGGCATTTTTAAGCAATTTTTTAATCTAAAAACTTGCAAAATTGACAATTTTACGCAATACGTATTATGTAAAGAGGATAATATGAGCATTACGGCAATAATCACCGCGGCGGGAAACGGCACGCGCGCGGGCTTTAAAACCAATAAAGTTTTACAAATTTTACACGGAGACAAAACGGTACTCGAGTGCGCCGTCGAGCCCTTTTTGCATTGCGAATATATAGACGAAATTATAATCACTTCATCAAAACCGGACTATGAAACAATAAATAATTTATTTACGAATTGCGAAAAACCTATAAAAATCGTCATCGGCGGAGAAACGCGCGCAGACTCGGTAAAAAACGCCGTAGCGGCGGTTAAATGCGAATACGTGCTTATTCACGACGGCGCGCGCCCCTATTTGAGCGATACTTTGCTCGATAAATGCGTGTATGCTCTTTTAAATTACGGTTCCTGCACCCCCGTCGTACCATGTACGGATACTTTGGCAACCGTTGAAAACGGCTACATAATTTCCTCTTCGAGACAAGGAAAAGCAAATGTTCAGACTCCGCAAGGGTTTAAAACGAAAAACCTGATTAAAGCGTTTTCTTTAAAAGAAAAAGACGAAATTTTTACGGACGAAACGGGACTTTATTGCAAATATATTCAACCGGTTTACGCCGTAGACGGAGAAAAAGAAAACGTAAAACTCACTTATAAAGAGGACTTTTTACCCGAATTTAAATGCGGAACAGGCTTTGATTTGCACAAACTCGTCGTCGGCAGAAAACTGATTTTAGGCGGCGTGGAAATACCATATGAAAAAGGCTTGCTGGGTCACAGCGACGCCGACGTACTTACCCATGCTGTAATGGACGCGCTGCTCTCCTCGTGTTCGCTCAGAGATATCGGCTATCATTTCAGCGATAAAGACGAAAAATATAAAGACATTTCAAGCATGATTTTACTTGAAAACGTAATGGAAATGGTTAAGAATGCGGGTTATCGTCCCGTAAACGTAACCGCGGTGATTATGGCAGAACGTCCAAAATTGTCACCGTATATTCAATCGATTTCTCAAAATCTTGCAAATGCGCTCGAACTGCCCGTCGATAAAGTGGGCATAACGGCAACCACGCTTGAAGGAATAGGCATTGTCGGCAGAGAAGAAGGCATAGCCACGCAAGCATATTGCAGCGTTCAAAAGATAAAATAACTGCTTGCTTTTGCGCTGTATAACGCTAATTATTGTGTTATACAACGCGTTTTCTGACACTTTTACGCAATACGTACGCCGTAAACAAGTCATATCGGCAATGATTTTACTGTCGCAAACAAAGAAAATTCAAACACAATTACAGCCCTCCTTGTGTAAAGGAGGGTGGCGCGCGGAACGCGTGACGGAAGGATTGTAAAAGCAAATTTCAATAAATCGAGCCAATTCTAAACTCAAATAAGACAATCCCTCAGTCAGCCTTGCTGACAGCCCCCTTTGCACAAAGGGGCCGAAAAATTTTGTCTTAAATTATAAAAAATTTTTGTTTATCTTACAAAAGAATCGAAAAATTTTGCCTTTATTATATAATCCACTGCCGTTAAGTTAAACAAATTACACAATAAACGTTTTAATTTAAGTCAGTAAAAGCGGCAAATATAGTCACTGTGTTTTCACTGAATATAAACGAAGAATTTACAATCACGCCATTATGCCGTAATATTTACGCGCTATAATAAAAAACAATAAAAAACAACCGACATGCCACACTCGGCATAAAAGAGGAGAAGATCATGAGAGAATTTGACAAACTTTGCAAAGAATTTGAAAATTTAGATGCGCTTACTTACGGTGCTTTGCTTGCGGAAAAATCTTTAAAGATTATACCCGCACTCGGCGCAATTACCGAAGACGGACTTACCGGCGTACAAATTTTTAATACGTTTATTCTCGGCGCGATGGCTGCCGACGGCAAACTTTCCGAAGAAGAATATTTGTTGTGCTACCCATTAATCAAGGTGTTTTTCGGTGACGAACTCACTTATGAAGATTGCGCCGCAGTATTCAGAAAACTTAAAAAGGACCACCGCGAACTTAAAAAGAGCGTAGACGAAATGGTCGACGTACTCGGTCTCGTTTCCGAAGATTTAAAGGACGATATTATTTTGGTTTGCCTTGCAATTTGCGCAATCGACGGCAAAGTTTCGCTCAGCGAAAAGGCATGGATTAAAAAACTTATAAAATAATTACTTTTAATATAATTTCTGTTTAATATTTAAGGGCAAAACGTTTTTCACGGCGTTCTGCCCTTTTTATATACGTTTAAACGCACGACCGCAAAATTTGCTTTACAGTCTTGACTACAACAAAAATATGCGGCTACCGCAATTGCGATAGCCGCACTTTTAATTTGCTAATTCAATATTTAAGATTTTGTTTCATCTATTCCGTCGGTCAATTCTTCAAAAGTAACGCCGAATATTTTAAGCATCTTTTTTACGTTGTATAAAGACGGTTCGTTTTTATTGCACTCCCACTCGCTCACTCTCTGTTGAGCCGTCTCCATTTTCTCGGCAAAATCCTTTTGGCTTAAATTGTTGATTTTTCTGAAATACTTAATATTATCGCCCAATTTCATGACAATATAATACTCTAAATTTAGTGTATTATACTTAATTTACACTAATATTAGTGTTGTTATATTATTGCAAACTACGAGGCGATTATATTTTAAATTGCGTTTCACTTTTCAAAAGTATCTTTTATACCTAAAAAATAATCGGCAGATACGTCAAACGCCGTTGCCATTCTCCTTAAAATGTCGTAGCCGGGCTTCGCTTTCCCCTTCAACCACTCGCTTATCTGACTTTGCTTTACGCCGATTTTGTTTGCAAATTCCGTTTGCGTCAAATTGTTCAATTTTAAAAACTCTTCTAATATTTCCGTAAATTCCATAATTATATTATATAGAATTTTCTATTAAAATACTTGACTTATAGAATATTCTATATTAATATAAATACAGGTTTCATTTTATAAAATATCCGATATTTTCATCACGAATTATTGCAAATAATTTAAAATCGATTTTTCGCACAAAATCAAGACCCTTTTGTTGCCCGACAATCAAGCAAATTAAAAAACAGGCTGATTTTTTTCAACCTGTTTTTTATTTAATGCGGCTGAACTGCCGTTTAATTTAATTTTTAAACCCTTATTTGTCTTGAGAGTAAAGGTGGCACGCAACGAAATGTCCGTTGCCGTAATCTTTAAACTCGGGTTCGACCTCGGCACAAATATCCATACATTTGCTGCAACGAGTGTGAAATTTACACCCTTTAGGCGGATTTGCGGGAGACGGAATATCTCCTTTTAAAATAATACGATTCATCTTTACGTCCGGATCGGGGACGGGAACAGCCGACAAAAGAGCCTCGGTATAAGGATGCATCGGGTTGTTGAACAAATCTTGCTTGTCGGCAAATTCAACCATGTTGCCGAGATACATTACGCCGACCTGGTCGGAAATATGCTCTACAACGGACAAATCGTGCGAAATAAACACGTAAGCAAGGTTGTCTTGCTCTTGCAAGTCCTTGAAAAGATTGATTATTTGCGCTTGAATAGACACGTCGAGTGCAGAAACGGGCTCGTCGCAAATTACAAGTTTGGGCTTAAGCGCAAGTGCCTTGGCAATGCATATACGTTGCCTTTGACCGCCCGAAAACTCGTGCGGATAACGGCCGTAAAAATGGGGCTGAAGTCCGCATTTTTCCATTATGCTCATTACGTACTCTTTATGTTCTTCCTTGGGTACGATTTTGTGCACCCTTACCGCCTCGCCGATAATTTCGCCGATAGGAAGTCTCGGCGACAATGACGAATACGGGTCCTGGAATATCATCTGGAACTCGGGGCGAACTTTTCTGAGTGCTTCGCCTTTAAGATTTGTGATGTCTTTGCCGTTGAACAAAATTTGACCGCCGGTTACGTCGTAAAGACGCAAAATCGTCCTGCCCATAGTGGTTTTTCCGCAACCGGATTCACCTACAATACCAACAGTTTTGCCTGCGTCAAGGTTAAACGATACGCCGTCGACAGCCTTTAAAAACACTCTGTCTTGCTTTCTTAAAGGCTTGTTGATCTGAAAATACTTTTTTAAATCTTTTACTTCGAGCAAATGCCCGGGCTGAGAGGAAACGACGTTTTCTTCTTTAATAATATCACTCATTCTTCATTCCCTCCTCGTAAAGATAACAAGAAACGTAATGCGTATCCGAAATTTTAATCATCGGTGGATAATCGCCCTTGCATTTTTCGCACGCTTTATCGCATCTGTTTCTGAAATAACACGTTTTAGGCATATTTATCGGGTTGGGCACGTTGCCCGGAATGTTGTAAAGTCTGCCCGTGTCTCTGCCCACGACGGGTTTACTCTTTTGCAAACCTACCGTATAGGGGTGCATCGGGTTTTTGAATATCTCATCAACAGTGCCTTTTTCAACGATTCTTCCCGCATACATTACCACTACGTAATCGACCATTTCGGCAATAACGCCGAGATCGTGAGTGATAAGCATGATGCTGCCGCTGATTTTCTTTTTAACGTCCCTCAAAAGGTCCAGAATTTGCGCCTGAATAGTAACGTCGAGTGCGGTCGTAGGTTCGTCCGCGATAATAAGACGGGGGTTGCAAATAAGCGACATTGCAATCATTACACGTTGACGCATACCGCCGGAAAGTTCGTGCGGGTAAGACTTGTAAACGTGTTCCGCCATAGCGATACCTACAAGTTCGAGCATCTCTATACTTCTTTTCTTTGCCTCTTCTTTGCTTATTCCGTTGACGTGAAGAAGGCTGACCTCGTCAAGTTGATACCCGATTGTAAATACAGGGTTCAGACTCGTCATGGGCTCCTGGAATATCATCGAAATCTCTCTTCCTCTGATATGCGCCATTTCGCTCATGGGGAGTTTTGCTATATCGAGCACTTCTTCGTGCTCTTCGTAGATGTTTTTATAACGAATTCTGCCGAATTTAGTCTTGGATTCTACCAAAACGGGCTTGCCGTCTTCACCCAGAACCACGTTGCCCTGCTCGTCTTTTTGCGGAACCATAATCGGCTCTTTACCGACGACTTTACGCACGTTGGAACGGAAACGAATACTTCCGCTCACGATCTGACCGGCGGGGGCTTGAATAAGTCTCATTAAAGACATACTCGAAATACTCTTACCGCAGCCGCTTTCGCCGACTATGCCGACGGTAGAACCTTCGGGCACTTCAAAAGTAACGCCGTTTACAGCCTTAACCACGCCGTTATCGGTGTAGAAATAAGTGTGCAAATCTTCAAATTCGACGATGTTTTTGGGGTCTTTCATCTGCGTGACGTAATCGTCGCGGGTGTATTGAGCGTTTCTCTTTTGCAATTCTTTAATCGCCCTTGCGTTTTCCTTTGCGATGTTAGACGATTCTTCGGCAGATATATAATGTTTATTTTTTTCTTTAGCCATTTTTTATCTCCTCGATTTCGGGTCAAACGCATCACGAAGACCGTCGCCTACAAAGTTAAATGCAAGTACCGCAAGTACGATACAGATACCGGGAGCAATCCAAAGATTGGGATATAGTCTCAATGCAACGGAGTTTGCTGCGGCGTTAATCATGTTACCCCACGTAGCGTAAATGGGCGGAATACCTATACCGAGATATCCGAGCGTCGCTTCCGTCAAAATTATACCGCCGAGACCAAGAGTCATCGAAACGATAAGTTGAGGCATAACGTTGGGGATTAAGTGTTTTATAATCTTATGCGAAACGGGTAAGCCGCTGGCTTCCGCGCTGAGCATGAATTCCTGTTCTCTTAACGAAAGTATTTGTCCTCTTACGAGTCTCGCCGTACCCGACCAACCGATTAAGGTCATAAGTGCCATCATTATGTACAGTTTTTCGGGACCGTCAAAACCTCTCGCTTCCAAAGCAACACCCAAAATCATAAGTATCGGGAAGGACGGAATACAGTTGAAAATATCGACTATTCTCATGACAAGTTGGTCGACCCAACCGCCGAAATACCCCGCTAAACCGCCGAGCAGTATGCCTATTAACGTCTGTAGTATAACTACAACGAAACCTATTGTAAGCGAAATTCTGCCGCCGTACAGAAGTCTTGTAAATACGTCGAAACCTTTATCGTCCGTGCCGAGCCAGTGCTCGAAAGACGGTTTTAAATAGTTGGTAGGTTGAGTGTATGTTACTACATAAATCGTATATTCTTCTCCGTCGATAGTGACGACTTGTTCTCTCACTGTTTCTACAAGCACAGGCTTGGAGTAGTCCTGGCTTTGTTCGGGCCAGATAAACGGCAAAAACTTGAGTGTAGGTCCTAAAAACGAAAGGACAAATAAAGTAATCAATATAATCAAGCCTGTCATAGACAATTTAGAACGGAAAAATCTCTTCAAAACCATTCTTGACGGACTCAACGTTCTCGCCGTTACCTCGTCTATGCTTACTTCTTCTTCGATTTCCGCACTTTCTTGCGCGTTTTCGAGCAGAGTATCGACAACGGGTTCTTGATTTATTTCGTTGTTATTTTCTTTTTCGATGTCCATCATTCACCTCACCCGCTGATTTTTACTCTCGGGTCAACCACAGCATACATAAGGTCGCTTAAAAGTGTACCCAAAACCGTAAGAACAGCCATAAACATATTGTAACCCATTATAAACGGTATATCTTTTGCAACAAGCGCGTCGTAAGCGTATTTACCGATACCGGGTATAGAGAATACCGTTTCGGTAATCATTGCGCCGCTGAATAAACTCGGTAAAATACCCGCAAACATCGTTACAAGCGGAATCATCGTGTTTTTAAACGCGTGCTTGTAAACGACGGTATGTTCGCTTAAACCTTTCGCCCTTGCAGTCCTGATATAATCGGCGTTTAACACTTCCAGCGTATTCGTCCTTGTGTATCTCATAAGTCCGCCGATAGATAATAACACAAGTACCGTCATAGGAAGCACAAGGTGCCATGCCGCATCGATAAATCTTGTCCAGCCCGACGCCGTGACCGGCAAAGAACTATTTAGTCCCGTCGCCGGGAATATATGAAGTTTTACCGCAAACAAACGAATGAAAAGGTTTGCCGCAAAGAAAGTCGGCAAAGATATACCTATCATCGCGAGAACGGTAACGGTATAGTCGACTACGCCGTATTGGTGCGTAGCGGCTTTTATTCCGAGCGGAATTGCGATCAGGAATTGCAAAATAGTGGCAATGAAAGAAATAATGAACGAAATGCCCATCCTTTCTTGAATAACTTGCGCAACGGGTTTGTTATACTTAAACGAAAGACCGAGGTCGCCTTTAAGCATATTGCCGAGCCACTTGAAATAACTTTTAAAAATCGCACCCGCTTTATCCCAACCGGAAGCGACCGAATAATTCATTTTAAAAGTGCTTTCTTTTCCGTTAGGCGTAAATTTAAGGTTTCCGTCGGAGTCCTTTTCGATTTGGTTTGTACTGCCGCTTCTTACAAACTCGCCGAAACGCACTGTAATGGTTTCGTCGGGATTTACGGTATACATGCCCTCTTCTTCAAGCACCAACTTATCCACGATGACGACTATCGTATTATCCGAAGAATCGGAAGACGAATCGCTGTCGTCGCTCGATTTAGCGATTTCTTGAGAACTGCTTTCTATCTTGTAAATTTCATATACGCCGTTATCTCTTAAATAAAGCCTGTGAGTCTTCTTTTTGATTGTCTTTTCGTATTGCCCCACGTACCACTCTTTAAGAGCAGCCGATTTTTCCGCGTCGGTTGTAGTAGGAGAATCGAGAATCAATTTTACGTGCTCGCGAGCAAGAGTCTTTGCGTTTCTGGTAAATCCGTATTTTGCAAATTGACTCTCTCCGCTTACCTTTATGGTAATATATGCCTCGGGCATTGAAAGTCCGTAAATTTCTTTAATTCTGTCTACTTCGTCCTGAGTGATTGTGCCTTGACTTAATGCCGAAGAATATTTATCGTCGACAAAGTCGGTGGGCATTACTCTCGTAAGACCGAAAATGATTATCGATACGCCGAGAAGAATTACTATAGACAACAGAAGACGTTTTACTATGTATTTTAACGTTTTCACTTTTTACCTACCTTTATTCGGCAAAAAGGCGGATAACGTCCGCCGTTTTGCCTATACGGTTAAATTTGTAGTATTTATGCTTTCGTTTGATTTATCACAAATAACTGAGTTCCCAGATACGACTCATAAGTCCGTTATACGGAGAAAGTTTGTCCTTGGGAGTCATACTGTTTCTGTCAAGAAGCGTCTTGTTGTACGCCGTCATATCTTGTCTTTGATATGTGGGAAGTTCTACAGCCAATTCCATTATAAGGTCAAGTGCCTCGGCATAAATTTCCGTTCTCGTTTCGGTGTCGGTATATTGTCTGCCTTCGTCGATCTTATCGCTGAGTCCGTCTCTACCCATTATAATGTTATATTCAAACGCATACAACTTGCGGTTTGCCTTGATTTGCGGATAACCCCAGTTGTTTACCGAAGTTGCCTTAGAATCTTTGTGGTATACCTGATACATATCGGGGTCGATTGTAGAAGACCAGGCAGCCGCCCAAACGGTAAGTTTACCGGTAGACAAGTCGGAAAGTGCTTGCGAAGAAGTGACTACGCTTACCTTAAATCCGTGTGCGTTGAGGATTTTTGCCGCTTGTACGAACATTGCGTATGCGGGGTGGTCGTTGGACGCGCCTGCGATTGTAAACTTGTAATCGCAAACGTGATCTCTTCCGTCTGCAAGTTGCTTATGGTAAATACCGTTTGAATTTTTGGTATAACCGTTGTTTTCCATAAGTTCTTCTATCTTTACGCCGGTAGAATCGTATTCATAAGAAATATCTTGAGAATTACCGTTTTTATCGGTGTATTTGGTAGTGTAAGTCGTTGCCGTATCGGGATATGCCCAACTTGCTTTCGACATAGGTCTGTAAATTTGCGAAGCCATGTCGCCGTAATAGTTGGTAATTGTCATTTCCGTATTCATCGCCTTGATAATTGCACGACGAACGGTAACGTCGGGAATAAATCTCGGGTTGATACCGACGTAACCGTAACCTGACGTCATAACCGTTTCATAACCGAGTTTATTGTTTTGTTTTACAAGTTTCAAAATATCGGGGGTTGCATTGGGATCGCCCACGTCGATATCGCCGCTGTCCAAAGCGTTTATCATTTGTTCCGTATCGACTACCTGATAACGTAAATATTTGATTTTAGCGTTTTGAAGTCCCGAACCTACAGTGTGGAAATAAGGATTTCTTTCGTAATATACCTTAGATCCGTCAAAGAAGTCCGAACCGCTTGTCGCTACGCCGCCCGTCGATTTAGACGCCATATAAACGCCTGCGCCGAGAGGAAGGCTTACTTTTGACTTGATTACTTGTTCAAAGAAAGTATTGGACGAGAAAGCAAATCCGAATTGACCCTCTTCTGCATTGAACGAATTGATATAGTCTTTACCCTCGAAATTGTGAGTGGAATAATAATGCATGGGAGCAACCGTGAACGAGAAGTTCCAGATAGCCTTCGGGTCTACGTCGTTGATTTTTATATTGAGTACGTCGTGACTTTCGCCTAAAGACTTACCCGAGAAATCCGTGGTTGTCGTAGAAGTGGTTATACCCGAAATTGTTTTAACGGGGTGATCGCCCGTACCGAGAGCAGCCTCTTTTGCCTGAGCGATGAATCTGTTGAGAATTGTATCGGAAGTTGCGGAATAGTTGAGAATAAGCGAGAATTGATTTGCCTGAGTACCCTCAATCGTCGCGTCGATATGAGATTCGTCGAAAGCGGATTCAATGTATTTACCGGTATTTAAATCAACCGCCTTGGGGAAATAACCTACGTACGCAGAATTGATTGCCCAAGTCTTGATATTTTCGTCGGTTTTGCTCCATCCGTAGTCGGCAAATTCTTCATCCATAATTTGTTGATATTCTTCAACTACTGCGGGGGCGACCTGAAGTTTTCCGTCTTTATCTTTAATATATTTACCGGTTGCGTCCTTCTGGAAGAAATCAATTCCGGCAGCGGTATAAAGATATACCTGCCATTTTGCCGTAAAACCAAGGTCTTCATAAGATACGAGTTCGGTCGCGTTCCAATCGGATTCGAGTTCGCTTCTGAATTCTTTTGCGATAGTGGCGAAATCTTTTTTATATTCTTCTATGTCGGCAGAACTGAAATCGCTCTTGCTCGGTTTAGTCTCGCCTACGGGCGGATTGTATATACCGAACGCTTGCATAAACGTTTCGATTTTGGTGATTTTTTGCATTGCGGCACTTCTGAAACTATCCTCAAAAGCGGAAGAATCTACCGCATTGGGGTTTTGTTGACGGTATTCCTGAAGTCCCACGATATCCGTAGAATAAATAGTGGACGAACCCGTATATGCGGGGTCGAGGAACAAATAAAGGTTGAAAAGTACGTCCTTTATCGTAAGAGGTTCGCCGTCGGAAAATTTGATGCCGTTTTTAATGATAAAACTATAATCGGTGTATTGTTTCCCTCCTACAGTCGAAGTATTGACTTTATAATCTTTTACAACTACAGGTTCGTTATCTCCGCAAACGACGTTGCCCTTTTCGTCCGAACTCAACATGGAAATCTGAGTCATGCCGACGATTGACGAGTCGTATGCCGAAGTGGAAAAATACGGGTTGAATACGCCGTCTGGGTTACCCGTACTCATTGTAAGCGGTCTTTCTTCGTTGTATTTGTTTGCATTAGATCCTTTGTTGCCGCCCTTTTTGCAACCGGTTAAAGCCGTTGCAAAAAACAATACCGTGCAAAGCATTATGCAACTTATTGCCGTTATAAATCTTTTTTTAGATTTCATTTCTGTCTCTCCTTTTTATATATATTTGCTTAAATTTTACCTTTTTTAGCCTTTCGTTTCAGTGCCGGAAGACTTTGTAAATCCGTCGATTACGGTCAACTGCGCGTCATCGAAAATCGTGCTTGAAATACCCGCGTTGTCTTTTACGCAATATTTATACAAGTCTACTCTTACCGAGCCTTTTCCTTCGAGCGTACAATTTCTGAACGCAACGTTTTCTATTTTTGCGCCCGCCTCTATTACGTTTGCGAAAAGCGCGACTTCATCGGTAGGAAGCGAAACGCTCGCTATCGTCGTGATAGAAACTTTTAAGTTTTCAAACGTAACGTCCTTAATTTCGGCTCTTTCTCCGATAGTTTTAAACAACGAGTAAGCGTAAGTATCATTGCTTCCTCTTACCTTCATTTCTACGGTCATATTTTTGAAAACGCAGCCGTTTCCGTAGATTTTGGCATTTATATCGTTTCCGAAGAACGGCGTTTTGTATGTGTCTACAAATTTAACGCCGGTAAAGTCGAGTTCTTCAGCAAGAACGTACATGTTTTTCGTTATGTTCCCGACCATTAAATCCATAAAATCTTCTACCGTTTCGATAAGTTCCCACTCGCCCTCGATAAACTTCGCATAGCACTTTGCGTCTTCGTCGGTATAAGTATACGGGAAAGTGAACTTCGTGGTGTAAGTTTCGTCGGTGTAATAATCGATGAAAGTAGAACCTTCTTTCGAGGGAATTTCACTCTTTCTCGTCGGTCTTCTGAGCGATGCGCCGGGCGCGCCGTTAAACACCTTGTTTTCTCCGCCTTCGACAACAATCGTAAACGTGATATTTTTGCGGAAGTTTGCATAAAGCGTCATATCAGAGGTCACGACGTCGTTTTTAAAGTCCCATTTTTTGTCGACTTGTACTCTGCCGTTTTCATCCTTTAAAGGCGCTCCGTTTTCGTCGAGTTTTGCAGTGTACCAACCGTCGTTGAAATAACCCGCAATCAAGCCCTCTTCAAAAAGTTCTTTTCCGAAATAACCCGGTTCGACTATTTTGGAGTTTTTGTTTACGCCGAGATATTGGGTCTTGACGTTCGTTTCGCCGAGTCCCTCTACGTTGTAATCGAAAGTAACGAGGTAGTCATATTTCCTTTTAGAAGCCGCGCTGCCGCAACCCGTCAAAAACAGCGCGGTTGCCGCACAAAACGCTACAGTGAATATAACTAATAAAATTTTTTTCGTTTTCATAGTTTTATAAACCTTTCGTTTAAATTTACCGCCATTATCCGGCGGAATTGTGTGATTTTGCCGCTTTTTCAGCGACGTTCTGTTTTTTTCGCTGTTTTATAGCGGACTTTTAAATATTTACCGCAGTTTTACAGCGGAATATGTACTGTTTTGCAAATATCTTTTGCAAAAATTTTAGTCTTCTTTAATTTCGTTTTGTTTTAATTTGTTTTAATATTTATTAATACTTAATGTAATAGTTTCCAATCGCTAAGCATTAGTCCCTTATCGATTTTAATAAAGTCGCCGTTTTAAATTCGTTTTTGTTTTTCCGCCGTTTCAGTCGTTTGTTTATTCGGCTTTGTTTTCAGTGTGGTTTTATCGACTGCTTTTCCTTTCTATGATTTAACGGCGATGTTCCCACAATTTTATAATTTTTAATGTTTTTAATCAGATTAATAGGTAAATTTTATTCTCCCCTCCCCTTAAAAAGAGGGGAGAATAAGTTGATTTTATCGATTATTCGTTTGATTTTTTACCTTTTTTGTTTTTTATCAGAACTACCGCTACAGCCGCCGCAGCAAGCACGCAAGCCACTGCGATAAGCGTACCTGCAAGCGCGCCGTTGCAACCTTTGTCGTCGGGTGTGATAACGCTGTCGCTACCGTTGCTGTCGGAAGAAGAATCGCCTTGCGAATTCGCTTTTACCTGAATCAACAACTCGAGTTGTTTGCCGCCGTAAGAAATGGTTACTTTTTCGTCGTTTGCGGTAAGCGCACCCGTTTTATCCAATACGTAATCGTCTTTAGTTAATACTATGGACGAACCGTCTTCGAATACAGCCGTGATTACCATATCTTTCGGGTCGAACTTTTCGCCTTCGGTGTACAACGTTTCGTACGAGCCGTTTCTTTCAAGTCTGTCTACGTTTACGGGCTGACCGAGGTCTGCCTTTAAATCTCTTACCGCTTTTTCGGAAGCGAGAAGTCTTGAATATTCGGTGACGAGCGCACGTTGATTTACGTCGGTAATTTCGTTGTAAGCCGTTCTTGCAACCGACAATTCGGCGGATATTTGCGCAAGTTTAGTAAGTTTTGCTTCGACATCGGAAAGACCGTTTATTTCGGTGTTGATTTCGTCGGCCGAGGGAATTCCGTTGATTTTATCGATTGCGTTTTGCGTAGTGCGATCTGCCGCATAATCAGTGAGCGTAGTGTTTTCTTCACTGAAGTATGCAAGCCATATAGGCGTCGAATAACCTTCTCCGTTTTGAGGACGAGTAAGTTTGTGCTTGAATTCGGGCATTACGTAATCTTTGTACTTATCTACGTTAGAACCTGCTTCTTCAAGTCTCTTAAGGTACGAGAAGTAATTGTTTCTTTCCAACACAAGACCTGCAAAATCGCCGAAGTTTGCGTAATATATCGTGCTTTCATATCCGAGAACGGGTGAGAACACGTAAGCGATTGTGTTTGCCAAATCGCCCAAGTAAGTCATATCGAGCATCATGCACAACGACTCGAGAATGGGTGCTTCAACCGCATTGAATACGTAATCTTCAACTGCCGCGCCGTAGAACGCGAACGAACCGATTGACTTAAGCGTCTTGGGGAACGTTATCTTTTTAAGGTGTTTGTCCTGATAGAACGCGTTGTCCGCGATACGAACAGTTCCGTCGAGTACGGTGTACTCTTCTGCCGTGTTGCCGGCAGGATATTGAACAAGAACGTATCCGTCCGCTACTCTTGCGTACAATGCGCCGTTTTCGTCGGCAAAGAACGCTGCGTTTGTGCTTTCAACGTCGAACTTAGTGAGATTTACAAGGTTCTGGAATGCGCCGTTCATTATGCGGAGCGTCTTTTTACCCTTAATCTCTTCCGGATCGCCGTTTGTGTTGATTTCAAACCAACTTTCGTCGTAAGTGTAAGACGAAAGCGACGAAGGAATAGTCAACGATTTAATTTTTGTATTTGCAAATGCGTAACTGTCAATTACCTCGATGCTGCCTAAAACCAAAGTTTCGATGCCGCTGTTCTGGAATGCGCTTGCGCCGACTTTAGTCAACGAAGGCATTTCGGCAACTTTCAATGCCGTAGTGTTTGCAAACGCTGCCGCGCCGATTGTTTCTGCCGAAGTAAGGTCGAGATTTTTAAGCGACGAACAGTTGTAGAACGCTTGATCGCCTACCGTCTTTACTCCGCTTAAATTCAACGTAGCGAGTTTGCTTCTTCCGTAGAACGCGTTTGCACCGATTGTTTCCACCGTATTGGGGATAACTACTTCGGTAAGGCTGTCGAATTCGGACCTGAGTGCCGTCATAAACGCCCTTGCGCCGATAACCGTAGTACCTTCCGCAAACGTAACTTTGCTGAGTTTCGTCAATCCGCGAGGATAATACGAGCCGTTGCTTTCGAGCATCGTTTCTACGAAAACTAAATCTCCCATTTCGGTGATTGCGCCGAGGTCCGCCTGAACGAGCGACGACATACCCCAGAACGCTCCGTCTTTAAGAGTTGTGGTATTCTTTGCGGTTATTTTGGAAATTCCCGTACCCGAGAACGCCTCCGAACCGATTGTCTGAACGTTTGTCAATTTTATGCTTCTTACTGCCGAGCAACCCAAGAATGCGCCGTCGCCGATTTCCGTTACCGTTTCGGGAAGAACTACCTGAGAAAGCATATTACAGTTTTCAAAAGCATAATCGCCGATTTTAGTCAATTGAATACCCGTTACAAAGTTAACTTCGAGAAGTTGATTTGCATTTGCAAACATACCGTCCGGAATTGCGGTCAATACGGCGGGGATCGTTACGTTTCTTAAACCCGTTCCCGCAAACGCATATGCGCCGATTTTTTCAAAACGACTTAAATCTATAGTAGTTAAATTAGTGTTGCCGGCAAACGCGCTTGCGCCTACCTTCGTTACACTGTCGGGGATAGCGTATCCCGCAGCGAGCACCGGTACTAACAACACCGTGGTTTTTTGTTTGTCGTAAAGCACGCCGCCAACCGAAGTATAGTTTTCGTTGTTTTCGTTTACTTCTATCGATTGAAGCGAAGTGCAATTTTTAAACGGAAGAATTATATCTCCTTGCAATTTTGTACCTTGACTAAACGTCACTTCAGAAAGGTTTGTGCAACCGCCGAATGCGTCTTCGCCGAGAGTGTAAGTTCCGCCCGGAAGAGTGATTTTCGTAAGCGACGAACATCCGCCGAACGCTTGCGTGCCGATATAATCTACGCTGCCCTCAAACGTTACGTTTTTAAGATTCGTACATCCGTAGAACGCCATATCGGGAACTTTGGAAGACTTAATAACTATGCTTTCAAGCGAAGTGCAATTTGCAAATATTCCTGCGCCGAGATTTGTATCGCTCGACATAGTGACCTGAGTGAGGCTTGTACATCCCGCAAACAAATTGCTTTGCGCTATTCTGAGCCCGGAAATATCGAGACTTTCAAGCGAAGTACAGTTTTCAAAAGCATTGCTGAACGCACCGGTAAGTCTTTCGGGGTTTTTGATTGTAGTGAGCGAAGTACAGTTTGCAAATGCCGACCTGCCTACCGTCAACGTACCGGTGGTGGGATTGCCGTCGTCATCGTCGTCGTTGCGTTTGTTTTCAAACTTTCCGAGGTCTATTTCTTTAAGACTTGTACAGCCGTTGAACGCATTTTGCATTATCGCCACGCATGACGAAGGAATGTAAATATACTCGAGGTTTGTACAACCGGAGAATGCATTTGCGGGAATTTCGGTAAGCGTCTTGGGAAGAATAATCCTCTTTACGGTGGTATTGTCTTTAAAGCAATCCTCGTTGAGATACATTACGTTTAATTCTTCGGGAATTTCGCACACTTCTCCGCCGTAATAATTGTAAAGCGTATAACTTCTTACGTTGAAATCGGAAATAACCGTAACGTAAATACTCGGAGCAAGTAAAGGATTGTGTTTTGCCGTAGCGGTGATAAACGCGCTGCCTTGCTTATGTGTGGTAATTACGCCGTTTTGATCGACGCTTACGATGTCGGCGTTGCTTGTAGACCAAGTCAACTCGAGCCCTTGATAATACCACGGGTCTGTCTCTACTTCGAGTTGAAGTTGAGTACTGTTGCGAAGTTTAAGACTGCCGTTTACCGCCTGAACGTATCTGTCGCCGTTTACAACCGGTTTAAACGAGAACGTCTGAAGTATAGGTTCGGCTTTCGCTTCTCCGGAAACGCTTACTTTTACTTGTGCGAGTATCCTTCCGTTTGCGGAAAGTTCGAGCAGCACCTGTCTTGCCTCCGCCAATGCGAAAATTTCGTCTTCATATGCGATTACGCTGTTGTCGTCGCTTGAGGTCCAGGTAAGTTTATAAGCAACGGTATCTGCGGGAGTAGTTATCTGGTTGAGTTTATAAACTTCGTTGGGAGCAAGCGTGATTTTGTATACGTCGTATTCGTAAGCGTCGTCTCCGCTGCCCTCTTTACCCGTAGTAACAAACGAAAGTTTGTTGTCCGTTTCAAATTTTACCCTGTCGGGATAATCCGTCGCTTCCGCATAGCCGACCCTGTACAAACTGTGGTTCATTGCGTAGTCGACGGGATATAAGAACAATTTACCCGTCTTGAAATATTCTTCGTAATAATCGGTAATGTTAAACGAAACGGTAGTGACCGAATTCTTTTCCGAATGAATAGGAATAGGATATTGCGTGATGGAATAAATGGTCCTGTCTTCGATATAAGCCGGCATAAGAGCCATCGAATATTGATTGTCGTATACGTCTACGTCGAGATAAATATCGTATTTTGTCTTTTTGTTTTCCACATAAGACTCGTAACGCACTCTGTAATCCGTAATGGTCGGCGCTTCATAGTCTACGGTAAAGTTAAACTTGAAAGTATCGTTGTTTGCTTTGCCGTCTTTCCAGTCGATTTTACCCGTCATGGTAAATTCGTATTCGGTATTGTTGTTCCAGTCCCATTCGTAAGGATTGATTCCGAGATAAATCGGCGAACCGACGTTTGCGCCGCCGCCCGCATAAGATTTTCTTTGATTGTATACCGTGTTTTTATAAACGAGTTCTCCCGTGGAAGTGTCTATAATCTGAGTATCGAGTTGTTTTGCTCCTCTCAATAAGCCGCCGTAAATGTAATACAACTCGCTTATTGCGTCCGAACCATATAAACTGTTATCCTCTTTGTTGAACATCGAGATTGCCGCTTTATCCGAAGACGCGGTAATCGCAACGTCGTTTTCGTCCATCGAGTAAATATACGTTCCGAGAGGAATTATATATCTGTCTTCATAAAGTCCCAGAGGCGTCGTTGCCGAAGCGGAAGCCTTAAGTTTATCTTCGGGCTCTACCGACGAATCGTTTTCGCTTTCGGAAATTTCATAACAAGTATAATCGAGTAAATCCGCGGCTGCCCAATCGCCGTAGAACGCAAGATAAGGCACGCCGATATCGCAAATTTCTTCGCCGCTGTTATCTTTACCTTGCTCGAGTCTCACGAAACCTTCTACGTACATGCCGTTTTTGAAGTTCTTTTCGATATACGCTCTGCCCTCGTCGCCGAGAGTAAGTCTGATTTTTACGTCGACGGAAGAGTTTGCGTCAACGACTATTCTGCCGTTTTCATATCTGCCGCTGCCGCCGAGTATTTCGACCTGAACGCCGGTATCGTCGAGCATATGCGCTTTTTCTGCAACCGTTTTACCGTCGACCGCAATGGTTTCGGTCATCGTGTAAAGGTTGGGGACGTAACTTATCGTTCCGTCGGAAATGTTGTTTACCGTAAATTTAAGGTCATATTTGCCCGTGCGTAGAGGATCATCGTAAAGTTCGAGTTTTGTCTTTTGTTTTACGTTGCCCGCGTCGTCTTTAACGGTAATGTAACCCTTTGTATAAAGCGCGTTTTCCAGGAAACCGAGACCTGCGCCTTGCTTTCTGGGAGAGTAAGGATTTCCTTCGTTGTTGAGTACCATTGTCGTCGTGCTCATCAAAAGTTGAATTACTCTCGCGTTTAACGCCGCACCCGTAAGGGTGGGTTCTTGTTCTTTCAGATATTGACGAACGATCGCAGTCATACCCGCCATGTTGGGAGTTGCCATCGAAGTACCGCTGTACTCGTCGTAACCGCCGGCAACCGCACTTAAAATCTTTCCGCCGTAAGCGGTGATTTCGGGTTTTAATTCAAGGCTGGGCGTCGGTCCCCAGGAAGAGAATTCCGACATGAACGGACCTGCCGTATTGCCGTAACTGAAGGTCATTGTACCTTTGCCGCTTTTTGCGTTGTTTACAAGCGAAGTACCCGCTTCGAGACCTATCGAACATGCGGGAATGGGGTCGGTAAGTTCGCCGAGCGACATACGTATCGTACCCGAAAGGTTGTTGTAAATTACGCACGCAACCGCGCCGTTGTCTTTTGCAAATTGAATTTTATCCGCAAACGAGATATCTCCTCTCTTTACAAGAGCGATTGTCGGCTCTCTTTGAAGTTGACGTCTTATGCTTGCGGTGTAGTTCATCGTTTTACCCACGCCGCCTATTACGACGTAAGGAAGAGTGATAGATTTTGTAGTATCGGTTTCACTTACCGCAGCGTAAAGTTTGTCGATAAAGTTGATTTCGTTTCCGTTTCCGTCAGAAGAGTTGGTAAGAAAAGCAACCGTTTCGTTTCCTCCCTCGTTTCCGAGAATATAGGGGGATTTCTGACCCTCGATAGAAGCGACCGTGAACGATGTGTTGTACGAACCCGGCGAACCTACCGTACCGCTATCGGGATTCGTTGCAAGGTTTGTACCGTTGCCGCCGCCGAAACCGGAAGAATATTCGTTACCTGCCGCGACAACCAGACTTATGCCCGCGTTTTCGATGTTTTCGTAAACTCTCGTGACACGTTCGTCCGATTCGAAATCGGAGAAACCGCCGGTAGAACCCAAACTCATGTTGATTACGTCAACGCCGAGTTTTGTACAGTCTTCCAAAGCCCTTAAAATATCGAGCGTATCCGCACCGCCGAAACCCTTTTTGTCGAAGTTGTTTGAGAAAACCTTCATTATAGCGAGTTGCGCATTGGGTGCTACGCCTATGAAAGTATTTCCCGCCGCGTCGACAACTTTGCTGTCGTCTTTACCTGCGATAATACCCGCAACGTGCACGCCGTGAGAAGAATATCCCGGGAAAACGTCCGCGTCGTCGTCCGCATAGTCGAATGCATAAGGCACTTTGTCGCTGTAATATACGTCGTTTACCGAATAACCGAGTGCATAACTGTCGAGTTGGCTCATTCTTTCGGCAACGTATTCTTTATCCCATGCGAGCGTGCTTTCAGGCGGAATTGTCTGGAACGCAGCGTGATAAGCGTCGAGACCGGTGTCGAGTACGGCAACTACCGTACCTTCGCCCTTGTAATCTATGTTGCTGGAATCGTAAACGCCCGTCGAATATACGGGAGTGTAATTGCTTACTTGCTCTACCGTGGGTTCGTAATAAAATTCCGAACGATATACGCCTTTTACTCCGCTTATCGACGAAAGTTTTTTATAGTCCGATGCGTCTATACGCAAACCGACGCCGTTTAACACCGTATTGTAGTAATGTTTTACTTCATAATCGATGCCGCTTCTGTTGAGCGCGCTCATAAATTTATTCTGTTCTTTCTTTAATTCGGACGCATAATTGTTTGCCGCAAAAGTCGTGACGAAATCCGAAAATTTTTCGTTTCCGTCGTAGATATCGTACAAACCGTCGCCGCCGAGGTCGACTATTACGCTTATTGTGCCTTGAACTTCGGACTCTTCGTCTTTGACCATTACCGAATCGTTGAATTTCGACGTGACCATTTCGGTATCGTCGTATTGTCCGTTGACTTTTTCGAGTATCTTTGAAGAAGTGTCTATTCTGCTTGTCGACACAGACTCACCGTAAGCGGTGGGTTTTTCATACCACGTCGACATGCTCGTAACGCACATTGTCGTTGCAAGGCAAACTCCCAATAATGCTGAAAGTAATCTTCTGTTTTTTTTGCGCATGATTAATTTCTCCGTTTATAATTTTCTGACCGCCCTCGATTTTCACCCGAGAACTACGTAAGGCTTACTATTTAAGCCATAAATAAAGTAACAAAAACACCAACGCAAAAGACGTAAGCACCACTATTATTCTCGGGAGCATCACCGAGAACATCGCCTTTGTCATGGCTCTCTTTTCTTTTTTGGTGAGGTCGGATTTGCATTTGTCTTTTTCGGCACGAGGGGTTTTTCCTTTTTCCCATTCGGGCAAAAGACCATCCATCGAAGCAATAACTCTGCCGTCATCCCAATCGTCTTTCTTTTTGCGATTCTTGTCCATATACACTTCATTATACCATTAATCAACCTAAATAGCAAATATTTTATCCCCGTTTAGTATGTATTTTTATAATTAAATTATAGATAATATTTAAAATAATATATATCAGTGAAAATTTAATGAAAATATATATTTAACGGCGATTTTTTGTAAATGTTTTCCACATGGCGCAATCGTGCGATTTTAAGCAAATTTACCCTGAAATTTTAAGTGGAACAAACTTATTGATTTTAAAAAGAGCAACTTTACAATTTTAAGTAAAATTTCCCGGCAGATTTCTTTTACGGTAAGCATGTTGATTGTTTTAAAAACTATTAAATCGTTGATTTTCGGGGCAAAATAAAAAACGCAGAAATTGCCCTATGCAATCCCCACGCCTTTTTAAAGTTTTTTAACAGCAGGCGAAAAGAGTTGTCTTTTCGCCTGCTGAAATTGATTTAAATTGTTAAAATTATACTTTAACGATTAAGCAGCCTTTACAAATTTATTGTTGATTAAAATCTCTTCGTATTCGTCGCTGATAATCAGATTCGTGCCGTCGTATTTACCCGAATAATCATATCCGGCAAACGTAAATTCAAGCGTTTTCTTTTCGGCGTTGTAAGTATAAGCAACGTTAGCGGAAGTTGCTCCGTTATCCGCAGCCAACGTACCCTTTCCGTCGAAAGTAAGCGACCAATCGCCAAACGTCCAGGTACCCGCGATTTCGTCAAGAGTTTCTTCGGCTTTTTTAGTAAATTTATTGTTGATTAAAATCTCTTCGTATTCGTCGCTGATAAACAAATTCGTGCCGTCGTATTTACCCGAATAATCATATCCGGCAAACGTAAACTCAAGCGTTTTCTTTTCAGCGTTGTAAGTATACGCAACGTTAGCGGAAGTTGCTCCGTTATCTGCAGTCAACGTACCCTTTCCGTCGAAAGTAAGCGACCAATCGCCAAACGTCCATGTGCCCGCGATTTCGTCGAGAGCCTCGGCTACGGTATAAGTCGTGCCGTCTTTACCGAGAGTAGATGCATAACCTGCTGCAACGAAGTTTGTGCCTGCGCCTTCAGCCATGCAGTTTGCAGGGTTGAATTTCACGAATTCGCCGCCGTAAACAACGATTTTTGCAGTGCCCGCTTCGCGATTTGCATCATAGCAGTTAAGCACGAAGCCGTAAGGATCGATATTGCTTGGTTGTTGAACTTCAAACTTGCCGCCATTTACCGTCAAAGTACCCTCGAAAACGTAAACAGCATGTACGTTACCGTTGATATATCCGCTGTTGATTGTCAACTTCGAGCCGTCGCAAACGTCGATACCGAAGCAATCGTTTTCTTTAGCGAGAAGTTTTCCGTTACCGTCGAGCGTCACCGTTGCGCCGCCCGCTACGCTTATAAGCGACCAGGTCTTTACGCCTTCGGCATCGTTCCAAAGGTCGGTAGTGTTGGATAAAGTTTTGCCGTTTAAATTAAGAGTGATATCCTTGTCGATTACCAAAGTCCGGTCGATAACGATATCGGCGGTAAAGATTATCGTGTTGCCGTTAACCGCATTTTTAAGCGCGGCTTTAAGTTCTTCCGCAGTGCCGACTTCGTAAGTATCGGGAAGTTCGGGCAATGCGCCTTTTTTGTAAAGAGTAAGGTTGTAATCATTGTCGGAAGTTGCGGCTTTGTCCTCGCTTGCATAAGCGGTTAAAGAGCCGTCGTCATTTAAAACGAGCAACCATTTATTTACGCCGGAAATAAGCGAAGAAACGTTTAAAATTCCGCAATATGCCGATTTATTTCCTTGTCCGTCAAGATTGATGTACGAATTGAAGTTGTACTCCAACTCAACCGTTTTGCCGTTGTAAGTTACCGCCGCCAAAGGATTGCCGTCGTGGAGTAAACCATTGAATTTAAACGTAACCGTCTGAGCGTTGCCGTTTTCAACGAGATAAGCCTCATATTCGCCGTACATTTTATCGTACAACGCGACGCTTGATTCCGCAAATTCAACCGCGGTCTGATAAGTGCCGTCGGAAGTTACCGAAATATAACCTTCTTTACCCTCTACGAGAGTAAGCGTCCAATTTTCAAAATAACAATATGCCTTTAATACGTTGTTTTCAATCGTATAAGCAGAAGTTTTCCACTCTGCAACCGTTCCGTCTTCATATGCGCCGAACATAAATTCGTTTTCGGTGATTTTAATGCGGTAGTTGTCCTTTGCGTTTCTGTATTCGCCGAGGAAATAATTGGGCTCTTTGTAAGGAGCGTACACCAAATTATCTTCACCGTAAGTGTACTCTTCGTAAACATCATCCCAACCGGTCATATATTTTACGTGCAATAAAAGGTTCTTGTTTTCGTCGAGTTTAAGAGTAAAATCACAAGTATTGCCGTATTTATCTTTTGCGTATTTAGCCTTGAAATACAATTCGGTGTAATTGTAATTACCCGTAAACGAGTAAGATTTGCCGAGATATTCAACCTTTTTATCGTCTTGAGTGAGAGTCAGAGTTTCGTCGCCGTTTACGTATACGCCGTTTGATTCTTCAAAGAACAAACCGAGTTTGGACTCTACAACCGCACCCTCTTTTACGTAAACATAACCGTTTTTGCTGTTTACCGAAGAATAAATAAGCACGTTTCCATTCTCATGTAAGTTATACGTACCGTCGTAACTGTATTTGCCCGTTCCGGTAACGGTCAATGCCGTTTCGCCTACCGTATAAGCGCCGACGTATTTAGTAGTGCTTGAATTGTACCATGCCGTAAACGTTCCATAGCCGTCGAGTTGAATATAGTATTTTTGATAAGAAGACATTTCGTAAAGATACTTGCCGTCGTAGCCGATATATTCTTTTACCGTATAAGAAGCATTTTCTGCATCTAACACGTAAACTTTTCCGTTTGCAGCAACTTCGTTTCCGCTTATCGTGTATCCATAAGTTTGACCGCCGAGCGTTGCATTGCCGAAGCCGTCGAGCGTAAGTTCGCCGTCGGCACCGGTATAAGTACCCGCTTCAGCCGCTTTAAGCAAGAAATTAGTGCCCGAAAGTTTTACCTGAAGGTCTTTTTCCACTATAGTGATAATTTTACCTTCGCCCACTTCGCCGCTTATAGTTACATAAGTATCTTGCGTCGCGTCACGATATACGTACAACGTTTCGCCGTTTACTTTGTAAACAATTAAATAATAGTACTTTTCGTCGATATAATTGCTGTACGCTTTTTCTTTCGTTCCGTTGACGTAAATATAGTTATTCTTTTCGTTGACTAAATTGCCTTTTTCGTCAAACTTGAACGTATATTCGACAGGCGTAGACGAATTACTGTTGCTATATACAAGCGCAGTGTATCCGTTTTCGGTATTTGTTACTCTGCCGTAATATATATCGCCGTCGTATTGTTTTACCATACCTTGGGCAAATTCAATCGGCTGACCGCCATGGCTTTCATAAAGACCCGTAAGACCTTCGGATTTAGCAAGCGTGTAATTTTCTACCGCATCTTCTTCATAGATACCATCCCAATAAGCGTGGACTAATTGCAACTGACCGTTCAATAACGTCAAAGTATAATTGTCGTAAGGTCTTGTGTTTACAACAATTTTAAGGCTTCCGTTAGCAAAAGTCCAACCGTAATCTTTCTGTGCCGTGGAAACATAAACTTTTCCGTCGGCATCAACCACCAAGAACAATTTTGCTTCGTCCGAATACCAGGCACCCTGATAAGACTCTTTGTTTACAACTTGCGCGTAGTAAGTGCAATCCGCATCGATTGCCACGCTGTTGAGTTTGTTGCCGTTTTCGTTATACCAGCCGAGCAATACGCTTCCTTCGGGAAGAGTCAATGCAGGCAAATCGCTTTCCGCAACTTTGCCGTTGCCCGTATAAAGCACATATGCCGCATATTCTTTATCGCCGTATACAAGCGTAACTTTATATGCGTTCTTTTCGTATTTTGCCTCGTAAGATTGATCTTTATCCGGAACGTCTCCCAAACGAAGTTGAGTATCTCCGTTAAACCAACCTTTAAATTCATAACCGGGCGCAGCCTCGGGTGCTTGAGGAAGGTCTCCTTCTTTGATTTCTTCCCCCACGGGCCATCTTACGGTTTGTACCGTATCGTCACCGTTTTTAAACGTAAGCACGTATACCGACTTAACGTATTTTGCGGTAAACGTAACGTGTCCCGTCACTGCATAATCGGCATCGAGTTTAGCATCTCCCGCATACCAACCGTCGAAAGCATAAGTATCTTCCGCAGCAGGTGCCTGAGGAACTGATTCCGCATCGATCGTGTTGCCGTCTTTTACTTCAATCGTCGTCAATGTTTCGCCTTCTGCCGTTGCGAACGTTACCGTCCACGTCCTTTCAAAAGGCACGCCGCACGCCATCGTGAGCGAAGCGGTGAAAACGAGAAGCAACGCCAACATGAGCACTCTCATTTTTTTCATGTTTAAACCTCCTGTACGCCTTTCGGCTCAAATAATTTAAATAATTTCAACGCCGGACATTATTATTTTATTGTGCGTACACGATTACGTATTTATTCTCTGCTTTCCCAGCACTAATTTTGCTTTGTTCAAAGATAAATTCGCTTTGTCGCAATTTTATCGCAACTATAAAATAATATTATATATAATCGGCGTTATCCCCCCGAAAGGAAATTTTCATTTATTTTATTACAATACGTTTCATTTGTCAAATAATTTTAATACATTTTTTGTATTTTATTTGCACCCCGCATTATTTGTGCATGTTTTACACTATTTTTATGAAAATTGCCAAAAAACAGCATACTATCGCATTTTTTTTAATATGTAAATTTTATACCACCAGCCTTGCTTTTGATTGGAAAACAATTTTTTATGCATAATTTATACAAAATTATGTATATTTACTGTATATCGACCGATTTATGATATTTAATTAAATAAATTAAAACGCACACAATTTTTATTAAAATTAAAAATGAGCATAAAAATTTAATATAATTTAATAAATGTCTGACTATTTTTTATTATATTTGTCGGATTTTTATGCCGTCTAACAGGCTGTATATAGTCAAACGAAATCGCTTTTGCAAAATTTTATTTACATTTTATTTTGTTTTTTAGATCGCAATTTATTTAAATTCCTGTTTTTGCGCCGAGATTTTCATTTGTGCCGTATTCCTTTTTATTTATAATCGGTTAAATCAAGTAATAATATATATAAATATACCACCGACGCTAAAATCTATCAACAGGGAAACTTATTCGCATTTTGCCGTAAAATAAGCAAAACGCAAACGTTTGCAATACCTGAAAAAATTTTATTGCAAACGGTTTATTAATTCATTATGTTGTTAATTCATTATAATAAAATATAAAAACGCCGCCGGGTAAAGACAAACGGAAATGCGCTTATCTGCCCGACGGTGTTTATTTAAATTTTTAAAATTCTGTATTTTAAAGCGATCAAGCAAGCCGGATTTTTTAATGAAAGATATTGCCGGGTTTTAAATTTTATAACCGACAATACCGATTAAATCCCGACGTAAATATCGATTATTTTCAGATATCGTCGCTTTAAATTCTTTCGATATTATTCCTTTGTGAGCGTTGCCGTCCAGGACCTGTTTTCTTCGTCTCTGCCGTCAACCGTAATGGTTTGCTTTTCGGCGTTGTAAACAAGAGTCCATATCACGTCGCTGTCGCCGCCCGCAGTGGTAAAAGTAATTGTAAGCGTGGTTGCGTCGTACGACACGTTCGACGTGGGAGAAAGGGAGTTGTTGTTGTCCGAAACAATATATTTTATAGTGCCGTTTGATTCGATGATAAAGCCTCTTTTGTCTTTATCGGTCGTACCCATTCCCGAAAACACGCCCGTCCACCTTCCGCAAATCGCCGCGGGGATAACCTCGGTAATCGCGCCGGCCAAGGTAAATTCGAACTGTCCTTCAACACTGCTCAAAGTGCCTCCGCCGTTTGTCAGAGTAAACGCATAATCTATGTTGTTGCACCTGAAATACAACTTGTTTTCGCCGTCATATTTCACGTTTGCGACAGGCGTGCCCTTATAAGAACCGGTAAGGTCCTTTTTAATGTTTAAAACAAGTTGATTTTCGCCCGAGCCGCTCACGTAAGAACCCACGTAACTTTCGGGGAATTCGGGAGGCAATTTATTGCCCGTATAACCTCTCTTTGTAAACGCGGAATACGTACCGTCCATCGAATAATCTTCGGTGTAAGCAAGATTCATATCGTAATAGAAAGTAAATTCTACACCTTGGTGGCTCGCATTAAACGCCACCGTAATGCCGAATTGAGTTACTTCGTAAGTGCCCCACGTTCCGCCCCAGTTGAGAGCGTAAGTCCCGTTGTCTTTAGTATAGAAAATGGTCGCGTTACCGAAACCGTCGACGACAAATTTGTGATAATAATCGTTTCCGTTGTACGCTTGATACCAGACGCCTTGATAATTGTCTTCAGGCGTCAACTTGGTGATAGTTCCGCCGTTTGTTTTTGCCGCAACGTAATCAAATGCGACTATTTCGTCGTTTTCATACAAAATTACGACAAGATTTTCCGAATTTTTGTACGTTACGTAATAATATTTGTCGTTTGCACTGTCCTTTACCGTTGCGGTAGACAATCCGTCGAGAGAAATTTGTGCGTCGCCGTAAGTATAATCGCCCTCTTCGTTTCCTACAGTGCAAATAGTATAAGTCAAAATTCTGTATTTTTGCCCTTCAAACACGAAACTTTCGCCGTCTGCGATATTACCCTCTACGGTTGCCCCTTTGAGGAAAATGCCGTTTTTATAAATATAATATCCGCCGTCGGGTACTGTAAATATAAACAATTCGGGGTTTGCTTTTTCTCCGCTGATAGAAAATACGTAATTGGTATAGCCTATTTGCGCACCGCGAGAATATCCAGTCATAACAACGGGGCGATAAGAAGTGCCCATACCTCTTATAAAGTTACCGTAAACGATTTCTTCGTCTATATCGTAAGTGAAATTGCTTACGTATCCTTCTATAATGACCTTTAAAATGCCTGTCGATTCGATATAATAATATCTTCCCACCGTTTCGGAGAAAGGCGAAATCATTATTGCCGTGCCGTCGTTTAAAAACTTGAATCTCATTTGATTGTAAGATTCGGAAGAACCTAAATAAACGTACGAATATTCGCCCACGAATCCTTTATCGCTGTAATCTACCGAACCTAACTTTGTAAACGTTTCGGTTTTGCTTTCTCCGTTTAAAACGTAAGAAAGCATGATTTTATCGTTTTCGCCGAGCGTCACTTTCATCGAAGAGTAATAAGAAAATTTCGAGAAAGTAAGCGTAATACTGCCGTTTTCTTCGATTTTGTATTTTCCGTCGAAATAACCGCCGTTGTTGTATCTTTCGCTTTCAAACGAAACCTTGTCTTCTCCCGCAAACGTGAGAAGATCGCCTCTTTCGTTGATATATTCGCCGACAATCGTAGGTTCGTATGCCGTATACTCGTAAGTTACCGTACCGGACATACCGGCGTCTACCATAAACGTGATTTTACCGTTTGCAACAGTACCGCTCGTTTCACCGATATTGTTGTTGATATAAAGTCTGATATAAGTTCCGTTGTACTTGTAAGTACCCGTAATTACGCTTGTGTTTACCATTTTTAACGTTCCGTCCGATTCGAGAATCAACGAACCCGCATCGTTAGTGGCATAAAGAGTAATCGTTCCTTTATACGCTCCCGTTATTTCGCTTACGTCTTGCCACTTTGCATACAACGTCATGTCTTTAATTACGGGAACGTAATATCTGTACTGCGAATCGCCGTCCAAAGACGTTTGCCAAGCCCAGAAAAGTCCGTTATTGCCGTTTTCGGGGTCTTCGAGAGTGTTTATCAAACCATAAGAGCCTCTGCCGTCGGTTTCCTTTTCAATGACTACGTCTTGTTGGTTTGCGTTTTTTAAAGTGAGTTTGTACGACACTTTCGCTTGTGCTGCCGTCGTTGCGTTGGGCGCAATTCTGTCTGTCTTTTCCCAACAATCCTCGTTCCAGTTTACTTTGTCGAATATATGAGCCAAATCGTTGAAATAATTTGCTCCGTAAGAGGAATTACCATCGGCATCGGTTTTATCCGCCGTCAAATTACCGCAATAATAATTGTTGGAAACGAGCGTGCCCGCCGTATAATAAATTTCGTAATCGTCGTAAACCTTTTTGCCGAGTATTCCGCCCGCAATCGACTTATTGTTTGTATCGGTTGAAGCGGGGGCTTTTACGTTGCCGGTGGAAATACAATCGATTACCGCCGCGTCACCCAAACACACGCCTGCAATACCGCCGGCATACGCTCCGTCGGTCGCGGTAGCCTCTACGTCGGCCGCAGACAAACAGTCCATAATCGTTGCGGTATCGTCCAGATAACCGACTATACCGCCCGTATAAGTTCCGCCGTACACGTTGCCGTAAACCGCATTGTTTATTATGGCCACCGAGCAATTGTAATTAAAAACCATACCGGCAATGCCGCCGACCGCCGCGTTGGACAAATCGCCCTTTTCGCCGTCTTCTTCGTCGATGGACATGTTTACGTCTACAAGGCAGTTTTGTATATACGAAATATATGCCGTTGTGTTTTGGTTATAAACGATACCGGCAAGACCGCCGATATACATACTGTTGGATGCGAGAGTAAACGACGAAACCGAACCGCTTACCGTTACCGCGGTGACGTTGGATAGACCCAATTTACCGACAAGACCGCCGATATACGCACCAGCCGTGCTGCCGTCTTTATAAGATTGGAAATCGATGCTTACGTTTTCAAGAGTTAAGTTTTTTATTTCCGCCTGATTCGTCACGCCGAACAATCCGTAAGCCTTGATACCTTCCGAACGAAGCGTGGGATTGAGCGTGAGGTTTTTGATTTTATGTCCTTGTCCGTCGAAATATCCATTAAACGGATTATCTTCGGTGCCTATCGGCGTGTAACCGTAACCCCCAAGGTCGACATCTCTGTCAAGTACGATTTTTGCTTCTTTATATTTTTCTTCGCCGGCGTTGACCGCTTTTGCCAACAAATTCAAATGTTCGGCACATTGAATGAGATAAGGATTTTCTTTAGTTCCTTCGCCGCTTATTTGCGACCTGTCGACAGGCGAAACGTTTTGAGTCCAGTGCGCCGTCAACGTGATATCCGACTTGACGGGAGTGCCGAAATCGTAAACCGTGCTTTCATCGTCCAGATACCAATAATCGAATGTATACCCCTCTCTTTCGGGAGACCTCGGCTCTGTCGCGGTTTCTCCGTCTTTCACTTTTTGCGAAGGAGTGCTTACGCCGTCGCCCGCAAACGTAACGGTGTAAGTCGTGGGCTGAGGATTACTGTTGTTATTGTTACCGCCGCCGCACGCGCCTATCGCGCAAGTCAAAGCGACAACGCAAATCAATGATAACAATATCGTTAATTTCTTTTTCATGTTTTTCTCCTTTTCCGCACAAACGGAAGTGTTTTATACGGTTTTATGCCGAATTTTCGCCTTTTCGACATAAAACCTCGTTTAATCCTTAAATGCGCCTTAAATACATAAAACGCAAATTTTTAATTTAGTCCGCTTTTACCACGTAAATCGTTTTGCCGTCCGTTCTTTCGTACTTGACCGCTCCGTTTACGCTTTCATTATAAACTGTATATTTAGTAATTTTTACGTCGGTATCTTCGCTTCTGTCGAGCGCGAAAATGGTTATGTTCCCGCCTTCTTCTATCGAGTAATAAAGATAGGTCGTTTCGCCGTTTTCTTTTACCGCAGCCGCAGGATAATAACCGACTATAAGACCTCTGCCGTCAAGCGTAATGCTGTCGCCCGAGGCGGAAACATATTCGCCTTTATATCCGTCGTTTTCGCAGACCACAGTGACAAGGCTGTACGAAGCGTCGTATAACGCCATGTTGTGTTCGTCCTGATATACGCCGATATAAAGCAATTCGCCCGCATAATAAATTTGAATCTGGTTACTTGCGCTGTACAAAAGCGATAATTCTTCGCCCGCCATGCTGCCCGTGCCGTAACCGTTTAAATCAAACGAACCTACAGTAATTTCTTCGCCGTTTGCAAACAAGTAAGTTTTGCCGCTCATAAGTGCATACAGACCGAGCGTTACCGTTTTGTCTCCGTCGTCAAGCGTGAAATATTCATGCTTTTCGTCTGCAACCATCTTCAACCGGACGTTTCCTTCTTTCCGGATTTCTATCGTCGTGCCGTCGTATGTGTAAATGAATTTTTGTTCTTTAATATCTTTTGTGGTAACCGTAGCCACGCCGTTTCCGGAACCGCTGTGTCCGTTAAACGTGAATCTGTAGCCTTCGCCGCCTAAAATCATATCCTCAAGCCCGTCGGAGTGATACAAACCCTGCTCGGTTTCGCCGGAGACCTGAATTGTCGCCATACCCGTTTTTTGTACTTTTACGGCGTAATTCTTGCCGTTATAAGTAAACGCGGCTGTAGCATAAGTCTTGTCGTAAGTATATGCGACCGTCTGAGACTCGTCGGCGGTGTTTAGATTTCCAATCGTTACTTCGCCTTTTGCTGTCCACGTTCCTTCTGCCGTGGTCATATTTATATCGTATGCACCCAAGCCGTTGAACTTAAATACCGTGCCGTCGGCAATGCTCCACTCTCCGTCGAGCGGATCGTAATAACAAAGATTATAATTGTCATAAATTCCGCCCACCGATTGGGTGTAAACGGCAAAACCGAGTGCTTCTTCTCCTTTATTGGTTTTCATTAAACTACCAAACCCGTACAACGTGGTTCTGTAATAAAGGTTAATCGAATATTCGCCGGAAGTACCCGTATCGTCGCTGATATAGTAAGCGGTGTAAGTAAACGAATATCCGTTTGTATCAATACCCGTGCCGTAACCGTCTATCGTGATGCCGGCAAAACGCACGCCGTAATCGTAAAGCGTTTCTTTCCAATATCCTCTATAACTATAAGCCCTGCACAAAGAGTAAGTCGTTCCTTCTTCCTCTATCGTCAAATCGATATATCCGTCGGAATTTACCCTGGCATAACCGCCGGCAAACTTTATAAGTCCGTCGCCGTTTACCGTGTATGCGTACGTATTATCGCTGATTTTCATTGTTCCTTTTCCGTCAAACGACACTTTCAAGGGATTGTTAAAGTCGGTTTCCCAATCGCCCTCGAACTTATCGAGCACGTCGAGCGATAAAGTAAGTCCGCCTACGTTTTCGATTTTTCTGCCGTCTTCTGACAATTTCGCGCTATACGTATTGCTTAAAACGTACATCGTTATATCATTACCGTTTATAGAATACTCAAATGGAATTTCCACAAGGTCGGTACTTGTCTTTAATCCTTTGCCGTTTAAATTAAATTTATAAATCGTACCGTCTCTGTCATACCATTCGCCGATTATGGCGTTTCCTTTGTATGCCTGAATGTTTTTATAATCACTTTCGCTCGTAAAGAAAAAATTGTCGTAAATCACAAGGGAGTCACCGTCTTTATAAGCGTAATAGTCGGTCATAATCGATTCGCCTTGTGACGAAGTGAAATACATATATGCGAAATATGCATTTTGAATATAAATCTTTTCTCCGTCGTAAACATACATATATCTCGCCACTCTGCCGTCGTAAACAAAGGTCAACATACCGTTTGAATCGAAAGTGAGCGTAGCCCTGTTATCGTTTACGTCAAAGAAATATTCTCCTGCCGCAGCCGTATAATCCGCAAATCCGACGTAAATAGTTACGTCGCTTGTCAAAAGCATGGACGCGGGCAATCTTTGCGTTTTTCCTTCGTCAAGGAAAAATCCGTAAGAAATGCTGCCGTCGGTTGCTTTTAAAGTATTTTTGCCGTCGCCGTCGTAAAGCCAATCGAGGGGAAGATATTCGTTGAATTCTTTGCTTTGCACACTTTCGGTAATGTCCTCGGTAACCTTTCCTCCGAGATTTACCGTAACCGTGTAAGAAATTCCGTATTCGCCGTCGAGTTTTACTTTAACGGCGGGGGCATTGCCGTCGTAATTCCACTCCGACTCGCTCCATTTTAAAAGACCCTTTATGCTTTGCAAATCGTTTACGTCGTAGTCTTGACCGTTTGCGGTTATTTTGCCGTTGTTTGCCAGATACGAATTGTATACTACCGTCTTTTTGCTGTCGATTTTATTGTATAAATTTTCGGTATCTTTGCCGTCTTTATATATACTGCCGATAAGAGTTCCTCTCTCCGTGCCCTCTATATTAGCCGCACTGCCCGGTAAATACGTTACCGCAGCAGTCGAGTAAGAATTTGTAATCGCCGTTTCCGTTTCCGCAAGACCCACAAGCGCGCCCGCAGTTGATACCGAAGAAGTCAGATAATCGTTTCTCGAAGTTACGTCACCGGCAGAATAACAGTTAGCGACCGAAGTCATTGCCCTCATATATCCTATAATACCGCCGGCTATTGAAAGTCTGCCGCTGAAACTTACCTGAGAAACACAGTTGTAAACATTGGTGGGGGTAGTAATGCTCGTGCCGTATACGCAACCGGCTATACCGCCGACCGTAAACAAAGGCACGCTGCCCGTTGACTCGAACTGTACGTTTGCGGTGGAATAACTTACCGTCGCCGAATAATCGGTGGAATATCCCTGAACGAAACCTACTATGCCGCCCACGTAAGAATTGAGCGAATTGTCGCCTATTCCTATCGATATTTTACCGTCAAATCCGCAACCGCTAATATCGCTGCCCATGCTGTAAGCGACGATACCGCCCACGATGTAGTTGTATTTTTCGGCAGTATCAATAGTGTACGTCGCATTTTTAACGTTTACGTTTGATACTTGCGCAGTAACCGCATAACCGAACAAACCCGCAATTCCGTTTTTGCCCTTCATCACGAAATCCGAAACGGTGTGTCCTTGTCCGTCGAATATTCCCGCAAAGTGCGCCGTGTTGAGTGCAATTCCGATAGGATCTAACTCCTCTCCTTTAAACGAAATATCGCTGCCAAGCACAACGTAAGAAGTGTTGTATTTTGTATTATTTTGATTGTTTACAGCGTCAACAAACGTCTTGAAGTTCGACGGAGTGGACAAAACGTACGGGTCGTTGCTTGTGCCGACGCCGGTAATGGGCGTAGTGTCGTTTTTAAGTCCCGTTACGCTGATGAGCATTGTTTCGCCGGTAGCGACAAATTCGTACCAACCGTCTTTATCGGGTGTCAACACTTCGTCACCCGCCTTAACCACCGCTTCGCCCGTTGAATACGGAGAAGTTTTTAAAAGGAAAAGCACTTCGTTGCCCGACACTATTCTGTCTATGAGTTGACCGCTTACTCCGTCAACCAAAAACTCGGCAAAATTGCCTGCGTTCCAGTTGAGATAAGTCCAACTTATCGGCGTTTCTTTTACAGTCCAGTGCGCAACGAGCGTAATATCGGACACGACCGCCGTGCTAAATTCGTAAGCAACCTCTTGTTGCCCCTTTAAGTACCAGAAATCAAACGTATAACCGTCTCTTTCGGGGAATTTCGGCTCGATTGCCGTTTGCCCTTTTTCTACCTTCTGAGCGGGCGTCGTTACGCCTTCGCCCTCAAACGTAACCGTATACGTGGTCGGTTCGGGGGGATTATTGTTGGTCTTGCCGCACGCACAAAGCATGCCGAGCGACGTCGCCATGACAAGAGCCAAAAATAAAATCATTATCTTTTTCATACGTTACCTCCGTGTGTGTTGTGTTTAACGCGAATTTTCGTTATTTTCCGTTTTGTGTATTGTGGTATTTTGTTATTTTGTAGTTATTTTAAGTTTTGTTATTATTTATTTTTTTGCGTATTTTTTGCGGTTTGGTTGCCTGCTGTTGTTTGCCCGCAGTTATCTACTTCGATTTCATGCAAACCGCGATTATTAAGTATATTATTATAATAATTATAATTTGTTCATTTTTGTATAGATATTCATAATAAAATATTTTTAAAAAAAAGTCAACAATTACGGCGTGCATACTCTCTATTTGAAAAACCTCTTAATTCATTAAGTCATTATATTATTATATTTAATAATCGAAAAAAATGATGCCGATAAATTTAAATTAATTAAATTATATTGTTATGTTTTTTAATTTTGTAAAACAAATTATGCAAAATCTCCTATTGTTTTCCATAAAAAAGCGTTAAAACGTCTTATAAAACAGCCGAAACGACTACAAGACAATATGCGCAATTTTGCATAAACGTTATTTATAAATATGCAAACACGCCTTTAAAAGCATTAAAAAACCAATTCTAAATACGCAAATTCTATTTTTAAGGCACAAAAAAACCGAAATAAGCCTTAACTTAAATCGGTCTTTTTTAGTTAAATTTTAATTGACAGTTGTTTAATCTTGATTTTGTTTTAAATATCTTGCACAAGAAACAATCACTGCTATGTTTTTAATCATGTTTATTCCAAGAACTATAGGTCCTCCGATTAAACTGAAAATACAAGCCAAAATAAGATAAATTATCGCCGTACTAAACGGATGATTGCTTACCGACACGGAAGAGTCCGATACGTTTACGGTATAATTGTTTGCGCCGTCTCGTGCTCCGTCTCTTGTCATTCCAAAAATGAATTTTAACATAGTTCCTAAAACCGGTACGCAACACAAGCCTCCCCATATCATCCAATGGCTGAAATTTTTGTTTTTCAAGTAAATTACAAGTCCAATCAAGCAAAAAACTATGGCTATAACATACCAAATTATAACCTTAGTTAATCTTGACTTTGCCTCGTCCCTACTTCTGATTTGTGTGTTTTTCATTCTTTTTCTCCTTTTTGTTTTATTTAACACGAATATTTCGTGAAATCCCGTTTTAATAAATAATTGTTTTTACAAAAATATGCAACAATTTAAAAGACTTTAACTTTAATCAAATATTTTAGTTTTTCGTTTACAAGTAAAGAATTAGCATTATTACTTCAATTATTATTGCAAGAACAGCAAATACAATTATAGGAGTATTCTTTTTACGGTTTACTTTGCCGGTTTTGGCAAATTCGTTTAAATACTCTTTCTCTGTATTGTCAAAAACATATTTGTTTGACATTATTTTTATAAGTATTCCTTGCGCCCCGCCAAAAATCAGCAACGATAAAATTCCGTCTAAAAACGATGACGTAAACAAAACGATTAACGCCGTAATAAAAGTACAAACAACCGCCGCAAACCCAATAAATTTAAACCTTTTATAAGTTTTAAACTCTTTTTCTGCCGCTTGAGACATATCCGTCGACACGGGATAATACAAATAATAACAACCATTGTGTTTGTTAATTACGCAATGATAACTTTTGCCCTTGAAATTTACGTAAATGCACACCACGGGAACAAATATCGCAGTACAATCATATCTATTGACCGTACAAGTTCCTCTATAATAACCGTACGAAAGATCATAGACTCTCGAAGACATTTCCGAAGAAGTATAACTACAATTGTCACCATATAACCCGTATTTTAAATCGTCGACATGCGACAACTGAAATAATCGATTGTCGTTTCTACCGACAAAATTTCCCAAATTTAACGAATTAGGCACTCCTTTAAACGTATATTTTGAAAACGTGTAAACATTTGTATGTGTGGTAGTTATCGTTTCGTCGTCATAAACTTGAAAATCATCATAACCATAGGTCGCTTTAATATTAAGTAGATAAACCGGCGCATACCTATTGACGAATTTCATGTCTTTTACCGTTTTGTTATTTACAAGATTTACAAATTCCTTATCTATACCGCCGAAACTACTTAATGATTTCTTAAAAATATTAAGACTTTCTTCATCGGTAAAATTTGTTTTTGCATAACCTATATCATCACACCAATCAAACGCATTGTTAGATTTTTCAATTGCCATTTTGCTCCTCCTTAACACAATATTATCTCAATTTGAGATATTTGTCAAGAAGAATATCGCACTGTGAGATAATTTAAGCAATAAAAACATATAATTTAGTCGTGAAGATATGAGATTAAAAGAATTAAGAGAAGAAAATAAATATACGCAAAGTAAAATTGCGGAAGTTTTGGGGGTCAAACAAAACACCTATTCGCAATATGAGAAGGAAATAAGGCAAATACCCATTCCCATGCTTATTAAACTTGCGAAATTTTATGAGGTGTCAACCGATTATATTTTAGAGTTGACCGATTATTGACTCAAAAAAACGGCATATTGCCGAATTTTTAATCAAGCGTAATTTGTTTAAAAATTTGTCGGTTTACTAATCGTCAGTTTTTATTTTATCCGCTTAAAATTTACCTGTTCGCAAACAGCGAGTTTATAATTTTCGCTATTTGCTTATTGCGGTTTAAATATCGCCTGTCAGCAAGTAGGCGTTTGCGCGTTACAGACTTGTATATTGCATGTTTTTAGCATTATTTACCGACTGCTTGCAAGCAGTTTGTTTTACAGTCTCTCGCTTGAAAAGCGAAACAAACGACTTAATCCGAACTTTTTTAAAATCATCGACTTTTAGAAATATATTCAACATAAAAACATTGCGATTATTTTAATAAAATAACGGTTGGTTTTTAAAATAAACGATTGAAATTATATTTTATCAACCGAAATATAAAACGACAAATTTACAATTCAATAATCAACAAAAAGGCATGAAAAAAAGACGGCGTTCGCCGTCTTTTTTTGCAATAATTTTAAATTATGCTTCCTTGGGTGCGCCTACGGGACAAGTAGCGGCACAAGCACCGCAATCGATGCAAGTGTTTTCATCGATAACGTATTGACCGTCTCCTTCAGAAATTGCGCCTACGGGACAACCCTCCGCGCACGCTCCGCAACTGATGCATTCGTCAGAAATTTTGTAAGCCATTGTATTTTACCTCCGTTTGATTTATAGTTATCCGCTTTACAGCGGTTTAACACGTTTTTATTAATGCGGCACGACTTAACAAACGTCGTCCGCCGTGTAATTTTTGCGGGCTTATTACCCGTTTTACCGCAAACGTATTGCGTAATCGCGGCATTATTCGTCTAAAAGTTCTTTAATATCTCCGTCGTGGTCGCTGCCGTCGATTTTATCGTCGATATCTTCGACCCTGTTGTATTTGCCGCCTTTTATAGACGCGAGCGGATATTCTTTAAATAATAAAGTTCCGTCGTTTTTCTCTATCTTTACCCTGACGAGCATTTTAAGCATGTTGTTTGAAATAACCGTGCCGCTGCCGTCGGGTGTTTTTACCTCGCTGCCTATTTTAGGCATCTTTTTAAACGTTTCGGCGTAGTGGTCGTTTTCATAAGCCAAACAACACATAAGCCTGCCGCACAATCCGCTTATTTTAGACGGATTAAGCGAAAGTCCCTGCATTTTTGCCATTTTAATCGTTACTTTTTTAAAGTCGGTCATCGTGCCTTTACAGCAACATTCTCTGCCGCACGGAGCAATACCGCCCAAAATCTTCGTCTCGTCGCGTATGCCGACCTGACGAAGTTCTATCCTGATATGGAAAGCCGCCGCCAAGTCTTTAACGAGTTCTCTGAAGTCCACTCTTCCGGGCGCGGTGAAGTAAAAAATCACGCGCGTATTGTCGAAAGTAAACTCGGCATCGATTAATTTCATGTTGAGTTTGTGCTCGGCAACCTTTTTTTCTACCGTTTTAAGGGCTTCGGGCACTTTCGCCTCGTTTATTTTCACCCTTTCGTAGTCCCTTTGGTTTGCTTTTCTTATAATAGGTTTAAGAGGTTGCACGATTTCAGAATCGTCGACAATTTTCGGTTCCATCGCCACTTTGCCGAATTCCATACCCCTTGCGGTCTCGACAACCACTCCTTCTCCTTTTTTGTATTCAACGTCGGCGGGGTCGAAATAATAAATCTTGCCCGAGTGGTTGAATTTTATTCCTACAATTTTTGCCATTTATGCTTTTCCTCCAAAATGCCGAACAAAATATCGTCGGCAATCATATTGACGTTGCCGTTGAAATTCAGTGCGAGTTCGGCTTTTTTCAGTCTGTCTATTATACCGATAAGCGCACCCGAACGAAACTCGTCTTCTCTTGCGACAAACGCGTTTCTTTCCTTGTCCGACAATATGCTACATTCCCCGCCCGAATTAAGCGCAAGCACGTCGCGCAAAACCGCCTGAAGAATATAAATAAATTTATCTGAATTGTTTTTAGTAATTTTACTTGTGTATTTAATTACGTCTTTGCTGCTTTTTAAATTGAGCAGAACGTCGATTACGAAATTATAATTATCCAGCGACGATTGGTCGCTATAAATCCTTTCGACCTCGCTTTCAAGACCGCCGCTCATGCCCACGGAAAGCCTTAAACGCTTGTCGTCGCTATACTCGTCTTTGTACTCTTTATAGAGTACGTTTTCTCCGAACGGGGAAATTTCAAGCCTTTTTACCCTCGATTTTACCGTCGGTAAAAGTTTGTATTCGCTTGTTGCGCCCATCAGAATTATCACGCCTTGGGGCGGCTCTTCAAGCGTTTTTAAAAGTTTGTTTTGTGATTGAGTGTTCGCTTGCGACATATCTTCAAGAACAAAAAGCCTTTTGCTCTCTTCCATGGGTTTTATATAAGATTTGTCCACAAGGTCGTCTATATCTGCGACGACGATTTTTTTGCCTTGCTCGGGATAAAACGTAACGTCAGAGTGTTTTTCGCTTTCAATCAATCTGCAAAGTCTGCAGTCGTCGCAGTACTCTTTGTCCTTGCACATTATAAGTTTGGCTAAATCTTTCAGATAATTGCGCAAAAAACCGCCGTCGCGACACACGATCAAATATGCGTGATTAAACGAATCGCGCGACTTATCTTTAGCCAAAATTTTATATGCGCTCGTACTTTTGAGAAGATTGCGCCGCATTATTCTATTATCCCCTTGCTTTTAAGCGTATTAATTATATCGTTATGCACGCATCGGGCGTCCTGCTTAGCGTCTATCCTTATAAACCTCGACGGATATTTATCGCACAAAGCCGAAAACGCCTTATACACCTTTTCATGAAACTCGTCGCCGGACATTTCTACCCTGTCGCTTTCGTCTGCGCCGCCCTTGCGTTTAAACGCCGCCGCGGGCGGAACGTCTAAAAAGAACGTAACGTCGGGCATACAGTTTTTATATGCATAAAAATTTACTTTTTCAATCAATTCTTCGCCGAGACCCCTCGCATAACCCTGATAAGCCATAGACGAGTCGACATATCTGTCGCAAACGACGATATTTCCGTCGTTTATAGCGGGTAAAATGCGATTTTTAATATGCTGAACACGCGCCGCGGCAAACAATAACGCCTCGCACTCGTCGCACATTTTTTCGCCGTGCATACTGAGTAAAATTTTGCGGATTTCCTCCGCAATTTCAGTGCCGCCCGGCTCCCTGGTGTATATATAGCGGCGACCGCTTTTATCCAAATAATCTTTTAAAAGAGAAAGTTGAGTGGATTTGCCCGACCCTTCTCCTCCTTCAAAAGTAATAAAATAACCTTTCATTATACCTTACTCCGATATAGGAAAATTCCCGTAGTTACGCACCAAATAAGCCAAAAATCCAACCGTCTCGAACTGGGCGTTTCCCTGAGTTCCCCTATAATCGAAAACCGCTATATAAAGCCCTTCCGTCGTCAATTTTCCGTCTTCGTCGCGCGTGCTGAAACAATTAATCGCTTTGTCTATCGCTCTCAGTTTCAACGCATAAGTCTTTTCTTGCTCGGTTTCGTCCTTTTCGTTGAGTTTGGTTATTTTTCTTATGTCAACGTTGTTTTCGTCGCAATAAGTAAGCACTTTTTTAAGATAAACCGCACTTTTATACATATTAGCGACCCTTTCTTCAGCCAAAACGACGCCTTCTTCTTTTTGCTTTTGAGTTTTAAAACGCTTGTCCTTTTTCTTGTTTTTTAAAAAGTCCTCTCTTACCTTTTGCTCGTCTATAATAAATTCGCTTTCCGAAGAAGAAAACTTCATGCAAAACTCTTCGGTGTCGGCAAGCAAAGAATCGATATCGTAAAATCCCGACAATCCGAAATTAAACGTGTCGTCCCTGACGACTATTACGTCTCCTTCGCCCGCACCGAGATATGCCGTGAGCCTTTGCGCCTCGTCTTTAGCGACTTTACTCGCGACGATTTCGCGCACATCGTAAGAAAGCGCGCCGCCCGATTGAGCGTTTTTAACAAGCGATTTTAAATCGATTGACTCGATATCACCGAAAGTGTAAAAGTAAAACGTTTGTCCGTTTGTCACTCTCGGAGAAATAACCGAAAAAACAATCATCCACACTATTGCGGCAATCAAAGTAAAAGCGCAAATTTTAAGCCAATTATAAGACAACGCATTGGTAAAATCTTTTTTGCTTTTAGTTTTATCCATACCGTTCTCCGATATTTTTACCCGTTTATATTTTTTACCCGTTGCATTTGAAATTTATCGGACAAGACAATTTTTAACGCAGATTAAAATTTAGTCAGCCGTAAATCGAAAAAATCATTGCCGATTTATTCAAAACGCACGACGTGTAATCGTTTTTGCCTGTTTTACGCAAAACGTATGCGATAAAACAAACAAAACCTATAAAGCAATCAATACTCGATATCTACTACTTTTACTTCGTATTTCCTTGCAGGAGCAACGACAAGCACTGTTTCGCCCTTCTTTTTGCCGATAAGCGCAGCACCTAAAGGCGAATCGTTGGAAATTTTATTTTTATAAATATCCGCTTCGCTCGTTCCAACTATTTCATAAGACGTGGTCTTATTGTCTCGTTCGATAGTTACTTTACAACCTACCGAAACAATATTCCTGTTGATGTTGGAAGTCGTAACGATTTCGGCAACTTTGATTTTCGCTTCGAGTTCGGCAATTTCGCTTTCGATAAGTGCTTGCTCGTCTTTTGCGGCGGCATACTCTGCGTTTTCGGACAAGTCGCCGAAGTCTCTCGCGATTTTAATTCGTGCGACTATCTCCGGGCGAGCCGTATCTTTAAGATAACTGAGTCTTTCTTGTAATTTTCTAAAACCTTCTTCGGTTACGATTACTTTATCTGCCATTTTATACCTCTCTTCAGACACTTTTTCGTGTCGGTTAATATTTTATTGTTTTGCGCCGACAATTTTTGCCGCGCGTATTTACGTGTTTATCAGTTTTATTCGTGAACAAGCACGGCTTTAATTCTCCTTATACCCGCCGCGCTCGATTGCTCTTTCACTATCTTGAATTTACCCAGTTCGCTCGTACGCTTTGCGTGAGGACCGCCGCATATTTCCTTTGAAACGTTGCCTATAGTGTACACGCTTACCGTGTCTCCGTACTTATTATCGAAAAGACCTATCGCCCCGCTCGCCTTTGCTTGCTCGGGTGTCATTTCTTCTTTAACGACTTCTATGTCGGCTTTTATTGCGTCGTTTACGAAATCTTCTACCTTTTTAATCTCTTCCTCGGTCATGGGTCTGTCGAAATTGAAGTCAAACCTGAGTCTTTCGGGAGTGATATTCGAGCCTTTTTGGCTTACGGTGTTTGAAAGCACCGCGCGGAGTCCCGCATGCAAAAGGTGAGTCGCAGTGTGCAAAAGCGTTGTTTCTTCGCCGGAGTCGGAAAGACCGCATTTAAATGCGCCCTGGGCGATTTTACTCTTTTCCTGATGTTCTTTAAACGCATCTTCAAAGCCTTTCATGTCGACGGAAAATCCCTCTTCGGCAGCCATTTCGGCAGTGAGTTCGGGCGGAAAACCGTAAGTATCGTAAAGTCTGAACACTTGCTTTCCGCCGATTTCTTTTTCTTCGACGTAAGCGGCGTCCTTTTGAGACATAAACGCGTTTTTCCTCTTTATTCCGTCTATGCACTTACCGAACTCTTTAAGTCCCATAGCAAGCGAAGCCTCGAATTTATTGATTTCCTTTGTGATTTCGGAAAGTATATAATCTTTCTTTTCGACGAGCAACGGGTACGCTTCGCCGTATACGTCGTCTATAAAAATAGCCGCAACACCCGGAAGATCTGCAGAATTGAGACCCAAAGACCTTGCGTATCTTATCGCCCTTCTCAAAAGTCTGCGGAGGATATAACCCGCGCCCACGTTTGAGGGAAGTATTCCGTTTTTATCCCCGATAAGCATTGTCGAAGTACGGATATGGTCGGCGATTATTCTCATTGCCTTTCTGTCGTTTTCGTCTCCGTCATAACTTTTGCCCGATTTTTCTTCGATGTAATTTATCGCGGAAATAAATAAGTCGGTTTTATATCCGTCGGTGATGCCGTTTAAAAACGCAAGCAATCTGTCGAGACCGAAGCCTGTGTCTACGTTTTTGTTCGCAAGAGGAGCGTAGCCGTTTTCGGTCTTTTTATATTGCATATAAACGTCGTTACCTATCTCGACGTATCTTCCGCAACCGCAATCGGGTCCGCAGTCAGGTCCGCACGGACGGTCGTGTCTTGGGTAAAACCACTCGTTGTCGGGTCCGCACGGGGTATTTACCGTGCCGTCGAGTTCCCACCAGTTGTCCTTTTTAGGAAGATAGAAAATGTGCTCGGGAAGTATACCCGCCTGTTTTAAATAGTCTGCCGTCTCTTCATCTCTCGGGACGGCGTCGTTACCCTCGAATACCGTCGAGCAAATTTCTTCCGCTTTAAGCCCGAAAACCTGAGTCAACAATTCAAACGACCATTTTGTTTTTTCTTTTTTAAAATAATCTCCGAGCGACCAGTTGCCCATCATTTCAAAGAAAGTAAAGTGAGTGGAATCGCCTACGGAATCTATATCAACCGTCCTTACGCAACCTTGCACGTTGCAAAGCCTTTTGCCTTGCGGGTGCGGTTTGCCGAGAAGGTACGGCATAAGCGGTTGCATACCCGCAACGTTGAACATAACGCCCGTAGTGCCGTCGCCTATAAGCGACACCGCTCCTATATTCACATGCCCTCTTTCGGTATAAAATTTAAGCCAAGCATTTCTCAATTCTTTTGAAGTAACCATAAAAACTCCTTATAATTTAACGACTTTTACTCCGTCTTTGCTTATCTGAACGGCATATCCCGCCGCCGAAATTTCACCGCGCAACTTGTCTGCGTTTGCATAATCTTTGTTGAGCCTGTATTCTTGCATTTTTTGCGCAAGAGCGATTATTTCTTCCGGCACGGTCGCTTGCGGATTCTTGTCTTCGTAATATTTCACAAAGTCTTCAGCGTCTTTTTTAAACAAGCCCAAAAGCGAATAAGTTTTTTTAATCTGGCTTATTTCTGCGCCAGCCGTTTTGGGGTCGCTTGCGATATCTTTATTTATCTTTTTGAAATAAGCGTACAAGTTTGACAATGCCAAAGCCGTGTTGAAATCGTCTTCCATACACTTATTGAACTCGTCGTCTATCTCTTTGCATTCACCCTCGATTTTAATCCCTTTTTCTTCCGCTTGCAAAATGATTTTATAAAAATCGTACAAGTGCTTTTCGGCATCGGGAAAAAGCGTGGGCGTAATGTTTATGTCGTTGCGGTAATTTGTCTGCAAGAGTGCGAATTTGATGCTTTCGTTGGAATATTCTTTCAATAAATCGGTCATCAAAAGGCTGTTTCCAAGCGACTTGCTCATTTTTTGACCGTTTACCTTGATAAGTCCGTTGTGAATCCAGTATTTAACGAATTGTTTGCCGCTTAACGCTTCGCTTTGCGCGATTTCGTTTTCGTGGTGGGGGAAAATAAGGTCTCTTCCGCCGCCGTGAATGTCTATGCAATCGCCGAAAGCCGCCTTGTTCATCGCCGAACACTCGATATGCCAACCGGGTCTGCCTTCGCCCCAAGGCGAGGTCCAATGTATTTCACCCTCTTTCGCACTCTTCCAAAGTGCGAAATCAAGCGGACTTTGCTTTTCTTCGTCGTTTTCTATTCTCACGCCGTTCAATGCGTCTTCGAGATTTCTGTGCGACAATTTGCCGTATTCGGGGAACGATTTTACTGAGAAATACACGTCGCCGTTTTTTGTGGCGTACGCATGACCTTTTTCGATAAGCCCCTGAACGAAATCGATGATATTTTGAATATTTTCGGTGGCTTTAATCCAGATGTCGGGGTCGTCGATGTCCATTTCTTTCATTACCGCGTCGATTTTTTTAATCATCATTTTCGCGTAAGCGTCGGCGGGAATACCCGTTTCTTTGGATTTTGCGATTATTTTATCGTCTACGTCGGTATAATTTCTGGCGTACCTGACGTCATAGCCCTCTTTAATCAAAAATTTGCGTATTATATCGTAAATAAGTGCCTGATAAGTGTGACCTATATGCGCTTCGCCCGAAACCGTGATTCCGCAAGCGTACATATTTACCTTGTTTCCGTTTATCGGGACAAAATTTTCTTTTTTACCCGAAAGGGTGTTGTAAACCTTCATGTTGCCTCTCTATGCTGTTCGCTTTTCAATCGAGGCCGCATGTCGTCGCATCCGCGCGCAATAAGTCCCGCAAAAGCCCATATATATAATATATTAACACAATTAATGATATTTTGCAATAATTTAAACCGCATTTCAGGCAGCGAATACCCACTCTTGCATAAAAAATTTTCACTTTTTTAATTAATTAATTGCAATAATTTGTCAAATGGTATATACTAATGGAAATCTTACATTAAAAGTCAGTTTAGGAGTCAGTTATGCTCGATTTAAAACTTATAACCGAAAATCCCGATCTCGTCCAAGAAAGACTCGCAAAAAAAGGTTGCATTGTCGACTTTAACGACGTAATCGCATGGAACAACGAAAAGAAAAAACTCATTAAAGAAAACGAACAATTACAGGCAAAACGCAACTCGGTTTCCGCAGAAATACCCAAACTTAAAAAGGCGGGTCAACCCGTTGACGAAATTTTTGCCGAAATGCGCGCGCTCGGCGACACGATTGCCGAAGGCACTGCTAAAATAAACGAACTTTCGGACAAAATTACCGAATTTGTAGCGAAACTTCCCAACATGCCCGACGATGACCTTTTGCCCGGCGAAAAGGAAAACAATAAAGTAATTAAAGTGTTCGGCGAAAAGCCTCAATTTAATTTCGACGCCAAAAACCACGTCGATTTGTGCACCGCTTTGGGTCTCATCGATTATGAAAGGGGCGTAAAACTTTCCGGCAACGGGTATTGGATTTACAGAGGCGACGGAGCAAGACTCGAATGGGCTTTGCTTCAATTCTTTGTTTCCGAACATCTTGCGGACGGCTACGAAATGATACTTCCCCCGCACATGCTCGGCTACAACTGCGGATTCGGCGCGGGTCAATTCCCCAAATTTGCCGACGAAGTTTATTGGGTAGACAGCGAAGACGGCAGCAGATTGAAATCTAAATTTATGCTTCCAACGGCAGAAACCGCTCTCGTAAATATGTATGCGGGCGAAATTATCGACGAAAGCAAACTTCCCATGAAATTCTTTGCCTACACACCCTGCTATCGTAAAGAAGCAGGCAGCGCAAGAGCCGAAGAAAGAGGTATGGTGCGCGGACACCAATTCAATAAAGTGGAAATGGTGCAATACGCTCATCCCGAACACAGCAAAGAGGCTTTTGAAGAACTCGTGGGCAAGGCTTGCAGAATTATGGAAAAACTCGGTCTTCATTACAGACTTTCCAAACTTGCGGCGGGCGACTGCTCCGCATCTATGGCGAGAACGTACGACATTGAAGTGTGGATACCCAGCATGGGCATTTATAAAGAAGTTTCTTCCGTTTCCAACGCAAACGACTATCAGGCGAGAAGAAACAACACCAGATACAGAGATTCCAAAACGGGCAAGCCCGCGTTTGTGCATACGCTCAACGGCTCGGGTCTTGCAACGTCAAGAGTCTTTCCCGCTCTTGTCGAACAATATCAGAATGCCGACGGCAGCATAACCATTCCCGAAGTGTTGAGACCGTTTATGGGCGGACAAGAAGTAATTAAAGCAAAATAAAATTTAAGTCGTTAAGTAGTTTAAATTTGTGGTTTAAATATTGCGTTTTGCAGTCGCAAGTTAAATCGACCTATATTTACGGCTTATATCTGCGACGATTAAAATTAAAAATTACCGCGAGGCTTTGTGCCCCGCGGTTTTATTATGCACTTTTACGTTTTTGATTATAAAGTCGGCTTTAAGTTTGTGTCGCATTTTAATTTTGCTACGCCTTGTTAAGTCCGTTTTTATTTGTTTTTGTTTATTCGCAATGCTTTTATTTATTGTTTTTTTGCTCGCACCATTACTTATTCGCTACACTTTATCGGCTATGTTTTACTCTTTTTTTTGTGTTTTATGTCGTTTTTGCACAATACGTATGCCGCAATATTGTCAAACCCCGATATAAAAGCGGATTCAATCAACTCGTCTTTTCTCTCATACCCATTTACTTTTTCGTCAATAAAAAATCAAAAAAATATTTTCATATACTTTTAAATAAAGTTTTTACTCAAGGCTCAACACATAGCCTTTTGTGCCGCTTTTATATAATCTTTATACGTGGATTTTAACAAATTTTTACTTTCTTCCGAAAAATTTATCCATTGCAAATTCGACGGATTTAAAAATTTTTCGATATATTTATTAAGTTCTTTTTTCTTGAATTTTCCCAAAGCCTCTATCGCGCATTGCGAAACGTAATATTTACTGCTTTCCAAAACCGTCCCTTCCCATTTTTCGGGAATGATATTGACGCAATCGAGCAATTTAATAAAATACGGTATAGCCGCTTCTACTTTCAGTTTGCCGAGCATTTGCACTAAATAGCAAGCGTCTATGGTTACGTCGCTGCTTAAAATTTCAAAATAATCGTCAAGAAATCTTAAATCGCAAATTTTTGCAAGCGTTTGAGAGACGACGTTTAGTTGCTTTTGGTTGTATTCTGGGCGTAAATAATGCTTATATTTTGAAATTAAATATTCGGTAGCGTCGTTAAACCCCTTTACGCCGAGTGCGCTTAAATATTGCATTTGACACCCTTCCGACTCAAATCTATCGATATAGCGTATCAGAACAGGAACGACTTGCTTGTCTTTTTCTTTAAAAGTACAGCAATTAAATTGCCTGTGATCGTGAAAATTAAAGCCAAACTTTTTTAATTCGGCATACAGTTCTTTTTGAAGTTTAATATCGTGCCTGTTTTTTGGATTTAACCGATATTTTAACATTTCAAAAAACATACTATTCTCCCAAAACATTTTAAAATCACGCCAAAAACTTAAATTTCGTTATTGCCGACAACAGCGCAAATTTTTTATGTATTCCATATATATTCCACTATATTCCGCATTAGATTTTATCACAATTAAAACGTTTTTGTCAATATGGTTTTATTTAAAAAGGAAGGCGCAAATACACCTTCCGATGATAACGCTTTACAAGTCGCTGGAAGTAAGATTATCGAGCGTTACACAAGTTGTCCTATATATACTCTCTTCGATCTCTTTCTTTTCTTTTTTGCTTCTGCCACAACATGCTTTTTGGTATTTTTCTAATACTTCTTTTAATGCTTGACTATTGCTATTCTGACTCTCGGTCATATGTTTAATTTTATACATAATATAAAATAAACCTCCTTAAAAATTTATAAATAACTTCCAAGGAAATACGACTTCGGCTAATCGCCAAAATCAATCGACCTTGGCGTTATCGAAAATATTATATCATATAAAATACTTTTTTGCAAGATTATAAAAACGCCGCGCAAAATGCGCGGCGCAATAAATTTAATTTTTTACTTTAATTCCAACTCTTCTTCACCGTCGTTTATATACAAAATACCGATGGTGTTTTTACCGCAGTGGCTCGAAACCGTCGCATTGGCTGTCGTTTCGTACACGTTTTCAAAACCGTATTTCTTGATTTCTTCTATTACCGCTTCGGCAATTCCGGGGTCGGAAACGCTGTGCGTGACGAAAATTACGTGTTTGTCGGGGTGATTGAATTCCGCAAGCGTGTCAAGCGCATATTTTACGGCAAGTTTTTCCATTCTTCTGCCCATATACTTTTTACCGACGACCATTTTACCGTCTTTAAGCAAAATTTGGGGATGCAAACTCAAAACTTTTGCGCCGAAAGCCGTAAGTGCTGAGCATCTTCCACCCATTTTTAAATAATCAAGGGTATCTAAAATAAAACTTGCTTGCACTTTGGATACTCTTTGTTCGACCTTTTTGCAAATTTCGGCGGGGTCGTCGATTGTATAAGAAAGTTCTCTCGCATAAATCGCAAGAAGAGCAATACCCGTCGACAAAGAACGGCTGTCGATTACGTATACGTTTTTAAAGTTTTGCGCAGCCATTCTTGCGTGTTGGCAAGCCGAGGTGATTTCGCTTGAAAGCGTAATATGAATAATCGCGTCGTAAGACTGTAAAAGTTTTGAAAAATGCTCGTTAAACGTCTCTACGTTTATTGCGGAAGTCTTGGGCAACTGTTTGTGTTCGTCGCAATATTTATACATTTCGGCAATGTCGAGTTGTCCGTCAATATACTCTTTTCCCCCGTAAGTAATGGTGTACGGAGCGGTGCTTATATCATATTTTTTGAGTAAATCTTCCTGAATGTCAATGGCACTGTCAGACGATATCGCAATTTTCATAATTACCTCCTGAAAAACCTGAATTATTCCATTATAGCCAATTTTATTCTATTGTTTTGTATTTAATCAATATTAAATATATCATTAAACGGCTTAAAAGTCAAGAAATTGCGCGCTCGGTACGTGCGGTTTGAATATTTTTTACGCAGTTTTCATTTTATGGTAAAATAAAGACATGCTTACGACGAGTTAATATATTACGAAGTATATTCTAAACGAAATAACTGTGCTTTATCAAAGGTTCGCATAGGTTTAACCGCAAAAACTTATCGTTTTCTCTGGACGAAAAAGCCATACCTGCATAATATATTATATACAGTTTATATACAGTCTGGCATAGCCGCGTCGTTTATGCCTGCTTATACCTTTTTAATTCAGCGCGACGAAAAATGTTTGCAAATATTGTATTTTAATGTTATAATCATTGAAATGCTTTGCCGAATGCGATTTTTACACTTTTTTTTGCATTTTAATTGCGATTTATTATTCTTTGATTGCGGCAAAGTTAAACGTTTTTGTAAATCATGCCGCGACTTTACGGTTTTTGCCGACGCTTTAATTCTGCTCTAAACTATTACACAAAAACCGGCGGTTTGACATTATTTAATGCGACTATACTAATTTATTAAAAAACAAGCCGCAACATACGTATCAAGGAGAAAAAATGAAAAACGAATACTCTTCGACAACCGCTTGCGCATATCTCGGATATATCACGCAAGCGATAGGAATAAATTTAGCACCGCTGCTTTTTTCAACGTTTACCACGCGATTTAATATCGCCTTATCTCAACTTACAATGCTTATCATGATAGGCTTTGCGATTCAAATGGCGATAGACGCTTGCGGCGGTAAACTTATATCGTCTTTGGGCTACAGAAAATCTGCCATACTTGCACACACACTGTGTTTTATCGGGCTTGTGCTGCTCGGATTTTTGCCGTTTTTACTGCAACCGTTTGTTGCAATCATGGTAGCGACGTCGATTTTATCAATGGGCGCGGGCATGACGGAAGTAATAATCAGTCCGCTTGTAGACGCTCTTCCCGCAAACGAAAAATCGTCCCGTATGAGCCTTTTGCACTCTTTTTATTCTTGGGGTCACATTGCCATAGTAATAATCACAACCGCATTTATCGGCGTGTTTTCTCAAAAATATTGGTATATTTTACCCTTTATCTGGGCGTTGATTCCCCTTTATAATTCAATTGCGTTTGCAAAAGTGCCGATAATAGAAGAAAGCGAACAGAATTCTTCATATAAAGGCTTTGTAAAAAACAAAATTTTCCCGGTATTTTTCATTATGATAGTTTGCGCGGGCGCGGCAGAACAAGCGATTGCGCAATGGGTTTCGTACTTTGCCGAAATTACTCTCGGATTCAACAAAACAACGGGCGATTTATTGGGCGTGTGCGGTTTTGCTTTGCTTATGGCAGTCTCGAGAACTTTTTACGGCTTGTTCGGAGCAAAACTCAACCTGACGAAATACATAATTTTCAGCGCAACAGGCATGATTATAGGTCTGATGTTGCTCGCATTCAGTCCCATACCCGTTTTATCGCTTCTGGCGGCATCGCTGTGCGGACTGTGCGTGGGAATAATGTGGCCCGGCATACTCTCGCTTGCATCAAACGTATTTCCTCTCGGCGGGGCGAAAATGTTTTCCCTTCTCGCTCTCGGCGGCGATATCGGCTGTCTTTCGGGACCCGTAATTGTCGGTTTTACAGCAAACGTATTCTCCTTAAACGTCGGTTTTGCAATTTCTGCGATTTTCCCGTCAGTGCTTTTAATCGGCGTGCTCATCACCAAAAAATACTACAAACAAACACCGATTGGCGACAAAATTGATTGCGCCTGAATAATTTTAACGCGCCTTTAACATTGCTATTTAAATAACATTGCTATTTAAAATTTTTTACAACCTAATCTAATAATCTTTATAAAATATGTACGGCGGGTAAATAAAAACCCGCCGTTTTTTTTATTAGCCCAACTGTGATTTTACCGATTTAAATTTTTCCGCTTGCTCGTCAATAACGGTTTTGTTGGCGGGCTTGGTCTGGTAATAATCATTTTTCTGCATGGTGCTGAAAATCAAATATTGGTCTTCGGCGGTCTCGTTTAAGTTGGTTTTAAATAAGGTGCGCACGTTTTTCGCTTCCGCCTCGATAAGCGCAGTGCCGTATAATGCAACCATTTGTTTTTCGTCGTTTAACAAGTCTTGCAAACTATCTTTTTCGTTGAGCATAAAATCGCTTTTTTTAAACATTTTATTATACCTCCTTAAGAAATCATGTTTAAAAGAGAATTAAATCTCTTTTGGTGATTGTTTGCCACTTGTTCCATTTTTGCGGCAATTTCGCCGTCGGTAATCGTCTTTGAATACAATCGCGCTTTTTTGCAAACCGTACTTTCAAAAGTCAATAAATCCGAAATCATATTTACTTCTTTTTCCGTTAGTTTCATTAAAAACCTCCTTTTATTCGACAGAAATTTGCGCATTTTGCTTTTCGTTTAATCTTGTCTCTGTCAGTCAACCCTATTATCGACTTGCGACTGTTTTTTTATACTAAAATATAAAAAAATGTTTTTAATGATTATTTTGCGATTTGTCTTACGTTTTATTTTAACAATCCATAGACATTTAATCCATATATCAGTGCAAAACGTATTTAAACAATAAAATAATAGTCCGCAAAATCCACAAAACTATTATTTTTATTTAAACTTTACATTCCTTCATTGATTAATATTTGCCTGTTTATCCCATTTATTGTTTTATCCATGTACATTCCTGAGATTTCAGATATCTTTCTATCGCATTATTTGGTAACGAAAAAGTAAGTTTTATCCCATTAAAATAATTGCTATAATCTATGTCTGTTTTAGTCGATAACGTAAATACTTTTGCCCCGCCGAGAGAATCATAATAATTCTTTTCAGCGTTTTGCGGGTACGATGAATCAATATATGCTGTACCGCAAGTAATTTGCCATGTTTCGTTTGATTCAAAATAAACTTTTTCAATATGCTTAAAAGCGTATGGTTCTATTTTTTCTACTGTTTTTGGAATAGTTATTTTATTGTCCACAAAGTTACATCCATAGAAACTATACTGTTTAATGGTCGTTATGTTTGCCGGAAGCCCAATTAGTGTTAAATTTTCACATTCATAAAAAGAATAATCCCCGATAAAATTAACAGAAGAAGGAATATTGATACTTTTTAAAGAACTACACCCAGCAAACGCATGACTTTCAATTTTTTCTATTGTATCAGGCAATTGTATTTCTTTTAAATTTTTAGCATTACAAAATGCACTATCTAAAATTTGCGTTATGGCTTTGTTTTTATATGTTTTAGGAATAATTATTTTATCCAAATATGTAGTTGTTCCCGCCTTTACCCCAAAAGTATTATTAGGTAAAGGATAATATTCCAACCCTTCAGTGCCTTCAGTTTCATCTTGTAAACTAATCTCTTCTTTACTTCCATCTGTATACGTTATTATTAATATTCCATTTTTATATGAAACCCCTGCAATACCTCTGCCGTCTTTGCCGTTTGCTCCGTCAACGCCGTCTTTACCATCGACACCGTCTCTACCGTCGGAAGCAAGTGCTTTCACTTCAGTTTTTATTTCCCCTATTACCCAATAACCGTCTGCCGAAACCTCTATAGTAGGAGTTATCCCGTCTTTTCCGTCTGCGCCTTTTACTTGACCAAGTTCTATATATTCGTCACTATCGGTATACTTAACGTAAAGTTTGCCGTTTTCTATCTTCATATCGGCAATCCCGACACCGTCTTTACCGTTTGCACCCTTTACAAGCCCCGCATCGATTGTCGAATTATCGGTAAAAGTAATAATCAACTTTCCGTCTTCGTTTACAATAACGCTTTTTACGCTTAATCCGTCTTTACCGTCAACACCGTCTTTGCCGTTTTGCCCTTTTACGGACTCAAGCCATTCTTCATACGAAAGCGGCGTAATGTCGTTTTCTTCGGCATATGCAACGTAAGTGCCGTATATGGCAACCATTCGGCTGTCACGATTATCGGCAGTGTTGTCCCCGCAAGCGATAAACGAGAACGCAGTACACATGCAAATAGCAAAAACTAAAAATGCATTTAAAAATTTCTTCATAACTTACCACTCCTTTAATAAAAAAATGCGCCTACCGAAGTAAGCGCATAAAAACGCAGACTCCGATAGTCGCTAAACAAAACTTAAATGAGCGAAGTTATAACCTTACACAAACACTTAATAGAATCTGCATTTTATCAAATCTAATAGTATTTGTGCAAAATATTAAATCCAAATGGTAAAATACGCCCTTTAAAAATAAGGTCGCCTCACTCAATATGTTAAGTTTTGTTTAGCATACTCGGTATATCATACATTTGATAATTTTGTCAAGCGATTATTTGAAAATTAATTATTTTAATACCTACGCATTCGCAAAAGCACAAGAAAAGACTCGGCGTGAAAAACCGAGTCTTTTTATTTTTATTTGTTTGTTTTGCCATTTTTATAACATACGTATTGGGTAAATCGCGCCGAAACTTATTAAAATTATTTACTAAAGCATAACCTTATACGGTGTAATTATTTATCAATCCTTAATTGAAATTGGGACCTGCCTCGTTTTCTTTTGAAAGGTTTACCATTTCGGCAACGTCGATAATTGGCAAGAAATATGCGGGTATGTTGCAATCCGCCGTGATTGACGCAACCGTAGAGTGAAGATACGGCATAAGTTGGCGCAAGCATGCTTTGAGACGAATTTTGTTGTCTTCGGGTGCGTAATCGCCCATTGCAAAACCGCCCACAAGGCTGACTTGCAAGTCAAACGGAGTGGGACTTGTTTGTTCGTTAGTCACCGTAACGCCGAGATTGACGAAAAGCATTTTGCCGTTTACGCCCATTTTACAATCGAATCTCGGCTTTAATTGAAATTTAGTGTCGGGCTTTACTTGCTCGTTGTATTTAAAATCTATTTTGTTTACCCTGTAAAAGGTCATTTTAATTTCTTCCATGTTTTTGCTCCTTTTTTGCTTTGCGCAATTTTTATTTGATTATATCATTATATCTTTAAATTGTCAAGACCGCTTATTTTTAAAATCTTAATTAAACCGAGTTTGTTTGTCGAAATTAATCGCTTTTAATTATTTTTAAAATATCGCGCCTTGATTTTCATTTTTCGCCGTTTTTGACGTCTTTACGCAACACGTATCACTCTAAAACGGCATTTTTAAGTTTTTGAGAAATCTCGAAAAACTCTTCTTTTTCAATCTTTTGCACTTTTCTGTCATAGGTAAGTATACCGTTGGTTTCGTCCTCGACGTCGCTTAGTTGGGTGTAAATCGCCGCGCACAAACCCTTTTTGACAAGCGGCAACACCTCGTTGTTATACAAAGAAAAAACCGCCTTTTTAAACTCGTTTAAATCGGTAAATTTTCTATAACCGTAAGTCTTTTTCTCGTTTGCCGAGTGTCCTTCCGATTTATAAGAATAACCGCCGAATTCGGAAAGCACTTGCGGCTTATCGTCTTTGCCGATTTTAAGTTTTTTGAAATAAATATGCAAACTTTCGACGTCGCTTTTATTGCGTTTAAACCACCCCGACGTGCTGTCGATAAAGCGAGTAGAATCTTCGTTTTTTATTATATCGTAAAGTTCGTCGGCGCAAAACTGCCCCCAACCCTCGTTGAAAATCGTCCAATAGCATATGCACGGGTGATTTTTGAGTAAGTTTACCGTTTCTTTGGCAAATTTGATAAAGTTGTCGCGGGTTTCTTTGTCTTTATTCTTCTTTATATCGTTGCGCTTAATCACGCCGACAGTCGGCAAAACAGTATCGCCGAAAAACGAGTAATCGCCGCAGTTGACCATGTCCTGAAAGACTACCATACCCAGCCTGTCGCACTCGTAATAAAACCTTTCGGGTTCGACCTTGATGTGCTTTCTTAAAGTATTGAACCCGAGTCTCTTCATCTTTAATATATCGTCGCGCACGCATTGCTCGTCGGCGGGAGTGTAAATTCCGTCGCTATAATACCCTTGGTCCAGAAGCCCGTGGAAAAAGTAAGGTTTTCCGTTTAAACAAAGCCGCTTTTTGCCGTTTATGGTTTTAACTTCAAGCGTCCTTAAAGCGAAATACGACTCGACTTTATCCTCCCCCGAAACGACGGTGAAATAATAAAGTCTGGGGTTTTCGGGCGACCAATACTCGGGAAACTCGACCGAAAAACTCGTTTTTCCGTCAATCAAATCATACTCTTTTTTTTCAAAAATCACTTTTCCGTCTTCTACTCCGTCTACGTTCACGGTGACTTGATTTTTATCGCAAACGACTTGCACGTCTTTAATGTATTTATCGGGCACAACTTCAAGCCAAACCGTTTGCCAAACGCCCGAGACGGGCGTGTACCACATACCGCCGCGCTTGACTTTTTGCTTCCCCCAAGGCAGTTTGTGTATAAGGTCGTCTTTTACGATGACTTTGATTAAATTTTCTTTGCCGACGTAATCGGTGACGTCAAACGAAAAAGGTAAAATACCCTCGTGTTTACCAACGAACAGACCGTTTATATACACTTCGGCAATTTGGTCAACCGCACCGAAATGAAGAATAACTCTCTTTCCGCTTAAATCTTCGTCTATAAAAAATGTTCTTTCATAGTTGAATACAGTGCCTTTTTCAAAGGTCTCGTTTATGCCCGACAAAAGACTTTCTATGCAATACGGAACTGTAATTTTGCCTGTTTTATCGCAACCGTTTGTCGTAAAGAAGCCCCAAGTACCGTTTAAATTAATCCAATTATCTCTTTTTATGCGCGGACGGGGATATTCTTTTAAAGGTAAATTTTTATCGAAATTTCCCCCGTAAGGCGTGTATAAATGTTTTATCATTCTTTGCTCTCCTTTGCGACGTTTTTACATTTTAAGGCAAAATACAAAACTATTCCCGCAATTAAAAGCGCAACCACGAAGGCGGCGGCGATAAATATGTTTGCGTTTGGCAAAAACGATTCCGTTCCGTCGCTGCCTTGAATTTTATCGGCGTTTTTAAGCACCGCCGCGCCGATAAACGGACCGATTACCCCCGGCAAAAGCACCTGACCGATTATGCGTAAACCTTGAAATCTGCCCGCCATGCTTTCGGGCGTGCGCTCTCTTATTTTTGCACCGAACACAGCCATACCCGTCAAATATCCCGTCATCATAAAAAGCGAACCGAAAAACACAATCGTCTTCATTCCCGCGCCACGCACATTTATCACTTGCGGAAACAAATACAATATAAAGCAACCCAGAAGTAAACAAACAAGGCTTGGCAAAACGGTGTTTTTAAAGCCGAATTTGTCATATAATCTGCCGTAAAGCGCAGTCGCGACCGACGCTAAAATTATAGCGGGAGCCATGATGATTACATAGTTTGCTATATTGAGTGTTTTTTCATAATAAATAATGAGATACGGCATAAAAATTTGTATCGATATACCGAAAACCATAAACGCGATTAATGATACGTAAAGTCCCTGATTGCTTTTGATAACCGACGGTTTAAAGCCGTAAACTATGGTTTTAAAATACCCGAGTTCGTTAGATTTTATATTTGCGGGTTCGTCGATAATGAAAAAACCGAGCACGCCGATTAAAGACACGGCGACGCCGATAATTATGTAAATGACGCTCCACGAATTTGCTTTGTCGAGGTCAAACCCCATAAAGCCGCCGAACACCGCAAGTATCGCAATAAGCGGCATCATAGAATTTATACCCTCTGCCTTTCCCCTGTCGCCGTCGTTTGTGCAGTCGGTAAGCCACGCGTTGAAACACGCATCATTTGCGGTAGACCCGAAAAACGTCATTATACAGTCCATTATTATCACCAAAGAAACGCCCAACGTTGCGGCGTTTGCCACACCCGCAAACGCAGAAGAAATAAAATCTTTTCGTATAAAGGCAAAAAGCAAAATCGATATACCCCACAAGATATACCCTGCGCACATGAAAATTTTGCGTTTTCCGACCTTGTCCGACAGCGCGCCCATAAACACCGTGGTAAGCGTAGCCGCCACCGCGCTTGCCCCGACCATTAATGAAATGTCGCTTGCGGAAGCGTTGAACATTTTGTAAATAAACACGTTGAAATACATGTTTTCGATTACCCATGCGATTTGACCCACAAGGCTGAATATCACAAGAGTAAGATAAAATTTGCTTTTCGCTTTGTTACTCATAATTTGTCCCTTTAAATTTAAATGCGGGCGAGCGAATTTTTACGCTTAGTCTCCTATCATTAAATCTGCCGACCGCCCGGCGCGATTATTACGTATATACTCGTATATACGTCGCCGCTTTTTCAATTATAACACCTATGCCTCTTAAATGCAATATCAAATTTAAAAATCACCTATAAAACAACTCAATTTTTACATTTATTTGAAACCACCGCCGTTATGGCATAAAAGCCGTCTTTTAATAATGTTTACATGCGTTTTATACTCTATTCAAACAAGCGTTAAAACAAAAAAATAGGTAATTTTACAGCATACGTACGCTGCAAAACCGACAAACACAATTAAAAATTAAATTAAACCGCCTGCCGCTTGCGATTGAGCAATCCTTTCAGTATGCCGTAAAACAATTTAAATTACCCCATTAAATAAAATAATTACTATAATTAAAAAATGCGGTTGCCCGCGACAAAGCGAGCAACCGCAATAAAATCGTTTTTTAGTTTTTAAGATTTATTAATCTCTTCTTTTACGTCTTATAGCGAACGCCGCACCGATAACAACAAAAATCGACATTGCCGTTTGAGCGTCAACTCCGCCGAAGCAACCCTTTTTAGTAGTCATTTCCGAACCGGAGGACGAACCGGAATCTGTATCGCTTACAGAACCACTGTCCGGCGTTTGGTCGCTACCGCTACTTGAATCGCTGCCGCTGTCCGGTGTTTCTATCTTTTCATAGACGGCGGTAAATACCGTATCGTCTTCCACCTTAACCGTAGCGGTAGGTGCATAGGTGTTTTTACCGTCGCTCCAACCAATCATCAAATATCCGTCTTTTTGCGTGACGTATTCGGCGAGATTGACCGTTTCTCCGCTCTTTTTGGTAAATTCCGCAATAGTGTTTCCGTCGGCAATTACTTTTACCGAAACTTCCTTTTCCCAAAGTGCGTATAAAGTCAAATCGCTTGCGGCGTTTCCGTCGAATTTTTCGATTGCGGTTTTATATTCCGCATCGGTAAACCAACCGCCGAATTTCCAGCCGTCTTTAGTCGGCGCGGGAAGCGTAACTTCCTGTGCGTCGTAATTATAAGTCGAAGGGATCTCGCTTGTCAGACTACCGCCGTTTAACTCAACTGTAATTCTCCACGTTTTTTCGTGATTTAAAAGCCATGTGAGTAAATCTGCGTCTTCAAAACCCGCTTGCCACGAGAAGTGACCGATGAGCGCAACTTCGTAATATTCCGCTTCTCTGCCTTCGTTTTTAGCCGTTTGAACGAAATTGTACAATGTGTCGTTGTTTACTGTTGTGTCGGTTTCGCTGTGGTATGCGCGCACCGCCGTAGTTGCAAACAATTCACCGTTAGTATCGTCCGCGCCGCCCGAGCAATTGACTATTGCCGCAAATAAACCCGGCTCTCTTGCGGCGAGATCCATTATACCGAAACCGCCCATCGAAAGTCCCGCGCCGTAAACGTGCGCACGGTCTATAGAGTAATTTGCAAGTATTTCTTTATTCAAAAGCGATTGCAAAAGTTGCATAGGAACAGACGCTTCGGTCGTTGCGAAATCGTACTTTCCGGGTGTCCAATCGCGCTCTACCCAACGCATATCCGCGGGACATTGAGGAGCCACCACGATAAATTCGTCGGCATATTTGCTTGTGATTATGCGTTTCATCATGAGTTCGGTTCCCATAATGCCGCCTGTCGCGACCTGAGAGGAATTGTCGTTTCCTCTTTCGCCCGCGCCGTGCATAAATACCAATAATTTATATTTACGCGACGCGTCGTAATTTTCGGGGAGGTATAATCTGTAAGGTAAATTTGCCGATGAAATTTCGCTGTTTGAATAAGTTTTCGCTTGCATTTTGTCGGTAAGTTGCAATTCTCTCGCCCAAACGACTTCTTCACCCTTTGCAAAAGTCAACATCATGTTGTTTGCGGAATGAACAAAACGTTTTACGTCGCCGTCTTGTTTCGACTGCAAAGTAAGTTCGTGTTCTTTCAAGTCTTCAGCATAACCCACGTATACACTGTCGGCGATGTAGTCCACGCCGTCGACGCTGTAAATAAGCCACATATAAGAAGCCTTGAAAGCACCTTGAGGATTAATGCTGAACGTCGCGTATTCGCCTTGCAAATCAAAGTTTTCGAGATTGAATACGCTGTCTCCGTAATATCCGAGTCCTGAAGGCAATTTCCATTCACCGTAGGACGTATCGCCAGATTTTACGGTAGCCGCTTGTTCGCCTTCCCAAAGGCTTGTTCTGCGGACAAGACGGAAATTCGTAGCGTTTTGGGGTTGCGGTAAAGCAAATTTTACCGTAAATTCTTTATCCCATACCGCCAAAGACGAGAACGTATCCGTTCCGCTCCAGTCGCTGCGGAATACCGCGTCCTGAATGTTTCCGTCGTAATTTACCGCTTTAATATCGTAATACTCGGTAGTGCCGCCGTCGTTTAAAAGCGCGATTTTGCCGCCTGCATTGTATTTATCGTATGTCGTAAACACACGATAACCATTGATTGAAAGTTGAATAAACGAACCGCTGCAAATTACTTTTACCCTATAATCGGCAGCATAATCAAAATATGTGTCGTACTCGGAAACGGCGGTATATTCTCCATTGTCGAGATAACCCACGCTGCAGTAAAGCGCGCCGATGTCCTGACGATAATACAATCCTATCAACGTGCCGCTGTAACCTTTAGTGCCGATGCTTGCGTGAAGTAATATACCGTGTTTTGTCTTGTCTTTAAGCATATCGCTTGCGTTTACTACCGCCTGAACGGCATAACTATCGGTACCGAGGTCGGTCATTACTCCCCAGACGTTGTTCGCGTCGGCGATATATTTGCCGTTGTCGGCATTGAGTTGTCCGTATAAAGTCAATAAATTGCTTTGTTGAGGCATTTTATCGATGGGCAACGTTACTTTTTCGGGATAACCCGCGTACGCCGTGGTTACGACGTGTAAAGTTACGCTTTTAATTTCTTCTTCGCTGTCAAGCGGAGTCAAAACCAACGTTATATCTTCTTCGGCAGAAACCGTAGGAATAGTATATTCGCTGCCATCGTAAGTGTTTTCGCCGATTTTATAACTCCACGTACCATCGATATCCGTCGTAACGTATTCGCTTAAATCAACCGTCTGACCGCCGCCCACAGAATAAAGCACGGGGTCGCCGTTTTTTACAAACTGCTTGTTACAAACAGTGGAATATTCTATTTCACAAGTAATTGTGTCGAAATAAATTGATCCGCTATAATCGTTTGCACTGCCGTCGGGCATACATTTTACGGTAATAGTGCCGTTTTTGGTCCTGGGAGATAAAGTCAAAGTTTCTTTATCTTCTCCGCCATCAACCGAGAAAAGCATTTTATAACCCGTGTGATAATTGTTGAAATTTATATAATCTGAAACATTGAATGTTTTTGCACCCTCGTCGGAAGCAAAAGTATATTCGATTTTATTTCCTTTTGCCGACATAACGGGCATTTTTACCATAGAAAACTCTTGACCTTTAAAGTGAGAAGTGATTACTCCGTTGTTTTGGCAAACGAATTGATAACCTTTTTCTCCGCCTTCTGTCGGATCAAACGCAAAATCGTGCGCCGTCGTATCGAAAGCATAAGCCAAATCCATATAATCGGCTACTCTTTCTACTCCGTTTGAATCGGTGTAAAGCAACCAATATTCCGCTGCGGAATACCAACCGGCAATTTCCTTTTTAATCAAAAAGCCTACTTTTGCGCCGCCCTCTACTCCGTCGAAAGCGGATGCGGGAATTTCGACGCTGTTTATACCGAATAAAGAGTTGCCGTGCGAGCAATTATTTGCCGCGTCACCCCAGACAATAGGATCACCCGTCCAAGTGTCGGTAAGGCCCAACGTAGCCGTTTTGTCGATATAGACGTTTACGCTTTGTCCGCCGTCGGAAACCTTACTGCGACGAACCAATCTATAGCCTTTTATTCCTTCTGAATTTTCGGGAAGTTGCATACGGAAAGTGTGGTTTTTACCCGCAGCATTCCAATAATACATATCTCCCGCGATGTTGCTGCCGCTCCAGTTAGCGCGCACCAATTTGGACGCTATGTCGTAGTCTTCGGGCAATTCTTCAACGACAAAGTCAGAGTAAGTTCCGCTTATTCCGTCCGAATAAATGGAAATCGCACCCGTTTTTTCATAAGGAAGCGGGGCGTTCTGGAAAAGCCAACCGTTGATGAGCACGTTTATATGACTGTCCTTAACATACACGTCTATCATATTTTCGTTTAAGCCTGCGCCGCCCCAACCGCTGTGTACTCCGTAAAGCATCGTGTATGCGCCCCCGACGTAATAGCCGGTAGAAGCCCAAAGATCGTTGCCCCAATTATAAAAGCCCATATAATAGCCGCTGATTTTTCCGCTATCAATAGAACTGTGCAAAAGCACGCCGGAATTTCCCCACCACGGCTCTGACACCGCTGTGTCTACATACTTGAATTTGTACTGTAAATGGAAATTTTCATAAGTAGCGATTGTACTTAAAATCAACTTATTATCGCCCGCATCAGTCGTTTTGTCTACGGTAACAACGTTGCCGCCGGAAATAGTCTGACCGTTATTGCTCGTCCAGGTTTGCTCGTCGAAAGTCAAACCTTGCGCCCGGGCTTTTATTCCCGATTTTTCGGTAAAACTAAAAGCAAAAGCCGTTACAGACAATACAAACAGTGCGCTCAGCGCAACCGTAAGTAATTTTTTTGCAAGTTTCATTTTCCTCTCCTTTGAATCGTGATTTTTATTTTTCGATTCTCTTTTTATTATCATTGCGTAAAAACGCAATCATTGCCGTTGTCACACATATAAAAGCAAGCGCAATTGCAGCCGAAACGCCGCTTACCGATGATTTGCAGCCTCCTTTTTTACCCGGCTTGTCGGGATTTTGAGGTTGAGCGTTTTCGTAAATCGTCGCTTTGCGATAATTATATCCCTCCGAAAGAGTCAACGCGTTTGCATTGGAATAAACCTCTATCTGAGACACCGAAACGAAATTGCTTGTGCCTCCCGTCATACCTATAAGACGAATTGCATCGCCCGTTATAGTATCAAAAACGAAAGTGTAAACTTCGCAACTTTGACCGAAATCTTCGCGCACGTCGGAAGAGGGATAACCTGTGGATTTTTGAAGTTCTACGTCTTTCCACGTTCCGTTTTTGCGAACTTGGACTTTAACGTCTCCGTCCGAAAACCAGCCGCCGTCAACCCATGTGTCGCCCTCTTGGAAAACGAGTTTGGAGAAAGGTATTTCTTCTTTAAACGCATAGCCCATATAGAAATAACCTCTGCCGCTGCCGTTAAACGAGTCGTATTGCGCCGGTCCTGCTCCCGAAGTGCCTACGGGGTAAAATTTTTCGTTGCGGATTACGTTTAAATCTTTGTTTCCGCCGCCTGTGGGATTAGGTACGGAACAAATTATGTCGCCGATTAAAGCGAGATTGTAATTTTCGACGTAAGCGTCTTTTGATACGTTTACCTTTATCGCGTCTACCGAGTGCCATTTACCCTCGTCCAAAGACGTGATTTTAATCGTGTGCCAACCGAAAGTAAGCCCGCCGAAAGTAGCCGCCACCGCTTTATACTCTTCGTTTTCGGAGTAAAGCGAAACTTCGCCTTTGTCAATATCGTCTATTTTTACGCCGAGTCTGCCGCCGTCGGGCACAAGACTCGAGATTATTTGTACCGAGTCGCCTTTAAAGCGATATTCGCCCGTGCCGCCCGCCGAGTAAGTGCCATACTCCCAATTTTTGCTTGCCTTGTCGCTTTCGATAAGTCCGAAACCCGTCCACGTCCAGCCTTCCGCATCGCTTTCGACCGTGCGGTAATAATTTTGCTTCGGGGTCATATCCATTGCGAATGCCGAAACCGAACTGAACGAAACCGCCGCTATCGACATCGCTATAGTCATTATAATCAACAATTTATTAAATATATTTCTCTTCATAATCATTACGCTCCGTATACTTCAAGTTCGCCGCAAGAAATAATTTTACAAGTTCCGCCGGGTGTGCCGATAAGTCTTATTCCGTCGGCTTCTACCGCATTAAACATAAACGTGTAAGTTCTGCCGCCCGAAACCGATTGAGGATTGCCCGGATAAACGGGTACTGCTTCGGTTTCGACTCTTGTCCAGACTCCGTCGATAAGCACTTCTACGCGCACTTCGCCGTTTTCAAACCAGCCGCCGTCCGTTCCCCAGTGTCCGCCTTCGTTAAACACTATTCTGCTTACTTTAAGAGTGCGGCTGAACGTGTAACCTACGTAATCTTCGTTATCTTTGGGGTAATTGACTCCGCTTGACTGTCTGCCTAAATAACTGTCGTATTGTAAAGACGAATGGTCGCCGTCATTATAATATACACCGTCGCAAATTGTGCCGAGTCCGCCGCCGCCCGCGCCCGTGCCGAGCGCACTTATTACCGAAGCCACCGGCGTTGCCGCTTTTGTGCGGGCATAGTTTAATTTGTCATTCTGATAATACTCTTCTTCTGTGCAAGTCACGCGTATTCCGTCGATCGCATGCCATTTGCCTTGCTCTAATGCAGTCAGACGCAAAGTGTGCGTTCCTTCGCCGAGACCCCTGAGTTTTAACAACGTTTGATTGTAGTTCATGGATAAAAATTTACCCACGGTGCAAGTTTCTTCGCTGTTTAAACAAATGATTCCCTTATCTTCTCCGTCGAGCGTAACGGCAAAACTGCCGCCGTTTACCGAAGTCGTACCTATTATTTCCACAACGTCGCCGTTAAACGCAACTTCCGCATACGCTCCTTTATTTACCGAACCGTAACCTTTGCCGCCGCTAAACGAAGAATTGCGGAACAAGGTCATACCGGAAACGTTCCAGCCTCCGTCGGCGCAAGATACCGACTTCATGTATCCGTCTTTATAGTTGTTGGGGGTAAATTCTTTATCATAGATTATATAATTGCTGCCGTTTTTCAAACCGCCCGCAGAAAGTATTACTTTTTCCGCCTGATCTGCTATTCTTTCGGCAATTTCGCCCACCGTACCGCTACGAAGTCCCGGGCGGTTGGTATTTAAATAATAATCGCCCGTTTGCGCTTTGAGATTTTGCGGGAGATTATCGTACCCTAAAGTCAAACCGAGTATCGTTGCCGCAGTTGCCGCGTTACAGTCGTTGTCATAACCCGCAAGCACACCCACTTTAACCGTTTTTTCATAGTCGCCTTGACCGTAGAAAAGAGCCATAACGGTCGCCGCAAAGTTTATTCTGCAATCCAGATTATAACCATTATAGTATTTTGAATGTATCGCCGAACGAGTCTTGCGCCAATCGTCGGGATTTTTTTCGTACAAGTCTTTAACCGTGTCGTAAATTTTTGCCGTAGTGCCGTTATTATCGAAACGCGAACGCACGTCTTCCATATTTTCGTAAACGCTGTCGAACGTAAACGCGTTCGAGCAAAGCATCGCATAAAACGCCGCATTTTCAAGAACTACTCCGTCGCCGACGGCAGCCATCCACCATTTTGTACGACCGTAAGCGTTTTGCGGCATGCCGGGCGTAACCATACCGAATACTTCGCACTCGATTTGAGCGTCGATTGCCTCTGGGGTTCTGTTAAATCCCGCTTTACCTGTTTCGGGCGGAACTTTGCCTTGCAGCATCAATTGACGAGCGTAATAGTTTCCTTCCCAGATATAATCCTGGAAGTGATAAATCCATTCCGTAACCATATCTTCATAAGTGATATCGTTTACTCCGTACACCTCCATCATGTGCAAAAAGGTATACTCCATACTTGTGTCGTCGTCAGTCGTATACACGTCGCTTAACACCCACTTGAACGATTCATCAGTGCCCGGCGATGTGATATAATGAAATTCCGACGGCAAACCGGTAAAGTTTGCCCACAGGGCACCCATCCAGCCGCCTTTGATTTTGTCTACCATTTTCTCGCGCGAAATCGTTGCCGCCGTACTTGCATTTACGACCGTTTTTGTCGGTTTTACGACAACCGTTATGCCTAAACACAGCATAAGCGACAAAACGGTGCAAATAATTTTCCTCTTCATAATTTACCTCCCGATAATTTTTTTATAAATTTAATTTTATTTTTCTCTGCTAAATATATTTCCACAAAAGTTACTTTGAAAACTGTTCGTGTAATTTTACAAAGTCGTCGATTACGTCCGTCAACTTTAAGTTTTCATAACCTTTTAAATACGTGCGCACTTTATTGTTGAAAGGTTTGTACCAACGTTCGGGTATTCCGTCTATGCCGACGGACGCGCCGACGATGCTGCCCACCGTTGCGGCGTTGCAGTCGTTGTCCATGCCCATTGCTACGCTTTGAGATATAGTTTTAGTATAATCCCCTTTGCCTAAAATTATAGCGAACACCACGGCGCACATATTATTCTGCACGTGTACGCAGTGCATGTCGGGGAATCTTTCGTCCAGAAGTTTTCTCGCGTGCGCATAATCGACGAGCGTGTCTTCATATGAAATCGCCCACTTTAAATCTTTATACAGCGCGCTGTCTTTGGGTATGCACTCCATTCCGATTTTTATCGCCTCGACGGGCGTCGTTATAAAACCCGCGGCAATAGCGGCGGATGCGAACATTTCGCCGTAAATACCGTTTTTTCTATGACTTAAATATGCGTCGCAAGCGCAAAGTTTTGCCGCCGCCTCGGGGTTACCCGCATAGACGTAACCGAAAGCGTCCGCACGGATTGCCGCGCCTATCCACTCTGTAAAATCGTTGCCTTCGGCTGCTTTCTCGGCGCAAATTCCGTTTTTTAAATTATTGAGCGCACACTCTTCTGCGGTACATGCATACGGCAGTATTTCGAGCCACAACTCACCCACGTCGTCAACCGTGTAATTTTTGCCGTAACGCTTTAACAAAATCATATTGAGTATGGTGTAAGTGATATCGTCGTCTACAGGTACTCCGTCGATATGTCCCAAAGTGAACGACGTGCGCTTGTCTACACCGTACTGTATTCCGTCGGGATTTTCCGCCTCGTGCCAATATTCCGTCGGCGGAAACGGCGTGCCGGTCTTTTTTGCGATTCCGCGCATTTTTTCTATAGGATAGTTTTCCACAAGCACTCCCAAAGTGCAACCCGCAAATCTACCCAAAAGTGCGCCCGTTAACCTGTTTTTATAATCGTCGGGCTTTTTCTTGATAGCGGGAAATACGCATTTATTGAATATTTCCTTTAAATATAAACTGCTTTCCATGTTACCTCCGTTGTCTTAAACTTCAACTTGACAACTTTACATTTTAATGATACAATAAAATTATGCCAAATTCTACTTCAAATTCACAAAAAACTATGCAAAATCAATCAACTTCTCACACCAAAGAAAATATTAAAAACAAATTCGTAGACAAAACCGAATTCACCGCGGCGCACGTTTCCCCTTACGGCAGGTTGTGGGTCGACCACCCGTTTATCGAAACCGACTGGATGCACGCGCACAACCATCTGGAAATAGGCAGGTGCGTAAAAGGCTCGGGCACGTTTAACGTTGACGACAAGGTTTTACGTGTGCAAGCGCCATGCTATTCGATTTTGTACGAGGGCGAATGGCACTCTGCGCAGACCAACCCGTACGACCAATGCGAGTGGAATTATTTATATATCGACCTGAATTATTTTTTATCTCGCTCGAGCGACGACGTACTTACTCGTTTTACCCGTTTCGACTGGCGAAATTACGACTTCCCCACCATTATGCAAAAATCGGAATTTCCCGAGATATCCGCGCTTATCGACCTGATATTTTACGAGGCGTCAAACCCGAGCGAAAACACCGACGACGTGTTGACGGGACTTATCGTCGCGCTCGTCACGATGCACCGCCGCACCATGCGCGAGGGTAAACGAAGAGTTGCCGACAAAGTGATAATGGAGAGGATTTCTCCCGCAATAGCATACATCGGCGCGCATTATTCCGAAAAAATCACGATAGAACAACTTGCTTCCATTTGTTTTACGAGTGTGGCAACGTTAAGAAGAGATTTTTATGCCTTTTCGGACTTGTCCCCTCAGGAGTATTTGCATAAAGTGCGAATAAAAAACGCAGCCGTCATGCTGCTTACCACAAGTAAATCAATACTTGAAATAGCCAACGACTGCGGATACCCCACCATTTCTTGCTTTAACCGCCAATTTTATCAGGCGTACGGCGTTTCTCCGAGAGAATACCGCAAAAAAGCGTAAACCTATTTTGAAAAATTTGTTCAATCTTATATTACTATTTAATAAATATTATATTCAATCAATTTATTGATTTTTGTCTTTTGGTGTGATACAATATTAATACTGCTTTAACAAGCGAAATAAAAAACAATGGTTTTTCACCGCTTTAAAGACAATTTTTTACTGGAATTTAAAATGAAAACAATTTTACAACAGTTGGAAAACTACAAAAACCGTTTTCCCGATAAAATCGCTTTTGCCGACGAAAAAAACTCTTTCACGTATAAAACTTTTGTAGAAAACAGCAAGAAAATCGCTTGCGGGATTTTAAACAAAATACAAGGCAAAAACCAACCAATAGCCGTTTTCGATAATCGTGACGTTTACACTTTAACGGCGATGTTCGGTACGCTTTTCAGCGGAAATTATTACGTCGTGCTCGACTCGCACTCCCCCGCAGATAGATTGCAAAAAATTATTTCGACTTTAAACCCGTCCATTTTTCTTTGCAGTCAAGAAAACACCGACCTTGTTTCGGTTTTAAACATACCCGAGAGTTTGACGATATATATAAATACCGTAAATTGCGAAACCGACGAAAAATTACTCTCTTTGGTATACTCTAAAATAATTTCCACCGACCCCGCTTATGCGTTGTTTACTTCGGGTTCGACGGGAATTCCCAAAGGGACTGTTCTTTCGCACGGCAATATTTTGGCGTATATAGAATGGTTTACAAAACAATTCGACGTCACCGAAGATACGATTTTCGCAAATCAAACTCCTTTTTATTTCTCTATGTCGGTATCGGATATTTTTGGCACGGTGTACACGGGCGCAACATTTAATATAGTGCCGAAAAGTTATTTTTCTTTCCCCATTCAACTTATAAATTATTTAAACGAGCGCGAAGTAAATACGATTTATTGGGTGCCGAGCGCATTGTGTATAGTGGCTAATTTAAAATTGTTCGATTATACCAAACCGAAATATCTTAAAAAAGTGATGTTTGCGGGCGAAGTTATGCCTATTAAACAACTTAATTATTGGATTGAAAAACTTGACGGCGTGACATTTGCAAACCTTTTCGGTCCTACCGAAACCACTGATATTTGCACGTTTTACGTGGTAAACCGCACGTTTAAAGACGAAGAGACCCTACCTATCGGCAAACATTGCGACAATTGCGATACTTTTATTGTCGGCGATGACGGAAAAGAGATCACCGAAATAGGAAAAATCGGCGAATTGTATGCAAGAGGCCCTTTCGTCGCGTACGGTTATTACGACAACGCAGAAAAAACAAATTCTTCTTTCGTGCAAAACCCATTGCAAAGCCACTATCCCGAAAAAGTATACCGCACGGGCGATTTGGTTAAACTAAACAAATTCGGCGAGTACGAATATATGGGAAGAAAAGATTTTCAAATCAAACATATGGGCTACCGTATAGAACTCGGCGAAATAGAGGCAAACGCAGGCGCGATAGAAAAAGTAAACGGCGTCGTTTGCGTTTACGACACAGAAAAAGACAATATCGTGTGTGTATATGAAGGCAGAATTAAAGAAAACGACTTTTTGACTGCACTTTGTGCAAAAATACCTGATTATATGGTGCCAAACGTGATAATACGCATAAAGCAACTTCCGTACAATGCAAACGGTAAAATCGACCGTTTATTTATAAAAAATAATTATAAAAATTTGTCGGTTTAAACAACTTTACACCCGACAAACAAACTAAAAAGGATTAATATGGACAAATTATTGAAAATTTTGCAAGACATAAAACCCAACGTAGATTTTACGACGGCAACCGATTTAATCGGCGTACTTACCTCGCTCGACATCGTTAGACTCGTAATGGAAATCAACGACGAATTCGACGTGGAAATTACCCCATTGCAACTCGTTCCAGAAAACTTCCGTTCGGCGGAAACCATAATGGCCCTTATAAACAAATTGCAAGACGAGGACTGATATGGATTATATTATTACGGTAATGTTTTTTGCTTTTATGAGCATCGTACTTGCCGTCTATTATTTCGTACCTAAAAAGCACCGCTATCTGGTTCTTTTAATCTTCAGTTTTGTCTTTTACGCCGTTTACAGCAAATTTTTAATTGTATTTTTATGTTTCACCATACTCTCGCTGTATTTCGCAGGCTTGTTGATGAACAGACTCGACAACGGTTTTATTAAAAAGAAAGAAGGACTCGATAAAGACGCAAAAAAGGCGTTGAAAAATAAAATCAAAAAGCAAAAATCTTTTATTACGGCATTTACCGTTTGTTTAAATATATTGATTTTGGCTGCGCTTAAATATTCGGGGATGTTCGCTGATTTATTCGAGGGCGTGTTATCTTGGTTTAACGTGTCTAAAAAAATCCCCGTGCTTAAATTGGGGCTTCCTTTGGGAATAAGTTATTACACGTTATCGGGCATAGGATATCTTATCAACGTAAAAAGAAAAGGCGGCAACGACTACCGCGCGGAGACAAACTTCGGTAAATTCGCTTTGTTTATGATGTATTTCCCTCAAATGCTTGAAGGACCGTTCGCTTTTTACGACGAACTTGCACCTCAACTTTACGAGGGGCACGATTGGGATAAAAATCGTTGCACAAAAGGTTTACTGACCGCTTGCTACGGCTTGATATTAAAATTCGTCGTAGCAGACAGACTCGCTATTATCGCGTCGGAAGTATTTAAAAACTACTCAGTTTACGGCGGCGGAATAATCGCGCTTGGTATATTGGCGTTTACTTTGCAACTTTACGCCGAATTTTCGGGCATTATCGATTTTGTTAGCGGAATAAGCCAACTTTTCGGCATCACTCTTGCAAAAAACTTCGAACAACCGTTTTTCTCTAAAGATGTAAACGAATTTTGGAGAAGATGGCATATATCTCTCGGCAGATGGTTTAAAGAATTCGTGTTTTACCCCATAGCGATGAGCAAGCCCATGATGAAACTCAACAAAAAAATTCACGGCAAAGTCAACAAGTTTTTCGAGATGTTTATTCCCTCTTCGATCGCTTTGTTTTTCGTTTGGTTTTTAAACGGAATGTGGCACGGCGCAAGTGTGAAATACATAGTTTACGGCTTATATTATTACGCTATAATGATGATAGGCATGCTTATAAAACCGCTGTTTGACCGCATTTTCGCAAAAGCAAACCTTTCTCAAAAACCTAAAGTTCAAAAAACACTCGACGTGTTGCGCGTAATCCGCACTTTTATTATCGTAAACATAGGTATGCTGCTGTTCAGAGCAAACAATTTACACGTTTTCGGTGAAATGTTTTTAGGACTTTTCAAAGGCGGAGCACTGCTGTTAAGCCCTGGCGTTATTGACATATACGACGGAATTTTATGTGTATTGGGCGTACTTTTTATGACTATGACAGACGTCGTAAAAGAATATCGCCTTATCGATTTCGGAAATTGGCTTGCGACACGCAATTTGGCAATAAGAAGCGCGTCGTTTATCGCCATTTTCGCTTTTGTTCTTATTTTCGGCGCATACGGACAAGGCTACGTGCCCGTCGACCCGATATACGGAGGTTTTTAATATGAAAATCAAATGCATAATGAAAATTTTTTGTATAGTCTTGTCTTCAGTTATATTTTACTTCTATTTAGGCATACTATTTACACCAAAAACAACCAACGATATAGGCGGACAAAAGTATTATTCTGCGCTCGCTTATCGCGCTAATTTATCAGGCACGGATATGATTGTCCTCGGCAATTCGGACGTGTACAGCGGCTTTTCGCCGATGGAACTTTACGACAAATACGGCTATACTTCTTACGGGTTCGGCGTAGCGAAACAAACTTTACACTCCGTTGGTAAACAACTTAAATCGGTTTTAAAACGACAAAAGTTAAAACTTGTTATTTTAGAGGCGGATATACTCTATCAACCGAATATAAAAAAGCAAGGATCGATTCATTACGACTACGCTTGGCTTTTTGCTCCGTTTATGTATCATTCTCGTTGGAAAGACCTTAAACTCAGAGATTTTTTCACTTTACCCAACTTAAATCGCGGAAATTTTACAAACGGTTATTTTTATTCCGACAAAGTAAACGACTTTAATGTTAAGCCCGATTATATGAAAGACATACATAAACCGCCTCAAAAAATGGAAAAAAGCATAAACAAGGATTTCTATAAAATTTATAAGTTATGCAAAAAATATGACGTTCCGCTTTTGGTTATATCTATCCCGACGCCTCATTCTTGGGACAACGCTAAATCAAATGGCGTAAAAGAATTGTGCGAACGTTACAACTTGGATTTTTATGATATGAATTTGGGTTTAGATGGATTTGATTACTCTTGTCATTTCAGAGACAACGGAAACCATTGCAACTACAACGGAGCAAAAGTAGTTACTCTTGCGCTCGGAAAATATTTGCAAGAAAACTACTCTCTTGCAAATCATAAAGGCAAAAGCAATTTTGAAAACTGGGATAAAAAACTCATCGAGTATAAAAAAGCAATTGCTTCTTATTCTCACAAAAAATAACAACTACGTTTTGACGTAATAAAAGCCCCCGACTGTGACTTAAGTCACAGTCGGGGGCTTTTATCGTTTTTTATTGATGCGTTATTGCTTATATTAACGCTTTGCCGCAATTTGTTGTTTTTATTACCTCTTTGCCGAGTTTGTTTTTTTATTACTCTGCCGCATTTTTACTGCGATTTTGCATAATGGCGGCATTTTATTTTTTTCTATTCGTCGTTTTCTTTTATTTATTTGTCGCTTTGGTCTGTTGAAAGAGAAAACGGCTCGTCGTCGACGGAAATGTTTTTAAGTTTGCTCGATATCATTCTCGATCTGACGCCGATAAGCGTGTCTAAATCGTTGTTCGCTAAATTTAATTTTCTTTGAATTTGCGTCAAAATATCGTTGAATTTATCGAATTCGCTTTTGACCGCGCCCAAAATTTTCCACACTTCGTTGGACTTTTTTTGTATCGTAAGCGTTCTGAATCCCATTTGTAAACTGTTTAAAAGCGCGGACATCGTAGTAGGTCCCGCAACGGTGACGCCGTATTTTTGCTGCAATTCTTCAATCAATCCGAGTTTTACCACTTCGGCATACAACCCCTCTATCGGCAAAAACATTACCGCAAAATTGGTGGTTTCGGGCGGGCAAACGTACTTTTCTTTTATATCCTTTGCCATACCTTTTATTCTTTGAATCAATTCTTTTTGTTTGTCGTTGTAGGTTGAAAAATCATTCTTTTCGTAAGCGGCTTTCATGTCGTTGTAAATCGTGTAAGGAAATTTAGAGTCGATGGGCATAAGCACGTAATCGCTGCCGTTTCCGGGCATTTTTACCGCAAACTCGACGGGGTCGCGACCGTTTTTGTTGGTGACGACGTTCTTCACATATTGGTCGGGCGACAAAACCTGCTCTATAATCGCACCGAGTTGAATTTCGCCGAAAATACCTGTGGTTTTTACGTTTGACAACACCTTTGTCAAGTTGCCCACGTCTTTTGATATAGACTGCATTTCGCCCACGGTTTTGGTCACTTTTTCAAGTTCTTCCGTGAGATATTTGAATGATTCTTTAAATCTGTCGTTTAAGGTCTGAGTGAGTTTTTCGTCGACGGTCTGCTTGATATCGTTGAGTTTTTTGTCGTTGCTCTCTTGCATGTTTTTGACGTTTCGCTCAAGCGTTTGCCTTATTTCTTCGAGTTTGTCGCGCTGACTTCTTTCAATGCTTTCGAGCCGTTTATCTATCAGCACGCTGTTTTCGTAAATTTTATCGTTCATCGCTTTGAGTTTTTCTTGCACTAAAAGCGACGAATTGTATGTCGAATATTTTAACGCTTCGGTAATTGCGTTTATGTTTGACGAAAACGACTCTTTGATTTCTCGTTTGTCTCTTTCATCCAGAACCGTTACGCTTTTAGTTGCCTTGAGTTTTATAAGCACGGCAACGTTTAATACTATCACTAAAATTATGCCTGTAATTATTGCATATTCCATATTTTTTCTCCTTTGATGATTTTATTTTGATTAAACAATTTGATTTGCCGTTTCGCTTTACAAACAAAAGATGTACCCGTCGTTTTCTCGCGCGGGGCTTTTTTATGCCCCGCTTTTAATTTACCGCGCGGTGTTTTCCGTCCGCTAATATGTATCGTTGTTTTTCGTTTTGTGCTCCGCGCTTTTCAAATCGTCAATTTTAAAATATAATAAAAATATTATCTTGTCAATGCTTTTTAAAGAAAAACTTTAATTAAAATCACATTTCACAAAAAGCCGCTTTACCGCTACCGGTCAAACGACGCCAAAACCACGTTTAAACACAAAAAAAGACCGTTTTGCGCAATACGTGCGCTGTAAAACGGTCTTTTTAATATTTCGTATTTTATTTCTTTTATGCCTTTTAAGGCAATTTTATTTGGTCTTGAATTACACCAGAAGCGTACCTTCGGTAGTCTTTACCACCTTGAAAATATTTACTTCTCTGCCGGTCACGGCGTCGATATAAATAAAGTACGTGCTTCCGTCGTAAGTTCCGCTTATTTCATAGCACAACTTTTCGTCGCTGTTGCCCACCGGTACAACCGCAAGTCTCACGTTTTCCACGTCGATATCTTGCGACAATGCCTCTAACGCTTCACTTTCGGTAATTTGTTCTTCTACCGCGTTACGCTTGGTATGGTTGAGAATATAATTGTTGGCGACCATGCCCTTTACTATTCCCCTTTCCTGACAAACGTTTATCTTAATCAAATCGGAATAATAAATTACGTCGTCGATTTCGTAAGCGAAGTTTATGGTTACTTCTCTGCCGTCCTCGTTGTACCAAACCGCCTTCATGTTTTCCATGCCGATTTCGTTTAAAAACTCTTGGGCGATTTTTAAACACGCATCGAGGTCGAAATTGGTTTTGTCGCACGTCTTGTAGAAATTGAACATATTTAAATATCCGCCGCGCTTTGTGATTTGCGCATATAAGCCCACGCCGTCTTTATTTTTCGCTTCAAAATTGTAAGACTGAATATTGCCGTTTTGCGTATCGCCCACGTAAACTATATCTTCAAGTGCATATTTATCGAAATATTTTTCGAGTGCCGACTTTGCCTCGTCCTGAGAAATTTCCTTTTTACCTATAAGACCCTTCGCTTCTCTCGTCTCGAGTCCGTCCGAAAACGGTCCGTCGTAAATCATTTCGGGGTAATTTATAGCCATGTTTTCAATGTCTTTAAGTTCGGAAATGACTAAATCGTCCGATTTTTTATCGACCATACTCATAAACGAATAGCCGTCGCCGAGTTTTGCCGACAACTCTTCAAGTCTCATCTTGATTTCGGAGACTATTTTTTGCATATCGGTAATTGTTTGCATGTCGTCGGCAGTGATTTTGCCGCCGTCGATAAGTTTTGAAGAAAGATAAGCCGCAAAATCGCCCACTTGGTTTAAAATTTTAGTTGTGTAATATCTGCTTTCGTCCTCGAGCGGAAGTTCGGTAATATCCGCTACGGCGAGGTTTGACTGAACGTTTAATTCGTTGAGAAGTTTTTGTCTGTTGCCGTCGTCGTTGCTCACCGCAATTTTAGATAAATTTGCATCCATCGAATCGACGTAACCCACTAAATCGTAAAAGTTCTGTTCGTAAGCGCGCGACATCATTTGGTTGCCGTTTGCCACGACGGGCGAACCGTTGAAGAACATATATGCCACGCCGCCGAGTAAAATCACCACTGCGCAACCGAGCGAAATTACCGCCGCAAGCCAACCGCCGTAACCTTTTCTGTCTTTCCTTCTCTCTCTTCTTTCCTTGGCTTTTTGCTCCCTTTTTTCTTTTTTAATTCTTTGCTTTTCGCTATATGCCAACTGTTTTTGTCTTTGCTTTTCGAGTTTTGCCTGTTGCTTTGCCTTTCTCATTTCTTTTTTGGCATTTAACTTTGCCGCCCTTTCTTGCAATATTCTCTTTTCGCGCTGCTCTTTACTTTCCTTTTTAAGCATATCCTTGCGCTTTTGCTTTTCTTCGGCTTTTTTAATGCGCATTTTTTTGATTTCGGCTTTTCTCTTTTCCTTTTCGGCTATCTTTTCAGCCTTGAGTTTTTCCTTTTGAGTCTTTCTTTCAGCCCTTATTTCAGCCAGACGTATGCGGCGGTCTCTGTTTTTTTCTTCCTTTTTAAGTTTTTCCCGATTAGTCTTTTTGTTTGATTTTTTTGTCGGCTTTTTGACGTCGTTTGTCTCTTTTACGGCAGACGTATGCTCCGACTGCTTCCATTCTTTGCCGTTTGCAATCGCTTCCGCTTTTTCTACCGCGCTGTTTTTCTTGTTGTTGTCTTGCATTTAAAACCTCCCTTATATTGCAAAGACGTGATTACCTATAGTGGTAAGCGTCTTTCTTGAATATATCCACGAACTTGTCGCCGTAGACGGATTGTAATAATATATCGCGCCGCCAGTCGGGTCCCAACCGTTCATTGCGTCTTTGGCGGCGGCAATAGCCGTAGCGTTGGGCGCGAGATTTATTTGTCCGTCCACAACCGCCGTAAATGCGTAAGATTGATAAATTACGCCCGAAATGGTGTTGGGGAACGCCGCACTTTTTACTCTGTTGAGTACTACCGCACCGACTGCCACTTGTCCGGTATAACTTTCGCCCCTTGCTTCTCCGTAAATAAGCCTTGCAAGCAAATTAATGTCCGAATTTGTATACGTAGACGAAGTTCCGCCCGAAGAAGAACCGCCATCTTTAAGTCCCAAAGCGGCTAAAGTCTTTGCCCCGACGATTCCGTCCGCCGTAAGACCGTTTTTCTTTTGGAAATAAATTACCGCTTTTTTAGTTTGCGCACCGAAAATACCGTCTGCTTTTCCGCTGTAATATCCCCAATTTTTAAGTTTTTGCTGTATCTTTTTTACCATGTCGCCCCTGCTGCCCTGTTTATACGTTGCGGTTTGCACGCTTTGAGCGGAGTAAAACGCACTGCTGCTTGCGACGTAATTGCCGGCAACTACTCCGCATAACGTAACTATAGCAACGGCAAGTACGACTATCTTAAACGTTTTTTTCATTTTTCCTCCTTTTGTGACCGGTCGTTTTGGCGGTATAGAATCTGTTTATCGAGCGTAAAACGGCTGATTTTTTCGGTTTATCATCGTTTTGTGGAAAATTTTACACCGTCAGGACTTGTTGTCTTTTAAAAATTTCTCGATGATTTCCTCGATTTTAGAGCGGTATTTTACCGTGCCTTCGCCTTTGGTAAAACACAACGGCGGATAAACTATGCACCACCAATTATTGCCTTTACCGCTACCCAACTCGACGATTACCGCATCATAGCAACCTTCTTCAAGCGTCACTCCGTCGTATACTCTCGTGGGGAAATACTCGTTGTCTATCCTTATTTTGCAACCGTAATCGAAACCCCTTCTGCGCAAAAACTTATTTACTCTGTTTTGTATGTTTTGGCTTTGCGCATTGAGCATTTCGATTGCTTTTTGTTTGGTGTCGCATTCGGCGACGTACGGCGCAAGATAAGTCACGATTTCGTCCCTGACTTCGTATTTTACGGATTGGTCTTCGACGCTGTCAGAGTTGGCTCTGACGTGTATGCGAAGGTACTCGGTTTGCCCTCCCGCATTAAAACAACCTATCACTATTGTCAAAATTATTATGCCGATAATTGATAAACTTATGCAAAAATTTTTCATAATTCACCTCTTTTTTTGTTGCATAATGATTATTGACACCGTTTAACCCTTTAATTTAACGATTTTTGAGTAAAAAAGGCGAAAAATAAAAGATTGTGAGAAAAAACTCTCTCACAATCTCGATTAAACGATAAAAGGTTAAAAATTTGTTACAAAATATACTTATTCACTTTTTCGATACTTGCGGTTTTGCAATAAAATACTTTATCGAATTTTTTAATAAGTTTGTTCTGCGCCCAGCGCGCCGTCTCTTCGGTTTCAAAAATTCCGAAAACCGTACTGCCGCTTCCGCTCATGCTTACCGCTTTTGGATAAAGCGACTTTATCTCGTCGTACGCCTTGCGCACTTCGGGATTGATTTTGCTTGCGGCAACAAACAAATCGTTGCCTATGCCGGGCAAAATATAATCGTTGTCGTCGCTTAAAAGCATTCCTTCTACTTTGTTTGACGAAACTTCGGGGTCTTTTTCTTGAGTTTTGTCGAACTCGTTAAAACATAAAGCGGTATTTACCCCGCCCTCGGCAACCACAAGCACAAGGTGGAATTCTTTGTCGCATTCGATATTTTTGACTATTTCGCCTTTTCCAGAAAGTCTTGCAAAGCCGCCCGTCAACAAATACCCCGAATCGCTGCCTAAAGAATCGGCAATTTCTTTCAGCCCGGAATAATCGATTTCGTCATGCTCCGGATAAACCTCTTTCAATGCACGCAAAGTACCCGCGATATCCGCCGAAGAACCGCCCAGCCCCCCGCCGATGGGGATATTTTTTTTAATTTTGATATCCGCACCGTAAGTGTTGAACTTTTGCATAAACGCTTTTGCCGCAAAATATGCGTTATCGTTTTCGGGCAAAATGCTTTCCTCTGAAGAAAGCCCCGTAGTTTTTACGTTGATTTTGTTGTCCTTGCGCGGACTTACGGTAATTACGTCGAATAGATTTATGGTGCCGACCACCGTGTCGAGCATATGATAATTGTCGTTTTTGCCCACAACTTCAAGACTGAAATTGATTTTGGCGGGAGCATTTATCTTGACCGTCTTCATTTGTATTATCCCTTTATTATATATATCGTTTTATCCGGCTTTTTAAAAACGCGTAATTTTACCGCATTATATGTGTTTTGAGCATTTGTCTGATTTTACGCGCTTTTAATCGGCCCCGGATTTTAATTGCTTTGTAGACTCGACGTGCCGTCGATCGGCGTTTTATTTTAACTAAAACCCGCCACCGCAAAAAATTATCGACAACGAAGATTCTTCTGATAAAAGCGAATTTTATCTTCTGTAAATAATTATCCTTTCATTGCCCGTAAGGGGGAAAGTCAAGTCGGGATTAAGTTTTAAAATTTCTTCTTCGCGCATGCAAACGTCTTTACAAAGTTGCCACATGGTACTGCCTTTTCCGGGCAAATACACGCTTATTGGCGCGGTTATTTCTTCTCTTTCTTTGCCTTCTACAACGCCGCCGAGAAATGTGATATTGTCATTTTTAAACGCTACGTATTGCGTAAACACTTCACAATCCATCTCGATTGCGCCGCTGCGCATTTTGCCGTTACACTTTAAAAGCGCGCCGCCGAACATCTTTATTTCGTCGCCGTCAAACGGCAAAGCAAAACTGAACGGAGCAGTTGCCGCGCGGGCAATCAATTCTCCGTCGACGTTGAATAAAGCCGTCGTCTGAACAGTTCCGCTCACTTCTGCAACTCCGCTTGACAAAGAATAATTAAGTCCGGTCAGGTTGTCGTCGAAGTTGCATACAAATCTCGAATTTTCCGGTACGTCGCACACAGCCTTACTGAAAACGTTGTTGGTTCCGCCCACGGTTTTGTCGAATTTTTGCATACACGCAACCGTGTATTTGCAATCGGTAACGCACTTATCGGAGTAGGCGTCGCACGAAACGGACACTTGCTCGCAATTAAACACGTCGCCCGCAAGACATACCGTGACTACTCCGCTTACGGTGGTTTTGTTTTTCTCTTCGTCGACAAACACTTTAAGCGCGGTTTTGCGAGTTACCGCCGCAATGCATGCAAACGAGTCCGGATTTACGTCGTCGCAATCGATTTCGAGCCTGAACGGAATTTCTCTTCTTTCCTTTATTATATCGCTGTTTTGCGAAAAAGGCAACAAACAAAGCGACAAAATAACGTTTCCGTCGACTACAATCCTGCCGACCGCACATTTTACGCCCGTCACGTAAGACACGCTGTCATAACTTAGCACGTCTTTATACAAATTGTTTATTTCAAATTCGTCTTCGATATCGAACGAACGGCTAACCGAGCACGTGTGTTTGCAAACTTCTACGGGCGAAGCAAGCACGCTCAAACCGTTGCCGCCGCAAACGTATTTCACGTTTTTACTCTCATAAAATTTGCAGTTTACGTTTATAACGCACGAAAAATCAGCGTTGTCGCCGTTAAATACGCATTCTACGCCGTCACTTTCGAATTTTATAAAGCATTTTGCTCCGGCAATAATGCAATCGTCCTCTATTTTACCCTCAAAATCTTCTCTCTTTTCAATCTTTTCGCAACCGCCTTCAACCTTGATTATAATCGAGTAAACCAAAAAACCTTTAAATGTGATTTTACCGTCGGTCGCCTCGTGCGATACGTAATACGGCTTTGCATTTACCGAAATTAAATTTTCTTGCGATACGGAATATTCGGTGTCTGCTTTTAACTGCGTGGTCAATTCTTTAATTACTTTATAATCTAACTCTGCATATTCGGGCTGTGTAAACATATAATACCTCCGTTATTATTGACTGCTATATTTTATGAAACGGTTTTTAATTGTATGCTTACAAACCCGATTTTATTTTTAAAATGCACTTTTTATTCTTTAATAGAATGTGCTTTTTATTCTTTAATAAAATGCACTTTTTATTCTTTAATAAAATGCGCTTTTTATTTTTAAAATACTTTTTAAATTTTTTATAAACGAAAATTCAGCGGTTTATCTTATCTTTTTCGGCGGTAAAAAACAAATGTCGAACGTTTTTAATCGGCACGCATAAAACCCCGCATGCACATTTACTCTTTTGCCGCAAAATAACGCAAATTAAAAGACAACAGCGAGGTTGCTATGGTCTTAAAATAACGTCTTGAGTATTTACTTCTGCTTTTTTAATTGTTACGGTTCCGCAAATTATCTCCGAATAAGAAAAGGTGGTTTTGCCTTTAAATTGACCGTAAGGCATTATGGTGAATATATCCCGATACACTCCCGCCACCTTGCCGGCGTACAATGCCGTTCTGTTTCTGCCGAGATTTACTTTTACGTTTACGTCCTGACCTTTAAGTCGTGTTATTTCGCTTTTTACCGAATCGATATTTACACTTGATTTAATCATATGCAGATTATCGACAATTTGCAAAAATTTTATTCAAAAACTTAAAAATCAATCTTCGTCATCGTCATCGTCGTCAACTTCGTCTTCGTCGTCTTCTTCTTCGAAGTCTTGCGGGTCTATTTCGGGAATCTCAAAATCATCGTCGTCATCGCGGCGTTTTTCATCTTCTTCGTCGTCGAAATCATCGTCGTAATAATCGTCGTCATCCCCTTCTTCCTCGTCTTCGTCGTCCTTAAACATTTCCTTTTCTTCTTCGGCGAGTTGAGAAAGCGAAATTTCTTCTGCTTCGTCGTCACCCTTGTTGGAAATGGCTTCTTTTTCGTCGTCGTCGAGGTAATTTCTCCACTCTTCGTCCTTATCCATATCGATATCGTCGCTTGTGTCTTCTTCGTTTAACATGTCTTCTCTGCATTGATCGCACATATCTTCGTCTTCTTTAATATAATTGCGCTTGCAAATCGGGCAAAGTTTTTCGTCGGAATCGTCGTAATCCATGTCAAAATCTATTTTAGGACCGATATTGAGTTCTGCCTTACAAATATCACAATAGTTTTCATCGTCGAGAATCCAATTAATATCGCATCTCGGGCATTTCTTATAGTTTGCCATCAAACTCCTCCATGTAGTCGGCATATTTACGCATAACAATCGCATTGCCGATTTATCATAGCCTTGTTATTATAGTAACATTGTATTTATTTGTAAACTGTTTTTTGTTAATTTTTTGAATTTTTTTAAATTTTTTTGCATTTTTATACCTTTTTCATGTTTTAAGCACCGTCAAGAAGCATTTTATCTGCAATCAAAGCGATAAATTCTCCGTTGGTCGGCTTTTCACTACCAATATACGCGCGCACTCCGAAAATGTTGTTTATGCTGTCTATTCTCCCTTTATTCCAAGCCACTTCAATGGCGTGCCTTATAGCCCTTTCTACTTTAGACGCCGAAGTGGAATACTTTTCGCCTATCATAGGATATAACTTTTTAGTAATGCTGTTGATAATGTCGGGTTGCTTTACCGCAAGTTTTACTCCCTCGCGCAAGTAAGAATAACCTTTTATGTGCGGCGGAATGCCTACGCTTATGAATATTTTGCTTATTTTTTCGTCAAGGCTGCTTTTGTTTACAGGATAATAATCGGTGGACTCTTTAACTTTGGTTGCGCCCGGCATTAAATCGACAAGTTCTGTAAGTCTGCTTTTCAAAAGCCCCGACGGAACGGGTTTTACCATATAATACAATGCGCCGCGCGCTATTGCTTTACTGATTATTTCTTCCCTTGAAAACGAACTTATTACGACTGTTTTTACGTCGATGCCCTCGCTTGCTAATTTGTCCATAACGGCAAAACCGTCACAAGTTTTTAATATAAGGTCAAGAATCAATATCTCCGGACGGGTACGTTTTACAATTTCAATGCCCTCTCTGCCGTCGCCGGAATATCCGACGATTTCAAATTTGTCAAGGTCGGAAAATATTCTTTCCATCTCCTTATAGTACTCCTCGTTGTCGAGAAGTACCACCACCGTGTGTTTTGCCATAATCTCTCTCTCCTTATCTTTAAATTTTTATTTTTTTTCGTAAAAGCAATAAACTTTTAACGATTATTCCCTATTCTCATCATTTTAAATTATTAAAGTAAATTTTACCTTCGCTTAAGCAAACCGCAAAAAAAATCAAAATTTTTCTTGCAACCCAAATAGCAATATGCAAAATTAAAAATCATTGCAAGCAAGTTTTTAATTTCTTATATTATATCACATTATTTTGTAAAAATATAGTGTTTTTAAAAATTATTTTTGTAAAATATTAAAAAATATTGTAAAACATTGTCGAATTTTGAAAATCACGCTTGAAATGTTGGCATAAATTGATAATTTTTGAAACAATTTGCGATATAATTTAAACATTCGACCAAAATATTATTATTGTGACAAAAACTTTTAAATCTCTACAGACAAACCTGCATTGTATTTTTTAGTTTATTTATAAAAACGATAGCACTGTTTTTGTGTTTAATTTGACGATTTTGAAAACATCTCTGCCCGCCTGAATCGTTTTTTATATTTATCAAGCAAGTATTTAAATTAATTTTTAAAAACAAAAAACAGACTGCTTTTTACAGTCTGTCGTGGTTAAATTAAATTGAATTAATCTTTTATAAGCTCGTCAATGGTGACGTCGAAAATTTTAGACAACTTTTCCAATTGCGTAAGCGACGGTTCGGAATATCCCGTTTCCCAATGCGATACGGTTTTAAATGAAGTATTTAATTTTTCGGCAATATCTTCTTGACTTAAATTATTGTCTTGCCTTAATTTCTTTAAATTTTTTGCAAAATTCATCATTGTTACAATAAGAAGTCGAAAACTCGTTTAATAAGTCCGCAACTCCGTCGTGTTTTAATTTGTGCCGCTAAAAAATCAACTCGTCGCGATTTTACGACCCACAATTATATAATATCAATTTTTGAGATTTTATACTTGACTTTCTCAAATATTGAGAGTATTATATTATTAAGCAATAGAAACGGCAGAAACGTTTGTCGCTCAACAATACAAAAAACCACCGACTTGAAAACATTTTTAGTGCAAACTATTAATGCTTTATTCTTGTCGGCGGTTTTTGTTTTTACCATAAATATCAATATACTACACTCAAACTTTTTGCATTATTAAAAAACACTAAAAATATAAATAAACGCAACAACGGCTATCGGTTTTATTATCTTTCGCCTTATAAAAAACGCAAAAAAAAGATAAACTCTTTACACAATGACCCAACATTGCACGGCTTTCCCTTAAGCCCCAAAAATTAAACGCCGTCATTTAAAAAAATATAAGAGGCTGCAAAACGCCGCAACCTCTTACTCTTTATCATTATATATAATATATTATTTGTTGGATTCGGAATCTTTCAACGAGTCAAGTGCGTTGTCATACGTCTTTTTGTCGCCGCTGCTGTACTTTCCGCAGAGCATATCGCCTAAAGCCTTACGATTTTCGTACTTGCTGCCCTTGAGAAGGTCTTGATAATCGGTCATGAGTTCGTCGAGTTTTTCGTCGTATTCTTTACCCGTAAGTCCTTCGAGGTCGGTAGCGTGAGTCGTCTTGATATATTCCTTTACGTCAAGCGGACAAGAATAAATATATCCGTTGCAGTTGGTCGCATTTAAGCAAACGAGAAGTCTGTCACCGACCACTTCGGCATTGTACCAACTTGTGTTTGCCGTAAGATAAGTGATTTGCTCGAGTTCTGCCTTTTCGCCTGCAAGAAGTTTCGTAAGATTAATTCTGTAATAAAGCGAATTTGCGGTGAAGTACATGAAATCGCCCTTTACAAAAGCAATCGTAGCACCCGTAACAGTGCTGTCATAATATATAGAAGTAACGCCGAAGTTTGTGGAAGCGTCATTTTCTTTGGTGTAATCGTACTTCATAAGACCCTTATCGCCTACATACAAAATAGCGTTTTTAGCGTAATAATAAGACTTTGAAGAGAAAATCGTGCTTGCGTTTGTTCCGTTTGAAACGACGTCGCCCTTTGCAAGGTTGTCTGCATATTCCCCTTTAACGAGAGTGGAAGCCTCTACTGCCTTGTAAGTAGTAGCCGCGCTCGACGAAGAAGAAACTTCCGCATAAGAATAATAAAGCGTGCCGCCCGTGTATTTGATAAGCGTGTAAGTTACGCCCAAAGAACCGGTGCCGGGGATGCCGTCTTCTCTGTAAGAACCTGCGCCCGTGATAAGTTTTTCCTCTTCCTTTGCGCCGAAAGAATATCTGTAAAGGTCGTTGAAACTTTCGTCGGTGTCAAGGTCTTCGTTGTGAGTTGTTCTTGTAAAATACATGCAGTTGTCGCCCGCATCGCCGAAAATATAAGCCTTTACGGGGTCGGAAACAAATACTTTTTTCCCTGCATTGTCAAAAACGTTGATTACCGTTTTCGAATCGGCAGTAGTGATATATACGATATAAACCTTTCCGTCGGTACCTTCGACAAACCTGAACGTAGTTGCGTTGCCGCTTACTCTTTCAAGAACCGTATTGTTTTTACCGTCGAGTTTCATTTTGCAGAAATCGAGATATTCGTTCTGGATTGCGCCCGTTTTGTCCTTAATGGAAGTCGGGGTTGCATAATAAACGTAATCGCCGTAAATATATACGCCCGCTTCATAATCGCCCGAAGACAAAACCTTGGGCACAAGTACGTCTACTTCCGCTTTATCGGGAGTCGATACGTCGCTTTTCTTCATTCTTACAAGCGAACCTTTTACGGGACTGCCGAAATTATTGCTTGCGGTATAACCCTCGTTGCCGTTTATAAAATAAACGTAATCGCCTTTTTCTACAAGGAAACCGCCGTTAGAACTTACTTCGCCAGCATAGTTTACCTTTTTAACACTCCAACTGCTTTCTTTTCCGCAACCGCAGAAAAGCACTGCGCACATAGCAATTAAAGCCAACAAACTTAAAATTTTCTTGTACATTTAATTTAACTCCTTTTTTTGGGAATAAATTTTTCCAGCCACCCATAAAAATATAAATATATGGATACACTTTAATATTATATACTATAATTCAAATTTAAGCAATCCTTTTCTTGAAAATTTTTGATAACAATTGTACGATTTAGGAGATTTTCTATGGGCAAACTCAATCTTTGGGACGTTTTTGAAAAGTTGACGGGCGGTTTTTCTTCTTCGCAAAACGGAAACGAAGGGGCAAGCGGGCAAAACCCCTCTGCCGACTTCGGTGCAAACGGACAAAAAAATGTTTACGGCGCAGGCTCTGACACCGTCTTCGGCGGACAAAAAACCGCTTACGACAACGGCAAAAATAACGATAACGCGCAGTCTGACACGAGTAATAATATACAAAATACCGATAATACAAAGCAAAATTTAAACGGAAAAATGCAAAACTTAAACAATGGCACACAAAATTCACACCATACAGATAAAAATGCAAAAACATATACTTTCGATTTATTGAAAAGGCACAACGAAGCATCGGCGCGCATTGACGAGCGAATTAAAAATAAATAATTTGCCGTTTATCGGGTGCGATTTGATTTAGTCGATTAAAATTTATATCTTGGTGATTTTTATAATTTGACCTATCGTCAATTTGCAATTTTTACTGCAAAAATAGTCTTTATTTTGCCTTTTTTACTCGATACGTATGTAATAAAAACGACAAAACGGCGCAAAATTTTTCACTTTTGCCTTGTTTGGCTTGTATAAATTTTGCGTGCAAAAGAAAATTACAATAACACCCCGAATCCGACATTTTTGTGCATTTTTTGCACCGTTAAATGATATATACTGTAAGAAAAGAAAAACTTGCAAAATAATTATTAAACTCGCTTTTAATACAACTCGGTATTATTGCGCTCGTTTGTCTTGATTTTTCTAAATTTATCGACGTTAAGTTTCAGCCCTCCTTGTGTAAAGGAGGGTGGCTCGCGGAATGCGTGACGGAAGGATTGTAAAGCAAATTTAAGTAAAATAAGTCGATTTTCATTAAAACAAACCGATTTTAAACTCAAACAAAACAATCCCTCAGTCAGCCTTGCTGACAGCCCCCTTTGCACAAAGATGCCGAGATATTTCGTTTTAAATTTATATTTCATATATATTTATATTTCATATATAATAATTTAGACGAAAATATATCTTTCTATATTTCGCATATTACTATTTTAATCGCAAGAAAAATTTGTTTTTCATACGTATTTCCAACCTCATTAGAACAATTTTTGCACCGTCAAGTCGATTTGTGCTGCGTTAAACGATTTTCAAGTACGTATAGTACGTGTTCAGTCGTTTGCCTTGTCCAAACAAGCCGCAGCCATATGCAAAAAAAGACCGACTCGTATATTTTGCGGGCGATTTTACGGCGTAAAAACACTACGTGCCGCAAAAATACGCAGAAAACGGTAAAAACTGTGCCGTATTTGCGGTTTGTTCTGCCAAGGTCGAAAATACGTACGATAATATTAAATTCAGTTAAAGTTGTTGACAGGTAATATATATGAATTTTGTTAAAAAAACAATAGTATTGAAAATGCGCGACAACTTAAATGCGCAAAATAGCCGCGCGGTGGTAATTTTGCAAAAAAGTTATTCGGGACTTACCGCAAGGCTGCTGCTTACCGATTTTTCCGAGACTAAAGCGGTCACGCTTATACTCTGCTCGGCGGGCGGAGAAATTCAATTTGCTTTGCCGAATTTCAATTCAGGCGACCAGCAACTTGTTTTCAGCCGCGATTTCGATATAGAAAACGGCGTAAGCGTGTATATTTTAAACAAAAACGACGAAATTATCGCCTACGGCGCATGCGGAGAAAGCAAAATACAATTTACGGAGATTATTAAAAAATACCATGAGAAGATTTACAAGAACTCTGAGTACCAGACTTACATCGAGAAAGAAACAATTTTTAACGACACAGACTCATTCGGACGAACAGTCTACAACGACGACGCCGTCGCCGAAGACAACTACTTTAAAAACGCAGACGTCGACTTTAAAGAACTGAAAATTTGCGATTATGACCAACAAAAATTACGCTCTTTTGACGAAAATGGCAACTCTTTCTCTTTTGACGCAAAACAAGAAAAAGAACAAACGTTACGGCATACGTTTACTCAGAACGAAACTGATTTTTTTAAGGAACAAATTGCCGCAAACGGAAATTGCGGAAATTTCGGATATTACGATAAAGTAAAAGAGTTTTTAGACGATATTTTTGAAAAATACGAGTGCGAAAACAACTTGCAACAACTGATAACCGGCAGCAAATGGGCTAAAATTTCGTGCGGACAAAACAAATATTACGTCGTGGGGCTGATTTTGCACGGGGAGACGCCCTCTTACATATGTTACGGCATACCCGGGACTTATTTACACCAACCCGAAATTTTAAAGGGCATTTCGTCTTTTATTCCGTCGTCGCTTTTTGGCGACCAAAATGACGGGTATTGGGTAATGTATCAGGACGTAGGCACGGGCGAGTGCGTGGTTTTACACCCGTTTTAAAATTTTGATTCTGCCGAGTGCTTTTTATGTTTGTCGGCACTTTTTATGTTTTTTTACGCCAATTTATGTTTTGGGGCTTTCGGCATTTGATTGCCGCCACCCTCTATTTTTTGGTTTTTATTTTTGTTTTTTACAAACTTTAACAAGCATTAACAAAACGTTATTTTCGCATTTTGGGCTTTTTTAGCAGACAAAAACGAATATCCCGCATTAAAACTTACATTTAAAAAACGCCGTTCCCTTTTTACGGAACGGCGTTTTTTTGTTTTTGATTTTTATTTCTCCAATTTATTTTATTAAGTTTCGTCCGCATTTATTTTATTACATTTCGCCCTACTTAATTATAATCGCTTAATTTTAAACGGCTATTGTTTTTCTGCCTTTATTATATTTCGACTGCATTTTGCGGAAGATCCGGCGTTAAAGAATTGTCGCCTTTTACAATAAAAAATTCGTGGTGGTAAGTTTTGTGCGGAACGATAAACAGTTTTTTGCCCTTATAAATTTTTTCTATATCTTTTTTAAGCAAGCCGCTACCTGTCAAAGCCTCTGCCACGTGGACGTTTAAGTCGATAATCGCACTTGAATAATCTTGTGCAAACAAATCTAAAAGTGCGGTCCTTATTTTCATAACGACGTATTCGTTGCTGTAAATCGTGCCTTCGCCCTTGCAGTATGGACACGGCTGAACAAGCATCGACGCGCTTTCTCTTCTCTTTTTCTTCCTCGTAAACTCCACGAGACCCAGACCAGTCATGCCGATTACGTTGCATTTGGTTCTGTCGGTTAAAAGAGCCTCGGTAAGCACGCTTAATATGGCATTGCGGTGTTCTTCTTTGTGCATATCGATAAAATCGACGATTACTATGCCGCTTATGTTGCGCAAACGCACTTGTCGCGCAATTTCTTTAGCCGCCGCAACGTTGGTGATAAACACCGTTTCTTCAAGTGAATCGACACCCGTGAATTTACCCGTGTTTACGTCGATTACCGTCAACGCCTCGGTTTTGTCGATGACTATATATGCACCGTTTGGCAAATCGACCCTGTTTCTGAGCAATCTGTCGACTTCGGCAATAAGTCCGTAATGCTTGAATATATCCTCTTTTTCGCTGTAAAACGATATTTTTTCTATATCGTCTTTAGCCTTTTTCGATGCGGCTTTCATTACGTAATCGTATAAATCTTTGTCTGCCACCAAAAATTCGTGAACGTCTCTGCTGTCGATATCTCTTAGCATTCTGTTTGCCAAATTTCCTTCTTCATACAAAGTCGCGGGGACGGCGGCATCGGCATAAGCCGACATTACGTCATTAAACCCTTCGATTAAATATTTTGCGTCGCGTGAAAGTTCTGCTTTGGTCGCATTTTCCGCTGCGGTACGCACGATAAACCCGCCTTGCGGTCTTTTTATCGAATCGGCGTAAGCGGTGAGTTTGTCTCTTTTACTCTCGTCGATGATTTTACGGGAAACGCCTATGTAGTCTATGTAAGGCATATACACCAAAAGTCTGCCGACGAAAGAAAGTTGGGTCGAAAGTCTGACTCCTTTTGTGCCGACGGGGTCTTTTACCGCCTGAACAAGCACTTCGTCGCCCACGTGCAACTCGGGCATGTTAAGTTGAATATTACCTTCTTCGAGCACCGATTTGTCGTAAAGCACTTCGCAATCGCCGAGGTACAAATATCCGTTTTTTTGTAGTCCCACATCTATAAACGCGGCTTGCATGCCGCCGACGATGTTTTCTACTCTGCCCTTATAAATACTTCCCGCAACGACAGTCTTGTTTTTTCGTTCAAGTTGATATTCGAGCAATTTGTTGTCGTCCGCAAGAGCGGCTATTATGTTGTCCCCCACGCTGTCGAGCAATATACGTTTAGACATACTCTCTCTCCAATACCGCGCGCACCGTTTCGTCGCCTATAAAAGATTGCGTCTTTAAAATATCGGTACAATTTCCGCCGAAATCGGCGATAAGTTTTTTTGCCAGATAGTCTGCCCTGAGCGGCTCGTTTCCCGCCGCAAGCACCGCTTTAAGCACACCGCCGCATAAAAATTCAAGCGAGTAAATTTTACTCCTGACTTCCTTGATATTGTCTTTTTTATCGACAACGGTGTACGTAATACTGTCCAAAACCTTGTTTACGTCAAAATAATTTATACCCGAAATTTCGTATTCGGCGCGGTTTAAAATATTTGCTATATTGCACTTTTTGTTCACCCGAAAAGCCTCTGTGCAATTTATCCATTTTGGAGAAAACTTATTGAACAAATTTTTAAACTCTTCGGCGGGGGTGTCGGTGTCGACGTAACAATATTCCGCCATCGTCCTTTGACCTACCGGCACGGGAGAAGACATATTGACCGTCATTCTGTGGGCGAAACCGTTGCTTCGCGCGACTTGCATGCCCGCCCTTATAAGCGTCATCTGAATATGCCGCATTGTGTCAAGGTGAGAAATAAATTCTCCTCCGTCGAGTTTTGAATAACGAAAAACTATCATAATTTGCACCTATACTCTTTTTGAATACCGCAAGCGTTGCATTGTTTTTTACAGTTGGGCGTGACCTTTGACTCATAAGCCGTGTGCCTTTCACGCAGTAAAAACTTTTTATCTATCATCATATCTATAAAATCCCATGGCAAAATTTCGTCTTCGCGGTATTCTCTCGTGTATGTTTCTGGGGTGAGTCCGCAAGCCGAAAACGCTTTGTTCCAATTTTCGATATCAAAAAATTCGTTCCAACTTTCGAGATACGCACCGTTTTTGTATGCCTCGGCAATTACTTTGCCCAGCCTTCTGTCTCCTCTTGCAAGCACCGCTTCTATCTGAGATAATTCAAAATCGTTCCACGAAACTATTACGCCTTTGATGAAAAGCCGTTTTCTCAGAACGTCGAGTTTGTGTTTGAGTTCTTCTTTGTTAATCTGTCTTTCCCATTGGAAAGGAGTAAACGGCTTGGGAATAAACGTGGATGCGCTTATGCTTATCCTGAGTCCCCTTAAAATTTTTGGCTTTTGTAAATATTTATCCCTTATTTTATCCACGATGTCGCAAATTCCGTTTAAATCTTCGTCCGTTTCGGTGGGCAAACCTATCATAAAGTACAATTTTATGCTCGAATAACCCACGTCGAAAGCCATGTCGATCGCCCGCGCTATTTCGCTTTCGTCGATGTCTTTATTTATAACGTTGCGGAGTCGTTGCGTACCTGCTTCGGGCGCGAAAGTAAGGCTGTTTTTCCTCGTTTCTTGCACGAATTCGCTGTCGAAACTGTCGAGACGGAGTGACGGCAACGCCAAATTTACGTCGGGAAGTTGCTCTTTTAACTCGGTGATAAGTTGCGGCAAATAAGGATAATCGCCCGTCGAAAGGCTGTTCATGCTGAGTTCGTCAAAGCCGCCTTTGCGGACAATGCTGCATGCTTGCTTTACGAGGGTTTGCACTTTTTTGGGTCTTACGGGTCTGTACACAAAACCCGCCTGACAAAATCTGCAACCCCTGTAACAACCCCGTGATACCTCTATAATCCCTCTGTCGAACACCGCCTCGGTATTTGCAGACAAAAAATGGTCGGGGAAAGCCGCGTCGTCAAGATTTTTACACAACGCTTTTTTTACTTTATATTTACTTTCAAACGAACGTATAGTTCCGTCGGAGTTGTAGTTTACAGTCATAAACTCGGGCACGTACACGCCTTGAATTTCCTCGCTTGCTCGGCGCAAAAACTCTTCTCTGTCTTTTGTCTCTAACGCGAGTTTTGCAAGGTCTCGCATGCAGTCTTCGCCATCACCTATGGTAAAGATGTCAAAAAAATCGGCAAGCGGCTCCGGATTGCAAACGCACACGCCGCCCGCTTGAATAATCGGCCAATTACCGCCTTTTCTCTCCTCTGTCGTAAGCGGAATACCCGCCAGATCAAGCATATATAAAACTGTGGTATAACTCATTTCGTACGAAAGAGAAAAACCTATCATATCGAAATCTTTAAGCGGTCTTTTTAATCCCAACGAGTAAAGGGGAATGTTGTTTTCTTTGAGTGCCGTGCCGAAATCTTTGCCTACGGCAAAACAACGGTCAACGTTTACTCCGTCCACCTTTTTCATAGTGTCCTCGACGATTTTTATGCCGAGATTCGACATTGCCACTTCGTATATATCGGGGAAACAAATGCAGTAGTTGAACTTGTCCCACTTTAAATTTCCTTCGCCGTATTCTCCGCCGATATATCTCGACGGCTTTTCCACGTTAATTAAAATCTCATTAAGCGTCTTCAATTTTGCCTTCGCTCCGTATGTTTAGTCCGTTTTTTATTATATCACAATTATACGTTTTTTGCAATACCCGCCGAAAATTATGCAGTTTTTTTAAAAACGGTGCAAATTAAATTTTACGAGTGCGTTTTATGTCGTTTTTACCGCAAACGTATGCCGTGAAAACGGCAAAAATAAAAACCGCGCCTTCTATAAAAGCATACGGCTTTTGATTTTTTTGTAAAATTAATTTAAAAAATTTTTATCGGTTTTTAACCCGCCTGCTAAAAAGTACGAAACTCATTCGGGAAAAACTTACATGCAACAGCTTATAAAATTTTTTTATTGTCGGTATAATACCCCACCGCTTTTGAAATTGTCGTCTTGTCTTTTAACGACAAAAGCGTTGCATTTTCGCTTTCGAGCATTTCTATGCGCTTTTTAAGCGAATAATTTTCTTTGCGCAAATCTTCGGAAATTCTGCCGACAAGCGAGTTGATTTCGCTTTTAAGTCTATTGATAAGCATTACGTCGTTGACCGTCTTTTTATACGGCGAAACGAGATTTATTCCCTTTTGGCGCACTTTTTCGACCACTCTTTCCACAAGCGGGCGATTTTTGAGTATTAAATTGCGATATTTGTTTTGATAGCGCAAAATAGTTTTTTCGTCTCCGCAGGAAAGGTCGATTATTGCGCGACGCACCGATTTTCCTTGTCCTACGGCGGTAAAAATGTTTTCAAGCATCGCTTCTTCGTTTTTGCGTGTAAACTTATCGAATTTTTCGCTCTTTAGTACAGTGCCTTTTAAATAATTTAAACATCTTTCGTCTCCGTTTTCCGCACCCGACAACAAATTATAATAAAAATTCCTCACGCTGCCCTTTGCACGCCCGCTTTCCGCGGCAAACCGACTGAACACCTCCGATAAACTTTTGCCCTCTCTTTTGTTTTTGTCGGCGAGATAAATCAGCCTTTTTATCTCATCGGGACTAAAACCTTTCATTTATTCCATTCCTCCTCTTAAATTTTGTTAAATAATTTTTATCCGAAACCTCCCCGCTTTGACTTTCGGCGATATTCTCCGTATTTAAAACAAATTTTTCCCCGGTGTATCCGGGCAAAATTTTTACCGGTCAGACAAAATAAACATAAGTCGATTTGTCTATGACGAATGAACCGAAAACCTCAATATCAAAACAGCGTTGAAATTTCTTTTTTATACCAATATTGTTGTCTTGAATAACTGATTTTATACATACTCTCATCGAAAACGAAATATATTTAAGTATGTATTACTTTTATTCTCCCACACCCGCCGCGCTTAAACTCGACGGCGCGCTTACAGGCAATGTTTCAAGAAACATTCTTCCCGTAGACAAAAAATTTACTGTTGCGGAAATAATCCCGCTCGACGGGAAGTGCCCCATCGCTTTCGACATAACAAAACCATCGCTGTGTAAAAACGTGAGCGTGTTAAACACATTAAACGACACTTTTATCCGAGTGCTTTATTTCCCGCAAGAGTCGTTGCCGTATAAAGTAATTGCATATGCGGAAAAATATATAAACGGAAACAAGTTTTCCGTAACAGCCGTATCCGACGGGAGACTCAGACTTATTACGTCAACAACCTCAAACGTGGACGTTTTGGAGATACCGTTTGCCCCGAACGAGATAAAAATTGAAAACGCAAATAAAAACGGCGAAAGTTTTGCCTATATCTTTTTAACGGGAAACGCGATAAACACGCTAATCGTTTACGAGATATACAGTCTCGATTTGCGGTTTGAAAAAGCAATCGATTCGTTTAATTCAGACTCGCATTTACATATAAAACAATGTCTTTCAGACAGCAAAAAACACGTAATTACTTCCACCTGGGAAGAGGGGAAAACCTTTAAATGTACCCGATACGAAGTTGCCGCGACGCTTGAAAAGACTTTTCCCGACGATATGAAAGGCATGCTGTTTTTTGAAGAAATGCGTGTAAAGGGAGACTTGAAAGAATATCTTACCCCCGAAATGTATCAAAGGCAAAAATCACTTTATTCGTTTACCGGCGAAATTTGCGAAATTATCCCTCTGCCCGTTGCCGACGAATACCTTTTATTATATAATGATAAAATGAGGGTCTTTAAACTGTGTTTTTCAAACGGGCTTATTTGCAATATCAACGAAATCGATTGAGATTTCCGGCGTTTGATTTGTTTGCCGCCGCGACGCACATTTAAGCGCATTGCATTGACAATTTTTTCAGGGTATGATATTATATTGAATGTAAGAGGCAACGTATGATAAAAGAAAAAATTATCGAATTAAACAAGAAATATCCCGCCATTTTTGAAATCTTAAGGTTTTTAATAGTCGGAGGAATTGCCACGGTGGTTGATTTTTTGACCATGGGCATAGTTTTATACATATTCAACCCCAAAATCTACCCGCATTTTTACAACGTGTTTTTCGGTGCGACGCAAAAGCCCTCACTCGCGGCAAACATGGTCGGCACGGGATTGGGCTTTGTGATAGGACTTATAATCAATTACGTTTTGTCCGTCTTTTTCGTGTTTATCGACAAAGGCAATTCTAAAAGCGCAAGCGGTTTTATAAGTTTTGCCGTTTTGTCCGCAATCGGTCTCGCTATACACGAGATAGGCATGTACGTTTTTTGCGGAAAACTCGGCGCAAACGAGTGGGTTATCAAAATTGTAATGACGCTTGTTGTGCTTGTGTATAATTACATTTCGAGAAAATTGCTCATTTTTAAAAAGAGCGCAACCGCACAAGACTCAACTACGCAAACCGCAACTACACAAGATATCAATACACAAAAGGAGAATAATTAATGCTTTTCTATATTCTTTACTACGGCTCGATGATTATTTTAATACCGGGCATAATATTTTCGATTTACGCACAAATACGCATAAGCACCACGTTTAAAAAATATTCGCGTGTGCAAGCCTCGTCAAACATGACGGCGGCGGAACTTAGCAGAATGTTGCTTGACAGAAACGGACTTAACTATATTTCGGTGCAACAAGTGTCCGGTTCGCTTACCGATAATTACAATCCGCAAACGGAAATTCTGTCACTTTCGGAGAGTACGTATAGCAGTAACTCGGTCGCCGCGCTTGCGGTTGCCGCTCACGAAGTGGGGCATGCTCTTCAAAAAAGAGACGACTACAAACCCATGAAGTTGCGTTCGATTTTAGTACCTGTGACAAACTTCGGCTCGAGACTCGCTCTCCCAATCGCGATAATCGGCTTGATAATCGAATGGATTGCGACAAGCAACGGCGGAATACAAGCGGGTAAAATGATTGTAGCAATAGGCATTTTGGCATATGCCCTCACCTCTATATTCGCGCTTATTACTTTACCTGTCGAACTCAATGCGTCCAGACGCGCGGGTAAAATTTTATACGACACTGGCACTTTAAACCAAAAAGAAACTTCTCAGGCAAAACAAGTGCTGCATGCGGCCGCACTTACTTACGTCGCTTCGTTGCTTGTATCTTTGCTTTATTTGTTGAGATTTATTCTTATACTTTCGCAATTTTCAAGAAAGAAAAAATAATTATAAAAAACTATCCTCGGCCGACATAAATCGTTTGCCGAGGATAGTTTTTTATTTTTCTACGCGCTGCCCTGATACTGCTCCTTACACCTCGACAAAACTTATAAATTGAAAAATTTTTTACCGCTTACGTATAATTTCGACAAAATCCGCACAAGATAACGTTAGAGGAGGGATGTATGGAATTTAAAGAAACAAAAACTTATACTCTGCTGGCAAGAAGTTTTGCCGGAGAATGTATGGCGGGTATGAGATATCAAATTTTGTCGGATTATGCCACACAACAAGGGTATTCTTCGCTTGCGGCAGAACTTCAAACGCTTGCTAAAAACGAGACGTTTCACGCAAAACGATTGATGCAACTTATTTTAACGCACGCAAACGAATGCAAAAACATAGATATTTGCGCAGGATATCCGTTTGACGGCGAAACGCTTGAATCGGGACTTAAAGGCGCGATAGACGCCGAGAAAAACGAAGCGAGAATTTACCTCGAATTTGCCGATATTGCGCAAAGCGAAGGGTTTGAAGACGTAGCGAACACGTTTAAACTTATGTCGGCAGTCGAGCAAGAGCATAAAAATAAATTTGCTTACCTTTACAAAGCCTTTGTAGACGCTTCTTTATATAAAAGTACCGAAAAGCGACTTTACCGTTGCGAAAACTGCGGTCATACCTACGAAGATTACGAGGCATGGACTATTTGTCCGTTGTGCCGGTCGAGTCAAGGCTTTGTGGAAATAAATTATCCGTGCGAAATCAAAAATGAGAAAAACCAGACAAGAATCTCAAAAAACGACTAAAAACTGCAAGAATAAGTCTAACGAAAAAACAACTACTAAAGGTTGCAAGTAATGAAAAAGAATAATAAAAACAAAAATAAACGCCCGTCTTTTAAATCTATAACCGACCCGCTGGGCAGTTATACGGGAAATTATCTGCTTGGATATATGGAAGAACCCGACCAGGACGTGGACGATTTATAAAAAAAATAATTAAGAAGAATAAAACGTTTTCTTTATTCAGCGCGCAAGCGCAAATTTTGAAAAGTTTTTACCTTACTTCTTAAAAATTAAAAAGTTAAAGCGTACGCTAAACGTACGCTTTAACTTTTTTATCTCTAAATACATAAGAAATTAACAATATTGATTGCCAATTGGCAATTTTTAGTTGACAAACGGTAATACGCATGTTATAATATTTTCGAAGTGAATATGGAGGCGAAAAAATGAATATAGGTGAAAGAATTGCTGAATTAATGAATAAAAAAGGCTTAACACAAAAAGAATTAGCAACTATGGCAGGCGTTACGGAATCGACTCTATCAAGGTATTTAAACAACGAAAGGAAACCCAAAGCAGAAATTTTGGCGAATATCGCCACGGCTTTAAACACTACGTCCGATTATTTAATCAACGGCAAAACCGACAAACCCGATTACGCCGAAATTTATCGTTTTGTTGCTCGCGGAGCAAAAGATATGAGCAAAAAAGAAAAAATGGAACTAATGAGGTTATTGCTTAATGACAATTGATTCAGATACGCATGAACCCACATGCTTAATCCGCAAAGATTATACTAAAATTGAAAAAACCATTGTTAATTTATATACAGAAATAAACGTAAATAAATTACCTATTAACCCTTTTGAAATAGCAATACAAAAAGGTTTTATATTAATACCCTACTCTCAAGCCCCACATAAAGCCCGTTCTATCTTGAAAGAGTACGAAGTATCCGGCTCGAGCGGAATAACAAAAGAAGGCGTTTATAAAATTTTTTACGACAATTCGCATTGTATCGAACGTCAACGTTTTACCATTATGCATGAAATCGGGCATATTTTATTGGGGCATAAAGAAGATTCCTCTTATGCCGAAAGGTGCGCAAACTATTTTGCGGCGTACTCGTTAGCCCCGCCGCCTATTATTGCAAAATTTAACTGTGAAGACTTTATGGACATCGCCATAATATTTAAACTATCACAGGAAAGCGCGTCGTACGCATTTATAAGATACTGCAATTGGATTGACCATTCATTCAAACTTAAACCACACGAAGTACAATTATTGAACCTTTTCAATAAAAATTAAAAACGTTTTATATAAAGGAAAAGCACCTAAAAGTTGCTACCAACAACAATTAAGTGCCTCTCGGAATGTGTTTATACAACACTCTACTAATGTAAGTATAGCATTTTCCGTCTTTTGTGTCAAATGTTTTTTGACGATACCCAAAGCGGTAAATAAAAAAACGGAGGTGCTTACAAGCATGTCTACAGATTTAAGCGCGCCCGAAAACAGGCGCAAAGACGTTTTTCATGCGTTTTTAGTAAAAAATGCAAATTATGCGGGCAATGAAGAAATACCTTGCATAATTACAAGTAACAAAATACCCGAAAAAGTTATATCTTTTTCAAAAGCCGTAACTTCAAAAGAATATGATTCGTGGATTCATTTTTACGAACATGATTATAAGTTTGAAAAGTTATGGAACAATCCGCAGAAATATTTGCCGATTATTAAAAAGTTCAAAGGCATAATTTCGCCGGATTTCAGTTTGTATTACGACATGCCTCTCGTAATGCAAAAATGGAATACATACAAAGGAAAAGCCCTTGCGGCATACCTTTACGAAAACGGAGTAGAAATTATACCTAACGTAAGATGGGGAGACGAAAGGACTTTCGCCCTTTCCGTTCTTGGCGTAGAACAAAACAAAACCATAGCCGTAGGTACGCACGGGTGTATCAAAACAATAGAAGAAAAGCAAATGTTTATCCGCGGATTTGATTACGTGGTACAAGCCTTAAACCCTAAAAACATAGTTGTGTACGGAAGAATGCCGGACAAACTATTTTGTTTGGCAAAAATGTACGGAATAAATCTTATACAATTTGAAAGCGAATTTGCCATTTCTCATAAAAAGGAGGTGGCTTAATGGGCGCAGGTTATCACGGCGGCTTTGGACATACCAAAGGTGCGGAAAAAGGTATGTTTAGTGCGAAAAACAAGGTTTCCGCTCTAAATAAAATCAAATCATTACCTAAAAATATACAATACTCATATACGAAATATGTGAAAAATACAACTACAAATAAATATACAGATTATAAAATAACCAGAAAAAAAGGCGGATATATTTTTCAGAGCCGAAAACCCGGGAATGTACCCGGATCATATGCCATTTACTATAAAGAAGTAGATGCGAAGGGTGCTACAATTAAAGTATATAAGGACACCTATGACAATAAAGGAAATTTCGTTCATAGGAAAAATAAATAACGGAGATATAATTATGAATATTGAATTAGTAAAAAAATTATTAAATTGTGAAATTTCGTGGAACACATTTTCTTCTATTAAAAACTGTAATTCATACCTAATAGATTTGAAAGGTTCAGTTATTAAAGTTGATAGAAACGTAGTTAAAAAAGCGATTAAAGCGTGTCTAAATAATAAATATACAATGCAAGATTTGTTGGATTGGGCAAATGTTGTAAGGTTTTCTGATTCTTTTTTAGTAGAAGAAAATTGCAGAGATTGTGTCATCAGCATTTTAGACAGAATTGAAGAATCTGACGAAGAAGGCAGCGAATTATCCAAAAACGATTTATTGTTAATGCTTGATAAGTTGGACAATAATGATGAATGGTAAAAAATCAATCGTCGAATTTATGTTTAATATCGAAAATTTAAAATCTCAATAAAAAACGCAAAAAAATGCGGCTGTATCGAAACGCTCGGTACAGCCGTGTTTTTTATTTTGATTTAAATTATTTTACTTTTGCGGTTTTGATGATTACTCTCGTTGCGGGAATAACGATATATTTCGATTTGTTTTCGTTGAAATCGTCTATTTCGTCTTGAGTGAGTTGAGTGTTTCCTTCGGGATAACCCTTGTAATACTCTACGTCGCTTGCAGCGGAATCGGTAACGATGGTGTAAACCTGGTCGTTTACCTCATCATAATAAATTTGAGTTTCGATTTCGCCCTCTTTGCTTGTAGCAAGTTTGGAAACCGTTTGGAAAATTTCATAACTCGACATATATCTTCTGTCGACACTGTCTTCGGGTGCTTCATAATCGTCGGGGGCTTTTGCAGCGTCGGTCTTTACGAGTTGACCGAAAACGCAATACTCGCTCTTTGTGAATTTAGTGCCGCTGAAGCATACCGCTATGGTTGCCTTGCCGGTATTGTATGCAGAAATTTCGCCGTCGCTTTCGGTGTTGTGAACAAGCACGAGTGCTCCTGCCGAAAGACTGAGAATCTGGTTGTCGAAACCGTTTTTCTCGAATTCGCCGTAAATGCCGCCGTTGTAATTGTATTTTTTGCTTACGGACGTGCCGCTATACGCCTTTTTTACGAAATTGCCGTCTGCATTGTATTCGTATGCGCCGAATTCGCACCACGACGAAGAAGCGTTTGATACGCAAGTGTTGTCGTAATAACCCGCTTTGATAAGTTCGGTTATGTGTTTAACGGTTTGGGGTGCGCTGTTGTTGTAAAGTTTTGCGGCAACCGTTCTTGTATCGATAACGGTGTTGTTTGCGTCGTAAAACTCGAGAGTAAACTCTACGTTTGTGATTTTACTGCCGTCGATAACTTCGTCTTTATTGCATGCGCCTAAAGAAAAACAAAGTGCGGACGCCAAAAGCAATGCTCCTATTTTCTTAAATATCTTCATAGTTCCTCCGTACTAAATCGTTGTTACCCGATAATTGTACAATTATTTATGGGTTTTGTCAACAAGTTAGCCAACTTTATAATAAAATAGACCTCTTTTTAAAAAAGTTTTCCAAGTTTATCGCTTTTCGGGATAATGATTTGCTTTAAAAAGCCGTATTACAATTTTAGACTCACCAAACAAATTATACCTATAACGGCAACCAACGCAAGTATCGCCACAATGCCCGCTTTAATTATCGAAATGGGTGATTTGCCCGTCATTTTGCCTGTTTGACCGTTTATGCAAACATTGTAAACCTTGTGCTTGTAATTGAAATTTACCACGTAAGTAGGCAAAAGCACATATTTATATCTCACGTCGCCGTGCATGGTGCTTACATTTAAATAAGCAACCGTATCGGCATGATATTTATTGATGATGAGTCGCCTGATTTGCGCGTCGATTTCGGTTTTCGCTTCGCCCCAACATTGGCGTAAATCCTTTTGATAGTGGTTTGCCATAAAACCCGAAAGAAATTCTTCCGAATACACTTTTAAGGTGTTCTGTGCAAACGGCATTATTTTTTTCATGGTCTTTTGATCCAGCGAACCGCCCGACGATATCGTTACGTCATCGAAAAAATGAGACAATACGCCCGACACGGTGTACCAATAAGTATAAGTTTCCGTTACGGTTTTGCCGTTTCTTCTCACCGTCCTCGTGCGGGTTTCGCCGAGTTTGCCGGAATATGTAGAAGTCGTTTGAGTATCGAAAGTGAAACACGGCTCGTAAACCCCGTTTATATTATCGACGGTTACGTTCTTTTTAAAAACTTTCGGGGCAAAAAATCTACTCTTTGCCCATTTTAAAAACTTTTCTTTCGCTTGCTCTTTATTGAGTAAAAACGGATAAACGGCGTTGGGCCTTATCCCCGCCAAAAGATCGCTTTTTACTATGTGAGTAGTGCCGCAATACGGACAAGCCTTAGCCACTTCGGTGGATTTTAACACCACCCTCGAACCGCAGTTGTCGCAAACGAAAAGACTTGCGTTGTCATTCCATTTTGTCGCTTCGTCAAAAGCCTTTTCGATAGACAATTCCTTTACCGCGCTGTCTTCGTTGAAGTCGACGACATTGCCGCAATGCGGACATTTAAGTTTTTGTGTGACGGGATCAAATGCCATATTGCTGCCGCAACCGTCGCACTTTATGTAATCCGTTTGCTCTAAAACAGGCATTTCGTCTTGAATCTGTGTATTTAACTCTGCCATAATATTCCCTCTTTAAAATGCGTTGAGTATAAACCGAACGCGCTTTGGTCGCAAACAAATTTACTCTTTTTACGCTTTTTGCGGTGTGTAATTACTTTCGACCGAATAGAGAAACAATCCGAAGATTAGTTCGGATTGTCTTTTTTCTTTTGTTTGCGCCGGATTGAAATTTCTTTCTCTTACGCGTTTAATGCCTTTAAAAGTTCTTCAAGGTCAATTCCGTGAACCATTGCCGCCTCTTCAATCGTTTCGCCGTGCGCGATTGCGCAACCGAGACAGTGCATACCGAAAGACATGAGTATTTCGCCTGCATTTTCGTTGTGATTCAATACTTCGGCAATCAACATATCGCCTGTGATTTCATTTTTTTCCATAATTATTTCTCCTGTGTACTTATTATGTACCTTTTAAAATTTTTAAAGCGTTTTTCAGTGAATTTTTATTGTTTATTGCAATTTTTTGCCGCACTCGGGACAGAACTTTGCGTCTGCGCCAACGCTTGCTCCGCACTCGGGACAGAATTTGGTAGCAGCCATTTTTTCGCCGCACTCGGGGCAGAATTTTACACCCGCCGCAACGCTTGCACCGCACTTGGGACAAGTTTTTTGCGCGCCGCTCGATTGAGGTTTAGTCTCCTGAGCGGGTTGAGAAGGTTTGAACGCTTCGGCAAATGCCGCGCCCATACCTACGCCTGCGCCCATGCCTACGCCCGCGCCCATAAACGCACCGCCTGCGCCTTGGTTTTTAGCCGCGTCTTTCATCGCTTCGGCAGCGGCAACTTTCATCATAACGTCGGTCTTGTCGCCGAGTATGCCGAACTTGCTTCTTTCGTCAAGAGCCTTTTCGACTTCCTGAGGCATAGAGAAGTTTTCGATGATAAGGTTTGTAAGTTTCAAACCCAATTCGCCGAATTTTTCCTGAACGTTGGTTCTTACTTTATCATTGAACTCGATTGTGTTTGCCGCAAGGTCCAGAACGGATATCTTACTTTCGCCGATTGCGTCGGTAATGTAAGATACAAGCATAGACTTGAGATAGTTTTCGATATCTTCGGTCTTAAACGAAGAGTTCGTGCCGAAAAGTTGTTTCATAAACAAGTCGGCATGTGCACCGTCGACCGCGAACGAATACGAACCGAAACCTCTTACTCTTACCATGCCGAACTCGTTGTCTCTTACGATAATCGGATTGGAAGTCCCCCATTTAAGGTTTGTGAATTGCTTTGTGTTGATGAAGTATACGTCGAGAGTCGTGGGAGTCTCGAAAGCGTATTTCCACGAAGCGAGTTTAGTGAGTATGGGGAGAATGCCTGTTTGTAAATTGTACAAACCGGGTTGAATAATATCGGCAATTTGTCCTCTGTATACGAAAATCGCGACTTGCGAATCCCTGACGGTAATAGACGACTTGTCGTTTACTTCTCTACCGTTGTTTTTAAATGGATATTTATATACGATGGTGTTGTTGCTATCGTCGCCCGTCCATTCGATATTCAGTCTGAATAATGATTTAAGAAAGCCCATTTTTACCTCCGAATTCGCTTTATGTCGACTTTTGTCGATTCAATGCGAATTTTTTATTATTAATTAATTATATTATATCATATACTTTGCCGTTTTTCAATATTTTTTATCAATTTTTATACTGCCGAAACGATAAATTTATTAATTTTTTATGTAATTTTTACCTGTTATATGCCTTTATTGTGAAATTTAACCTTTGCACAATGATTTTTGAGAGATTTAACCGAGCAGAAACTGAATTTTTGACAAATGACGAATGCAGTCTTTATCTTCGTAGGGCGGGTGGATTTTTCACATATCAAAATCGAAAAAAAATATAAAAGGGCGAAAACCTATTTGGTTTTCGCCCAAGTAAACGTCGAAATTTTAACAACGTTCTTTTTTTTCGTAACGTTTGTAATAACAATTTTTGCAAACGCATTTACACTTCTTTTGTGCTTCTTCTTTTTTCTTTTTGTCCTCTTTGCATTTGCAGATCGTTTTACACGCTACGTAACCTATAAGTAATCCGCTTATAAATTTTAATTCGTCATTCATTGGTGTGATCTCCTGTTTGCAGAAGATATTATATTTTATGACGCAAATCTGAAAAAGGTTAATTTATTAAACCGGTTGAGCGTTTTAATTTTTAGCCGGTTGCGGTTTTATTAATAAACAGACCGCATTTTAACCCGAACTTAATAGAATAACTGCAACAAGTCGACGAATATCGCAAAGCCGAACAAAAGCACAAGTCCTACGGCGTGGATTATCGCTTCTACCTTTCTGTTGACGGGCTTTCCCCTTATCCACTCGATTACCGTAAACACAACTTTGCTGCCGTCGAGCGCAGGAATGGGAAGTAAGTTGAATACCGCCAAATTTACGCCGATATAAGCCATTATTTCGAGTATATATTTAAAGCCGTAAGACACTATTTCAGAAGTCATTTTTATCGTCGTGATAGTTCCGCCGACTTTATTTATTCCCAGCGCGCCCGTGAGAAGTTGACCGAGTGTGGTAAAAATAGTTCCGCCGATTTTTATCGAGTAAACAAAACCTCTGCCGATGCTTTTGAAAAATCCCGTTTTTACCGTGTCGGAGTAAATCCTGTAATATTCGACCGAAGTCTTTATATCGAAGACCTTTAAAAGTTCTTCGTCGTCGCCGGTTTTGACGGTTTCATAACTATCGTCAAGTGTAAAAGTGACAGGAACGAAGAAATCAGAGTCCTCTCTCGCTACCCAGAAAACGACCTTTTCGCCGCTATTAAACGTGCGCAATTCGCGTAAAATATCTTCCATTGAATACACTCGGACATTGGTTTCGTAATAATCGTCCACGCTGTCGGAACGACCTATTCTCGTGATGAAATCTCCGTTTAAAAGTTTGCTTTTATCGGTGACGTTGCTCGTTTCGACCGACGTCCAGGTAGATATTCCGAGTGCTTTGCAAACGGGTGCGACTTCGGTGATGTTTTTGCATTTTACGTCGCTGCGAAGTTGCACGGTCTTTTCGTCCTTTACACACTTTCCGCTTTTATAATTAAGAGTTTGAATTTTTACTTTTTCTCCCGCTTTTTTGCCGTTTAACGCACCGACGAGATCGGTCACGGTAAATACGTTTTTGCCGTTTATCGAATAAATAACGTCGCCGTCGTCAAGCGAATAATTTTCGTATTCGGCAACGGGCATAATTTCCGGCGAAAGGACCGCACTTTGACCGTATGCGCAAAAACTTATTATAATTACAAGCAGCGCGAGCAAATAATTCATAAATGCGCCCGAAATAAGCACGATTATTCTTTGCCAGGGCTTTTTATTGTTGAAAGCATTTGGCTCGGGGTTTTCTTCGTCCTCTCCCTCGAAGGCGCAAAAGCCGCCTAAAGGCAAAAGACGCAACGAAATCACTTCGCCGTTTTTCTTTTTCTTTTTTAGTATCGCCGGGCCGAAACCTACGGCAAACTCGTTTATTTTAAAATTAAAAATTTTGCCCGCAACGTAGTGTCCGAATTCGTGCACGAGTATCATTATTAAAAGTATTAATATCGCGACGAGCACCGACCACACTTTGCTTAATATCGAAACCGCCAAACAGTAGTTATACATTGTTACCTCTTGAGTCGTATTTTTTCTTTATCAATTCTCTCGCTAATTTATCGGTGCGGTTTAAACTATCTGAATCGCAACCCGATTTGTCGATTTTACTCATTACGTATGCTATAAACTCGGCAATTTCGGGGTAAGAAATTTTATCTTGCAAAAAAAGCGAAACCGCCTCTTCGTTTGCCGAATTCATCGCGCACGGCATATTGCCGCCTATCTTTATACTTTCGAGCGCAAGATTAAAGCAAGGATATTTTGCCTTGTCCACCTCGTAAAAATGCAATGTTTTGCCCGCAAGCGACAACTGCTCCACTCCGCTGAAAATCCTTTCCGGATAAGTAAGCGCAAGTTGAATTGGTATTTCCATCGACGGAGTGCCCATCTGCGCGATTACCGAATTATCTTCAAACTCAACCATCGAGTGGATTATGCTTTCGGGATGAATAAGCACTTTTACCTTTTCGAGCGGCGCGTTATAAAGCCACATCGCCTCGATTACTTCGAGCCCTTTATTGAGCATGGTTGCGCAATCTACGGTTATTTTTTTACCCATCGACCACGTAGGGTGCTTTAATGCGTCGGCGGCGGTCATTTTTGCCGTTTGTTCTATCGTCAAATCTCTGAACGCCCCGCCCGACGCAGTCAGAATCAAGTTTTTAAAAGGTTTATCTTTTTGAAAGTTTAAACATTGAAATATAGCCGAATGTTCGCTGTCGACAGGGATAATGTTTACCCCGTTTTTTCTCGCCTCGCTCATCACGAGTTGACCGCCCGCCACAAGCGTCTCTTTGTTCGCAAGCGCAATAGTCTTTTTAAGTTTTATCGCCTCGAGCACTATTTTAAGCGCGGCAAAGCCCGTCATTGCGACGAAAACGATATCTGCATCTTCGGTAATTGCGTGCAACGCCGAATTTTCGCCGTAATAAAAGGTCGTTCCGCCTGGAAGAGAAGTAATTTTTGCCGCCAAAGACGAATCTGCAAGCGTGCATATCTCGGGATTGAATTCGTGCGCCTGCTCCTGTAGTAGCGCATAACTCGTATTTGCCGACAAAGACACTATTTTAAATTTATCGCAATGCCTTCTTACAACGTTTAAAACTTGTTTGCCTATCGACCCCGTACTGCCGATGAGGGCTATTTTTACCATTTTTGCCTCCGATTATTCTACTAACTGAAAAACGGACAGTGTCGTTTCCTGTCCGTCCATTGCCTGACTAAACGGATTAAAACGGCGAGACGCTGAATTTCCACATCGATTTTCCGCAGTCGCCGATTTATTTATCCCCGCTAAATATATGCAATAATTATATCTTTTATTCTTTTATCGACCTTTATGAAAGGCTGTAAAATTCATTTTGATTTGCGATTTTTTTGTAAGTGAAAACATAAATTTTGAAATAAAGCGCAAAGCAGGTTTACCTTACAAAATAAGTCCCGCAAGACAGATAAACGGACAAGCAAACACTATGCTGTCTATTCTGTCGAGCATTCCGCCGTGACCGGGGAGAATTTTACCCATGTCTTTAATGCCCAATTTTCTTTTAATAACACTTTCCACAAGGTCTCCGAATTCCGTAAGGAGGGACGCTATAAGTCCGATTGCGGCGAAATAAACCACTGCGGGAATATCAAGCGAATAGTTAAGCGAGCCTTTCATTATAAAATAAACCACGATACTGCCCGTTATTCCGCCGATAATGCCGCCGATACCGCCGCTTATCGTCTTTTTAGGGCTGATTTTGGGACACATTTTTTTGCCGCCGATAAGCGAACCCACCAGATACGCAAACGTATCCGAGCATGGGGAAATTATAAATATTAGCATTAAAAAAATCGTCGAATTGTTTTCCATCGTGTTGACGGCAAGCATAGGTAAAAGCAAAACCGTCGGGTATATCATGCTTAAAAACGAAAATCCAATACCTTCGAGAGTCGTCTTTTCGTATTCTAATACGAGACTCGACAAAAGCGCAAGCGAGAAAAATATAAATTCCCCGGCGCAAATTGCGTACGAGCCGGAAATGGCAAACGTTTCGATAAACACCACGGCGAATACGCCGACGATTATTTTTTGATATAAAGTCGTTTTTTCTTTAAACGCATTCAGCATTTCTATCGTGCCCAGCGCAGCGAGAATAAAAACGAGTATTTGAAAATAAACGGGGGAAATATTGCGCAGCAAGAAAAACCCTACCACTACCGCGACGAGTCCCGCACCCGTCAACGTTCTTTTAAGCATTAAACTTTACCGAAGCGTCTGTGTCTGCCCTCAAACCACCTGAGTGCCTTTATTACTTCTTCTCTTTTAAAATCAGGCCAAAGCACGTCGGTAAAATAAAGTTCCGCATACGCGCTTTGGTATAAAAGGAAGTTGCTCAATCTTTGTTCGCCGCTCGTTCTGACAATCAAATCGACGTCGGGTTGCCCCGCCGTGTAAAGATAGTCGGACAAAGTGTCGTCGGTGATTTGCGTGACGCCGTCCTTTATGATATTTTGTATCGCCCTTGTGATTTCTTGTCTCGAGCCGTAACCGAGGGCAATGTTTACCGTGCCCGATTTGCCGCCTTTGGTGCTTTCTGCTGCGGCTTCTATTCTTCTTTTCATGTTTTCGTCAAGGCGCGAAAAATCGCCGAATACGCAAAGGCGAATATCCTCTTTACTTGCTTTTTGACGATATTTATCGATGAATTTATCGAGTATTCTCAAAATTTCGTCGACTTCTTCTTTAGGTCTGTTCCAATTTTCGGTAGAAAAGGCGTATAAAGTTACGTTTTTCACACCCGCGTCAAAACAAGTTTTCAACACCTCTTCGATTACTTCAGAACCTTTTCTGTGACCGAAATTTCTGCTTTTGCCTTTACTTTTCGCCCATCTGCCGTTGCCGTCCATGATAAAACCGACGTGAACGGGCAAAACCGAAAATTCCTCTTTCATTATACGGTGAGTACGTCCTTTTCCTTTTCGGCGACGATTTTATCTATTAAGTCAACGTATTTTGCCGTGGCTTTGTCGACGTCTTGTTCCCAATTAGAGTATTCGTCGTCGGTAATTTCCTTTGCGTTTTTCATTTTCTTCAAGGTGTCGAGAGTGTCTCTTCTCACGTTTCTAACCGCAATTTTACCCTCTTCTCCCTCTTTTTTGACTTGTTTGCAAATTTCTCTTCTTCTTTCGTCCGTAAGAGCGGGGAAAGTAAGACGTATTACCGTGCCGTCGTTTATGGGAGTAATGCCTACGTCGGAAGCGAGTATCGCTTTTTCTATTCCTTTAAGCAACGACTTATCCCACGGAGCGATTACGAGACACCTTCCTTCCTGAACGGAAATATTGCCCACTTGGTTGAGCGGAGACATTTGTCCGTAATAATCCACCGAGACTTTATCGAGTACGTGCGGATTTGCTCTGCCCGCCCTTATACGAAGGAAAGATTCTTTAAGTACTTGTACGCTTTTTTCCATTCTTTCTTCGTTTTCCATGAGAGTCATGTCGACTTTTTCCATATCTACTGCCATAATTCTTCTCCTTATTATTTATTGTATGTGTTTTTGCGGCCAACCGAGTTTTTTGCCGACCGCCTCAGTCAAATAGCCGGAACACGCTGAAACATATCGGGCTTTTGATAATTTTATTTTACACTATTAAACGGATTTTGAAAAGTACCTATGCGAAAATTTTATACAATTTTCTCAAATTTACACACAAAACCGCAGGTTTTTTGTCTTATCTTATCCAAGTACCCAGATTTTCGCCGTTTAATACCCTTACTATCGAATTTTTTTCGTTTAAACCGAAAACGAGTATAGGCGTTTTGTTTTCCATGCAAATGGTGACAGCCGCCGCGTCCATCGCTTTAAGTCCTTGCGTAATGAAGTCTATATAACTGATTTCGCTGTATTTTTTTGCATTGGGGTTGAGTTTGGGATCGCTGTCGTAAATACCGTCTACGTTTTTAGCGAGTAAAATAAGGTCGGCGTTGATTTCAGCCGCACGAAGCGCGACAGCCGTGTCCGTCGAGAAGAAGGGGTTGCCCGTTCCGCAAGCGAAAATGACGATTCTGCCCTTTTCGAGATGACTTAACGCCTTTCTTAAAATATAAGGTTCGGCAACGCGGGAAATGGTGAGTGCGGTTTGCACGCGTACGGGTACGCCGCGCCTTTCGATCGCGTCTTGTAAAGCGAGCGCGTTGATTACGGTTGCAAGCATACCCATGTGGTCTGCCGTAACCCTTTCCATCTCTTTGCCTTGTCTGCCCCTCCAGATATTGCCGCCGCCGACTACTATCGCGACTTGTATGCCCATGTCGTGTGCGGCTAAAATCTGGTCGACTACGTAATCGATGGTCTTTTGGTCAAAACCCGTACCTTTTTCTCCGCCGAGAGCCTCTCCGCTGATTTTGATGATTATTCTTTTATATTTTGGATTGCTCATATTCCCTCCGGTTTAAAAAAAGAGGAACACTCTCTATTAAGACTGTTCCTCCGATTTTCTTTAAAATTAATCTTGTTTAGCCGCTGCAACTTGCGCTGCTACTTCGTCGGCAAGATTTTCGGACTTCTTTTGGAGACCTTCACCCATTTCGTAACGAGTAAATCTTCTTATCGAAATCTTTTCGCCGATTTGAGCGGTTGCTTCGATGACGAGTTGTTCGATAGTCTTGGAAGAATCCTTTACGAATTTTTGGTTGAGAAGGCAATTCTCTTCATAGAAAGTCTTGATTCTGCCTTCTACCATCTTATCGACGATAGCGGCGGGCTTTCCTTCTTCAAGTGCCTGAGCACGAAGAATGTTCTTTTCTTTTTCCAGAACTTCTGCGGGGACGTCTTCTGCATTTACATAAGTCGGGTTTGCCGCCGCAATGTGAAGAGCGATGTCGTGAGCAAGTTCCTGGAAGGGCTTACCCATGGCAACGAAGTCGGTTTCGCAGTTTACTTCAACCAAAACGCCGATTTTGCCGCCCATGTGAATGTAAGAAGCAACAACGCCTTCCGCTGCGATTCTGCCTTGCTTTTTAGCCGCTTTGGCAATACCTTTCTCTCTGAGATAGTCTATTGCCTTTTCCATATCGCCGTTTGTTTCCATAAGTGCTTTTTTGCAGTCCATCATGCCAACGCCCGTTCTTTGACGAAGGCTCATAACGTCACTTGCCGTAAAACTCATAATATTATCTCCTTGAATGTATATTCGATTATTTATTGTATTAACGTGATTATATTTAAAAACTTCGCTTAAAAATTCCGCTCAATGCAAAATTATTCGGCAGCAGCCTCGGTTGCGGTTTCTTCTTTAGCAGCCTCTTCGGTTGCTTCTTCTTTAGCCGCTTCGTTTGCAACTGTTTCCATAGAAACGGTTTCGGTTGTCTCTTCAACGTTGTGTCTTACCGCGTCTGCACCTTGGTTAGCCTCGATAACAGCATCCGCAATGATAGAAGCGATGAGTTTTACCGCACGGATAGCGTCGTCGTTACCGCTGATTACGTAATCTACAAGGTCGGGATCGCAATTTGTGTCGGTGATTGCAACGATGGGGATATTGAGTTTTCTCGCCTCTTTAACCGCGATGTCTTCGCTGTTGGGGTCAACCACGAACAAACAACCGGGAAGAGTCTTCATTTCTCTGATACCGCCGAGGTTGGTTTGAAGTTTTTCTCTTTCGTTTTTAAGTTGAGCAACTTCTTTCTTGGGAAGGAACGCAAATTCGCCGTTTGCTTCCATAGCGTCGAGTTTGTTGAGTCTGTCGATTCTTGTTTTGATAGTCTTGAAGTTGGTCAAAGTACCGCCGAGCCATCTCGAGTTGATGTAGTACATCCCGCATCTTTCAGCCTCTTGCTGAATAGCCTCTTGCGCTTGCTTTTTAGTACCTACGAAAAGCACCGACTTGCCTTCTTTAACCGTCTCTACGACGAACTTGTAAGCCTCTTCGATGAGGTCGACGGTGATTTGCAAATCGATGATGTGAATACCGTTTCTTTCACCGTAGATGTACTTTTTCATTTTCGGATTCCATCTTCTTGTCTGGTGACCGAAATGAACGCCTGCTTCGAGAAGTTGTTTCATTGATGTAACTGCCATTTTATTTCCTCCGTTATTCCTCCCCGCGCCTTTGACTTATACCGCCTTTATTTCCCCGTGAAAATGTATTTGGAAAACACGAACGGCGGAAAACGCGAGTGTGAATTTTTATAGCCTAATTATAATAACACATTAAAAACCTTTTTGGCAAATATTTTAAGACTTTTTTTACCAAAAACAATATTTTGTGCGCATTTTTATTCGTTTACGCAATATATTTTAGCCGTTTTGTAAGTTTTTTACTCTTTTTGCGAAGTTTTCGCCGAACGCCTTTAAAAATTTTCCGGAAACTTGCGTTTTTACCTGTCGGATTACTTTTAATAAATCGGAAATTTAATTTACTTAAATACAGCGGTTTTATAAAGAAAGCGACGCAAAAAACCGGAAACCTGCTTGCAAGGGTTTACAATTTCGCATATTGCAAACCAACAAAAGCAAAGAATTAACTTTGCGAGCGCATTGGCGCAAATTTTGAATTTATTCTGAAATTTATTTCTTATAATTTACAGTATCGTCTTATAGTTTACAATGCCATTAATTTTACAATATCGTCGGGATAAAGTTTCTTACAATGGTAAACACGACAAGCAGCGCGAGACAAATTATATATTCCGCAAGCGGGTGCCTTGGATAAGGAATGATTTTTTTATCGAAAAAACCGTTTACGGCTACTGCGGTGAGAATATACATGATCGGCAAAAACATAACCGTGAGATAAGCATGATAATAAAAGGCTTTTTTAAAGTCGAATTTCATCATGCAATACGCCCACCGAGTGCCTCCGCACGACGGACACGAAAGCCCCGTCGTCTTTTTTATCGTACACGGAAACATGTCGTTTTCTATCGGATTTGCCACATAAACGATTATACATAAAATTAAAAGCGCAAGAATAACCGTGATTATTGCAATGCGCCTTTTTGTAAGTTTGCTCATGATTTAATTATTTTCTGAAAAGCATTTTTATCGCGTCTATCACGCCCGTATCGCTTGAAGAATCGATAGGCCCTAATTCGCTTTCCAAAGATTCTTCAAACTTTTCAAGCCATTCGAGAATTTTATTCGATGTGTTCGTTACTCCGAATATAAAGAACAACAACCCGAAAAACAATCCGACGGCACCCGTAACTATACCGGCGATCGCAAGTCCGTTTTTGTGTTTTTTAACCGAAATAATACCAAACACAAGCGCAAGTACGGGAAGCGCGATATACACTATCATAAGTATGGGATTCGAAGGCAAACAACAACATACTATACTCAAAATACCGAGTACGAGCGACGATATCGCAAAGCCGTTGCCGCCGCCGCTTGCGTTTTCGGGAAAAGCGGTGACTCTGCCCTCCGTGCTGCCGTTGCCGTAAGGAACCGCGTTACCCTTTCCGTTATCGGCAAAAGGCGTTGCCGAAGCGTGAGCGTTGCCCACTCCCTCGAAAGGAGTAGCCGTACCTTTACCGTTACTGTTAAACTCGGCAGTTTTTGAATATGGATTGCCGCCGCTGAATTGCGACGTATATTGAGCGTGTTGATTTTGAGTTGTTTGTGAGTTTTCGGCGGCGTTGTCGTTTGCTGCCGCTTCGTCTTTTTTAGTCTCGACGTTGTTTGCGCAACGCACGCAATAATCCGAACCCGACGGCGTTCCGTCTTGCGTCGAATATAAGCAACGTTTGCATGCTTCGCCGTCATTACCCGATACGTTTTGAGTAATCGTGGCAGAATTTTCCGCATTTACGGGAGCGGACTGCTCGGAAGTCTGACCTTCCGCGTTGGTCAAATTTTCGTTTCCGTTTTCAAATTCATTCATTTTTATATCTCCGTTTTACTTTTTTTAAGTACTTGCCTTTTAATATTTTTTTGTCGTTTATATTTGTAAAAACCGACTTTTAAGCGATAACCGCCACCGAAACACTGCGGGGTTATGTTCCTCTTTTTATATTTTTTAGGTCAGCGGAGACTTTACCGTTCATCTCGACGGTCAATCGCCGCTTCGCGCAAAACCTTTATATAATAATAGTATACCATTAAAACTAATCTTTTGCAATAATTTTTATAATATTTCAAAAATAAACGAAAAACCAACTTTTTAAAAGCAAAATTTTTTTAGTTTTGTCTCCAATATTGCAAAAACGTTAAAGAGGCATGACCGCCACGCCGAGTAGCATTACGAACACAACCACGAAAACAAACAACGCCATAGAAACGATACCCGTGACAAGTCCCGCTATCGCAAACCCTTTCGGCGGTTTTTTTATCGTAATTGCGGCGAAGATTATCGCAAGCAACGCACATACAAATTGCAACGGAACGATTATCAATCCCAAAATTTTAATCGGATTGCAACAAAGCACCAAACTGAGTATTCCCAGCACGAGCGAGGCTATCGACAAGCCCGAAACCGTATTGTTTTTTCTGCCGTCTTGCCCGCCGATATTTTGACTGCCGTTACCGCCATACGAATAGGGATTTGTACCGTTTTGATTCTCTTGTAGGGGCTGATTTGTTTGCTGATTCCGATAGTTTTGCGCTCCTTGCGAATACGGGTTGTCAAAACTATTTTTCTCCGCATTTGCCGTAGCCGAACCGTAAACACCCGTTTTATTTTTTTCGTTGTGACTACAGTTGTTGCAAAACTCGTTGTCGGCGGGTTTACCGTTTACGTCGGCGTATACGCAACGCCTGCAGTTTTCGCCGATTGACGAATTTATGTCGTTTTTACTTACACCGTTTTGCGTAAACGAGTTGTTTTGATTGTTGTTTTCCATTTTATATCTCCCCTTTTGTTTTTATTTTTCATTTTAAAACCGACCTTTATATCGTCGCTGCTTTACCTTGCAACTCGATTTACATTAAATTAATCTTCCTGCACAAAATTTACCGACTCGTCGGTAATCCGGACTTACCTTTTGCAACCGCTTTTTAAAAAATCCCAAAAGCCTTTTTGCGCAGCGGGGGCGTTTAGTTCGCCCGCATAATAAACTTTCGCGTTTTCTCCGTCTCCCATGACAACCAAAACGATTGCCCTTTCTTTTATATCGTCGAGTTTGTATTCTTTAAACGCCGCCGGGGTTTCGTCCTTTAAAATAACTCCGTCAATTTTTCCGTTTATAATTTGACCGGCGGTGTATAACGTGCCCGCTTTTGCCTTGTCGATAGTTTTTTCGTTGTACTCGACTACCGCTATATGGCAAACGTCACTCTCTCCAATCGGGTTAAAAATTATTTTATCCGTATAATCGTAATGTTTTTTAAGTTGCGGCTGTAAGAATTCGTTTTTGTTCGTTTCATCGGGCAAATCAACGTAAAAACTCACTTCTCCGCCGTCATTTACCGTTATGTCCGAAATTTTAATACCGCTGTTTGTTCCGTCGCCATAACTTATCAAGGTGCTTTTTTTCATCAAGCCCAGGTTTTTTACGGTATCGACCGTGAGCGATAAATCTCCCGAGCCGAGCGTGGATTTATCGTAAACGTCGAGTCCGTCAGAAATGAGATTGCCGTTGTAAATGGCGTAAGAATAACTGCGGCTGTTTATTTTTTCGTTGTTTCCGCAGCGCATTATATACACTTCCTCTGCGCCGTACATATTTCCGTAATCGTATGCGCCCAACTTTTTGGATTGATTGTAAAATGCGTTTTGTTCGTTCACTCTGTAAACAATCAACCCCGTGTCGCTTATCATAGAATCGAATTTGCCGTTGGTGTTTGTGCTCGACCGCACTTCGAGTATGAAATATTCACCAGTGCTAAAATAATCGTCAAGCACTATTTTATATGCCTTTACGTTGCCGCTTTCCGTGACCGGTTTTAAGGAATATTCTCCGTCTTTATAAATCGGCAAAATATCTTCGCCGTCTTTAAGCCAACCCGCCTTTTGCCTCACGTAAGACAAAGGATACTGCGGTATGCTTGTGGTTGCCGCCATAACGTCGAACTCTCCCACCGATTCGACCGTATCGCCGTCGTAAGCGTAATAATCCATTATGCCAAGCGTGTGCATAAATTCGTGACAAATCACACCCACGTTGTTAAGTCCCGAATAATTGCCCGTGAGTTTTGTCCTTTCTATATACCCGTAAGACAGTAAATCGTAATCTTTCACTTCGGTGCCGGCAAGCGTGCATTTGTTTAAAAGCGAAAAATCGTAAGAATTTGTTTTTGGAATATAAAAACTGTTTTTTACCGAATTTCCGTAATTATACAACGAACTCATATGCGGCCAGATCAATTCGTCGTAATCGGAAGAAACGGCATCGGTGTTGAGAATAAAATTTATGCCGTCCAGATAACCGTCGCCGTTGACGTCGAGATTGTAATTCATTTCGCTGCCGTCAACGAGCGAGATTGCCTCTCTCAATAAAGTTTGTTCTCTGTAAAATCCGTCGATGCATTTTTTTGCGCCCTGAGTCGAGGGCGCGGTAACGCTTCCGTTTAAATAATATCTGTTGTCATAACCTTCGGGATTGATTTCGTTGTACACGTTTTTTGCCGTGTCATAACGATATCTCGGCAAATAATATTCTCTCTTTTTTGCAACGGTGACGTCTGAATTGAGATTTTTGTCCTTTAAAAAATGCGTTTCTACCTGAAGTTTGTTTTTGCTGACCGCAGAAATATATTTTTTCAAACTTATATCCGACGTGTTGTACATTTTGTCCGTCTTTTCCAGATAACTTTCGTCGGCAAACGATTGCGTATCGGCAAAATTTACAAAAAGGACAATATTGTGTATAGTGCCGCTCTCCGCATAAAACGCAGGCTTTGCTTCGGCGTTTATACTTGCGCCACCCGTCCCGATTGCCATACAACACACAATTGTCAGACTCAATAATATAAAATTTTTAATAGTTTTTCCGTTTTTCATTTTCGCGCTCTTTACTGTTTTATTATTATGTTTTGGTTTTATATTTTGTCGCGTTTACAGCAACCGTATTGCATAAAATCGAAAATCAGCCGATTTAACCGCATCGCCTTGTCAGCCTTTTACAGGTCGACCGATTTGGCGGTTTCTTTTAATTGCTGCCTTTGACGGCGGCTTTGTTTTTACCTGATTTTGGCAGTTATTTAAATATTTTTAACCGCTTTGTAATACAGTTTAATTTTACCCGCGCCCCGCCATCGTTATGCATTACTGTAATATAAACGTTTTTAAAGGAATAAATGTTTGTTTTTGTTTAAAATATATTTTTGAAAATTAAACATTTAACTATATTAATATATGTAATTATATCACAAGCCGACCGCTTTGACAATATTTTTTGCCTTTATATATATTGCCAGATAAAATTTTGCGATTTTTTTCGTTATGCTATTCGTCGGCAGGCATGCAATTTAACACCGGCAATTTATTCGTTATTTTACACGCAATATTATTACATTAATTTACCGCTTATATTTAATTTAAAATTACACGCCAATTTAAAACAAAAAACACTCCCGCGCAATACGAAAGTGCTTTTATTTATACGGCAATAAATCGCCTTAATTCCTTGAGAAACACGTCTTTGCTTATTCGGCGGTTGCGGTTTTTAATACGTTGTCTGCATTGCAATTCTCATCTTTGACGCAATTTAAGACGTATTTATTTCTTAATTTTTTTATCTCTTCGTCTATTTTCGCACCTTCTTCAAAACACATATACAGCGCGGTGGCATCGTAACGGGCGTCGTGACCGGCAAGCAGCAAACAATTAAAAAGTCTTGCATTGTTGCGATTGATATCATAGGGGTAAATATCAAAAAATTCCGTCAGTTCGGTAAGTTTCGGATATTTGTACCCTTTGCCGTTTGCGCGCGGAATTTTAACAAGCGGCGTAAACTTTTTCATTGTGTCGAAACTTTCTTTATACTTAAAACGCCTGTCTTGATAATTAAATTCGGCAATCAAAAAATCTATATCGAATCGCGCGTTGTGCGCCACAATTAAGCCCGCCCGAGAAAAATCTTTTTCTATTTCGTCGATGTCGGTGCTGAAAGTATGCCCGTTTGAAAGACTGCTTAATTTTTCCACTGTAAAATGATGCACAGCCACTGCGGACGGCTCGATATAGTCCACCCCGAAGAAAAAATTTTTTGCCCGAGTTCCGTTTTCGTCGAGCATTATGTATGAAAGTTGAATTATTCTACCCGGAACAAGTCCCGTTGTCTCCGTATCGAAAAACAGTATCATCTGTATCTCCTTCTGTGTCTTTTTCGTCGTTTTCACACAACACGTCTTGCGTAAACGCGACATTTACATCGTATTTCCCCGATAAAATCATAAGTGTAGTCATATAGTCGGAAAATTTAATTTTTTCTTTATTGCCGCCGCCTTTATAAGAGGCGACGAAAAAACTTATTTCTTCGACCGTCTTTTTATCTTCCGCCGATAAGTTGTATTTTTGCAATTTGTCGATTAATTTGTCTATGTAATCGAAATTGATTTCGTCTGCGCTTTCTGCCGAACACTCGGCTTTTTCAACCATGGTAAACGGATTTTTGTTTTCAAAATATTTGCGAATTTCGCCGCGTATTTCGTCGTCGGTTTTTATATGCGCCATCTGCTTTTTCGCAACTGTTTCCCCAACGAATAAATACCCGATAAAAATCACGCACAGAACCAAAGCGTACAAACAGTTGTAGAAAAACACCGTAAACGCCCCGTCGAATTGCCCGTTGCCGCAATAATAATCGGTTGCCGACAGCATTATAGATAAAATAAGCGAAAACGTAAAAATTGCGGAAATTTTTAAAATATCGCTTTCCTTTTTACCATAAAAAAGTTTGATTATTATCGCCGTAATACCCACCGCCACGCTCAAAAAATTTACGCATGTTAATATGCCGAATAAATCTTTTCCGGATAAAAATTTAATTATACTTTCGGTTGCTTTCGCTCCGCACAACATAATTTACCTCGTGTAGTTTGTTATTTAAGCGTATAATAACATATATAAAAGGACTAAATATGTAAAATGCGAGGCGTTTTTGTCGAATAAGGTCGATTGCAATATTTATCGGCTTGTAGTTTCGGCTTTAATTTCTGTTTGCTTAAAATTTAACCGGAATTTACACCTTAACCGTTTTTAAAGTGTAAATATTTACCAGATAACACTCGTTTACTTTAAGTTTAAGCACTTTTTCGACGGCGGTTTTATAAAGCCGTAACTGTTTTTCGTATTTTTTTATAAGGTCTTTGCCGTGAAGTATAGTTGAGTGTTTGTAGTCTACAATTACGGCGTTGCCGTCTTTTACCGCAAGTAAATCGATAATTCCCTGCACCAGAATTTGCCTGTCGGTATCGATATCCAACAATTCTTTTGCGCTTATGTTTACGGTAAAAGGCTGCTCTTTATACAGTTTATAACCGTCGAGACCGGCAAATATCGGCATGGAAAGTATGCTTTTTAATTTTTGTTTATCGACAAGCGACGATTGCTCTTTATCCGCTAATGATAAAAACTTTTGCCATTCTTTATCAAAGTCGCCGTAAAAATCGATTATTTCCAATGCTTTGTGGTACGCCGTGCCGACTTCACTGTCCGATTCGCCGAACATTGTCGTTCTTTCGTAATACTCATCCTCTTGTTTTAGCGCGGAAGTTACGCTTTTTTTGACGGGAAGCGACGTGTCGCTTGAATAAGCGTATTTAAACGATAAGTTTTTATAAATTTCTTCGACCGTGTTTTTATCATAATCGGCAACGATGACCTGCCTTGCTCCCTCTTGCGTTTCGCATTCGCCTAAGATGTAATCGTCGTTTTCGTAATACATAATATTCGCATCGGATTCTTTGACAAAATCGGCAAAACAGTTGAAATCAGAAACGTGCTTTTGTTTGGTAAAGTCGTAATTGTAAGCGACAATATGCAATCTGCACTCCGCCCTTGTAAGCGCGACGTATAAAAGGCGCATTTCTTCCCTTATCGTACGCTCGGTCATCGCTATGTTTGCCATAAGTCTGTGCGGCGTGTCATCGCAAACCGTGCTTTTTTCATAATCGTAATTTTTAAACGCGATGCCGCAACTTCTCTCTTTGTATATCTCCGAAATTTTATCTTTAAGGCTGAAACGCTTGCCGCAGTCGTTTAAAATAACCACGGGAAATTCTAATCCCTTTGAGGCGTGCACCGTCATTACTTTTACCGCGTCTTCGGTGCCGACAATGGATATGGTGGCATTTTTAAGCACGTACTCGAGCCTGTCGTAAAGTTCTCTCGCGCCGTACTTTTTGCCTCCGTCGCAATGCTGAATAAACAAGTTTATTCTCTCGTTTCTGATTTCTCCGAAAGGCATGCCGAGATAATAGGTGTCGACGTTTTTCTCGACGATAATACGAGAAAGTATTTCGCTTGCCGACTCGTATTCCGAAAGCAACCTTATCCTGTCCATATAGGCGTTGAAATTCTTTAATTTTTCGCTTAAACTGTCGTTTTCATTCAATACGTATTGAGTAAACGCACCGTAAAAGGTCTCCTCTTTGGGATACGCGCTCCTTATTTTTATAAGGTCGGCATTGTCAAAATTACCCACCGGACTTTTCATTACCGACACGAGAGGTATGTCTTGAGCGCGGTTTATTATAAGCGATAAAAGGTCGACAATCCACTTGATTTCGGGATAATCGCTTATGCTTTTTTTAGCCTCGGTAGACACGGGTATTCCGTAAGATATAAGCGCGGCGAACGTCTCGTCTTCGCTTTTACCGAAATCTCTCGTCAAGATGACGATATCACCGAAAGTTATACGCCTTTCTCTGTTTTGTTTTAAGTCGTAAATAGGTTTGCCGATTTCGTTTTGAATAAGCCATGCAAGAAATTGCGCCTTTTTGTTTTCTTCGCTTTTTCCAAGCATGCTTAAATGTTTTTCTATATCGTAAACGCCGGAGAAAACGGGCTTTTCTTTCTTTTTGTCGAAATTTACCGAATGAATGAAAGTTTCGCCCTGATAGTTTTTGTAAAGTCCGCCGTATTTCATGGGGTTGGCTTTGTATTCTACTCCGGTAAAATCTTTTTCCATTACTCTGTTAAACACTTTGTTGACGGTGTTTAAAATTTCGGGTGCACTCCTGAAATTTTCCTCGAGGAATATTGCTTCGCCACCTTCGCCGTTTAAAAATTTATCATATTTTTGAGCGAAAAATTCGGGATTACAACCCCGGAAACCGTAAATACTTTGCTTTACGTCGCCCACCATAAACAAATTATCCGATGAAAGCGAACTGAAAATCGCCTCTTGCACGCCGTTGACGTCCTGATATTCGTCAATGAATATGTATTTAAACGAATCTTTGATTGCGGCTAAGATTTCGTCGTTTTTAAGAAGTTTATAAGTGTAATGTTCGAGGTCGGAAAAGTCGACGACGTTTTCCCTTCTTTTTGCCGAGTCGAAATACTGTTTAAACTCTTTCACAAGGTCGAAATATTTTTCAAGCGTCGGCTTCATGTTTAAATATTTGCGCACGTTGTCGTCGGCAAACGTAAAACCGACTTTGCCTGTAATCCACTTTAAGTGGCTTGAAAGTTTCGTCTTTATATCCATTGCCGCCGCTTTTACGGCGTATCTGTCGTCGTCTTTTTTTACGTCGCCTGCAAACGTGCCGAAAGTTGCCGTTTGAGTATATCGCACAAGCGTCGGCAAATCTTTCGCCGATAAAAGCACGTTGGTTTCGGCGATGATTTCACGCACGGTTTTGTCGGTTTTGGGCATACCGTTATCGGTAAAGTAGTCCGCAAAGCCCTTTAATTGATCAAAGTAACGGGCAATTTTTTCAATCGAATAATTGTAAATTTTATTCTCGATTTCTTTTAATCCGTCTTCGTCGTAATAGCGTAAAGTTTTGTCAAAAGTCGAAAACGGCTCGCTTTCGTCCATAATAAAACCGTAAATACCCATTACGTTTTGTTTAAGCGAATTGTCGCTGCGCTTTTGAGAAAACACCTTTACAAGCGACAAAAAATCTTCGTCGCCCGACTCGTATTTATCCTCGAACAAATCGTTTACCGATTGATTTTTAAGTTTTTCCGCCTCGACCTCGTCAATTATGGAAAAGTTTGCATCCAGACCCGCTTCGTAAAAATAAGTGCGCAACACGTTGGAGCAAAACGAGTGAATCGTAGAAATGTTTGCCGTGCGCAACAAATTCAACTGCTCTTTTATGTAACCGTAATTTTCTTCGGTAATGGATTTTACGAGTGCGGAAGAGAGTTTTTCTTTTATTTGTTTAGCTGCGAGTTGGGTAAACGTAACCGCAAGAATTTCATTGACTTGCGCTTTTTTTTGCAAAATAAGTTTAATTATTCTGTCTATCATTACCCGAGTTTTGCCACTGCCCGCCGATGCGGAAACAAGTGCGGAAGAGCCTTCGTGATTTATCGCTTTTTCTTGAGCCGCAGTATAATCAGCCATTTTCTTCCTCCTTTTTTACCGCTTCTTTAATGGTGTCGCCGCTTGCGCTTACGCTTCTTGTCCTGCAAAAAACGTCGTCGTAGCCGCATATCCCGTTGAATTTGCAATAGGTACAACTACCCTCGTACGGCGTAGTCAAAATGTAACCCTCGTTTATTTTATCGATCGCCTTTTCGGACAATACTTTGGCATATTTTAAATACGCCTCCATCTCGTCTTCGGTGAGCATATCTTTGCCGTCGAGATTAAAACCTTTGCTTTTCGTGTCCGAATATTTTATGTTGATAATATCGCTTACGGCGTGACCTTGAGCGAGCGAATTGTCACTTTTACTCGCTACGTCATCGCTGAACAAGGTTTTTCCCATGAGTTTTGTGCGATACTCGGTTTCTCCCTCGTCCCTGTAATTGTTGTTGACGGCGCAGTAATACATACCCGCCGGTTTGTAGCCCGTTCCGTTTACAAAGGCGTTCATATATAAATAAAGTTGAAGTTTTTTGCCCGAGTAAAGCATGCTTTCGTCGTAGAAATTTGCCCTTACGTCTTTAATTTTACCCGATTTGTAATCAACTATTCTTATATAATCTCCGCACACGTCCGCCCTGTCAACCACGCCGCGCACCTTGTATTCTTTTTTGCCCGTTTTAAGTTTGACTGCGGGAAATCTCTCGTTGTCGCCAAACCTTACTTCGGTGCCGAACGGAATAAAACTGCTCGTTTTGTAAGAACAATAAATTTCGCGGCAAACGCTTAATGACTCTTCCTTTAAAAGTCCGAAAGCGTAAGAAATTTGCTTTTTATTTAAATATCTCGCATAGTCCTCTTTCGCCGCCTCGGTATCGAAAATTTTGCACACTACATCGCGCAAGTTTTCGTCTGTTATACTCTGCTTGTCCTTTTTTAAAAGGTTTACGAACTCTTCGAGTACGGCGTGTAAAAACGTGCCGAATTCGGTCACCTTTACCGCTCCGTCGTCACTCTCTTTAATTTTTAATCCGTGCTTTAAAAAGCATTTATAAGGACAGGAAAAATAATCTTCCAGTGTGGTTACGCTTACCTGTCCGTCCGTGAAATACAAATCGGTAGATCCTGTCTCTCTGCCTATGGCTGCGCTCATGGAAATATCCATGCCTTTCAGGCGTAAATCGAGGTCGGTTGTCGCGCTTTGGTCGAGTTTTTCGACCGCTTTGTAAAACGCCGAACTTTGCCTGTTGTCGTCAACCGCTTTGCTTGCAAACGCGCAAGACTCCGCCATGAAATTCATCGTGCCGGGTCGAAGCGAAATATAGTCGAGCAAGACGTTTTTATTTTCGTCGAGTCGGTCTCTGCCGAAAAATGCTTTTACCGTGTAATTCCTTTCTTTTATAGAAAACAACTTACATAAATCTTTAAACAATTCGCCCGCCACGTCGGCTTTTCCCTTTACATCGAGCATGGAATAACTTATATAAATTCCGTTTGAAAAAGAAGTGACGGTCAAGCCGACGGATTCTCTTTCACGCTTGTTTACAATGCTGATTTTAGGCTCGATTACAACGCTTAAACTGTCAAGTTTACACAAATCGTTGTCTGTCAACACGGCAGTGTCGGCTTTTACGTGCGGCACGTCGGCATTTAACCCGAGGGCAAACAAATACTTTTCGCCCTTGTATTTCGCCGAAGAAAAATCGCCCACGTACACACAGTCGGCATACTGCGGCAAAATACTTATGTTGCACGCTTCCGCACCCGATAAAAGCATTTCGCAAAACTCTTTCACGTCAACGAAATCATCGCCCGCAAGCGTGTCTAAATCGAGTAAAACGGATTGAAGTTTGTCAATGGACTGCTCGTTGAAAGACTGCTTTATAAGTTCGCCCATGGCGTTTAATTTTTCGGAAATAATTAAAAGATTTTGCTCGACTTCACATATTTCGAGCAGCCTTTTTACAGATTTCACGTAATCTGTCACGCTGTCGCGGCGTTTTAAAGTATCGAATATGCTTATAAATCTGCTTCTTAACTCTTCGATTTTTTCAATATCTTCGACGTCTTCGGTAAACTTGTTTTTTATGGTATAGCGCGTGACGGCATATCTCATCACATATCCGACGAATTTATCCACAACGTCTTTATCGGAGCAAAACAAATCGTCCGTGACGACGGACAAAACTTTGCTCATATCAAAATTCCGCATATAGACGTCGAAACAGTTGACTATCAATTTTATTATCGGATGAGAAGAAAGTTTTATGCTTTCGTCGATATAAAACGGAATGTCGTAATCTTTGAAGTATTTGCTTATTAAAAGTTTATATGTCGGCAAATCCCCTACCGCCACCGTAAAGTCCTGATAACGCATATTTGACCGTTTTACTTCATACGTTATGCGTAAAGCAGTCTGTTTTACTTCATCGGAAAGATTTTTCGCGACGTACGCCTTTATTCCGTCGCCGCCTTTTTGTGCGGGAAGTAAAGTCGGGCAAAATAAATTATCTCTTATTTCTTTTGCCGTATCGTTTATGTAATAATTACATTTTTCTATATCGAGAATTTGCCCGACAGAACGCAAAAACGACAATGTTTCGTTTAAATATAAATCCTCGTTTTTACCACCGACAAGCACGAAAACTGTCTCTTTTGCGGTCAATATTACCGCATTGATTACGTCGGCGATTTGCCCCGTAACCGACGGAAAACCCGCAAAAACAACGGTAGAGCGTTTTATTTTTTCGTTTTTTAAAATCATTTCGGGCATTTCGGCAAAACTGTTGTTTGTGTCTAAATAACCGCCGTTTAAAAGATATTTTTCATACTCGTCGAAAATTAAAGCAATGTCCGAAAGTTTGCTTTTAAGCGTACCTTTTACGTTTTCTACGGCAAAACTTACGTCTTGCGGTTTTACCTTTGCGCTTTTGAGTTGGGCGATAAGTTCGTATATCGTCACAGGGAGAGTGGGCTTGTTTCCGGCGTTGAAACACGAGAGTTTATCGGCGTTTTCGCTCATAATTTTTCTCATAACGACAGATGAACTTTGTCTTGAAAGCACGTTTTTTCTGTCGCTGTTTTTGCGCAAAAAAAGATTGAACGAACTTACTTCGTTGTTAAATCCTCCGCCGCACCTTTCCGCAATTTTTTGCTCGATTGCCATGGTAAATTTTTCCTCGCAAAAAACCAACAACCCTTCGTCGAGGTTGTTGCCGTGCTGCTCTGCTATGTCGGCGATTTTTTCTTTTACTTGTACGTAATTGTCGGCAAGAAAAACTTTCATTTCAACTTCCTTTTGCTTTTTGATAATCGACTTTTTAATCGGCGCGTCTTTTTTAAATGTTTTTAATTAGGCTCCTCGGGTTTTGGTTCTTAAAAAACTATATTCGCCTATTTGCGCCGCAAAATAACACATGAAATTTTCGCTTTGTGCAGCAATTTCCGTTTAATGAATACATTATAACACATTATTTGTCCAAAAACAGTACATTTCACACGTTTTTATCGCATTTTTATAAAAAAACGAAATTTTTTTAATTTTCGGTCATTTGTTTGGTTTTTTTATTTAAATTATGTTATACTGTATAAATAAAAATATTATGCGGGATTTTGCCGCAAAACGGCTGATACCTTATAACGGAGAAAACGATAATGAAAAAAAATATTTCTTGTATATTGCTTGCGGTTGCGCTTACTTTATGTGCGGGTTGCGGCACTACTGCGACCGATTATGAAAAACATTCTTATTGGCTCACGAAAGATAAAGTCGATTTAAAAGAAGTGGGCAGCATAGACGAAACTCTCGTTTACGATATTACCACCACGGCCGGAACTTCAAGGGATTTCTCCGCCGAACTTACCGGCACTTACACGGTGAAGGTCAAGGACGTAAGCGCGCAGGAATACGGTTTTGAAAATTTGGACGGTAAAATTTATTATCTCGAAACTTCGCTTACCGTTCAAGGAAAATACAAGGCGGTTGCCCTTACTTACGACGTCGACGATAAAATAGACACAAAAGTATTTTTTAAAGGACTCGGCGATAATTTGCAACCTTTGAGATCCGAGCGCAGCGTAAAGTGCGTTTCGCCCACGGCAAACGAAACGTCTTATAACTTTTTAAAACTCAACTACTCTTACGTGACGACTTATACGTCAAACAAAGCGACGACGGAGTTTACTTACAACGATAAGGAAACAGAAAAAGAATTTAAATCGCACGATAAAAAATTTACAAAATCTTACACTAAATCGACTTACGTCGACAACGAAGTAATGCTATTTTATTTGCGCGCGTTTGACGCAAATACCAAATCTTTTTCGTTCAACTTCAATACTCTGGATGCGGTTTCTCAAACGGTTACGCCCATGGTGTGCAAACTCAACGAGTCTGCTCCGCACGAAAAACTCACTATGTCCTTCAGCGAAAACGGACAGCAAAGAGAAAGTAAAGAAATAATTACCGACCATTTCGATTTATCGATAAACAGCGATTTTGCCGGCACTCCCATTTACCTTTGGTACGCAAACGAGTCGAACGTAAACAATTATTATCACAGACTTTTTAAAATGCAATCGTCGCTGCCTTACCGCATGGGCAATCTTGTTTATACCTTGTCAAGCGTGAACTATTTATAAAAATAAAACCGCTTTGATAAAAGCGGCGACGTACCGCACAAAAATTCCGACGCTTATAAAAGAGAAAAACCGCTTTGAAAATTCAGGCGGAAAATAATTAAAATTCAGAAAAAGGAGGTAAAATTATGTCCGAAGAAAATATAGCGACAACTCCCGAAACAGACAACGAAAGAGATTATCGGGAAGAACTGCTTTCAATTATCAGAAGCAGCGACACAAACGAAGAAATTAAAGAAAAACTCAGCGATTATCACGACAGCGATATAGCGGACGTTTTACCCCTTTTGACTCACGACGAAAGAAAAAAACTGTACCTTATTTTAGGAGAGGAAGGGGTATCTGACGTATTTTCGTACCTCGAAGGCGACGACGTTTTAAAATACACCGACGAACTTTCGAGCGAAAAAGTCGCCGACATCATTGAAAACATGGACGCGGACGATGCCGTTGACGTCCTTGAAGAACTCGATGAAGACAGAAAAAACGAAATTATAGAACTACTCGGCGACGACGCGAAAGAAGACATAAACCTTATTAATTCTTACGACGACGACTGCATCGGTAGTAAAATGACCACCAACTACGTGGCGGTCAATAAAAATCTTTCGCTTAAACACGCCATGAAAGAGGTGGTGAAGCAAGCCTCCGAAAACGACAACATAACAACGATTTATGCCGTTGAAGACAACGGAGCGTATTACGGGGCGATTCAACTTAAAGACCTTTTCACGGCGAAACTTACCGAACAACTCGACGACATAATAAGTCAGTCCTACCCTTACGTTTACGCAAGCGAAGACATTTCAAACTGCATTGAAAGACTTAAATCATACGACGAAGACTCTATTCCCGTACTCGACGACAACAACGTGCTTATAGGCGTAATTACCGCAGACGACGTGGTACAGGTAGTCGACGAAGAACTTTCGGAAGATTATGCGAAATTTGCGGCGGTATCGTCGGAAGAAGATAAGGACGAAAGCGTATTTAAATCGCTTTTTAAAAGGTTGCCCTGGCTTATAATTTTGCTTGTTCTGGGACTTGTGGTGTCGAGCGTGACGGGACTTTTCGAGCACGTAATCACCGCTTTGCCTTTTATTGTTTTTTGTCAATCTTTGATTTTAGGCATGAGCGGAAACGTAGGCACGCAGTCTCTTGCAGTCACCATAAGGGTGCTTTCGGAAGAAGAATTGACGGCAAAACAAAAATTTGCATTTGTATTCAAAGAAATAAAAGTGGCATTCACCACAGGCTTCGTCGCGGCGATAACCGCCTTTGTGTTCTCGTTTTTATACATGCTTTTGGTATTGAAAGGCTCAGACACGGGCGAAATCGCGCTTACCGCACTGTGCATAAGCGTGTCGCTGCTCGTCGCGATGGTGTTTGCGGGCTTTACGGGAGCGATTACTCCTATAGTTTTCAATAAACTGCATATCGACCCCGCCGTCGCTTCAGGTCCGCTTATTACCACTTTGGTCGATCTGGCAAGCGTAAGCATTTATTACGGGCTTGCGATTTTATTGCTGATGTGAGGTAACTATGGAAGAGAAAAACAACAACGTTAAAATAGAAAAAACCGAAGATAATTCTCTTTCCGTAAGAAACTACGGCGAAGAACTTTTGTCGGTTATACGCAACCCGTCTTACTCAAACGAGGAAATTGCGGATATTTTAGCCGATTACCACGAGAGCGACATTGCGGACGTTTTACCTGAACTTACCGACGAAGAAAGAGAAAGACTTTTAAAGGTTTTAGACTTAAACAAAGTATCGGACATCTTTTCTTACCTCGATAATCCCGACGAAGTCATAGACACTTTACCGACCGAAAAAGTAGCGGACATTATCGAAAACATGGACGCAGACGACGCCGTTGACGTACTTGACGAACTCGAGGAAGACAAAAAACAAGAAATTATCAAACTTCTCGACGACGAAGCCAAAGAGGATATTAACATGATTACCTCTTACGATGAAGACCGGGTCGGCAGCAAAATGACGACCAACTTCGTTTACGTCGAATACACCGACAGCATAAAGCACGCGATGACTTCGGTGCTGGCGCAGGCAAAGGAAAACGACAACATAAGCACAATTTACGCAGTGGACGATAAAAACGTGTATTACGGAGCAATACAACTGCGCGACCTTGTAATCGCAAGGGCAAATCAACCGCTCGAGGATATAATCGCCACTTCTTACCCATTTTTGTACGCGACGGAAAGCATCGATAAATGTCTTGAAGATTTAAAAACGTACGAAGAAGACTCTATACCCGTACTTGACGACAACAAAAAACTAATCGGCGTAATCACGAGTAGCGACGTCGTCGAAGCCGTTGACGATGAAATTCAGGAAGACTACGCAAAACTTGCCGGTCTTACCGAGGCGGAAGACCTTAAAGAACCGCTGTGGAAAAGTTTTAAAAAGCGCGCACCGTGGTTGCTTGCCCTGCTGTTTTTGGGATTACTCGTCTCGTCGGTTACGGGCATTTTCGAAAACGTAATCGCCGCTCTGCCGTTTATCGTGTTTTATCAATCGCTTATACTCGATATGGGCGGAAACGTCGGCACTCAATGCCTTGCCGTGGCGATAAGAATGATAAGCAAAGACGGCGAGACAACTAAAGAAAAATTTAAATATATAAGAAAAGAATTTTTAATCGGCGTGTTAAACGGCGTGATTCTGGGCGTGCTCAGCGTGCTTATCATCGGCGGATATATGGCTGTAATCAATCATTTCGGCGTGGCGAAAAGTTTTCACGTTTCCGCTTGCATAGGCGGCGCGCTTGCAATCGCCATACTTATATCGTCGCTTACGGGTACGGTAATTCCCATAATTTTAAAGAAACTTAAAATCGACCCCGCAGCGGCGTCGGGACCGCTTATCACGACGATAAACGACCTTGTATGCGTAATCACTTATTACGGATTCGCTTGGCTTTTCCTGATGTAATTTTCTGATACGGCGTGACGAAAATTTTAAATATATTGCCGTTAAATAACGCTTTTACGCAATACGTAAGCGGTAAAACGCACAGATTTTAATTAAACGTTTTAAAAGCGCAACAAACTTAAAAGACAGTTAAAAAGCATTTCGGGCAAAATCAAGTTTGCCCGAAATGCTTTTTTGTTTTATTTGATTTATGTTTTTAATTTTAACCGAGCGTCAATTTTTTTATCTTTTCGACGTCGAATTTGGGCTTGTGGTTTTTATCTAAAAGACCGTTTATCTCTTGCTGAACGTCGGTAAGTTGAGTATAACAAAAACCTTGAAACCACATTTTATTTACCGCGTGAAGCAAATTGCCGTAACGGGTATAAAATTCTTCGTTTGACCCGGCTTTGCTGTTATATCCCCAATCTCCGTCGAATGAGTTTTCGGTTTGCATCGCAATACCGCCGAACTCGGTGAAAAGCACGGGCTGACCTTGATATTTATTGCCGTAACTCATCAACTTTCTGTTTGACGGATACAAGGCGTCGAGCCCGTCTTTTTTGTATCTCTCTTCAAAATCGTTGCCGTCGTAAGCATAATCGTGTATGGAAATTATATCCGTTTCGGTGAGGTTTTCCCAGCCGTCGTTTGTAGACACGAGCCTGCTGCCGTCCTGCGACTTTGTTATATAATACATCGCCCTTGCGAAATTTTGTTGGTTTTTATCGACAAGAATTTTGCGCACACCCCAACTTTCGTTTAAAGGCACGTAGCAAAGCACGCTTGAAAAACACTTTGCAACACCGACGATTTCTTGCCATTCGGTGATTAAATTGGTCTGCTCTTCGCTGTTGAAATTATACGCAGACGGCATTTCGCACCAGGTCAAAAAACCGAGTTCGTCCGCATAATAATAAAAATACGGGTCTTCGAGTTTCTGGTGCTTTCTCGCGCCGTTAAATCCCATTGCTTTTGCAAGAAGTATGTCTTGCTTTAAACTTTCCGCGCTCGGCGGCGTGAGCCCGCTCTGCCCGAAATAACCTTGGTCGAGTATAAGTCTTTGATAAAGTTTTAAATTATTGAGACAAATATTTCCGCTGTCGTCAACGCTTATTTTGCGCATACCGAACCGCATTGTCACGAAGTCCGCACGTTCTCCGCCTATACCTGCCTCGACGGTAACGTCAAAGAGATTGGGGTGTTCGGGCGACCATAAAAACGACTCGTCGACAAAATCCAAGTCCATTAATTTTATGCTAAAGCGAGTTATTTTGCCGTCCAGCGTGATTTCTTGAGTTTTTACGGGACTACCCTTGTAAGTTATTACAAACTCAGCCTTTTCGCATTTGCCGTAAAACGTACTCAATTCGCCGCTTACGCTGCAAGTGTCGATATCGGGCGTAAAAGTGAGATTTTTGATTGCGTCTTTGTTGAAAAACTCAATCCACACGCTTTGCCAAATTCCGCTGTTGGGTACGTACCAGCAACCGAATTTGTGGTTAAGCCAACTTTGTTTGCCCCTCGGCACGGAAGTGTCGAGCGAATCGAAACATCTTACAGTGATTGTATTTTCCTTTTTCACGGCGGGCGTGATATCGCACGTGAACGGGGCAAAACCGCCCGTGTGCGAGCCGACGTGCATGCCGTTTACCCAAACGTCGCACTTGTAGTCGACGCCGTTGAAACACAACAACACGTTTTGTTTAAGTTGCTCTGCCGTAAGCGAAAATTCACGTTTGTACCAAATGTAAGGATGATATTCCGTTTGACCTATTCCGCTTTCGGGGTATTGATAACTGAACGGCACCTCTATGTTTAATTTGTTTTCAAAATCGCCGTCGTAATATTTGTTTTTTAATCCTTTATCTTCGTCGTCAAAGCAAAACTGCCAACTTCCGTTTAATGTTATCCACTCGTTTCGCCTCATTTGCGGACGAGGATATTCGTTTCTTAATGCCATTTATAATTTATCCTTTTTATTAATAATCGATTATGCCTCTTCTATTACTATGCCTGCGTCATAAAGCGCGTCAACGAAATAAGAATAATGTTGCGGTATCGGGTGAATGTTGTCTTTAAGTTTGTCAAAAGTCATTACGTCTTGCAAATCAATGTAAGTTATCCAATCTTTGCCCTCGCACCACTTTTTCATCTCTTTATTTATTCTCTTTACGACGTATTCGGGATCCCATGCCGCATTGTAGTTGCGCGCGGTAATGGAGAACGTGTAAAGTTTTGTATCGGGCATAAGTCCGTGAAGCAAAGTGTGGAAACGTTGCAGCGACTCTATCGTTGCGTCGTAATCATCTAAAAGTCCGTCGTTGTAAACGTCGTTGTTGCCGAGGTTTATTACGGCGTTTTTGGGTTGCGCGCCTTTTAAAATCGTTTGACTGAACAAATCCCAATGGAACGAACGAGTTCCGCCTATGCCCATTAAAAGAGCATCGTAACCGCTGTAAAACGAATTGAAATTAGTCCAGAAATCGGGATCGAAGAACGAATCTCCGATGAAAATCGTAGATTTTGTCGTTCCTTTCATCGTCCAGAGGTTTCTTCTCGCCGCCTCTTTAGAGTCGTATTCGCTTTTACTTTTTTGAGTCGGGTCATAACCGTGAGCATGTACAAGGAACGTGTTTGATTTTCCGCCCGCGGACGCCGTTACTTGTACCGTTTCTTGTTTCAACGCCTTGACTTTTCCGTTTTCGATGGAAATTGCGTCGCTGTCGTAAGTATAAGTGACGGGTTCGTCTTTAATTATATCGGCAAGTTTGACCGTAATTTCGCTTTCGGGATAAACTATAGACGAAGTCGCGGAAGTGTTAAACCAAGCGTACATATCGTCGATTTGAATACAAGGAGGCAAACAAGTAACCTTAAAAGTTGTCGAACAAGAATAAGCCTTTGCTTTTACAGTAGTTTCTCCCGTTTTTAATGCGGAAATCTTGTTGCCCGAAATTTCAACCAAAGTTTCGTCGTATTCATAGGTGATGTACTCTTTTTTTGTTTCGTCTTTAAAAATCGCCGTGATTTCCACGGGTTCGTCTTTAAGATAAATTTCAAGGTCGTTTATGGTGAGTTGTTGCTTGCTTTCGTTTCCGCCGCAAGCGGGGAAAATAAGTATTGCGATAATCAACGCCATAATCGCGCATAACGTCTTTCTCATAAAATTCTCCTTATATGATTATTTAACGATTGATTGTCTTTCCGCTTACGGGATCAAACAATTTGATTTTGTCTTTATCTATGCACAATTTGATTTTATCGCCTGTGGAAACTACTTCTCTTATTCCGCGCTTGACGATGACGTCGCTGCCGAACAAGTTGACGTGCATACAATAATCGCTGCCGAGCATTTCAACAAAGTCTACCGTCAGATTAAGGTCTTCGGTCTTGTTTCCGTCGAACTTATCCGAGAAATACACGTCTTCGGGTCTGATTCCCACAAGGGCGTGGGTTTCGGTCTCTTTACTGCCGTAAGCCGAAATATATTCGTCGATTTTGCGGTTTACCTCTTCTTCTAAAGACTCGGTATGCTGTTTTTGTTTTTTACTTACTATGGTTACTTTTTTATTTGTGGTAAACGCACCCGACGAATCGGATTGCTTTAAAATACCCGCAATGGTAAGCGCGGACGAGTCGATAAGATTTTCCATGGCAATCAAATCGGATACCACGTTTTGTCTGCTGCCGTTGTCCACGTCGCTTAAATATGCATCGGCTTGGTTTTCAGTAAACGTAATAAGACCTTTTTGCTTGGACAATTTCAAAAGTTCGGCGCAAATTTCCGCCATTTCTTCCTTGATTTTGCTTTGCTCGGTCTTGCGAAGGGTTTTGCGGAAAGCGGTTACGCGCTCTTTAAGTTGCTTTTCTTCGGTAAACTGTGCTTTTTGCTTTAATTGAGCGAAAAACTCGCGGCGTTCCTCGATAAACTCATGATATTTATTCATTATGCCTTGCGGTAAAGTTATTTTATCGTCGCCGTTTTTAAGTATACCGCCCTCTATGCTCGTTTTAAATACGTTCATCGGCGGGTTGCCTATAAACGTCGCAACGAAAGCGTTGGCGGGATTATTGTAAATTTCGATAGGCGTGCCGATTTGTTGCACGACGCCCTGATTCATTACCACGATTCTGTCAGCCATTGTCATTGCTTCGGTCTGGTCGTGCGTAACGTAAATGGTGGTGGCGTTGATGCTGCGGTGCAATTTTACTATTTCGCTGCGCATTTGCACACGCAATTTTGCGTCGAGGTTAGAAAGAGGCTCGTCCATTAAAAAGAGTTTTGCGTCTCTTACGATTGCCCTGCCCAAAGCGACGCGTTGCATTTGTCCGCCCGAAAGTTCTTTGGGGCGACGATCGAGATAAGGTCCCAAATCGAGAATTTCCGCCGCCTTGAATACCTTTGCTTTGATTTCGTCTTTAGGAAGACCCCTGACCTGCAAACCGAAACCGATATTGTCGTATACGGTCATGTTGGGATACAAAGCGTAACTTTGGAAAACCATTGCGATATCTCTGTCTTTACTTTCGAGATAGTTTGCAAGAACATTGTCGATATACAAATTTCCGTCGGTAATTTCTTCGAGACCCGCTATCATACGGAGCGTTGTGGACTTTCCGCAACCGGAAGGTCCTACAAGCACGATAAATTCGTTTCTTTGGACGGACAAGTTGAAATTGAACACCGCTTGCACGCGGTTGTTGTACACCTTGTTGACGTCCTTTAACACGATAAATCCGTCTACGCTGTCGTCCACCACTTTTCTATTGTTGGCAAAAAACTGTTCTTTTGCCTCTTTTACAGTCATTTTATTCATATTTATTAAATTTCTCCGATTTTTTAATCGACAACAAGAAACAAAGCGGCTTTTTTCGCTTTTATTTCAGCAAAATTTGCATCTTTTTCTTATTGATTAAGGATAGTCGCGCGTGTAACGCCATTTCGGTTATCCCTTTACGCCGGAAGAGGCGACGCCCTCTATAATTTGATTTTGTGTAAATATATACAACAAAATTATAGGAATTGCCGAGAACATTGCGCTGGCGAGGTTTAAACCGATAGAGTTTGCCGTTTTGCTGCCGGACAAATACGCAACGCCGACTTGCAAAGTCCACAACTTCATGTTTGCCGTACCCAAGATGATTTGCGGCCACATCAAGTCGTTCCAACTGCCCATAAAACAGAACAAACCCTGTACGAAAAATACCGATTTACCTACGGGCAATACTACTTTGCGGAAAATTCTGAAGTCGCTTGCGCCGTCCATGTGCGCCGACTCGATTAAATCTTTTGGTATACCGAGGAAAAACTGCCTTATTAAATACAGTCCGCCCACGCCGCCGAGACCGGGCAATATCAACGCCCACAGGGTCTTGGACAGTTTGAGATTTGCGACGTTTTGCAACTGCGGAGTAAGCGTCGCAACACCGGGTATAACCATGGTAAACAACATAAACATAAACAATACGTTGCGGAAACGGAATTTCATGAATACGAAAGCATAAGCCGATAAGCCGACTATCGCAAGATATAGAACCGTGCTTGCCGTTGCCACGATAAAACTGTTGAGCATCCAACGCGCAACGGGGTACTTGTTCCCGTTGAGGTCGGTTTTGTTGAATAAGTTTATATAGTTGTCAAACGTAAAACCATCGTCCGGAATAAGTTGTCCGGGGTGATATTCAAAGGTATATTGAGAGGTAAAACTACCCAGTACGCCGACGATTAAAGGAATGACCCAAATTATGCAGAATACCGATAAAAACACAAAAGAATTAAACTTAAATAAGTTCTTCTGAAAATATCTGCCTATTTTTGTCGCCGATAAAAGTTTGTGTCTTTTGCGGTATAAAACAACTATGTCGAGCACAACCATACCCACGAATATAACGCAAAGCAAAATAAGGCAAAACAATAAAAATTTATTCATTTACTGCCTCCTTTTGCTCTTGATATTGTCTGAATTGAGTGCTGTATTTGTTGCCGCTTTTTTTCTCTCTCGTGACGATGAGTTGCACCGCGGTAATCACACCGATAATAAGTCCGAGAATAAGACCCATTGCGCTGACCATGCCGTACACGGCGAAGTTGCCGCTGTCGTTGATAAGGTTTTGCATGTACCACATTATCGACATTGTGCTGTGATTGGTGGTATTTGTAATCGGCCCGGCGTTTGTAAGCACGTATATCTGCCCGTACAAGCCGAAATAACCTATTATCGTGTTGAAAATACAAAGTATAAGTTGCTGTTTGATTGCCGGGAAAGTAACCGCCATTGCGCGCCGCATGCCCGTACATCCGTCTACGGCTGCCGCCTCGTACAGACTTTTATCCACGTTTTTAAGTCCTGCGTTTAAAATGATGAAGTTGCCACCCCAACCTCCCCACAGACACAGTAACAGTATAACGAACCATGCGAGCATGGGGTTGCTGTTTAACCAGTCTACCGAAACGCCGAACCACTGGTTGATATAACCGAAAAGAAAGCCGAACAAAGCCGTAAAAATAATACCGCTTGCCGAAACGGGAAGTACCGACGGCAAATAAATGATTGCGCGGAAAATTTTATATCCCTTGGGCTTTGAATTTATGCAAATTGCGATAAACAATGGAATAATTATCGATAACGGCACGATAATAGCCGCAAAAGTCGCGGTGTTGCCTATTGCGTACCAGAATTCCTGATGATATAAATTGTCTTTTTTGAAAAGCAGCGTAGCGAAGTTTTTTAAGCCTCTCCACTCGTTTTGTGTGTGGTCGGCTATCGAATACTTGAAAAGAGACATGTATATTCCGTAAAACAACGGATATATACAAAAGACCAAAAAGAAGATAAGGTGTGGCGCTATAAACAACAGCGCCATACCGTATCTCTTGAAAAAGTCTATTCTTTTGCTTCGTTTTAACGCGTACTCGTCTACAGTAACAAGCACTTGACGATTCATTTTATAAACCTCTTCCTGAAATTATAAGTCTTCTTCCGCTCTTATGGTCGACATTGCCTTTTGATATGCTTCGGCAATAAAGTCTTTTACCTCGCCGGTCTTGTTTTTGCTGAGCGTGTACATATAAGTCATTTTCAATTGTTCATATACGGGTTTGAAATACTTGGTATTGCCGAGCGTCCGGAAGTTTGCGGGGTCACCCATATATTTAAGATAACGATTATACTCGGTAGAAGAAGTGTATTCGGGATTGTTGATTACCGAAAGACATGCGGGAAGGTGTCCGCCCTTCATGTACTTGATTGAATTTTCGGTCATGTATTTGCTGTAAAGCGCGCCCGCAGCCTTTACTTTAGCGTTTGTAACCGATCTCGAAAGAGCGAAGCAGTGACCTACGCCGTAAACCTTGTCTGCATCTTTGGAGGTCGGGTCGAGAGCAAAAAGTTTAGATAACCCCATTACTCCCATACTGCCTTCGCCTAAAACGCTGTCGTACTCGTTGAGACGGCTTTCCGCCCACCAACTTCCCTCGAAGCCGAAGACGGCGTTGCCGTTACCGAGGTTAGCCCATAAAGTTTCGTAATTTCTGTTTGCGCCGATATATTTACCCTTCCAGCCCTTAATGGCGTTTAAAACGGTTTCAAGACCTTTGTTTGTATTCCATGCGGGATAACCGTTTTTGTCGCAGAACGTTCCGCCGTTTTGCAAAACAGCCGTTTGCGGAATCCAACCGCATTCCATATTGTCGTTTTCACCGCTCATTTCCAAGGGATAGAAATCGGATTCGGGTCCTACCTGACGCCATTCCGTCAACGCAGCGTTGTTTCTGTCCATAGAACGAACCAACAGCGTGCCTGCCGCCTTTTTGTCCATCAACGCCTTACAAACCGATTCGATTTCGGCAAAAGTCGTGGGACGAGAAAGTCCGTTTTTCGTTAAAATGTCGTCTCTTACGTACCAGAAACCGCTGTGTACATCCAAAGGAACGGCATACAAACTGCCCTTTGCGTAACATTCGGAAAGAATGTTCGATAAATAATTGTTTGTATCGAGAGATTGATTGATAGATTTAAGCGCGCTTTCGATGGGAACAATCATTTTGTTGTCGGCGAGGTTTGTCAGTCTTTCGCTGTGGAAAATAACGACGTCGGGAGCATTGTCCGGGTCGGTGTTGAGAGTGTTTGCAAATTGAGTGTAGAACAAATTGGTTTCGATTGAAGTGATGTTTGCTTCAACGTTGTTCGCCTTAAAAGTATCGTTGAATTGTTTGTTTACCAACTCTAAATACGCTTTGTCGGGGTCGCCGATAACGGACCAGACGTTGAGTGTGATTTTACTCGGGAAAACAGGATAACCGTATTCATCAAAAGTTACGTCTTCCAAAATAACGTCGCTATCGTCGGTTTTACCGCCGTTTCCTTTGTTGCCGCCGCAAGCGTAAAGTGCCACGGTCGAAAGAATAAATACAAAACAAATAAATAATCTGAAAAATCTTTTCATCTCTTTCCTCCTGTATGGATGAATTTTTTTAATTGACGATTTTATCAATAGTTGCCCAGAACTTCGATTTCTCCGAGAGCGAAATCGTGGTCGGAGTCGATTGTGATTACTATACGATCGGTCATCAGATCTTCTTCGAGTTCGATATTAAATGCGCAGTGCGGATAAATGAAGTCTTTGTTGAGCGTGGAATAATAACGATAATTGAAGTTTGCGTTTACTATACCTCTTCCGCTGCCGAAGTCTATTTGCCTGATAAGGTCGACAGACAACGATTTGTCATAACTGTTGTAAACGTTTATCGCGCGGACTTTTACCTGCTTGTCGAATTTGATTTCGATGCTGCGGGTTCCCGACTTAAACGTGGTTTCTTTTGCGACTTCTTTGGTATTGTAAGCGCGGTTTGTGTAATTATCGTTTAAATATTCAGCGTTTTCGCCCTCGGCTTTAATCGTTGCTTTGCCCGCTATGTTTGCATAACCGGAAATATCCTCGGGGGTGCGTTGCAACGAATAAGTAGGTCCGTTTGTGTAAGGCATGCCGTTTTCGTCAAAATATAAATAGTCTACCGATAAAACCCTCCAATTGCCTTTACTGATTTTATCGTCCCAAGTTTCTCTGTTGTAGTGAGCGTGATAAGCGAACATCAATTCGCCGCTGCCCGTCCTGAATATAGAAGCATGCCCCGTACCTTTGGTAAAGCCTTTATATCTGTTGGCTATATAAGAACCGGGTGCGCCGGGTACGCCGAGCAACATATTTTCAAGGTAAGTATCGTTGGGTTTTACGTATTCGCCCAAAGGACTGTCCGAAATTGCATAACCAACCGAATAACACTCGTCTACGAAACTGTTTGCACAGTACGTAAGGAAGTATTTTCCGTTGTGCTTTATCATGTAAGGACCTTCGAGACATTCTACGTCTCTGATGGAATCGAAAGACGGAGACCATCTTTCCCAAGGAATCTGATAATCGTACTTATCGTCGGATAATTTTTTATATCCCGGAGATAAAAGCGGCGTAAGCGTGCTTATATCCCACGTGGTTGCGTCAATCATTCTGACGCCCCAGATTTCCGCGCTGTTGGGGTCTTTTATCTTGTCTTTATGCTCGTCGTCGCTACAAGTTTTTGCGTCGAACGAAAAATACATATACAACGTGCCGTCGTCGTCCCGGAATACCGTCTGGTCCAAAATGGTGTGTCTTTCCAACCCTTTAAACGGCGTATCGGCAAGCGTGATATCCTGTCCCAAAGCGTTTTTGCCCGTGAATTGAATAAACGGACCGTAAGGCGCGTCTGCAACGGCAACGCCTATCTGACAGTTTGACGAACCGTCGCCGTTGTCGAATTTACCCGTATAGTAAAGGTAATATTTACCGTTTATACATTGAATATCCGGTGCCCAGAGGCTTTCTTTACTCCAACTTTTCGCCGCAGGGGTGAAACAGTCGGTAAGTCTTTCCCAATGAGACAAATCGTAAGAACGGAAACAGTGGAACGAAGTCGTTCCTCTCGTGCCGTAAGCGTAATATGCTCCGTCGTAATAAGTGATGAACGGGTCGCCCATATCGGGGAAACCTATGCTGTCCGAATCCGTAAACTTTTCCCATTGATTGAGATAATAAAGATTGGTGTTGAAATCGGACAACGTTTCGTCGCTGTTGTCGTTGTAAGAAATCGTGTTGGTTATATACTCTTCGTATTTGATTTTTTTATCGTCGGTGTTGCCGCCGGTTGTGCCGCCTCCACAGGCGGTAATCGTGCTTACCGCCGTGAGAGTCAAACCCAATAAAAGACATTTTATACGTTTATTCATTAATTATTTTACCTCCGCAAAATGTACGTCGCTTAATGTTGCGCCGCAAAGGAATGTGGAAATACCCGGTGTAAATACCGTGCTACTTGACCAATAACCGCTGTTTGAAAGACCCGGATTGCCCTCGAATACTCTTTGTCCGTCGATATACAATTCAACGTAGTCTGCGCGTTTAACCACCTTTATAGTGTGGCTGCCATCTAGCAAGTTGACGTTTGTGACGGGATATTCGTTCCACGTAGCGTCGTTGAGGTTGGGACAGAACGCGACCGTGGGATTTGCGGGCGTGCCTTTGATTACGAACTGAATACTTGCCGTAGTGCTTTCGCTGCGCAAATAGATGAGAAGTTTGCTGTCGTATTCGCCGTTTTTAAGCATGGGCTTGATGTCGGAAACGGTAAATTCTATTTCAAAGTCGCCGGTGAAAGTCTTTGTTGACTTCAAACCGTTTTCATAATCGTTTACGGGCGGCCAATTTATGTTAGTCGCGTTGCCGAAATCTTTTGACGCAAGAATATATTTGCCGTCGGTCCCGGTAACGAACGCGCCCGTCGCGAACGAATAAGAAGCAATCTTCGTATTGATTTCTTCGAGAGCGTGCATTTTAATCGAAGTAAATTCGGCTACCGCACCCTCGGAATACAATACGGGCATATACTCTTCGGAATTTTCCGCAATAGTCACTTTCTTTACCAAAGTACCGTTTATGGAAATATAATAAACGTTGGTGTGTTTAAGAATTTCTACGTCTACGCCCGAAAGCGACGCACCGTCGTTTAAGTAAGCGAACGTTTTGTAAGCAGAACCGAGCGTTCCGTAAGACAACGTGCGTTTATTTCCTTCAAGAGAAAGCGAAAAGTCGGTATAATCGAAATAACCTTTGGTTGCTGCGAGTAAACCTACTTTACCGCTTGTCGAACCAGCGGAAAGTCTGAACGAAACGCCCCATGCGTTGCCTGAATTCAAAAGAGGAACGTAAGTCGTGCCGTTTACGCTTATGCTGTCTTCGCCGAGAGTCGCTTTATCTCCCACAAGAGCGTCGGTATCTAATATAGTGGAAGCAGATTGCGCTTTTTTGCTTACGGTAAACGTTTTGCTTGCGACAACTTCGGTATTTGAATTTGCCGTCGCGACAATCGTAACGTTGCCCGTTACGTTTTCGCCGATTAAAAGCACGTTATTTTTAAGAGTTACGCCGTCGACAGCGGGGCTGACGGTGTACGTAACCGACTTATCGAACGTAGTCAAAGGAAGAACGGTGCTTGAAAGTCTGTAAGTTTCGCCCGCAAACAATTTGTCGCCTATACCGTTGATTTCAACACTTTCGGCAACCTGGAAGTTGTTGAGTTTTTCCAAAATTTCCGCGCTGTCGGTAGTCATTTCGAAATCCCAGACGTCGATAATCTGGTTTTGAGAATATATACCCGGGTAAGTGGGCTTACCCGCTAAAGACGGGCAATCGTAAGCGTACTTGGCAACTTTATTTTTTGCCGTTATTTTAATATAGTGCATCGTGCCGTAACGGATAAGTTCGAACGTTGCGCCGCGCTCTCCCGAACAATCGAGAATTTCGCCGTCGTCGAGCATCGATATTTCATCGTCTTGTCCGTTTGTCTGAACTCTCCAACCGCCGACGTAAGGAATAAACGTCCTTCTGCTGATGAAGTCGGGCTTAAAGCCGAACCATGCCATTACTTCGCCGATGGGCACGGAATCGGTGACATAGAACGAACCTACGCCGAAACGACCTTGCGCGTCGTCGCTTGTGTATCTTGTAGTGTGGTCGAGATTTACCTTGAAATACCAATTTTCACCGGCGTCGTTTGCGAGAAGTTGGGTCTGACCACCCGTTATTCTCACAAACCCGTCGCTTTCGTAAGTTGTGTCTATACCGCCGTTTTTATAACCTTGTTTGTTGTTGAAGAAAGTTTTTGTTACGGTAACGGTGATACTGCTTTTAATGGTGGGGTTTTCAACCAAAGCGATAGTTACGGTTGCTTCGCCCTTTGCTTTTGGGTTGAGGTTGCCGAAAGCGTCTACGCTTAATACGTCTTCGTCTGAAGAAGTAAACGTAACGCCCTTTGTCGTACCCGAAACTCTGTATGCGATTTTATACATATCGCCTACGTTTAATTCGAGTTGTTTGTCCGTATTGACGGTAAGTTTCATTTGCGCGGGAGAAGGTGTCGGTTTATCCTTTCCGCAAGCGACAAGTCCCGTCAGGGATAAAGCAAAAAGAATCGACAAAAAAATGACAATAAATTTTTTCATGTTTTCATGTCCCCTTGTGGTGTAATGTATCAGTATTTTTCAGACAAACCCAGCCTTTTAACCTTTGAAAGCAAAATCGTTTTTTGTTTGACTTCGATTTAAAAGCAATTTCTGCCCGACCGCGCGTTTTTTCAGGGCTTTTGAAAACCCGCAATTTCGGGGTCGGAATTTTTTGACTGTGCTGCTATTTGAAAAGATACTTTGGCAAATATTGCGACGTAAAGTTTTGCAATGCTTGCCGAAATATCTTTAAAAGGGTTAAATAAATCTGATAAAACCCTCTTTATTATTAACCCGTACGGGGGAGACCGTTAAAAAACGAGTCTCCCCTTTGTTTTCGGGTTTTTATACCGGGTTTACGGTAAATTTAATTTTAGTTTTGCAAAACCGCCACAACGATTTTTGCAACCGTTGACTTAATTAAGCAACTTCTGTTACTTCGGTAACCACAAAGTCGGAAACCGTAACCGTCTTTTCAAGGTCTGCGTCTTTCTTGTTGCGCGCATAGAAATACAAACTACGCGTACCCGTGATATCGACAGTACCTACCGTGTAATTGTCGTTGATTACCATAGTAACCTTGTCGCCTCTTACCTGAAGAGTAACTTTAAGGTTGCTTACGTCCCAATCTGCTCCTTTGCCTCCCCAGATACTTCTGATTTCGGCTTTGTTTGTTCCTCCTACGCAGATATCGAATTCGTGATTGTCTGCTCTGTCGCCCATATATACGCCCAACTTGGCGTCTACCATATCGGTGGGGAAACTTGCTTTGAAAGTAATATCGAAATCACCTTGAGGTAATTCACGATTATAGAACGTTGCGATATTCGCTTCGTCGCCGTTGAGCCAATCCTGATATTTAAACTTCAAAGTGAACGAATTTTCGTCAACCGATACCAGGTTGTCGTTGTTTGATTTAGCAACGTAATATTCCATAACGCTCATTTCGGAAACGTTTACGCTACCGTTGCCGTTGTCGCCGATATATGCGGCAAACTTGAAGTAGTTGTAATCCGAAGCAAATCCGTTGAGGTCTGCAAGTTCAGTCCATTCGGTTTCGGTTGCAAGACGAGCGTATGCTTTAACAACGCCGTCAAGACGAGTAACCTTTACGTAGAACTTTTGGTTTTCGGTCGTAGACCATTGCAAACCCCAATTCTTGTGGCAAATTTGAAGTTTTCTATCTTCTTGCTTTTCAAGATTGAGTTTGTTTTCAATGTGAAGCAATTGACCGCCGAGTTCTACTTCCAACTTGTTGTCGTTCATTGCGCCGCTGAATTCAACGCCGAAAGTTGCGATGAAGTTTGCGGGAACGTACTTGCTGTAATAAACGGAGTTCCAATCTTTATTTTGCCAGCCGTCGTTTAAATCTCCGGTTCTTGTCATATTGTACGTAAATCCGTCTGAACCTGCGGTTACAGCCGAGTTGACAGTCTCAAAATTATCTGCGCCTTGGCAAGTTACGGAAATGTCGTAAACTTCGCAAGAAGTGCCTTGATTTGTCGCAAACATTATACAAGAAGGAGTAACAGTATCCTGAGGATTTCTGAACAACTTTCTTACTTGTTCATCCATTTTGAATACGCTTATTTCGTTGCCGTCGACATATACTTTGTAGAATCCGTCTACAACTTCGATTTTATAAGTGTGCGCCTCGTTTACGTCGAAATTATCAAACTTCTCACTGTTTACCCATTGTCCGCCATGTCCGTTTCCGTCATTATCGAAAGACCTTGTAAACGTTTGAATCTGAACCGTTCCGTCCTGGAAATAAGTGACGTAGAATTGTTCGTTTGTGCCACCCAGACTGATCATGAATTTGGGATATTGAGCAGTCGTCTTGTATGCCGCAACGGTAAATTCAACCGAGAAGTTGCCGGTTACTTTATAAGGAACGCCCTTGCTGCTGTTGAGTATTGCATAATAACCGCTTTCGGCATAATTTTCTTCGTTCGCTACGCCGTTTTCGGTTGCTTTTTCAACGGGGAAAATAAGTTTTCCGTTGGTTTCGTCCTGAAGAACGCCGCCCTTGGAAGTAGCAACGTCGGTATCCTGGTCTGCCTCCTGAGTGGAAGCGGTAACCTTGACGGACTTAGAATAAGTGCCGATCGTTGCGATAACAGTTACGTAACCTTCTGCGTCTGCACTCATCGAAAGAACGCCGTTTTCGATAGTTGCGCTACCTGCCGTAAGACCCGTAGTGTCTACCGACCAGACGATTTCGCCTTCGCCCTTAGCGGTTGCTTTATAAACAGCGGTGAGACCCGTTTTAGCCGCCGAAGGTCCTTCCAGCGTGAGGAAAGTAGTGTGAATTTGTACGTCGGAAACAGTTACGGTTGTGTCTGCGTCTGCTTCGCTCTCGTTGAATGTATAAAATTCGATATACTTTGCATCTTTTACGCCGCCGTGTTTATTGACGAGAACTCCGTTTACGTAGAAGTAAATTTCGCCGTCGAGACGTTGAAGTTCTACAACGTGAGTATCGCCAACAGTGCCGGGGATAACAGCCTTTCCGCCACCCCAGTTGCCGTTGTAATATTCCGCTTCGAGACAGTTGCTGCTTGCAAATTTGTTGTTTACCTGGAATTCGAAGTTGCCGATTTTGATTACAGCCTTCGTATCGTTTTGTGCCGCACCGAATTTAATGTTTGCTTTAATTGCAAACGTGCCTTCCGGAACGAGTCCGCCCATGTAAACGTAACGAGTAATCATATGATCTTTGCCGTTCCAACCGTTTGCAGGGAACTTAGCAACCAGATTGCCGTCTGCGACGCTTGCATTGGTTTTGTTGTAAATCATCCAGTTGCCGACTGTGTTGCCTTGGTTTTCAAGGGCTATGTCGTAAACTTCGCAAGAAGTACCCGCGATTGTCGTAAACATAACGTTGCAATCAGCCATATAATCTTCGCCTCTGCGGATTGCCTGACTTGCAAATTGAAGTTCGGTTTCGTCGAGATATACGTGATACTCGCCGTTTTTAACAACTATTTTATATACGTGTTCTGCCGTAGCGTCGAAACCTGCGATAGTTGCGCTTGCGTTGCCTTCTGCCATATATCCGTATGCGCCGTCGACGGGAGTACCCTGATTGCCGATACCCTGAACGTAATTGTAACCAGTAACGACACCGTCTTTACCGAGTACGAAGTTGTTGCCTTTTCCTCCCAAACTTACAAGCAACATCGGATTTGCCGTAGTTGCGGCGTAGTTTTTAACTTTGAATGTAAGAGTGAAGTCTCCGTTTACCGTGTTGAGAAGTTTTGCCATATAAGGAACTTCTGCATATTGAGTGAGGTCAAGCGTGGGGTTGTTGAAGTTTCTTTCAACGGGGAATGTGATGGCGTTGGTTTCCATGTTTAACCCTACGCCGCCCGATACCGCGACTTTGTCTGTCGACTTGTTGAGTTCTTCCTGAGAAATTTCAATTCTTACGGTTGCTTCTTTGCCACCGCAAGAAGCCTTTACGGTAACGTAACCCGCAGCGTCGTTCGTAAGGTGAAGCGTGCCGTCCGCATCGATTGTCACGCCGTCTTTACCGCTTGTCATTCCGGTTGTGTCTACGCTCCATGCGATAGTCTTTTCGCCTGCCGTCGAAGAATATACAACCGCCGTGTATTTATAAGCCGCCCCCTTTTCAAGCAATGTAACGTTTGCGTTGGTGATTTCGAGTTTTGCAATTTCTTCTCCGCATTCGTTTTTCGCTTGCTCTATGTCTGCGTCTTCATATGAAACGGTATAGTTTGTAAGCGTAAGCATTTTTTCCTGAGAGAATACGCCCGGATAAGTTGCTTCTTCGGTATAGTTGCCGCTCTTATCGTGGTAAGTACCCGTAAGTCCGCCTATGCTGTACCAATAATCGTCGCCGTCACGCACGATAACGAAATCAACCTTTGTTCCGTGCTTGTATGCGGCATAGTTGCCTATTTTGTGATTTTCATAAGCGGGAGCATCCCATGCCTTATAGAAATCTCTGATATATACGTCGTAAACGCCGTCTGTACCCGTACCCATAAGACCAAACCATAAAGCGTGGTTGCCTTCGTCCATAAACGAACCGACACCGATGCTCGAATAAGTGCTCATCGAACTTAAAATATCTATGGTCGTTCTGAATACGAATTTAGTGCCGGGAGTCTTTGCCGTTACGGTTGCCTGACCGCCGAGAACTTTTACTTCGCTGTCATTACCCGCGTCTTCTTTACTGAAGTCGATGTTGCCTCTTGTGTTTAAACTTCTGTTGAAGAACGTATCTTTTACCTTGTAAATAGCGGTTGCCTTTACTTCGGGATCGGATTCCAACGTTGCAACAAGCGTAGCGGTGCCGAGTTGTTTTGCGGTAACTTCTTTAGTAAAGGTGTTTACCGAAACGGCGTCGCCCTCTACCGTTAATTTTACGTTGGCGTTTTGCACTCTCGCACCGTCTTTTTTAACCGTGTAAGTAGCGTTTACCACTTCGCCAAGGAAAACTTCGTATTCCGCTTTGCCAAACGTAATCGTATACAAAGGTACGTTTACGGTCACCTCGGCCTTTACATTCGCATCGTTTTTGAGAGCGATTTGTAATTTTGAAATACCCGTTTTTACCGCGGTAACTTTGTTTGTTTCAGCCGAATACGTAACCGAATCGCCCGAAATAACGGTAACTACCGTTTCTGCGGAATCCTGAATAACTCCGTCTTTCGTAACCGTGTACTCCAAAACTTTTGAAGACCCTTTGTCGATTTCCATGATTTTTGCGGTTTGAATTTCGTATTTTGCGGAATTGTTTTCTCCGCAAGCCGCAAAACCCGCAAGTGAAAGAACCATAACCAACAAAAGAGTCAATAATGTTTTTTTCTTCATTTTTATTCCTCCTATATTTTTGCCTTGCTTTATTGCCTTCGTTTTGAAAAGTCGAAGAAACTTATCAGGCCTTTGTTAATAAAAATTTTAAATTTCGCTTGATAAAAATATTGTTTGTACGGTTTATTGCGCCGCTTTTCCGTTCAGTATGCGCAAGTTTATGCCGTTTTTTCCGTTTACTTTTAAAAGATCAGCATACTATCGACTGCGCCGTTTGCCGTTTTTTCTTGATTTTTTCGCTCGTTTTATAATTTTGTTTTAATCTTTTTTCTCGTTAAAACAGGCTGTTTTTTCCTTTTATAAAATGCCGCTGCGCCGATTTTTCGGCAATCTTTAACGCTGCAATATGTTATCGTTAACATATAAATAACATAAAAAGGAAAAATTTTTTCCTTTTTGATTGAAAATTTATACGTTTTTTATTTAATTGCCGACTTGTTTTTAATTGCCGGCAACTGCGTGGTTTTTATTTTATTATTAAAGCGAACGTGTTTTTTCTTTAATATTATAATGAAAAAAGTTTACATAATGAAAAAAGTTTACTCGTAAAAGTCCGCCATAATAAGAAGTGTTTACCTGCATAACCTCCGCAAAATAAAAACTCCTCCAAATCAACATATAAAGAATCCGCCGATTATTCGATTCTGCCGGCGTCGGGTTTATTTTTTCTCTTTATTGCCGTTTTTACGCAATACGTACAGCGCAAAACAAACAATTATCGAATTTAAATCGCCTTATTTTGTCCGTTCGTTTACCGTGCTTGAAATTTAAAACATACAATTAAAAGCATTGCTGTTTTGCGTGCGCAAAACAGCCCTTAAGGGCTGAATTTTTTAATTAAGCGACTTTTTATATTTTTGAAATTTTTGATTTTTTGTTTAACAACTTACGGCGGGTTTTATGCCGTTTCGCCCTCGAATAGTTTTACCGATTGATGTTTTGCAAGTTTGATTTGCGGGTCGGAGATTTTTTCGATAATTTGTTTTACCGCAAAATCGGCGTGATGTTCTTTATCTACTCCTATCGTTGTAAGCGTGATAGGAAGAGGAATATCAGACTGAATATTGTCGTATCCGATGAGTTTTGCACGGTTTGCGTCGGGTATTCCTTTCATTTTTTTTACGACGTTGAAAGCAATATTGTCGCTGAAACAGAATATGCCTTGCGCAGGGTCGTCAAGCGACATCTTTGCAAAACATTTTTCCCCTTCTTCGTTGAGATCTAAAAGTTCGGCTTTGTGTCCGTGCTTTTCGAGTTCTTCTTTAAATCCCTTATAACGGTCGATTGCGCAGGTCATTCCTCTGCCTTCGACAATGTAATAGAAAGAAGTGCATCCGTCGTTTATAAGTCTGTTTGCCGCAAGCATTCCGCCTTGCACGTCGTCGGTCGTGATATAATCCAACCCGTCTTCGTAAGTGGAACGACCGAATATAAGCATAGGTACGCCCAAATTTTTTACAACGCTACCTAAACCCTCTTTACCTTCGAGGAAACTGATTACGCCCACCGCTCCGTGCGAAATTGCCTTGCGGTAAGTTTCTTCGGTAATTACAGATTCGTTTGAGAACAACAACTGCACCGAATAACCGCTGTTTTTAATGGATTTCCTTATATAATCTATCATGACCGAAAAGTACACGTTGCGTAAACTGTCGAACACTATCGCAATGCTTTGAGACATGCCTTTGCGCAACGCCTTTGCAACGTAACTCGGTATATAATTCAGTTGATGCGCCGCCTGCAAAACTTTTGCTTTCGTTTCTTCGGAAACATAGCCCGTGCCGCGCATTACTCGCGATACGGTTTGAGCGGTTACGTTGGCGAGATCGGCTACGTCTTTTATCGTCACCATCTCTTTGTTTTTTTGTACCATTTCGTCCTCTGATTTAAATTTGCCTTAAAAATATGTTATCGTTAACATATTGTACGTATAGTATAACGCAACATTCACCCTTTGTCAATACCCTTTTTAAAAATATTTAAATAAATATTGACAAACCACTCAAAGTATGTTATCGTTAACATATAATAGGTATCGGAGTGCCGAGCGGCTGCAAAAGCATGTAATAGTCGGTGCAAAATCCCAAAAAAGTTTGACGGGCGAAAACCTTTTAAAACTCGTTTTTAAGTCAAATTTTTAAAACAAAGCCGATTTCTGTTATATAATACGCGCATAAATAAACGCATATGTTTAAAATCATGCGCAATAAAAAAGTGCGTTCAGGAGGAAAAAAAGATGAAAAAATCACAACTTTTGAGCATTTTGCTCGCTTTATGCTTGCTGTTTTCGCTTGTTGGTTGCGGCGAAGAAACTAAACACGTATGTAAACACGTGTGCGGAATATGTTCGCTCTGTCAGGACGAAAACTGCACCGACCCCGTCTGCGAAAAGAAATGCAAGGGTCACAGACAAGATTATTCGTTTAGTTTAAGCACGATCGACGGCGAAGTCGACCAACACACCGAACTTCAAAAAAGTTATCTTGCGGACGCTTATGCTTCGATATCGAAGTACGCAAACGGTCAGAACGAAAGAAGCATACCCGAGGCGTTGAGTCTTTCGTGGACGGCGCAAGCAACCGACGAAAATTCTTCACCGATAAGTTATTACACGGTAAAAGTAAGCCCGACGGCAAATTTCAGCGAAAACGTCTGGACTTACACTTGCACCGGAACAACCGTAAGCGTATATAACCTGATGGTCGGCTACAATTATTATTGGAAGGTCGAGGCTACGCTTGAAAACGGAAACACAAGCCTTTCTCCCGTGAGTGCATTTAAAACCGCGGCAACATGCCCGAGAATGATTTTCGTTGAAGGCATAACCAACGTGAGAGATATGGGCGGATGGCAAACCGAAAGCGGCAAAACCGTAAAACAAGGTCTTTTATACCGCTGCGGAAGACTAAATAAAAGCAGTTCTTCTCAAATTAAAACGGAAATAACCGAAAACGGCAAAAAAACCATGCTCGATATGCTTAAAATAAAAACCGAAATCGACTTACGTATGGTTTTAAACAACGAAGTCGGCGGTTTAACGGACACAAGCCCCTTGGGCGACGGCGTACAATACGCACAATGCCCCATGGACTATACCGCATCTAATCTTTTGACTGGAAACAAGCAAAAAATCGCAACTATTTTCGGTATACTTTCAAACGAAAACAACTACCCCGTGATTTATCACTGCAATATCGGCACTGACCGTACGGGCATTATATCTTTCCTTGTGGACGGACTTTTGGGCGTGTCGGAAGAAGATTTGTACAGAGATTATTTAATGTCCAACTTCGGCAATATCGGCGAAAGCAGAAACGTAAGTTCTATTCAGGGCAATTACGTAAACTACATTAAATCGTTTAACGGCGACACTTTAAGCCAAAAAATTTACAACTGCCTCGTCGCAAACAACGTGCCCGCAGACTACCTCGACGCGGTAATCGAAATACTCGGATAAATAAAACTCTACCGCAAATTTGTTTTTTTGTTAAGTTTTTGAGTTTTTAAATCAGATAAAGTTTTTATACTGTGTTTACAATTCTAAGTTTAAAAAATGCGAAAACTTAAACCGTTATAAGCAAGTTTCCAATTTTCTTATATTATTAAAAATGTCATTTTAGCCTTTTTAAACGCCTTGTTTACCGCATACGTATGCGGTAAACAAGGTTTTTTTGTTTCAGGCGGCTTTACTTTACCCCGTTTAAACCGACGGTTTAACACGTGAAAAATCAAAGAAATAAAATAGCAAAAACAAAAAATTAAAGACAAAAAATTAAAAAGTTAAAAACCCGGAACAAAAACCAGCGCAATCCGCTTTAATATTTTTAAAACAAGCGACTTGAAATATAGCACAAAAGGCAGAGTCGGCGCAAACATTTATAAGTGTTTTTATAAAAATTTTACACAATATATAAAAGGAGCGACCTTAAATCGGGATGCTCCTTGTTTTTAATAAATATAAGTTATTCTATGCTTTGTTATTATAAATTTTCTATGTTTTAATTATGAATATTATCCCGTTTTTGTCGATTATAAATATTTTTCAATCGCTTTTGCAAGTTTTTTGTGCCCGTTTTTGTTGGGGTGCAATCTGTCTGTGTTTACGTTTGCAAAATACTCTTTCGCCGTTTCGTCGTTTAAGGGGAACAACCCCGACTCTTTATACAAATCAATCAACTTTATCGCCCAAACGTCGGCGCAACGCCTTACCGCGTTTACGTAATCCTCGATAAACAAGCCTATTCCGTTTGAATACAATTCGTCGTATTGAATATTGTCGTTACCGAAAGTCGCAAATGCCCGATGTAACGGGGTCATAATGATAAAATCGGCAAAAGGATAATCTTTTCTCAATTTGTTGAAAATTTTGTTAAGCCTTCCGCAAAAAGTGCTTTCATTGAAATTAAACCCGCGCTTTTTCCTTATCTCGGTTTTTACGGGATTGCCGAAGTCGTCTTTAACAACACAAACAGTCTCTTCGGTTTGAGTGAAAAATTCACCCAAAGGCACGTTTGAATAAAAATCGTTTGTGCCGACAAACACCGAAACAAGGTCTACCGCTTTACCGAGTTTTTTCTCCATTTTGTCAATTTCACTCAATACGTCTTGCGCTGTCGCGCCATTAAAACCAAACCCGAAGGCGTTGAACCCGAGGTTTTCGGATAAAATATCAAAGTACCTTTCGCCGACATTTACCCCTACTCCTTCGGTAATAGAATCCCCTAAAAAACAATAATTTAATCCTTTTTGTCTCCCGTCCATTTTGTCCTCTTTTTATTATTGCATTATATAAAATTAAAAATTCTGAAAATCAATCTTGTGTTTTTTATATTTTAAATTCATTTACTTGTTTAAGCGTCGGAATCGAGGGTTGCGCACCCTTTTCGGTGCAAGCAATGCTCGCCGCCTTACTGCCGAATATCGCACTGCTTTCCAGATTGTTTCCGAGCGAAAGCATCGCCGCCAAACCTCCGCACAGAGTATCGCCCGCGGAGGTCGTGTCGACGGGTTTTATTTTAATGCAGTCGTAATGTTTTGCCCCGTCTTTATTTACTATATCAAAACCTTTGCCGCCGAGCGTAATCAGTAAATTTTGCGTTTTTGAAAGCAAAAATTCTCTTCCTCCCAAAATTTCGGTCTCGGTTTCGTTGGGAGTAATCAAATCGCAATACTGCAAATATGGCACAATTTCTTTATCCGCCGGCGCGGGATTTAAAATGACGAACAATCCTTTTTCTTTTGCTTTTTTCAATCCGTAACCGATTACTTCAATGGGGTTTTCAAGTTGGGTAAGATATACATCCCCCTCTTCGGCTCTTTCAAGCGCGCAATCGATATCTTCTTTTGTTAAATATGCATTTGCACCCTTGTCTAAAATTATGCGATTATCTCCGTTTTCGACGATTATCACGGCAGTGCCCGTTGGCGCGCCGTCCACCATTTTCACATGACTTATGTCAACACCGTCGCTTGTCAGACTCTCTATAGCCGACCTGCCGAATTCATCGTTTCCCACACAGCCGCACATTAAAACTTTTCCGCCGAGACGCGCGCAAGCAACCGCCTGATTTGCGCCTTTGCCGCCATGCGCAGTAAAAAATCCGCTGCCCGTGAGCGTTTCGCCCGCTTTGGGCATATACGGTGTATTTATTACCAGGTCAGTATTGACACTTCCCGTCACAATTACTTTTTTCATAGCACTCTCTTTTTGATTTGTTTTTAAATTGTTTTTATCGATTTTGTCGATTTTGTCAATTTTACCGCATACGTATCGAGTAAAGAACACCTTAATACAATCCCGACTGCTTTAAAACGAAAATTACGATTGCTCCGACAATAAACACGAAATCAAGTGCTATAAAAATTTTCGGAGTGGTCGTTTCTCTTTCGGTGAAAGATACGTATTGTTTTCCTATTTTCTTCAACGCTATCCATTCGGATCCGAAAATATTTGCTGGTAATTCGTTTTCCATGAGTTCCATTATCGCAAATTTTGCTTGGTTAGAGCGACCGTAAGAAACAATTATGTTTTTCCAACAAATACACAAAATTACCGAAAGACACGAAATTACTATCGAAGATAAATTAATCAACGAATTATTTACCGTAAGCATGGTAGTAATTATCGGTATTAAAACGCTGCAAATCGAAAGATACGTCGAAGTGATTTTTTGTCTTCTCTCCACGAGACTTTCAGATGTCTCAAGCAGCAATTTATACTGCTCGAAAAGAAGTTGACTATCTTTTATTTCGGAAGTAAAAAGTCTCTTTTTTAAACTGACGTTGTCTTCGATAAAAACCGTATCTAATTCTTTTATGCTTAATATCGTCGCTTTTGGCTTTTTACCATAGCCGTCGTCATTATCAAATAAAAAATCTTCATCTTTAAATTCTTCTTTAAGGGGTATTATGTAAAGCGGAATTTTTAATTTTTTGACGGTATTAATTTCCCACTCGATATTTTCGCTATACTTGTCACTGCTAAAATATATTACTTTGTCGGATTTGGAAATCAGATTCTTGGTTTTCCTCTTCCAACTTTTAGAATCGCCTTGCAAAACAAGAAAATTTAACCCGAAAATCTCTTTTCTCTTCTTTTCCAGCAACTCGTTTATCTCTTCGGCGTCTTTACCTTTATGTATAATAAAAACTTTCATATTTCCCTCTTCTTTTTGATCGTGTATTTTATTTGTATTGAAATCTTAAACTTTTTATAAAATTTTGTCGATTTTGTCAATTTTACCGCATACGTATCGAGTAAAAACAGCAAAGCCGCAAACTAAAATCACTAAATAAATATTAACACATTTTCCTCGATATTTCAAGTATATCAGTTAAAAACGTAAAACATAAATCTTTTTATCGTTTCTTTTTATGGATTTAATCCGATTTAAAACCGCCATGCATATAAAGCAAAAACAAAGTAAAAAACAAATATATTTAAATAAATTGTGAAAATTTTATTAAAATAGTGTATTTTTCAAGAAAGGTATGTTATTATAGTGTTGCAACAGTACAATTATACAATTAATTAATAATTTAATAAACTCAGGAGGATTTTTATGAAAACAACAAAAAACTTTTTAATTGTTATTATCGCAACTGTTATGGTTGTTTTAACAGGCTTTGGTTCTGCCGGCGGAGCGACGAAAAAAGTAAACGCACTTTCTGCGGATTAACCAAAGACAAACACACCCATGACCAATATTTATTATTTCAGCGATTCCGCTCCTGCTTTCGGCGAAATTTTCGATTCTTATATCGGATTAAACGTCACGTATGATATTCAATACTTGTTGACCCCTCAAGAACTTACATATATGCTTTATTCCGGATATTTTTGGGGATTTAATCAAAATAATATGAATATAGTGATTATAGAGATAAAAACGATTAAACCCGACCCTGTGGTTTTGGAAAATTTGTTTGAATGTCTAAAATTACAAGGGTGTAAAGTAATGTTTATATCTCCTTATCAACCCGAATTCGGCGATTTATCTTTTGCAGACGCATCTATGCCTTGCGATATGGATAAATACAGCAGATTTCTTAAAAATACCATAAAAACAATGCTAAGTGCAAACGGTATACTTGAAAATACCACGATATTGATTGACGGAAGATTTATAGGAATAGACGGAGTGCCTGAATCATACAATATTGCAGAACTTTGCGCAGCGTCGTCAACGTTGCGCAGATTGTTGCTTTACATGTTTTACAATTGCAACACCGCTGCAGAAAAAGATTTTGAAAAAGATATGTATGAAGGGATATGGGATTTATCTCAGAATATTTTAGGTAGTGATAATCGCTCTGATCACAACTATTTTCACGACAGCACAAAGATTTCGGATTATATCGATTTCTGGAAAGATCTTTACACCAACGGATACGAATACATAAACAACTTCCAACTCGACACAAATTCAACCTTTACCTCAGGGCGCAAAAATAAAATAGGTTTGTATTATAACGACATCGTCAACGTATTAAACGGCAGAAACATCAATATTCTTGCACACGTAGGCGGCACGCTTTACGTCGATATTCTCGGCGATTTAACAAATAATTTAAGCGCAAATTTATATAATTTTTCAACGTGTTCGGACGTTTTTGACGAATTTGACCCCAATGGTCGTTCTGTTTATTCGATGGGAATCAGTCGATTAAAAAACGAATTTTACACTCTTCTCTATTCAATTCAAGAGGATACTCCAAACAATGATCAACACTCTGGAGTGCGTCGATTTACTTATTTATGGATAGTCGACCCCATCACTATAGGATCGGACGGACTAAACGTTGTAGAGGAAGATCAATTGCAAGAAATTAACAGCGAAAACTGTCAGGAGGACGCCGACTGTACCGAATACGATGAGGAAGTATTAAACGAAATGTTTTTAGACTATTTAGACTTCCTTTTAGGTTAAAAATTTAAAAGGATTAATATAATTATGAAAACTTTAAAACTATACGTTTTGTTGTTGGTTGTAGCGGCGGGGTGCGTGCTTGCGGCTTGCTCGAAAGAGAAACCGCAACAATTGCCTGCGCCAAGCAACTTACATATAGAAAACGACGCACTTATCTGGGATGCGGTTGAAAACGCCACGGGATATATAGTATATTTTAACGATGCGGAATACAAAATAAACAAAAATCGATTCAACGTTTCATTTATTACCGAAGAAGGCTCTTATGAAATAAACGTATCTGCCACAGGCGACGGCAAACGTTTTTGCAATTCTGAAACGACAAAATATACTTACACTATAGATATAGACGAACCCGAGCCGCCGGCTATCCCCACGCCAAACCTTAAATACACGTTGCTTGAAGACGAAAGCGGATATGAAGTATCTAAAGGAACGGCTGACCTTACGGGCAAAATAATAATCCCCGATTACTATAGGGGACTCCCCGTAAAAAAAATAGCAGAATATGCTTTTTCTTATCCTGCCCTCGGCGGCATTATCCTTAACACAAAAACGACCGGAGTTCGCCTGCCGGAAACTCTTGAAGTGATCGGGCGTGACGCTTTTATGGGGTGTTCAAAACTAACAGAAATTTATATACCTGAAACCGTAAAAACAATTAAATTCCACTCTTTTTATTACAGTGCTTTAAAAAAAATAACATTGCCTTCACAATTAACAACAATCGAAGCAGGTGTATTTCAACACTGCAACGATCTTAAAGAAATAATCCTTCCTTCCAAACTTAAGCAATTGGGGGCTTCTGCTTTTTACAATTGTGAATCTTTAGAAAAAATCGCCATTCCGGACGGAATTACTCAAATCGAGGAATATTTGTTTTACGGCTGTTCTTCCCTTTCGGAAATACAATGGCCCGAAAAAATCGAATCATTCGGCGATAACGTCGTATACGGCACCGCCTGGCTTGCGGCTCAACCCGACGGACTTGTTGTAGTAAACGATAAGTTTGTTTGCGGATACAACGGTTGCCCTAACGGCGGCATGGTAAACGTTCCTTATAATATTCAACATATTGCCGGCGGAGCGTTTAAAGGAACAAAACTCGTTTACATTACAATACCCGAGCACGTAACTTTGGGCATATGCGTATTTGCCGAATGCGACACGCTTGAAACCGTAATTTTGCCGGGAGACCTTAAAAATATTACTTCTCGATCATTTTACAATTGCACGGCATTAAAAAACGTAACATTGCCCGAGGGTTTGACAACAATACACAACACGGCTTTCAATGGGTGCTCTGCACTGACAAGCATAGACCTGCCTTTATCTCTTGAAATAATCAGCGGATTTTATATGTGCGGACTTAAAAGCATTGTTATTCCGGAAGGATATACCGAAATCGCCGAACAAGCATTTTATTGCTGCACAAACTTAACAGAAGTAAAATTGCCGTCCACCATGAAAAAAATCGGCAATCGCTCTTTTTCTCGTTGCGACAGTTTAAAAGATATAGAAATACCCGAAGGTGTAATCATCGATAAAAACGCATTCGGAAACTGTTCTAATCTGACAAACGTCAAATTGTCGGACGGAGTAAAAATATATGAAACCGCATTCAGCGAATGCTCCTCTTTAAAAAACATAGTTATTCCCGACGGCGCGCTTGTGGGAAAAAAATGTTTTAAAGATTGTGCGGCATTGGAAACGGCATCAATTTTAGGCGGCAACGTAACCGAATACACCTTCTTAAATTGCGGCTCATTAAAATCCGTCGAACTGCACGAAGGGATAAAAGAAATAAAAGAAAGAGCATTTGAAGACTGTATAAATCTGACAACGGTACAGTTGCCGTCGTCTCTTGAAAAAATTAACGATAACGCGTTTGATTCGTGTAAATCGATTACCGAAATTGCCATACCGAGCGGCGTAACGCTCGGAAAAGCCGTCTTCTATTATTGCGAATCTTTAAAAACCGTCACGTTAGCGGCGGGAATTACAAAACTTCCTCAGAACATGTTTTATCATTGCAATAATTTAACCGACGTCGTTTTACCCGAAGGGTTACTCGAAATAGAAGACAATGCGTTTATGTGGTGCACTTCTTTAACGGAAATTAAACTGCCGTCGACTTTGACGACAATCGGATCAGGTTGTTTTTCCCTTTGCGAAAACTTGAAAAAAATGGTATTGCCCGTTTCTTTGGCGTCGAGCGTAAATAAAATATTCGATTGTAAAAACTTACAACTTGAATCGATTTATTTTGCCGGCACAGAAAGCGAATGGAAAAACAATATCCCCGACGGTTTTACGCTTTCCGAAGGCACAACCGTTTACTTTTATATTGAAAACGCGTCAGACGTGCCCGCAGACGGCAAAAACTATTGGCATTACGTAAACGGCAAAATTACACTTTGGGTTTAGCCGTATAAAAAACGTTTAATCGAATTTTGCGCGATTATCATAAAAAACAAATCAAGGCACAGCGATGTTTTTTATCGCTGTGCCTCTTCTTTTTTTAATTATAAATTTCTATCGATTGGTTTATATAATTGTTTTAAGTTATAAAATAAAATTTTTAATCGTCATTTCTTTCTTGCAACGGAAGTGTTGTCGCACTTTCTGTTTTGCAGTTCGGGCACGGGGTTTTTCTTCGTCTCGAATCGATAATCCGTTCCGAATTTTTTGATATGCTGCTCTATCACTTTATGACTCGGCAAACTTTCGGGCTTTTTCACGTTTTGTTTTTGATATCTGAAATAATTTGCGTTGTCCTTTAAATCTTTTAATAATGCGTAATCTTCGTTGTCTCTCGTGTAATTTATAGTTTTTGCAAGCACTCCCCTGATATAATCGATATTGCTTTCAAAATGCAACAATTCGGGGAAATCGCCGCCGCAAGGATAGAGCGACTGCCAAGGTTTTCCCTCGTATTTCAAAAGCAAGTTTGCAACGTATTGCAAATGTCCGCACTCCTGTAAATAATGCTTGTAAAACAAATCTTTTATATATTCATCCGTTTCGTCTTCAAAACAAGAATAATACAAATAACACTCGGTGTATTCGTGCATCAACCAATTTTCAAGCCACGAGCAAGTCGTGTCCATCAGACTTCCGTATTCGGTAACGTGCTGTTCTTCTATCATTGCTATTTCCGAATATAACTTTCGCCCTATTTCGCTGGGGTGGAAGCCCGCAATGTTCATATAATAATTCATCGTCTGCTGTTCGCCCGCGGTGATTATAGACACGACCAATTTTGTAAACGGGTCGGCAATTTCACCCGCAATGTGTCTGTTTATTTCGTCATACGGGTGTCTGGGTTCTGCCACGGTTGGTCTGCCGGGGGTTATTTCGGTGTAACCGCCCGTCAGGTCGTTGGCGTTTATGCCTTGCTCGGTCTCCAACAAGTTTGCAAATCTGTATAAGTGGTCGAAATCTTCAAGCAATGCAAAATTTAAGGCGTCTTTGACGTAATCGTCCTTTACATGCCTTGCAAGTATCGCAGTCAAATCGATGGCGAGTTGTTCGTAACCAATCGTGGTTTCAAGGTCGGTTTCGTCAACGGGTTTTAATCCCGAAATGATTTTTTGTTGGTGCTGCTCGTGCCTTCTTATCAAGGCGATATCGCGCCTTAAATCGTTGTTGTTGCAGTTTCTGCCGAATTGATGCAAAAACCAATTCGCCTCGAACTCCGCGCCGTTTAAAAGAATAATTCTTGTTTTAGTGTACGGCGAAGCGGCGTTTTTGTCATACGGAACGGGGCTGTAATCGGCAACCGACGCAAACCCGTCGACGGGAACGGCGTTTTTTTCGTAAAACGGATTAACTTTGTTCATAAAAAATCTCCTTTAATTTTATTACAGAGATATTTTTCCCGTTTAACGATTTTATATACGCGCAATTTAAAGTATTTGCCCACAGAGAAAAAATTTTTGTGATTTTATGATTTTTTAAATATAAAAAACAAAACAGCCGACACGTATGTCGACTGTTTCCTTGGTGACCCCTACGGGATTCCCGCCTATGCGGCCTACCCGCTGAAAAGCACACCGTGCTTTTCACTTTGCTTTGCAAAGCACTCGCTCGGCGAGTGGCTCCATATTCGAATCCCTTAAATTTTTTAAAATAAAACAGCCGACACGTGTGTCGACTGTTTCCTTGGTGACCCCTAAGCTACTCGTAGCATACTTAAAATTACTCCTTGTTTTAGTAAAATAAGTTTGTAAAAAGTGCCAAAATAAGCACTTTTTGTTACTTCCTTACGTAAAATCGGGACTGTTCATATGTATACAGTATCGAACTCGCGTCCGTTAAAAATACCGCATAGAACACTCAAACGAGAATATTTCACTTAAATGTTTGATTACATTCCGACCGCGACATTTAGCGAGTGAAAAGTAAGCGAGCGACGATAGTGGTTTTCGGAGCGGGCGATAAAATCTCGTCTTTCGATAACTGTAAGCAGTATCGGAAACGGACTATTGAGTAGTTCCTGAAAGTTTACTATCGACTTTACATAGTCATTATCGATATTGATTCTGTAAATCATCTTGATAATTCCGTTTCGCCTTTCTTTGGCTTCCTTGCTTTCAAGCATATCTCGAATTATCTTTGAAATCCTTGATATGGTTTTAACGTTGTAAGACGGAAACATTGCGATATTTCCGTCGATGTTTTCCTTTTCATAAAGCCTGTCGCCCTTTTCTATTTCAAGCTGATGAATATTTCCCTCAATGATATTGTTGATACATTTGTCGCCTTCCGCTTGAGATTTTCGATATTCGTCAATTTTGCTTTCAATCTCTCGAATTTTTGATAACAATTCGTCGGACTTTTTGTTAAGTCCGTCCGAAGCGTTAATATAACAGGTTTTCACTAATTCGCATAAATTGTCATAATTCCGCGGCAACAGTAAGCAATCGGCAAGCAGTGATAAAATGTAATCTTCCATGTATTCGGCGTTTATTGCTTTTCCGTTGCACCCGATTTTTTTATGAGTACAGCAATAATGATATATGCGTTTTTCTTTTGACATTGAGCAGCCGCAAGTTGCAGAATTGTTACATATCCCGCATGTGCATAAGCCAGACAACAGAAAAACTTTCCTATTTGAGCGTGAAACACACATAGGTCTTTTTCTTGCGTCCAATAGCGATTGAACTTTGTTAAATAAATCATAACTGACGATTTGCGGCATTCCGTGGGGAATACGAATTATTTCACTTGACGGTCGCTCTTTATGACTGTTATATGGTTCATTTCTCGCCCTATATGCTCCCTTGTTGAAAATATATTCTCCCGTATATTGCCTGTTGCGTAAAATATCGTGTAAATGATTTGAGTATAATTTACCGTTTGAGCGGCGATAACCGTTTGAGTTTAAGTAGTTTGCGATTGCAGTATAACCATATCCTTCGGCTGCCATTTCAAACATAATTTTCACGGCTTTCGCTTCTTCTTCGACAAGAACATACCGTTTGTCCTTTTTTGCATAACCGATCGGTGGCGTTCCGCCATGGGCTTTTCCTTCCCTCGCATTTGCCATAACTCCCGCTTGCGCTTCTCGGGCTAATTTTTTAGAGTACATTTCGGCAATACCGAGACTTATAAGTTCAAAAAACTCACCTTCGGGTGAATCATCGAACTCTTCGATTGCGCTTATGATTTTTATTCCGTATTTTTTGAAATACTTTTTATAGTATCTTGCGTCGTCAACGTTTCTTGCCCATCTGTCCATTCTATGAACGATGATATACTGAAAGTCTTTCAGTTGAGCGTCGCCGACCATTTTTTGAAAACTTATTCTGTTTGCTGATGTTCCCGATTGCGCTTCGTCGATATATTCTCTCACAATCTGAACATTATGTCTTTGACAGAACTGTTTGATTGCGGCGAGTTGAACAACTATACTTGATTCTTGCTGTTTGTCCGACGAATAACGGGCATAGGCAACGGCTGAAATTACAGGCATATAAAACTCCTTTTTCTTATGATAAGAATACGAGGATAAGATTTGTATTCTTTCAAAATGATAATATATGTTTGTAATTGCAATTTCCCAAAATGTCGGGCTATAGGTCGATTAACAACAAAAAACGAGCGGTAATAAAGCCGCTCGCTTCCTGCTAAACATTGAATGAAATATCTATATCGCCCGAACTTTCGTCAAATTCGATTTTCTTTATGAAAAGTCGAACAAGGCGACGACTTTCTTCGATTGTCGGAAAAAGGTCGTCGATTGTCAGCATATCAGAAAAGTTGTTTGTCTTCAATGCTTCTATGGATAAAACCTTTTTCTCTGTCTGTTCTATATTTTGCTGTAATGCTTTTTGCTTTGCAGTGTCCGCTTCAATACTCGATTCATATCTTGAAATCAAGGTTGAATTACTGCTTTTTGAAATTCTGTCGATTAGGTTGTTTATTTTAAGGGCGATATCTTTTTTGTTTTTGCTCATTATGGAAATATTTTCTTTGAGTTCCTTTTGTATATCGGTTAAAACATTGTTTTTAATCGGCGATTGCAAAAGATAATCGTTCACGCTTTCAGTTATAATCGACTTTACCGCCGTCTCGAGATAATCGGCATTTATAGGCTTTGTCGAGCAGTGTTTAACGCGGTGGTTCTGGCAAGCATAAGTTCTGTATTTTTTCTTATCTCTTCCACTAATCTGAGACACCCCGCACATAGACGAACCGCATTGTTTGCAAAATATAAGCCCTGTAAGGATAAAAGGGCTGTTCACGCTTGAAACAGGTGCGGTGATTCGTTGTTTCAGTATCTTTTGAACTTTGTCGAATTTCTTTCGGTCGATTATAGGCGGAATTGCCGTTTCATTTCGGACTTCATCGAAATTTTCGATTAACACCCTGTTTTTCTTCTTTTTACCGTCCTTGCGGTTATAAACATAAATTCCGCAATACTTCTCGTTTTTAAGCATTGCGTTTAAGGTCGTATAACTGAATTGTTGCCCGCTTCGGGTCGTATAACCGAGCCTGTTTAATTCCCCTATAACCTGACTGTAACTTTCGCCTTTTGATATTTTATCGAAAATTACTCGTATTGCAGGGGCTTCGTCTTCGTTGATATAGTATCTTTTGTTGATTACAGTGTAGCCGTAAGGAGCAACGCCGCCTGCAGATAATCCGTTTTTAACGTTGTTCATTTCAACGCGCATTGTATCGCTTGCGATAAGTCGAACAATATATTGATTTTGCAACATTAAAATACCGCGGGTGAACTCGTCGACAGGCGTTTCGGGATTCTTCATATCCCCCGCAATGACGAAACAGCCGTAAGAATTGAGCAGTTTTATTGCAGTTTCTCCGTTAGCATAATTTCGATTTAATCTGTCAAGTTTCATAACGACGATAACGTCAATGCCGCCGCTTTTTGCAAGATTGAGCATTTTTTGATACTCTGTTCTGTTTGTAAACATTCCGCTCGCGTCGTCTTCTTGATATACGATATATTCCTGTAAAAACGGGTAGTTGTTCAAAAAGTCACGACAGTTTGCGATTTGAGTTTCAATCGAAGTATCACGTTCGTCGGGTGCGCTTTTTCTGGCGTATATAGAAACACGGAGTTTGTCAGTTCCGATATTTCGCTTTTCGCTGTTCAATCATTTTGTTTAATATTTCAAGTTCTGACTGTTCAAGTTTTCTCATTTTTATCCCCTTTATCAATTCTTGTTTTGTTTGCTATGGTTTCGGATATGTACTTGTCAATATCGTCTTTTGTCGACAACGTATCTAAAGAGAAAACGGGGGTTTTAAGCCCGTTTCCCTTGCTTTTTATTAGGTCTTTTTTGTTGATTTTCACTTTTCGACCGCCTCATTACAAAAATCATTTTGCTCATTTAACATATCTTGATAATATCCTTTATATGGTATGATATATTCGTCCGAATCATATTTCCCTATACGGTAAACTCCTACAACGCATATATCTAAATCGCAAAATTCATACACAGGCAAATCCGTATTGTCACAAATATATTGTGCGCAGGCATAAGAAATTATGTAATGGTAATATTCATGGACGTTTTCGTTATTAGTGTCGTTGAGTTGTATATAATTTGTATTATCAAATATCTTTCTGTTAGATAAAGCCACCATATCGAATTTTTCGCGTATTGTTTCTAATGTCATAAATTTTACTCTCCTTTCTCATTAAATATTTTCTCTATTTCTTCTTCATCGTCGATAGTGTAATTACTGATAGGGGCTGACGGCTTCGGCGTAGGATTAGACTTTGCCTGTTCGATTTCTTCTAATTCATCGAAGTAAGAATCGCGCTTTATCCCTTCGGGGAATACAAAACAATCGCAACGCCTGACATCACCGTTTAACGCATAATTTTACCGAGTTGTGGTCGCCGTCGCATTTTGTAATTCCGCGCTCTTTCCAACGCTTTTTTACAGCCGCCGTTTCGTTTATTCCGTTGTCAATCAACAATTTTTGAGTAGTTTCCGTGGGAATGTAAACGTTCCACGAGCGGTCTTTCTTCATTCGGATTGTCCCGAGATTCGTTGTGTTCGGGAAATGGTCGGAATGATCGCCATCCATACCGTCGATGAAGAAGTTTTGTTTATTTCTCACTATGTAATTTACTATCACGTTATGAGCCTTAACTGCAATATCTCGCTCTTGAACGCTGTTTTGTTCGGGTTCGAGAAGTAGTCGGATAAGTTCGTCGGCATTTAAGGTAATGCCAAAAAACTTGTCCATTAGCGTAATGGTCAAGTGAATTACTGCGTATTTGCTCGCCAGCCTGTCCGTTAGATTGTCGCGTTTAATCATCAAGCCGTCAACCGTTTTTTCGGACTTTTCATACAATGTAAATAATGAATCAATAGATAAACTCTGAACGTACTCGGCAAACTCTTTGCCAGTGAAACCGTAATTCTGTAAAACGGTTCGTTTTATATGCTCCGCTGCTTCGGCACTCGGCGTCCAAGTTATACCTTGAGTCTGAATAACTCGAACTTGTAAGCCTTGATTTTGCCTTTTTGCATCCTGTATAGGCGTTTCACTGGAAATTACGACCAAGCCGCTCCAACCCGAACCGTCATTTCGGATTTTACCGTCTGAAGTGCAACGGCTTTTTTCTTCGCCGCTTGCAATGGTGTAAATTAGATTAGCAAGGTCGATATTCGGAGCGGTGGTTACGTCATCTAAAACGATAGGCAACCCGTTAATTCCGCTCATTCCTGCATATAATGCGTTTGTCGTAGATGAGAACGTTTTAATTAAACCGTCTTTGTTTGAGATTTTCGGGCAAGCAAACGGACTTACCAGTAATTGTTCCGCTGTAGTTTTACCTGTACTCGAAGCACCGCAAAGATTGACGATGATAACTCCCGTATCAGTGATATTCTTTAATCTTGAAGCAACAACGGCGGAATACCCGATTGATAGAGCCAGACTCAAAGAAGGAACGGGATATATAAAATCATTTAGAAATTTAAGATATGTTTCTTTATTTCCCCCGCTAAAACTGAAATTCGCTCTGTCCGATACAGAACTGATTCCGTTAAAGTTTGATTTATCGTAAAGGAAAATATCTTGTCCGTTATGATTAAACCAACCGAGAAAAGAGTGTCTATACTCGATGTGGTTTTTATTTCGGCAGAAATTATACCAATAGATTAGATAATCGGGCATGTAATTTTCAAGCCAAGGCGGCAACAGTAACCTATGTTTTGCAAGTTCCGCCAACGTTTTCTTGAATTCATATACACACGATATAGGGAAATTGAAACTGAAAAAATTGATATTGTGGTCGTTGACTTCGATTTCAATCAAGTCTTCAACCGACAGGTTATCCAAAGCGCGGATTATCTTCGTTACTTTGAATGCTGGGGCTATATCGATAGAATCACCGATATTTGGATCGTCGCTTATAAAATCAGCGCGTCCGTTTGTTGATATTCATCTTTAATGGCATTAAGCCTCCTTATAGTTTAGTCTCCACTTTCAGAGACGGACTCACAGTATAACACCCCGATTATGCTTTGTCAATAGGTTTTCAAAAAAAATTTTTAGTTTTTTTTGAATTTTTTTACGTTAAAAAAAAGAACAGTTCTAATGTGAACTATTCTCTATATGTGGCAACAGCGAAAACGTGCAGTCAGATATCTGAACCGATTTCGAGCGATTTCGGATTACTGACGAATCGACATAACTTTTCGGGCATATTTCGGTCGGTGGTATATTGTTTGAATCCTTCTCCAACCCTTACTAAAACCCGCGTTCTTGCGGCTATATCGTATATTTTACCATCAAGCGGACTTCGCCAGTTCTTCTTTGCTTCGTATTTTTTGCTTTCGATTGTAAGATAGTTTTTCTTTATGACCTTGTATCCCATTTTAACATATTCCATCGTCAGTTTTTGTTCGGCTTCTATTATGGCTGTCACGTCTGAAACGTTTATCGAATATTTCTGAGCAATCATTCTTGCCATAGATAACTGGTCTATTGTTCTTGGTTTCGGCACGCCGCTTACGATTGTCCTTTTTTTAGTCGGCTTTGTCGGTCTTGTTATTTCACTCATTTTTTACACCTTCCTTTTAATATTCATCTGCATAAAGCATTGTTGAATGGTCTATATCGTCGATAACGAAAATTTTTTTATCGAGTAGACTTTGATATTCGGGCTTATAGTCGATATACACGACTGTCAATTTCGGCGGCTTTTCCTGCTCCCGTTTAACGGCGATCAGTCCTTGTCCGAGTTTTTCAAACGTGAACACCTGCAAATAGTCTGTATCGTTATACTCATTTATGTCTTCATCGATAATTTCCCATATCAGAATTTTCAGTTCATCGGGTAACGTTTCGGCGATTGCTCTCGTCATAAGGCGGGTAGCCTTGTTGAATTTTATATTTGCTTCGTCGTTCTCTCTCTCGCAACAAGAACCGGCACACGTTGCAACGTTTTCTATTTCGTCGGGCTTTGTTATACCTTCGTCTGAACGCTGAAACTCGGGATTATTCTCGGCTTCTCTTTGGAGAGTGTAGAGTATAACCCCGTCGCCTGCGTCGTCGAAAACGAAAATTTTTTTGTTCCATATTGCTCCGCCGAAATCGATATTTTTATCTTCTTCGGGCTGAAATTCTTTTAAGTTGTATTTTGTTGTTATTTCTTGCTCTTCTTCGATTGTTTCTGCGATTGCAACAGCGGAATTGTTAGCCCCGCCGTTAATACATTCCCTGACTTTTTCCATTGCTTTGAACATTTCATAATGCAATTCTTTTGGATAGTTCCTTGTCGATAAATAATTTTCAAGTTCATATTGATTTTCAAATGTCATTTTTGCCTCCTGATTTTTCTTATCCTCAAATTGATAATATATTTTTATATTTCGGATTTTCCAGATCTAAGGGCAAAAAAAAGAGATACGGTTTTCCCATATCTCTCATCATTATCATAATATATGATTGTTTTTAAGTTTATTTTTTAATCTTTTTAAGCCCTTGCAAATTTACCATACTTTTTGTTTGCAAGCAATCCAACATTGAACTCATTGCCTAAGTATACAAATGTCTGCTCCTGGCACCATGCTTCGTCTTTTCCTTCTGGAACTTCCATTACTAGTGTCTTATTCTTCCAGTCCATATAGAAATTGTTTTCACCAACTGGTAAGTACTCAAATCCCATTGTGGGTCTCTCAGTATATAGTGGTGTGCCAAAGCCGTCCATATTGATATATATGTAGTAGAAATTCTTGTTTCCAAGACTCTCAATTTTTCCAATGAAACTGGTTTTATTTGGGTATGAGATAGATAAAGTACCTATTGAAAGCGTAACTTTTGATTTAATTGTTACATTCTTTTTTACATTATATGAGTATTCAACAGAAATAGTTCCTGCTCCTTCAAAATATCCATCTTCTCCTGCAGTAACTTCATTTTTATCATAGCCATTAATTAACCATACCTTCTCAATCTTTGCCCCATCTATAGCACCAATCTTGAATCTGATAGGCAACTGAGCGGTTCTGTCAGCATTCAACCCATCCAATGGATTTATAACATCATAGAACCTAACAGCAGTGTTTTTAATGTCGCTGTCCACTTTATATATAGTATATCTTTCTCTATTATTCAAATTAACAGCAAATTTGTTTCTGCCATCACGTTTGTCGGAGTAGTACATCCATTTTATTCTGATATTACTGGGGGTTGAATCGGGACTTAACAATCTGAGTTGGTATGTGCAGGTTTCATTATCAGAGCCCATCCACCTTATATCACGGTCTTTAATTGATTTCCATGTGCCTTCGGTTGTGTAATATTCAACTTCTTCATCATCTGCCGAGAGTCTGAAGTCCATAATATAGTAGTCGTATGGGTTATTGAGTTTGATTGTGAAATTGATGATTGTTTGGTCTTTGAAGATTGCTAAATAGTCGGTGTTACTTAAAATATCGTCATCATAATGATGGTCGTCATTCAAAGGTGTAGCATTGAAATTGTTATAAAACGACGTAAAAGACAGTGCCGATATTTTTTGAGTTGACGGGGCTTTAAGTTCGGTGTTGACTGTCGCTTGAATACCCATTAACTCGACTTTGCCTTCGTCTTCAGATATTGAACTTGAATCGCTCGATGAATCATCTTCAACAAAGTCACAGCCTACAAAGGCGCAAAGTGATATTGCCATCAAAAGGCTTAAAAATAGTGCTATTAGTTTTTTCATTTTTTTATTCTCCTTTTTTGTTTAAATTTTCTTGATTAGATTTTTGTTGCTCGTTATTATCGTTTTCTGTAATAATTCTTAAAATCTCTTCTTGACGTTTTGTTTCGCGATGTTTGAAATGTAAGTTTATTATTAGTTTTGCAATATAGTATAAAACTAAAAATAAAGCAATTATCAGTGCTGTTTCGCAAATCATATGCACGCATAATGTAACTACTTGTTCCCATGACAAAACGTTTAAGTTATCGATTTGCGGTAAAATCTTAAACAATATTTTATTCTCCTTTAGCTTCTTTTTTTACTTTTTCCCATTCTTCTTTTAACAACGATTGAGATATTAAGATTATGTCTTCAATCGTTTTTTTGTCGTTGTAACTGTCGAGTTGCAAAATTTTGTTTCTGAGCATTAAATGCAGTGGCTCGTTAAGATTTAGCCGTAGCAATATTTCGTTCCGTGCTTTCCAATACTTGTTTGTTCGCAAGGTATTGTTACTTTTCAAAACACATTCTTTTTTACAGACTTCATCATCCTTAGCGATCGGACAAGGGTTTTGAATTTCGGCAAGCATAGTAGAAATAAAATCGCGCATTGCATTAAGCCATTTATTTCTGCTTTGCGATACCGTTTCTGCGAATAGTTCCTTGTAGTTATACCTAATCGTCTTTTTTGAAACCAACCACGAAACGAAAGCCGAAACTAAAACCCCGACTAATGCGATAAGTGCCGCTTTTTCTTCAACAGACATTTTTCCCCTCCTTTTTTAGATTTTTCGGGCATTAAAAAAGTGTCGCCCCCAAGAATGAAAGCGACACTGTAAAAATGCACACTCTCGCTTCTTGTTGCCACACAATGAATTATTACAAACTACTATACAATATTTTTGTAATGCGAAAGAAAGCACATCTCTACCGAGATATACTTATTGCATAGCAGTTGCATTTTTTTATTTCATTATGTGGCACTTTCAGTATAACACCTTTAACTGTCATTTGCAATATTTTTGTCGAGCATTTCAACTAAAATGTACTTTTTATCTGTTGAATCAGGCGTTTCAAACGGCTTTCCGAGAAGTAATCCAGAACGCCGCTTATATTAGAAGCGAAAGTATATCGCGCCATTTGCGTGTATTCATCGGGTAGTCCAAAGGCGATTGTATATCTAATAGCCCTTGAAAATTCCGTTTGATTATTCAGTTTATAAAAAGCCCCTTCATAACCGCGCAATATATTAAACGACGAAAGCCATATAATGATTGAACGCGTCATAAAGGGGCTGTATTTTTTGTTGTAAAGCATTATTGACGAAAGCAAATCGAGTGCCTTTGTAAAATTCGGGTTACCTTGCGCTTTCAAAGATTCAAACGGCGATAAGATTTTTGCTTTATCGTTAAAACCTATAATATGCAGTTGAACGCTCTGTTCCGAAAGACAGGCTCGGTTTGCTTTGATGATGAATTGTTGTATTTGTTTTATGAATTTTGCCGAGCCGTATGAAAGGTCGGCAATTATATATACGTTTGTCGTTCTCATTGTAAAAATTCCTTTTGTCTTGTTTTAATCCCGCCCACCCCCGAAAAGAAGTTTTGAGCGGAACTTCTGCCGCCCCCTTTCGGGGCAAAACGGGAAGCCACCCGAAACGGTTTTTATCCGAATCGGGGAAAACGGTCGGCGATTGATTGCCGCCGATTTAGTAAAAATTGCGATGAAACAGCCCTGAATATACAGAATAAGTGGTATTTTTTGCGAAAAATTACGAAATTGGACTTATGCTTAATATTCAAGGTCGGGCGAAAATCGGGAGTTTTTCCGTTTTCTCCCCGATTCCCCGATTTTGTTTCGGGGAGAGTATGATATGTTGAAAGATAATATGTAAAAACCCGACTTTGCGAACAGACGAAAAGTCGGGTGAAATGGATAAACCACTGAATGTTCAGTGGTCAAGAGTAGTGCAACGCCCTTGGCGTGGATAGCGACAAGGGCGGATATAAAGCGTTAAAAAGTATAGAAAAAACGCGTCCGTTCCTGAATTTAAGAATGGACGCGCCTCGTGTTGGTGACCCCTACGGGATTCGAACCCATGATACCGCCGTGAAAGGGCGATGTCTTAACCGCTTGACCAAGGGGCCATCATATATATTAAATTTGTGTGTTGTCTATGGTAGCGGCGGTCAGATTCGAACCAACGACCTGCCGGGTATGAACCGGCCGCTATAACCAGCTAAGCTACGCCGCCATATTGCATCCTTAAAAGGATAATGGTTGCGGAGGTGGGATTTGAACCTCACGACCTCCGGGTTATGAGCCCGACGAGCTACCAAGCTGCTCTACTCCGCGGTGGAAAACATCTTATGATGCTTACTTAATATACACGATTTTTCCGCTTTTGTCAAACAATTTTATATACTTTCTCAACTTTTTTTTATTTGTTTTAAATTTTGGCTTTTTGAAAGTTTTTTATAATAAAAATAATTCCTTTATTTCAACCTTTTCTTCTGAATAAATAAATTTACCATTTTGCCGCATATGTATCCTCGGCTTTATTTCGCCGTTTCCCTTTCGTTTTTTATTTTCCAGGATTTCCTTTAATTAAAATTTACCATTTAAAATCTTTTGGCTTGTTTACGTTTGCAATTATTATCATGTTTTGTTATAATGACGGTATGTTGAATTTATCGCTTTTTAAAAACAACTGTACGGTTGCCGTCGCATTGTCGGGCGGAATCGACTCGATGTGCCTTTTGCATTTGCTTTTACAGCAAAAAGGAAGGCTTTTTAAAGACGTCGTGGCAATCAACGTAGAACATGGTTTAAGGGGAAAAGAATCAATCGACGACAGCAAATTCGTCGAAAAGCATTGCAAACAACTGGGGGTAAAACTTTTTTCTTACAGTGTCGATAGCAAAACTTACGCCAAAGAAAACAAAATGCCCGAGGAAGAAGCGGCGCGCATTTTGCGCTATAATTGCTTTTTCGATTGTTTAAATAATGGCAACTGCGATTGTGTGGCGACCGCTCATCACCTTTCGGACAACGCCGAAAGCATACTTTTCAATTTGTTCAGGGGATGTTCTTTAAAGGGTGCGGGCGGAATGAGTCCGTCTTGTTACGACGGCAAAATCGTGCGACCGCTTTTGTACACAAGCAAACAAGAAATTATTGATTACGCCCAAAAAAACAATATTCCTTTCGTAATCGACAGCACCAACAACAATCTCGATCTAACGAGAAATTATATAAGAAATACTCTATCGCCAAACATTAAAAAAATTTTTCCCGCATACGAAAAAGCCCTTTCCAAGTTTGCGTCGTTTGCTCTACGCGACGAGGCGTTTTTGGACAGTTTTGCGCAAAACGGTATGCGTTATCGTGACAGCGAGGTCTCTTTTGATTTGACCTTTGACGACGCGATTTTTGACAGAAGGGTCATTGCCGCGATTAAATATCTGGGGGTAAAAAAGGACTTTACTTACACCCAGATTCAAGCGGCAAAAAGCCTGATAAATGCAAAAAACGGCACGACGGTCGACTTAATCGGGAATATAAAAGCAGTAAAAGATTACGACCTTATCACGATTTATGTTCCACGAAAAAGGGACAAAACAGAAATTAATTTTTGCATAGGCACGCACAATTTATGCGGCCATACGATTACCGTTTCAAAAACGGATTTACCGAGTACAGAGACAATGGCAACCGACTCGAAAAGCGGAATATTTTATTTCGACGGAGACAAAATACCCGTAGGCAGCGTAATCAGAACAAGGCGCGACGGAGACGTTTTTATACCGTTTAACGGAAAAAGTAAAAAAATTAAAGATTATTTTATCGACAAAAAAGTACCGACAAGGGAGAGAGATTTTATTCCCATGCTCTGCTACGGAAAAAACGTGCTTTTAATTGAAAATTTTTCGATTTCAGATGTAATTAAAGTAGACAAAAACACAGTAAATGTGTTAAAATTTTATGCATACAAAGGAGAATAAAACCATGGAATTTAAACGCAACAACATCCAGTACAAAGACCTTGAAAAAATCCTTATTACCGAAGACGAATTGAGCGCGAGAATACATCAACTTGCGGCGCAAATCAGCAAAGATTACGAAGGTAAATGTCCGCTTATGGTTGCCATTTTGAAAGGCAGTATTATGTTTTATACCGACCTTATAAGGGCAATGACCATTCCTGTAGAAATGGATTTTATGTCTATATCCAGTTATGGTAACGGCACGAAAACTTCGGGCGAAGTCAAACTTATTAAAGACCTCGACAGAATAATCGAAGGAAAAGACCTTATTATCGTCGAAGACATTGTGGACAGCGGCTATACCCTTTCTTATTTAAAGCGTTTACTTTCCGCGCGCAAACCCAACTCCATTAAAATATGCACACTTTTAGATAAATTTGAAAGAAGAGAAGTCGAGTTGACTCCTGATTACAAGGGTTTTGATATAGGCAACGAATTTGTTGTCGGTTATGGACTCGATTACGCTGAAATTTATAGAAATTTGCCCGAAATCGGCGTGTTGAAGGCTGAAGTTTATCAAAAATAATTAAATTGGTTTATTAAAAAAGCAGTTTGTAAGTTGCATTGAAATTTACAAACTGCTTTTATTTTAATTGACTTTTGTAGCAAAACCGTCTAAAATATATCTAAAGTTTTATTGAGGGGCTTTATTATGACACCGGAAAGACAAAAATATTTTGCTAAAATGAGTAAAGAAGAATTGGACTCGTTGACTTTTAAAGACTTCCTTGTCGATGAAATCGAAGAGTTTAAAAACAACACTCCCCTTTCTCCGGAAGAAAAAAACAACATCGATTTGTTTTTTATTCAAGGAATGAAAGCGTCCGCGGTCGCAAAAATTATTCACGTGAGCCGCGCAACGGCATATAGAATGCGAAAAGAACTTTCTTTAAGAATGAAAAAAACATTGCAAATGATGCTTTATAAAGAAGGAAAAGACGATTGATTTTACGCCCGCCACAGTGCGGGCTTTTTTATTTTTGATTTGACAAGTTTAATTTGCTGCGTTATATAAAACTCTTAAATACAGAATGTTTTCATTAAAAATAAAACTGATTTTTTAAATAGATTAATAACGCAAAAGATAAACCGTTTTTAAACGCAACGAAAAATAAATGAAGTTTCCAACTAAATATTTTTCAGAAATCATTGCAAAAATATAAAAACACTTAATTATTCAAAAACCCGGCAAAAATTTTTATAACAACATTAAAATAATACTGCGATTTTATAAAACGACAAAAAGGGATAGAGAAGGTTTTTCTCTATCCCTTTTTACAAAATTAAAAGCGGAATTGTAAAAATCCCGCTTTTGTGGCAATTTGCCGTAATATTTTTGGAAGATTGAAAACGTAAAGGCACGTTTTCCAAAAGTAATTATCTCTTGGAGAATTGCGGTGCTCTTCTTGCTTTTTTCAAACCGTACTTCTTTCTTTCCTTCATTCTCGGATCTCTCGTGAGGTATCCTTCTTTCTTTAATGCAGTGCGAAATTCTGGCTCTGCAACGATAAGTGCACGAGCGATTCCGTGTCTGATTGCACCGGCTTGACCTGTAAATCCGCCGCCTACTACGTTTACGTAAACGTCATACTTGCTTTCGGTCCCCGTAAGTGCAAGAGGTTGACGAATAACAAGTTTAACCGTCTCTAAATCGCAATAGTTGTCGATATCTCTGCCGTTGATGACGATTGCACCCGTTCCGCCGGGAATGAGTCTTACTCTTGCAACGGCTTTCTTTCTTCTGCCTGTTCCCCAGTATTGAACTTTCTTTTTAGTTGCCATATCGATTCATTCCTCCTTATCTGCCAAGTTTGAGTTCTTCGGGTTTTTGAGCGGCATGGTTGTGTTCCGCACCCTTGTATACTCTGAGTTTTTTAAGCATTTGTCTACCCAAACTACCCTTCGGCAACATACCCTTTACGGCTTCATAAACCATAAGGTCGGATTTTTGCTCCATCATTTGTCTGTAAGGATAACTTTTAAGATGACCGATATATCCTGTGTGATAAGTGTACATCTTTTTATCGAGTTTGTTTCCGGTTAATACCGCCTTGTCCGAATTTACTATAATTACGAAATCTCCCGTATCTACGTGAGGTGTGAAGGTGGGTTTGTTTTTGCCTCTTAAAACAGAAGCAACCTGAGACGCAAGTCTACCTAAAGGCATACCCGTTGCGTCGACAACGTACCACTTTCTTTCAACGTTTTGCGCGTTTGCCATGAAAGTCTTCATGTTATCTTTCTCCTTTTATAAATCATCGTTATATATGAAGAAAAAATTTGACATACGGGGGGCTAATCCTTTTGCAAACTCTTCCTTATAATCGCTTGAATATTTTATAAAAATATGCGTTTTTTGTCAAGTGTTTTTATGCGTTTTCTCAATTTTAGTCGAATTTTATTTGAAAAACACCATATATTGTAGTCTTTTGAGTGAATTTTTGATTTTTTAAGTGATGAACTGCCGTTTTTATTTTTATTTTATAAAACTTTGTTTGTAAACCGACGTTTGATACCCGCTTATTCCTGATTATCGAAATATTCGACGCTTTTAAGGCACAAACCTTTTGCCGGCATGGTTTTGCCGAGCGATTTGCGGTCTCCGCTTAACAAGGCGTTTTTTATCTCTTCGGCGGTAATTTTACCTTCGCCCGCCTTGATAACGGTGCCGACCATTATGCGCACCATATTATACAAAAATCCGTTGCCGCAAACTTCTAACTTGTAGCCGTCGGCGGTTTTTATTAAATTGAAATAATAAATTTCCCTTTGAGTGTCTTTTACTTGCGAACCGCTTGAAAGACAACACTTAAAATCGTGTATGCCTACAAATTCGTCCATCGCCGCCTGCATTTTTTTCTCGTTTAAATACTTGTCTATCCTTACGGCAAAATCTTCTTTAAGCGGTCTTTCTACGTCGGAAACGTATACCGAATAAACGTAAGTTTTGCGTTTTGCCCCATACCTTGCGTGAAAATCATCGCTTACTTTTTGCGATGAAATAATTTTTATATCGTCGGGGAGCAAAGGGTTTAACGCTTTGTAAAACTTTTCAGCCGGGATCGTCGTGTTTGTATCGAAATGAGCCTTTTGCCCCTCGGCATGTACGCCGGCGTCCGTTCTGCCGCTTGCTATAAGGTCGACTTCTTCTCCCGTCAACGCAAAAACAGCCTTTTCCACCGTTTGTTGCACGGTGTTGCCCGAGGGTTGAGCCTGCCAGCCTTCATACCTTTTCCCGTTGTACTCTATAGTGAGAAGAATCCTCATAATTGCACCTTTTTGATTTTTTATTTAATATTTGACCAAAATTTATTTAATCCGCTTGTTTTGTTTTTTCTTAAATCTTTTGCGGAAATTTTTGCACTTTGTTTTCTGCTTTTGTCTTTTTTACTCAATACGTATCGGATAAAACAGACAATTAATTGTAAATTTTTAATTTCTGACGCAAATAGAATTTGTGTTTAACTCTTGCTTATTTATAAGCGGGCAAAATTAAAATTTAAATGATATGCGGAAAATAAAAGTTTAAAAGCACGCACCCTGCAATCAATGCGGCAAAAAATAAAACCCCTATAACGTCTTTTAATTTTATCGTCATTTTTTTGTATTTGGTTCTGCCTTTGCTGCCCGTATAGCATCTCGAATCCATTGCGTCGCCGAGTTCTTCCGCGCGCCTGAACGAACTTATAAGCAGCGGTATAAGTATTGGCACGAGACTTTTTATTCTTTTAAAAATATTACCTTCGTCGAACTGCGCTCCTCGCGCCTTTTGCGCCGACATAATTCTGTCCGTTTCTTCCATAAGCGTGGGTATAAATCTCAACGCTATACTCATTATTAAAGCGAGTTCGTGTACCGGAAAACGGACTATTTTTAATGGAAAAAGCACTACTTCGATTCCGTCTGTCAATTCAACCGGAGAGGTCGTAAGAGTGAGTAAACTGCTGCCTATTACAAGCATAGCAAGTCTCAACGCCATAAACACGGCGAATATCAGACTTTCTTTATAAATTTTTATTTTCCAAACGCTGAAAAGCAAAGTCCTTTTGCCCGAGGTATTGAAAAAAACATTGATTATAAACGTCAATATTATAATGAAAAGTATACCTTTTATACTTTTAAGTACGGATTTTAAAGGAATTTTCGATACAAAGGTTATAAAAAGCGTCGCAATGACCATAAGAGCCAATCCGTAAAAATTTTTAATTAAAAATATCGCCACGATATATGCGACCAACAACAATATTTTTATCGCCGGATTCATTTTGTGTACCGGCGAAACCGCCGGATAATATTGACCGAATGTTACGTCTGACAGCATTTTACACCTCCTTTTTACCGATTTTACTCAATACGTGTGCTGTGATTAAGTCTTTTTTTATATTCTTTATCCACTTCGTCTATAAATGATTGCAACTTAAAATCGCTTTTAATTTCCACTCCGCAAGACAAAAGTTTGTCCGTCAGATATGCCGTGACGGGCACGTCAAGTCGCATCTTTTCAAGATACTCGGGATTTTTAAACAACTCTTGCGGCGTACCCGTTTTTATGATTTTTCCGTTTTCAAACACCGCCACTTTATTGCAGTTTTCGGCTACTTCATCCATGTCGTGCGAGACGATTATCACCGTTTTGCATGTCGTTTCATGTAAACGGTGAAGCACCCTCATAAGTTCTTTTTTACCGAGCGGATCGAGTCCCGCGACGGGTTCGTCCAGAATGATTATTTCCGGTTTTGTCACGATTACGCCTGCTATGGCTACCCTTCTTTTTTGTCCGCCCGAAAGGTCGAACGGAGACTTGTTTTTTATGCTTTCGTAATCGAGTTCTACCGTTTCGATCGCCTCTTTTACAAGTCTTTCAACGTCGCAATCGTTGCCTAAAAAGTTTCTCACGCCGAAAGCGACGTCTTCAAAAACGGTCTCGGCAAAAAGTTGATATTCGGGGTATTGAAACACCATGCCGACTTTACTGCGAAGTTGTTTTAGTATCTTTTTTACTTCTTTTTTATTGCCGGAAAGGTTGTATTCTCCCACGGTCAGACTGCCGCTTTGGACCGGAATCAAACCGTTTAAATGTTGAATAAACGTGCTTTTTCCGCTGCCGGTGTGACCGATTATTCCGAGAAAATCGCCTTCTTCGACCGTCAACGAAACGTCGTCGACCGCCTTTTTTGCAAACTCGGTTTTGTTGTTATATACGTAACTTAAATTCGAGCAAACAATGCGCATAATTCTTCAGCGAGTTCCTCCCTTGTAAGTATTCCGTCTTTTATGGGCAAACCTCTTTTTTTAAGTTCGTTTGCTATATATCTCGACCTCGGTAAATCGAGTTTGGCTCTGTTTAAAGTGTCTGAATCGGCAAAAATTTCTTGCGGCGTACCCGTTTTTATTATTTCGCCGTCGGACAAAACTATTATTCTGTCGGCGTTTACCGCTTCGTCCATGTAGTGGGTGATGGTAATGACCGTCATTTTTTCTTCTTTGTTGAGTTTTTTTATTACGTCGTTTACTTCTTTTCTTCCCTTCGGGTCGAGCATGGCGGTGGATTCGTCCAAAATCAAAATTTTGGGCATAATCGCAAGCACACCGGCAATTGCTACGCGCTGTTTTTGACCGCCCGAAAGTTTTGAAACCGCCCTGTATCTGAACTCTTCTGTTTCCGTTGTTTTTAAAGCGAAATCGATGCGTCTGCCTATTTCTTCTCTTTTTATACCTATGTTTTCCGGTCCGAACGCAACGTCGTCCTCGACGATTGACGCAACCGCCTGATTGTCGGGATTTTGGAAAATAAGTCCGCTCAACTTTCTTATTTCAAACAAATTTTTGCTTTCTTTAGTGTTTAAAAAATAAACTTCCACATCGCCGGACTTGGGAATCAAAAGCCCGTTTATAAGGCGCGCAAGGGTACTTTTACCGCTACCGTTGTGTCCTAACACGGCAATATACTCACCCTCTTCAACAGAAAACGAAACGTTTTTAAGCACGTCGCTGCCGTTGTTTCCGTATTTAAAACTCACGTTTTTAAACTCTATCGCTTTCAATATATCGCCGCCTCCTTTTTCCTTTGACCGATTTTTATTTAAATTGATGTTTTTATATTGTTATTTAAAATTATGTATTGTCGATTATTATTTTGTTCTGAATAAAATTTATAAAACTTAAACTTTTAAATAAACAACGCCGTTTTTGTTTTTATTGAATTTAATAAAATAATATGTCCTTACAAATAAGATTTTTTATTCCTTATTTATATAAGAATTTCTTGCATTAAATAATAATTAAAAACGTTCTTTTATTGCAGAATAATAAACTATTTACTTTTACAATCCTTCCGTCACGCGTACCGCGCGCCACCCTCCTTTGCACAAGGAGGGCTTAAATTTACGCCGATAAATTTAGAAAAATCAACGTAAACGAACGTATTAATATGACAGTATTAATAGTGAGTTTAACGACGATTTAGCAAATTAAATTTAGAAAAATCAACGAAACGAACGTATTAATATGACAGTATTAATAGTGAGTTTAACAAAGATTTTACAAATTTAGTGACTTTAAAACTAAATTTGTTCAATTCTCGTTCGGCTCGCACAAGGAGAGATCAAAAATATTGCTAAAAAATTTTAAAATGTTATTTTTAATACAATATAATAAAGAGCCGAGGTTTTCCCGGCTCTTTTATTTCCTGTTAATCCTGGCTGTTTTTATCAGCGTTTTCTTGATTTTTTAAGGAGTTACCGAGAAAAGTTCCGCCCCATCCCGTCTTTTTAACCGGCTTTTCCGTTCTGTTGTATCCGCCGCCTCTCCTTCCGTTGTCTTTACGACGATATCCGTCCTTTCCGCCATTTTCTCTTCTGTCTCTCTTGTTGTAAGAAGAGTTTTTGTTGTATCTGTTGTTGTAAGGTTTAAGGTTTTCGGGTATAATCGCAATATATCTGTTTGGTTCTTTACCCTCGGATTGAGTTTTTACGTCGGTTCTGTCGGATAAAGTCGAGTGAATAACTCTTCTTTCAAACGGATTCATCGGTTCGAGAGTGATTTTTCTTCCGCTTTTTACCGCTTTGTCGGCGAGTTTTAAAGCGAGATTTTTAAGAACTTCTTCTCTCTTTTCTCTGTATCCTTCGCAGTTTACCACAACCCTTTTATAATCTTCTCTGCCGATGTTTGCAACGGCACCCGCAAGACATTGCAACGAGTCTAAAACTTCGCCTCTGTAGCCAATTACAGCCGAGGAATTGGTTGTAGTAAGGTTGATTACTATTTTGTCACCATCTTCTTCCGCTTCGGCAGTTGTGGGTACGTTCATCAATTTAAACAACCCGTCTAAAAAGTTTAAAGTTCTTTGAGCGTCGTCTTCTCTTACCGTTACGTTTACCCTTGCTTTTTTCTTGAAAAACAAAACGCCCGATCCTTCTTCCAAAATTTCTATTTGCGCCTGTTCTCTCGTGATTCCCAATTCTTTAAGCGCGAGTTCTATTGCCTCTTCGCTTGTTTTACCTGTAAATTCCATATTATCTCCTTATCTTTACCTGTTTTTCCACATTAATTACTTTCTTCTTGAATATTTACGACTTAATCTTTCCTTTTCAAGCCTGTCCATATCTCTTTGGAATTTCTTTTCTACCAATAAATTTATCAAAACCGTCGACAACGTACTGAATAAAGAACTTATTATCATGTATATAGAAAATGCCGCCGTGTAAATAAAAGCGAAGAAACCGAACATAACCGGCATCATCCACGTCATCATTTTTTGTGTCTGAGCCGCTTGTCCGTCCGCGCCGTCGACAGTTTGCAATTCCATCTGAGATTTTTGAGTTTTTTGCATTACTATTTGAGAAAGCAACATTGTCGCGATTGACAAAACAACCAGAATGTAATAGCCGTTTGCCTCTTTTTTCTCTTTTGAAAGGTTGGCGGTAATTTCTTCAAACGCCGTTTTGTTTTCTTTGCCGAGTACCGCGCTCATTTTAGACCAACTTTGAATGGGGTGATTGTAAGATACGTCGGGTACCCAAATATTTTTTGTGAAAGTAATTTTCGATTGATTTACTTCTTTTCTGAAAGTCTTTGCCGCGCTTTCTCTGCATAAAGGCTTGATTTTTTCTGTGATGAAATTTTCCGCCTCGTATTTGATTACCACGTTTGTCAAACGGATATTCTCTTCTTCGTCGGTAAACGCCGTTTTTTCGGTTTCGCCGAAATCGAAGTCGTTAAGTTGAGAATACAACGGGTGATTTTTTACAAACTCGAAAAATTCAGCCGCTTTTTCGTCCTTTGTGATATAAGTTACGTCAAACTCGTTTACTTGTTTTATTTCAAAATAATTATAACCTTTTTCTGTTGTAATATATTCGTAAAACTTACCGCCGTCTTTCATGTTGAGACACAACAATTTTTCCTGCTTGACAGAATTGCCGTCGGCGTCTTTTAAAATATAACTTCCGTCTAAGTCATACATCGTCTGGTTGTAAGACGCAGTCATGTCGTTGAATATTTCTTTATTATTATAATTGGAATATTTATTGAATCCGTTTATAACGACAAAGAATATGATAATAGACAAAAGTGTGGGAAGACACGCCGAAAAAGCCGAATAACCCTCTTTTTTGTAAAGAGCGGTCATCTTTTTGTTGTATAATTCTTTATTGTTGGCGTATTGTTTTTGAAGTTTTTCGAGTTCGGGTCTCATTCTCTCCATTTTGAGAGAATTCTTTTTCGTGGAAACACGAGAATAAATATCGAAAGGCAACGTGATGATTTTCAATATCAACGTAAATATTACGATACCGAAAGCCACGTTGTACAATTTAGTCTCGATAATAGCCCTTATTACCTTGACGAGCCAATTCATTTTTACCGAACCGAAGCCCGTATAGGTCGTTACGTTGACTAAAAAATTGGATAAATTCATTTTATCTCCCGATTTATTTTTTAAGTTGATTTACAACCGTATAAATTAAAACTAAAAAACTACAGCAACCACTTTTTTACTTTATTGCTGTCCGGAACGGGATCAAAACCGCCCTTATTGAGCGAATTACAGCGTAAAATTCTCCACACGGTGAGTATTATCCCCATAAAAAGTCCCCTCTTTTCAAGTGCTTCTATGGCGTATATACTGCAAGTGGGAGTAAAAATACACCCCGTATTTAATCCCGGAGATATATATTTTTTATAAAGTTTTATAATTTTAATTAAAAGCGATTTCATCTTTTTATAATTCTTTATATAAGTTTTTCTTTTTCCAAAACGTATTTCATATCTCGTAAATAAACTTTATACGAGTAATTTTCCAAAACCCGCGGCAATATCACTATATAAACGTTTTCTTTAATCATTGGCTTTATATTTCTGAAAGCACTTCTTAAAAGTCTTTTTATTCTGTTTCGTTTTACCGCTTTGCCGTGTTTTTTACTTATGGAATATCCTATTTTTATACTGTCTTTTTTTAAATAAAATAAAATAAAACTCGATGAATATAATTTTTTACCGTTTTTGAAAAGATTGTCGAAATCACTTTGTTTTTTTAGTCTGTATTCCAAAATGACGATTATGCGGAAAGTTTTTTACGACCTTTTGCTCTTCTTCTCTTTAAAACGTTTCTTCCCGATTTAGTAGCCATTCTTTTTCTGAAACCGTGTACTTTGCTTCTTTGTCTTTTTTTGGGTTGGTATGTCCTTTTCATTTTCAATTTCTCCTTAATTTAGAATGCTTTTTTTATTATAATAATTTAATTTTTTTTTGTCAATCAAATTTATATATTTATTCTTATCGGTAATATCATATATAAATAATCGTCGCCGTTTTCGGGCTTTATTACGCAAGGTGCAATGGACGAATTGAAATTCATGTAAAGATTTTCGTCGTCTATTACGTTTATGCAGTCGATTAAAAACTTGCTGTTGAATGCGATTACAAGGTCTTGTCCGTTTAATTCGATGGGTATGTTTTCGTTTACGTTGCCCACTTCGGAATTTGCCGTAACGTTGACGTAACCCTCTTTAATGTCGATTTTGACCATGTTTTTGCTGTCTCTTGCGACGATAGAAGCCCTTTCTATACTGTCTTTAAATTTTCTTGAATCTATTTTTACGGTAGTGGTGTAATTCTGAGGAATAATTTGTTTATAATTGATAAATTGTCCCTCTAAAAGTCTGGTTGTAAATACTGTGTTGTCCACCTCAACCATAAGGTTGTTGTCCTGAATAAATATCGTGATAAGGTCTTCTTCTTTTTCCATAAGTCTCGTTATTTCAACAAGTGCCCTTGCTGGAACGATAGCCTTTACTTTATCGGTACTTTCTTTCACTTCTTTATTCATTATAGCAAGGCGGAAACCGTCCAGAGCGACGCATTTTGCCCTGTTGTTTTCAACTTCTATAAGACACCCCCTGAGTACGGGTCTCGAAAAGTCTTGCGAGCATGCAAACGAAGTCTTTAAAATCAAATCTTTAAAATCTTTTTGACTTAAAGTAAAACTCGACGCATTGTAGTCTTTTTTTATTTCGGGAAATTCCTCGCAAGAAAGGCATTGCATCAACGTGTCCGCCTGATTGTACGCTATTTTAAGTTTGTTTGCGTCGGCGGAAGAAAGTTCTATCTCTTCTCCTTCGTTTATCTTTTTTATAAACTCGGCGAAAAGTTTACCCGGAACGACAACTTCTCCTTCCATAAAAGTGTCGGCGGAAATGGTCTTTTCGATTGCTATTTCCATATCTGTTGCCGAAAGAGTGAGATTATCCCCCTTGCAACTGAGTTTTATACCCTCTAAAACGGGATTGGTGGTTTTTGTGCTTACCGCTTTAACGACTTTTGAAACCGCACCCGATAAATCCGAACATCTGACAATTGTTTTCATATCTTCTCCTTACTTATTTAGATTTATTTTTATTTATAAGTAGTAATAGCAGTAGAGTGTGTGAAATTGTGTAAAAAGCGGAATAAAAAACTTAAAATTCAATATAAAACCTTAAATTTTAAAGTTTAGTTTATTGTTGAAAACCCATTAAAAAATGTGAATAACAAAGTGGATACAATGTTGAAAACATGCCGTTTATACACAATCGCGCAAAATATATATTATATATTATATATAATAATAAAAGAAAAAGCAATAAAAAAAACTAAAAATAAATAATTTAAAGAAAAAAGTTGAGTTATCCACAGAGTTATCGACATTGTGGATAACTATATGTTTATAAGTTGTTGATAAAGAGGAAAAAAAGTGATATAATATTGTAGAAACGAGGCAAAATAAATTTTGCCGACAACTGACGCAGAATGACGTTTTTAAAGATATAATATGAATAAACAAGAAATAAAAAGAGAGTTTGAAAAGTATTCTATTGTTTTAACCGAAGAAAAACAGGAAAAGTTTTTAATATTTTTAAACACTTTAAAAGAATACAACGAAAAATTTAATATTACTTCTATAAAGGAAGACGACCAAATAATAGAAAAGCATTTTATAGACAGTTTAATGGGCGAAAAATGTTTTTTAAACGGGGCATCTGTCGTGGAGATAGGTTCGGGAGGAGGTTTCCCTTCTATACCTTTAAAAATAATGAGAGAAGATTTAAGTTTTACTCTCGTTGAGTCTACGGGCAAAAAATGCACTTTTTTAAACGAGGTAAAGAAAAGACTCGGTTTTAAAAATTTCGAGGTTTTAAACGCGAGATGCGAGGACTTGTCTGTAAAGGAAGAATACAGAGAAAAATTTACTCACGCAACTGCGCGCGCCGTCGCAAGACTTAATACTTTGTGCGAATATTGTTTGCCGTTTGTAAAAGTGGGAGGTAGTTTTTTGCCTTATAAAAGCGACGACGAAGAAGAACTTAAAGAGGCAAAAAAAGCGATTGATTTGCTCGGCGGAAGTTTTAATAAAAAAATAACCTACTCTATACAAGGAAGTATGGATAAAAGGTGCGTTTACGTGATAGACAAAATAAAAAACACGCCCGACAAATATCCCAGAAGAAACGGCAAAGAAAGGAGTAAACCTATAATTTAATAATGAACGATTTTGAAATTATAAAAGAAAAATCCTGCGCGTGTACGGGTCACAGGGATTTATCTAAAGGAATAGATAAAGAAAATTTGTTTTACACTTTCGTCGAAATAATTCAGAAAGGATTTGATACTTTTTTAGTGGGAATGGCTGTAGGATTTGATATGACATGTTTTAAAATTTTGGAAGTTTTACGCAATACGTATGCAGTAAAGATAGTCGCTTGCGTGCCTTGTAAAGGTCAATCAAACGGGTATAGTCAAGAAGATAAAGCCGAATATAACAGAATGATAAATTGCGCCGATAAGGTTGTTTACATATCTGAAGAGAAGTATTCTAAAAGGTGTATGATGGACAGAAATATGTTTATGATAGACCATTCGAGTATACTTATAGCATATTTAAAGGAGAAAAAAGGAGGAACTTACAATACCGTAAAGTATGCCGAAAGTAAAAAATGTGCCGTGATGTATGTTAATTAAAATAAAAATAAAATATTAAAACTTATATAATTGCCGTGATTACCGCATACGTATCGAGTAATTGCGGTATTTTTTTATTGTAAATTATCAAAATTAACGATTATATATATAATAATGATAAAACAAGTTAGTCAATAAAACAAAAAATCGCACGAATAAAATTAAAAAGAAAGGAGTGAGAAAAAAAACGTTTTATAAGTCAAATAAAAGATATAAAAAAGAAAAATTAAAAAATTAAATAAATAATAAAAAAATGGAAAGTTTTACAAATTAAACAAAATAATAAAAAACAAATTTTTTTTCAAAAGAAAAAAATATCGTCGAAATAAAAACTAAAAAACAAAACCCGAATTTCAAAAAAAACACAAAAATTAAAAGGTACGGCAAAACTAAATGCCGTACCTTTTTGTATTAAAACTTTAAATAAATTATTCTTTATTTGCAAGTTCTTTATATTTAGCAAGTCTGTTTTCGCTGTCCTTTTCTGATTGAGCAAAGAGTTTTTCTGCAACTTCGGGTTGAGTCTTCTTAAGAGAAGCATATCTCGTTTCGCCCAAAATGAAGTCCTGATAACTTGCAACGGGGTCTTTACTGTCGAGGGTAAACGGATTCTTTCCTTCGTCTGCAAGAGCCGGGTTGAATCTATATGTGTTCCAATAACCTGCCTCAACCGCTCTCTTCTCTTCGTTTTGAGAGTTCATCATGTTGATACCGTGGTTGATACAAGGAGCGTAACAAATAACAAGAGACGGTCCGTCGTAAGCCTCTGCCTCGGTAATAGCGTTGAGGAATTGTTGTTTATTGTAACCCATCGAGCATTGAGCAACGTATACGTAGCCGTAAGACATAGCCATCATGCCGAGGTCTTTCTTCTTGATTCTCTTGCCGCCAGCAGCAAATTTAGCGACAGAACCGGTAGGAGTAGCCTTGGACGCTTGTCCGCCTGTGTTGGAGTAAACTTCGGTATCCAGAACAAGTACGTTTACGTCTTCACCCATAGCGAGTACGTGGTCGAGTCCGCCGTAACCGATATCGTATGCCCAGCCGTCGCCGCCGATAATCCAGATGGACTTCTTGATAAGGCAGTCTGTTCTGGTTTCGATATCTTTAAGAACGGTCTTGAGTTCTCCTCTTGCGTTTTTGATAGCAGAAGGAAGAGTCTCGATGATTACTTTTGCGGTAGTCTTGGAAATCTCTGCGTTCTTTCTGTTTTCAGACCATTCTACAAATGCGTTTTTAAGTTTGCCCTTTACGCCGAGGTCGAGTGCTTGTTGAATTTTAGCCGCAAGTTCTGCTCTTCTTTGACCGTAAGCAAGGTTGTAACCGTAACCGAATTCGGCATTGTCTTCAAACAAACTGTTTGCCCATGCGGGACCTTTGCCTTCTTCGTTTTTAGTGTAAGGACACGTCGGGGAAGAACCGCCGTAAATAGACGAACAACCCGTTGCGTTAGCGATTAACATTCTGTCGCCGAAGAGTTGAGTGATAACCTTGATATAAGGAGTTTCGCCGCAACCCGCGCATGCGCCGGAGAATTCAAAGTAAGGTTTGTTGAATTGGCTACCCTTAACCGAAGTGGGTTTAAAGGGAGTTTCGGGCATCTTGAGAGTTTCGCTGTATTCGTAGTTTACTGTTTCTTCGTTTACTACGTTTTCAAGCGGAGTCATAACGAGAGCCTTTTCTTTAGAAGGACATACGTTTGCACAGACGCCGCAGCCGAGACAGTCGAGCGGACTGATCTGAATTCTGAATTCGTATCCTTTCATTTGCATTGCGGGCTTCGTCTCGAAAGTAGCGGGCTTTTCAGCGTCTTCTTTTACGAGAACGGGACGTATACAAGCGTGAGGACATACGAAAGTACATTGGTTACATTGAATACAGTTTGCAGCAATCCATGAAGGAACTTTTACCGCAACGCCTCTCTTTTCGTATTGAGTAGTACCTGTGGGAACGTGACCGTCGGCATTGAACGCGGAAGAAGGAAGTTTGTCTCCTTCAAGAGCGATAATGGGATGAACGACGTTCTTGAAGTATTCGTTGTCTGCAAGTTTAACCATAGCCGCACCGGTAGTAGCGTTTGCCCAAGCGGCGGGAACTTTGATTTCGGTAAGTTCGGAAGCAGCCCTGTCGATAGCGGCGTAGTTCATATTGACTACTGCGTCGCCTTTCTTTCCGTAGGACTTTTTAACTGCTTGTTTCATGTAGTCTTCTGCAGTTTCGTAAGGCATGATTTCGTCGCAAATCTTGAAGAATGCGGCTTGCATGATTGCGTTTGTTCTTCCGCCGAGACCTATTTCGGAAGCAATCTTTATAGCGTCGATAACGTAAAGTTTTGCTTGCTTTTTAGCGAGGAGTTGTTTCATCTTTACGGGGAGATGTTCGTCAAGAGCCTCAACAGTCTTCCAGGGAGCGTTGATAAGGAATCTTCCGCCCTCTTTAAGGTCGGTAACCATGTCGTACTTGTTTACGTACGAGGGTTGAGAACATGCAATAAAGTCTGCCGCGTCGATAAGGTAAGAAGATTGAATGGGAGTATGACCGAATCTAAGGTGAGAAACAGTGATACCGCCGGACTTCTTACTGTCATAGAAGAAGTAACCCTGAGCGTACATGTCGGTGTGGTCGCCGATAATTTTGATGGAGTTTTTGTTTGCTCCGACAGTACCGTCGGAACCGAGACCGTAGAATTTACAACTGATTGTACCCTTGGGAGCAGCGTTGTATTGATAAGAGAAGTCCAAAGAAGTGTTTGTAAGGTCGTCGTAGATACCTACCGTGAAGTGATTCTTCGGAGTTTTTTGTTCGAGATTCTTGTATATAGCATAAATCATCGAGGGGTTGAATTCTTTAGAACCGAGACCGTATCTTCCGCCTACAACGGTAATTCTCTTCTTTGCTTCCATTAAAGCCGTGCATACGTCGAGGTAAAGAGGTTCGCCGAGAGAGCCGGGCTCTTTAGTTCTGTCCATAACCGCAAGTTTCTTGCAAGTCTTGGGAATAGCCTTGAGGAATGCTTTTGCATAGAACGGTCTGTAAAGTCTTACTTTAATCAAGCCGACTTTATGTCCTTCGGTATTCATCTTGTTGATAGTTTCTTCGATTGCGTCTGCGCCGCTGCCCATGATAACGATTACGTTTTCAGCGTCGGGTGCGCCCACATAGTCGAAGAGGTGATAATTTCTACCCGTAAGTTTGTTTACCTTGTCCATCATCTTCTGGACGATTTCGGGAGTCGCATTGTAATACTTATTTGCCGTTTCTCTGTTCTGGAAATAAGTATCGGAGTTTTGAGCCGTACCCTTTTGAATGGGGTGGTCGGGGTTTAACGCGCGCTTTCTGAAGTCTTCGATGTCGTTCATATCGACAAGTTTCTTCATATCTTCATAGTCGATAACGTCGATTTTGGAGACTTCGTGAGAAGTTCTGAAACCGTCGAAGAAATGAAGGAACGGAACCTTAGATTTCAAAGTGGAAAGGTGAGCAACAAGCGCAAGGTCCATAACTTCTTGTACCGAACCCGAAGCAAGCATTGCAAAACCCGTTTGACGACAAGCCATTACGTCCGAATGGTCGCCGAAAATGTTAAGCGAGTGAGCAGCCAATGCTCTTGCGCTGACGTGGAATACCGTCGGCAAAAGTTCGCCCGATATCTTGTACATATTGGGAATCATAAGAAGTAAGCCCTGGCTTGCCGTGTAAGTAACGGTCAATGCGCCTGCGCTGAGCGAACCGTGAACGGCACCCGCTGCGCCCGCTTCGGATTGCATTTCCGCAAGGCGGAGTTTTTGTCCGAACATGTTGACTCTGCCGGCAGTTGCCCATTCGTCTGCTACTTCAGCCATAGGGGATGATGGGGTGATGGGGTAAATTGCCGCTACTTCCGAAAATGCATAAGCAACGTGGCTCGCAGCGGTATTACCGTCAATTGTCATTTTTTTCATAAAGAAACAACCTCCGATTGATTTTTGTTTTAATTGTTTTTTATACCTAATTATTATATAATTATTGGCTTGTCAAGTCAATAGATTTTAGTAAAATTATGCTTATTTTTTGCACTTTTTATGTGAAATTTTATTTTAGAAATATGAAGTTTGCTTCAAAAGTGTTTTTATAAAGACAAAAACAAAAACCATTGAAAAACAAAGACGGGTTGTGTATGCGTAAAAATTTTTATCGGTCGAGGAACTCTTATCTTTTAAAATTTTACGAGACGAAGTAATTTTGCATTTTAAAAATTTTGAGAGATAAGAAAGTTTTATATTTAGAATTTTATGAGATTAGGAAGTTTTATTATTAGAAAATTATCAAGCGCGGAGTTTTAATAATTTAGAATTATACCAAGAGATGACTTTTTATTTTAAAAATATAACGATACATGAAAGTTTTATATTTAAAGATTTTACCAAGCGTAAAATTTTAATATTTTATAATTTTTAATTCTTGCGACAAACGTTCGCTTGTCATACTGCATAGTATGTTTTTGTGTATGAAAAACAAAAATTTGAAACAAAATATCTTGGCTCATTTGTGAGCCGAGCAATAATCGAGTTTTCAAATTAATAAATCAACCAAATCCTTTGGCTCTTTTGTGTAAAGGGAGCCGTCACGAAGTGACTGATGGATTGTCTGTTTTGAGTAAAAAACGGCTTTTTATTGAAATTTGGTTTGATTTATTGAAAATTGTCTTTACAATCCTTCCGTCACGCGTTCCGCGTGCCACCCTCCTTTGCACAAGGAGGGCTCAAAACGTTAACGCCGATAAATTTAGAAAAATCAAGGCAAACGAGCGTATTAATTCCGAGAGGTATTATAAGTGTGTTTAACAAAGATTTTGCAAATTTTACGCCGTTAAAACTAAATTTATTCAATTCTCACTCGGCTAACACAAGGAGGGTTAAATACGACAATAAATTATGAGAGGATAAAATATGTGTCCTCTCTCGTCTTTTACTCGCTTCGCTCGTATAATTCACTCTCTCCAAAAGGGGAAAGAGAGGCTTATACAAGGAAGGATAAAACAAACTAAAAAGTCTTAAAAAATAAAAAAAGAGGCAAGTTTTATTGCCTCTCCGTTTTTTATAAGCGTTGCGCTTAATTCGATAATGAATATATATAGTAATTGGGTTAATAATTCACCTATATCATTGTTTAATTATTTGCTTGCGATATTAAAGTTTTATAATAGTCAAACTGTTATTAAAACTTGTTTTGCGGATAGTTAAATCGGCAGTTTGTTAAACCGACGGATAGTTAAACCGTTGTCAAAAATTTTATAGCAAACAATTAAAACGCCATTAAAATTTCTATTATAAGCAATTAAACGATTTAATAAAATTGCCGTTTTTACAACATACGTTTTGTGTAAAAACGGCTTAAATATAAAAATTTATCAAATATCAATTTACTATTCTTCTATGGTTTCGTCTTCGGTTTGCGTCGGCTCGGTTTTTGTCTCTTTCTTTTCAACGGGTGCGCCGTCGCCGTTTAAATAAAATACGCTTCCGCAATAAGGACAAACAAAGTCGATGCCGTTGTAAGACGCTAAACCGCCGCAGTTGGGACAAGGTCTTTTAAGTACGTCCTTTTCGGATTGTTTTTTAAAGGTATTAAGGCGCAGAACGCCGTCTTTAAATACGTATCCTTTTAAAAAACCGTATAAAATAAGGTCGTTGATATCGCGTACGACGTCGGTTTCTTTTAAAGAAAGGTGTGCCGCAATTTGTTCGGAAGAGTAGAAGTTTTCTTGCTCGATAAGTCTTAAAATGGTGCGCCATCTTGTTTTTGAAGAATAATGTATCCAGGCGATAGGGCAACCGTAAAACCCTAATACGGTAAACGCTATACCGAAACCGAGCACCGCGCCCATTCCTTTAGATGCTCCGTAAATAATCATAAATATACCCAACGGTAAAAACACCGTTAAAAGCAAAGCGACAAACAGTCTTTTTGCCGTGTATCTTTTTAATTCTTTCATAAATATCCTTTAAAAATTCCTTTAAGTAACGTTTCAAAAATTTATATAAATGTCGCTTTTACAAGATACGTATCGAGCAAAACGGCAAATTTAACATAAAACCGTATGCAATGATACAATAAAATTTACGCGCAACGATGCGTTAAACGCAACACTCAACAATAAACGTAATAAGTAAAAACTAAAACTCATTTAATATAGAGGAAACGCAAGAGTTTCTCTGCTCGCGGCAACTAAAAAACGAATACTTTAAATCTGCCGAATTTGCAAAAATAAATTAATTACAATTCAAAACTTCCGCAACGGCAATTATATAATATGCAAAAATGCGACGGCAAAGAAAATAAAATCGTTTTAAACCAAAAAGACATTAAAGTTTGTTGTTTTCGACCAAATCTAAAATATCGGCGATTCTGTCGAGATCGTCTCTCGTGTAATAATCGATATAAATTCTGCCCTTGTGGTCGTTGCCGATCGCGCCGACTTTTGTGCCGAAACCGACTTGCATACGCGCCACGAGGTCTTTAAGTTCGACACTCATCTGGGCGAGTTGTTTTTCCTTTTTAGCCTTTTTAAGGTCTTCGGGCGGGTTAAAATAATCTCTTACGGCTTGCTCGACGTCTCTTACCGAAAGTCCTTCGTTTGCCGCTCTTTCGGCGAGTTTTTTCTGTTCGTCCTGCGGAAGAGTGATAAGTGCCCTTGCATGACCTTCCGAAAGTTTGTTGTTGGCGATAAGTTTAATTACCTCTTGACTGAGGGTTAAAAGACGAAGTTTGTTTGCCACGGCAGAACGGCTTTTGCCTATTCTTTCGGACAAAACCTCTTGAGTGAGACCGTAATCTTCCATAAGTTGGCGCATTGCAAGAGCCGCTTCGATGGGGTTTAAGTCCTCTCTTTGCAAGTTTTCGATAAGAGAAACCTCTTTAACCTGTCTTTCGTCGTAATTTTTTACTATTGCGGGAATGGTGTCGAGACCTGCGAGTTTGCACGCGCGATAACGCCTTTCGCCCGCAATTATCATATAACCCATAGAGTCTTTGTTGACGACTATCGGTTGAATAACGCCGTGTTTTTGAATAGAGTCCGACAATTCCCTGAGTGCTTGCTCGTCGAAAACCTTTCTCGGTTGATTGGGGTTTGCGTGGACTTCGGAAAGTTTAAGTTCGTATACCTTATCGCCGCCGTTATCTTGCTCTTGAGACGCGGTTTCGGGCATAAAGTTGTTTGCATATTCTTTTTCGGTTTCTTGCAAAAGTACGGATAAACCCATACCTAATCCCTTTTGTGTTTTTGCCATTACTGTTTAGCCTCCCTTTGTAAAAATTCGGTAGTAAGTTCTACATAACTCTTCGCGCCTTTGCTTTTCGGGTCGTAAATAATGACCGGCTTGCCGTGGCTCGGTGCTTCGGAAACGCGTATATTTCTCGGAATAACGGTATTGAAAACTTTACTCCCGAAATATTGGCGAAGTTCCGCTTGAATTTGCTTGGAAACGAGCGGGCGGTTGTCGTTCATCGTGAGGACGATTCCGCCTACAGTGAGAAATTTGTTTGTGCTTTTTACCACAAGATTTATTGTGTTGAGCAGTTTTGTAAGTCCCTCGACCGCAAAAAATTCGCATTGAATAGGTATGATTACCGCGTCCGACGCCGTCAAAGCGTTTATCGTGAGTAAATTAAGCGACGGCGGGCAGTCTATCATTACGTAATCATACTTGTTTTTGACCGATTCTAAAGCCATACGCAAGCGTTTTTCTCTGTTTTTTAAATAAACGAGTTCTACTTCCGCGCCCGCAAGGTCGATGTTTGACGGTAAAATATCCAACCCCTCGATGCTTGTGGGAATAATTACGTCCGAAATATACGTCTGGTCGATAAGCACGTTGTAAATCGAGCGGACCAAAGTGTTTTTAGCAATGCCCATACCGGTGGTGCTGTTTCCTTGCGCGTCTATATCGACAAGTAAAACTTTATATCCCCTTAAAGCAAGGCTTGCCGCCATGTTTACACAGGTAGACGTCTTACCTACTCCGCCTTTTTGATTGGAAAAAGCGACGACTTTACCCATAATTTATCCTCCGTAAAGTGTTGTATCTTAATTATTTGTATTTTGAGAGTTGTCCTGAGAATCGGCGTTTTTATTTACAAACGTCTTTTCCATTCTGATAAACGGATTTTCGGTGAGTTGTTTGTCTTTATGGTCCATCTCGGCGAAAATCTCGTCCGGCGTGCTGCCGTTCATTATCATGTCTACTTCTTCGGAATAAATAGTCTCTCTTTCAACCAAAACTCTCGCCATAACGTCGAGTTTGTCTCTGTTTTCGCTTAAAAGTTTAGTTGCTCTTTCGTGAGCGTTTTTGACGATGGATTCTACTTCGAGGTCGATAATCTTTGCCATTTCCTCACTGTAACCGGCTTTGGTCTGATAATCTCTGCCGAGGAATACTTGCTCGTTGTCGCCGTAATTTACGGGACCGATTTTATCGCTCATACCCCACTCGGTAACCATTTTTCTTGCCCTCGACGTGACTACGTTGATATCGTTAGACGCGCCCGTGCAGAAATCTTTAATTACAAGTTCTTCGGCAACTCTTCCGCCGAGAGTCATTGCTATATCGTCCAGAAGTTTGCTCTTGCTGACGTGGTTGTCATCGGAGTCGGGTCTTGTCAAAGTGTAGCCTGCGGCAGGACCTCTCGGGATAATGGAAACTTCTTGTACGGGGTCGCAGTTGGGTAAAAGTTTTGCTAAAATAGCGTGACCAGATTCGTGATAAGCCGTGATACGCTTGTCGCTTTCGGTGATAACGCGGCTCTTCTTCTGAGGTCCGATTATTACTTTATTAATAGCCTCGTATAAATCTACGTTGGTAATAGCCTTTCTGTTGTTACGCGCCGCCAGAATGGCCGCTTCGTTCATCAAATTTGCAAGGTCTGCGCCCGAAAAACCAGCAGTCATTCTCGAAAGAGATTTAAAGTTTACGTCGGGTGCTAAAGGTTTGTTTCTCGAATGAACTTTAAGTATGGCTTCTCTGCCTTTTACGTCGGGCATGTTGACGTAAATTTGTCTGTCGAATCTGCCCGGTCTCAAAAGTGCGGGGTCAAGTATGTCCGCTCTGTTGGTTGCCGCCATTACGATAATGCCGTCGTTAGCCTCGAAACCGTCCATTTCTACGAGTAATTGGTTTAAAGTTTGTTCTCTTTCGTCGTTGCCGCCGCCGAGACCTGCGCCTCTTTGACGACCCACGGCGTCGATTTCGTCGATGAATACTATACAAGGCATGTTCTTTTTAGCGTTGTTGAACAAGTCCCTTACTCTCGACGCGCCCACGCCGACGAACATTTCGACGAACGCCGAGCCGCTTATCGAGAAAAACGCCACGCCCGCTTCGCCCGCAACCGCTTTTGCAAACAAAGTTTTACCGGTACCGGGATTACCCACAAGCAAAACGCCCTTGGGAATTTTCGCCCCGAGGTCGGAGAACTTTTTGGGGGCTTTTAAGAATTCTACAACTTCTTTCAATTCTTCTTTTTCTTCTTCCGCACCCGCCACGTCGTCGAACCTTACTTTAACGCCCGTGGTGACTTTTGCCGAAGTCTTGCCGTAATCAATCGCGCTGTTGTTTGCCCCGTTGACTTGTCTCATAAACAACATTATTACGAGGAAGCCGAGAATAAGGTAAACCGCAGGCATCAAAAGCGATGACCAGATTGAGTTTGCGTTGGGGTCGGCGTAATTGTACGAATCGATAAAGCCGAGACTGTGCAAATGCGCGATCAATGCGTCTTGTTGGTCCTTGCGAGCATAACTCGATTTATAAAGGAGTTGTTTGCCCTTGTATGCTTTAAGTACGTAAGTGTCGATTACTATTTTATCGACGTCTTTGCTGACGAAATAATAAGTCGTGTTGCCTACGGTAAACGGGTTGTCTTTGTTGACCGTGGTGTCGCCGCCTTCGATTGCTTTATTGATTTCAGTCTCTGTATAAATGCCTACTTTGTTGAAAAATTGGCTTGTAGACACTTCCGTTGATTTGTCGTATAAAAATAAAGATAACGCAACAACGATTACTACAATTACAGATACAAGAATCAACGTGATTTTCGTTGATTTTTTCATTGTTACCTCCAAAGTATAAACAAATGAATGTTTTATTTAATTCTATTATATCTATTTTACCATAAAATATTTATATTTTCAATATAATTATCGGTTTATTTGGGTTCTTAAAGAAAAATTTTTTCAAATTTTATCAAATAATCACAATATTGAACATGCAAGTTTCGGTGTGTGGGATTTGCGTTTTTTGTGTGCAGGGTTCATGTAAAGTTATTGACTGTCCGCGTTGTTTTTTTATAGATTATGGTGGTGTTAATATACACGTTTTAGGTTTTGCGTATTTAAGACTGAATGTATTCTTATATTTCATGTAAAAGAATGTGGGTGCGGTTTATTCTTTATATTAAGGGGTCGTGTAAGGGCTCCCTGGTTAATGTGTAGTAGGTCTAAAAGTTTTTTTAATCACTTTGCGTGGCTGCTTGCCGGAATAGGAATTACTAAAATTTTATTTATCGATATTGTTAATATATATTGCTTTCTGCGGTAGTTCATATCCATAGGCACTCAATGTATACCAAAAAATTGCTCACAGCAACAAAAATATCGGTAAATACGGCTACATAAATAAATATTGTTTCATAAAAAAATAAGAAGTAAACCACAAAAAAACAAGTTAAACTTGACAAATTTTTACACAACCAAAAATTACACAGAACCAGACAAATCTCCATCTGCGCTGCCATTTGACTGCACTGTGGCGCAAATATATTATGTAAAACACAAGATTGCGCTCATAATAAATATACATTCTTACACAAAAATACATGTTATTGCGGTGTGAAAATTTATAAATTTAATTATGCAAGTTATAAAACGCACACATGTCACCGTTTAATGCAAACTAAATACTATATTTTACGGCACGTCAAAAACGTTTAATATACTATAATAAAACAAAAACTACTACGCAGATACAACCATTACAAAAGTTAATATAATGCATAATTATTTATTAATGCAATAATTTTAAAACTTAAATTTAACCACTTAATTAGTAGAATATAAGTAGCCAAATCAATACGTGAAGCCATAAATTTAATATTTACACTCTAAATAGAACAATTAAACACTTATTATTGCAGTTATAAAGGAATAAGACGGAGCGTATTGCCCAATATTGCATAATATACAAACCTACTTGAACTAACAAACCCGCTCGTTTTATTAAAACAAGCCACTAATACAGAAACACCAAATTATTTTAAAAGAATTTATCCGTGTTTTTCTATAAATAACATTAAATTTACTATAAAAACATATGAAACCACACAAAATAGTTGCCAATTAGGCGGTTTAAGGTTTTTTATAGATAAAAATCGCTTATATTTCAACTAATTAATTAAATTAACCACCATATAGACCTTTAATAATGAGTTTTTGGAAGGGGTTGGTGTTTTGTTTCACGTGAAACAAAATTTAATTATTTTGTTTATAAAATGTTTCACGTGAAACATTGTTTGTTGTGTAAATATATTATTGTTTCACGTGAAACAAAAAAATAAGAGGGTAAAGCCCTCTTATTTGGTTAAATAATTAAACAAATATACAAAAATGTTGTATTTAGATATAATGTTTACGATTTTTGAGTTTGCTATTGCTTGAGAAAATTCAACGCTAACAGGTGCAAGGGTGTTTATAACAAATAAAACAAAATAAATTACTAACAATCCTTTAATTGCTCCCAGCAGTAAGCCTAAAACTTTATCTATGCTGCCGATTATTACTGTTTTGTGGAATATTGCTGCAATTTTTTTGATTATCAAAAATGCAATTTTACATATTATAAAGATTAAAACAAAACAAGCGATTAATAATAGATATTTTGCTACAACGCCCGCTAAAATTGCTGCGAGAGAAGTGGTTTCTACTCCTTCCGATGCTTTTGCTACTGCGTTAATTATAAAATTCGGAATATGTAGGTTTTCAAGGTTTGTTTTAAATGTTTCCGGGTTGAATTCTGCTGCTAAAACGCTATTTTTTGAAAATAAAGAAGTTAATTTATCTGTGAGCGGGGTTAGCGCGTCAAATTTATTCAAAACTAACTTCAGCAGGTCGTCGCAGAAGTAGTATGCGAGCATGATAGAGGCTACCCCTGCAATTAATCCTATAATTTGGCTTAAAAATCCTTTTTTACAGCCAACGACCATAAATATAAAAAGTATTATACATATTGCAATGTCAATTGCTGTTGATTTAATTTGTGTGCTTAAAAGAAACATGAATCCTCCTTTGTTTGTTAATTTATGAATAAATTATGTAATGCATGTCAAAAATATATCTATGAGTTATTTATCGGTTAATTTAAATGATGATTGCGCCAAATATGGATTATCGGGCGCATTAAAACGTCTTGGCTATAATACAAATAGTGGCGTAATAATGTGTGTCGGCACAGATAGCGTGGTGGGTGATTCGTTGGCGCCTATGGTGGGTAGTTTATTAAAAAATGCTATGCCTGACGCATATGTGTATGGAACATTAGATAAACCTATTACCGCGCTAAACCTTGCGCCGTTTTATAATAAGATAAAAACGATACATCCAAAGTCAAAAATACTTGTAATCGACGCTGCTGTCGGGAGCAGAGAAGATGTTGGGGTGGTCAGGGTGATTAATGGAGCGATTTGTCCCGGATTGGGGGTAAAAAAGAACCTCGGATTGATAGGCGATATAGGAATAATCGGTATTGTGACAAAAAGAAGTAAACTGTTTATAGAGAACCTGTGTTCGGCTCGGGTTGGTTTGGTTTACTCGATGGCGAGCCTGATTTCGCAGTCGATTTTAATGTGTTTGGGGTAAAAACGGGCTGGAAAAAATTGTTCAAAATAAGACAAATTCTCTGTGAATGCGTTTAAATTAGATTTTGTCAAAATCAAACAGGTTTAAACCTCAAAATGCTGTATTAATGCTGTTTTTAACATGAAACATGTGTAAAAATCGGCAAAATCCACTTTAAAAATGCAATTAATCGTTTAATGTTTGCTTAATTATGCGAATGGCGTCGGTTCGGTTGTCTGCTCCTAATTTGTTATAAACCGTACTGATGTAGTTCCTTGCTGTGCCTTCTGTTATATCCAAAGCGGAAGAAATTTGCTTGTTATTAAAGCCTTCATAAACCATAATGGCAAATTCAACTTCTCTATCGGATAAGTTAAATTGTTTTTTAAGTTTAATTTCTCTGTCGTTTTTGACGTTTTTTGCTGCATTTGTAATTTTTTTTGCAATAATCGACGGCAGAATGGTGTCACCGTTGTTTACGTTGATTATTGAGTCGATTAAAGTAGTGGAATTTGTGGATTTTAACAAATATCCGCTTGCGCCAAGGTTTAAAGCATCCAAAATATACTCGTAATCGTCAAAAGTAGTTAAAATCAACACCTTAACGTCGGGGAAATCGCGCTTAATTTGGGCGGTTGTGATAACACCGTTTTGCTTGGGCATACGTATATCCATTAAAACAACGTCCGGAAGGAGTGTTTTTGTTTTATTATATGCTTCTTCTCCGTCAAAAGCACATCCTACGACGTTAATTTGGTTATTTGTGGATAAAATAGTAACTATTCCGTCTACTATCATTTTTTGGTCGTCAACCACAAGTACTTTTATCACTTCGTTCTCCATATGTAAATTATTGGTAGATATGTCACATTTGCAGTATACGTATCACCTAAACAAGACACATAATACTATAATATTTCTAAACGGTATAATCTTTTAATTTATTAATAAATAATGAAACAATATAAATAAATGACTGCTGAAATTATTGTCTTTAAATTATATACTAAAATTAAAATAAAATCAATACTTTTTATTAAATAGTAAAAAGTTAAAAGTTAAAAGTATATAATTAAATTATTGCAACATATTAATATGTTTATAAAGCCGATAAAGTTAGTCGGGTATATATGGGTAAGAAATTACAAACTTAATTTCGCTACCGTCGTTTTCAGACGAAGTGAAAGTAAAAGAAATATTAAATTTTTCAGCCATCGATTTCATTGATGATAGTCCGAAGCCTGCTTTATAATTTTCGTCACCCGTGCCGTTGTCGCTTAAACTAAAAATTACTTTGTCGTTTTTACGTATAAATTCAAAGAAAAACGCAGTACTTTTGCCGTGTCTTATTCCGTTATTCAAACCTTCTTTTAGCGAATTGTACAAAAACAAAGATAAGTCGTAAGGGAGTTTTATTGTTTCGTCGATTTTACTACGAATATTGATATTTGTGTTATCGGTCGTTTGATTGATGGCGTCTTCAAAACGTTGAACCAAATTAAACGAAACGTCGCTATCAGAAAGCAATTTTACCGATTCGCGCAGTTCTTCAAGTGCTTTTACTGCGGTTATGTTGGAAGAAATGATTTTGCGCTTTGCATCCTCGATATCCGTATCGATAATCAGTTTTGCCGCTTCGGTTTGCATTATAATAGTTGTAATTGCGTGACCGGTTGTGTCGTGAATTTGTTTCGCTATGCGGTTGCGTTCTTTTAATCGGGCGGCTTCTTCAATTTTCTTGTTCGCCTCTAACAATTCGTTTTCTTTTTCGGTGAGTTCTGCCAAAGTCTTTTTTAAATCTTTGTTTTTGGAGTATAAAGTGAGTCCGAATTCAAAAACAATGAAAAACACGGCAAATACGAAAGTTTCGCTTAAAACATTGAACGACACCGACACAATATCTTCGCCTATGGTGTTTGCGAAAAACATTGTTGTAAGCATGCCGACAAGATAACTGAAAGTAAGTGCCGCCGCCTCGTAAAACGTGGTGTAAAACAAGTCGGAGGCAAGAATAAGCAAAAACAAAGTCGACATATATATTTTGTTTACGCTGAACGTGTAAAACATCGGCAACACGGCAATGAAGTCCAAAATGTAAAACAGTAACTTATATTTGAATTTATCAAAGTGTTTTATCTTTAAAATATAAGATGCGATAACCCAACTTATACAAACTACGAATATGTACCATCTGCTCGGTTTGAGATATACGGTTGCTGTAAAGATGACAATTAATATCACGAAAATCATGTTGCGGATTAATCTTAACAACTTGCTTTCGCTTAACAGAATTTTATTTTTATTACTCATATAAAACAAAAATACGGGGAATCCCGTTGATAAAAAATCGGCGAAAGATAAAGAAAAAATCATCGGCTGAATAAAAATAACAGCCGCAAATTGTTGCCGATAAAAATCGCCATAGTAAAGAAGAGAGTATGCGTAAAAATTTTAGGCATACTCTTTATTCTTAGTTAAAAAATTATTTATTGAGAAGGTCGATAGAGAAATCGATTCTTCTCAGAGTTTCGTCCTTTCCGAGAATTTCTGCAAGTTCGATTGCTCCGCCCGGGGTGACTTCTTGTCCCGACACGGCAACCCTTGCCGGCCAGAATACCTGACTGTTTTTAAGTTGATTGTCCACAGCGACTTTCATGAGCGCGTCATGGATAGAATTGAAGTCGAACGCAGCCAGATTTGCAAGCGCGTCTCTTATTAAAGGAAGGACTTTTTTGCAAAGGTCGATATCGGTCTTACTCTTCTTATGGACAAAAATGGAGATATCGTATGCTCCGAAGTTGTCCAGAAAGGCAATTTTATCGGGTATCTCGCTCAGAATTTCAATTCTTGTTTTCATCAAGTCGAGTATAAGCGTGTCGTTATATTTCCCGCAAACCGACGACTTTTTAAAGAAAGGCATAGCGACTTTATAGAAGTCCTCGTTCGACATATCCTTAATATATTCTCCGTTGAGCCAACGCAATTTCATATCGTCGAAAATCGACTGAGATTTAGAAACCCCGTCCAAATCGAAAAGTTCGACCATTTCGGAAAGAGTCATTTTTTCAACGTTGTTCTTCGGTGCCCAACCCAAAAGAGCAACGTAGTTTATGATAGCCTCTTTGAGATATCCTTTATTTAAGAAATCGTCGAAGTTGGCGTCGCCGTATCTTTTTGAAAGTTTTCTCGTGGAATCTTTCATAATAGTGGGGAGATGGATATATTGCGGTCTTTCCCAACCGAATGCGTCGTACATAAGGTTGTACTTGGGTGTGGAGGACAAATATTCCGTACCCCTTATTACGTGAGAAATTTTCATAAGATGGTCGTCTACTACGTTTGCGAAATTGTAAGTGGGCATGCCGTCGCTTTTAATCAATATATTATCTTCAAGGTCGGCAAAGTTGACCTCGATTTTTCCGTAAACGAGGTCGATATATGAGCCGACGCCTTCTTTGGGAATATTTTGACGAATAACGTAAGGTTCGCCCGCTTTAAGTTTTGCCTCGATTTCTTCTTTTGAAAGAGAAAGGCAGTGTTTGTCGTATTTTCTGTTTCCGTTTTCGTCGGTAAGCGATTCGAGTCTCTCTTTTGTGCAGAAGCAGTAATATGCTCCGCCGAGTTCGATGAGTTTTTTAGCATATTCCATATAAATAGATTTGCGCTCGCTTTGGACGTACGGACCATAAGGACCGCCGATATCCGGACCTTCGTCATAATGCAAGCCCGATTCGTTTAAAGAAGAGTAAATTACGTCGATTGCTCCCTCGACAAATCTTTCCTGGTCGGTGTCTTCGATACGCAAAATGAAATCCCCGTTGTGTTTTTTTGCGTATAAATATGCGTATAACGCAGTTCTTAATCCGCCGAGATGCATAAAGCCCGTGGGACTCGGGGCAAATCTTGTTCTTACTTTTTCCATTGGTGTTCCTCCGAAGATATAGTTGCGATTGCGAGATATAATCGCACTGTTTACGGCAAACCGCCGTATAATAATTATTTTATTTTAAAATGATAGCGGACAAATTGCCGCACGGTTAAATCAAAGTGAGCGTTTTTGTTCTATCGAGTCTTCCGTTTTTATAATAACTGTAAACACAATCGTTTGCGCCGACAATAAGATGATCCAAGAGCGCAACGTTGTTTAAAAGAAGTAAACAATAAATTTTTTCGGTCGCCGCGTCGTCTTCAGGCGACGGTTTTGCAATGCCGCCGGGATGATTATGTGCAAGCAATACTCCGTGCGGGTTTAAAATAGATATTCTTTTGCTTATTTCGGTTAAATCGATGTCGACGTAACGATGACTGTTGGTCGTCATTTTCAAAGATCCGATTATTTCGTTTTTCTTATTGACGAAAAAGACGATAAAATATTCCTGATCGAAATCGTCAAAAGAAGATAATACGTATTCTTTGATTGCGTTGAAACTCGACGCTTTCACGCGTTCCGGTTTTCTTTCGTGATAATCTTTAACGACCGTGCCGAGTAATTTCAGATAAGCAGCCGTATGCTCTCCGATGCCGGGGATAGACGCAAGCACGTCCATATCCGCTTCGAGTACAGAACGAATAGTGCCGCCGCAAGTGTCGAGTAAAAGTTTTGCCGTTTCGTTGGTGTTGCGTCTCGGTATAGCGTAAAACAGCAAAGCCTCAAGTATTTCGTGCTCGGAAAGCACGCTGCAATCTTTCATTACTTTGTCTAATAAACGTTTTCTATGACCCTCATGCATATTATTTCCCACTATTTAAAAATATACCTCTAATTTATTTTACCATATTTTAAAAAAAGTGTATAATAAATTTAACAAAAAAATTACGTTTCGGAGGTATTCTATGAATTATTTTAACGAAATGATATCAAGCATAAAAGATTTAGTTAAAATCGACTCGGTCGAAAAGCCCGCAACAGGCGATAAACCGTTTGGTCAAGGCGTTTACGATGCGCTTAAATATATGCTCGATTTGGGAGAAAAGTTCGGATTTGAAAGTATCAATTACGACAATTATATCGGCGAAATAGTGTGGAGAGGAGGGGAAGAAAATCTCGGTATCTTGTGCCATCTGGACGTTGTGCCCGTGGGCAACCTTTCCGATTGGAAATATCCTCCGTTTTCCGCAACCGAAGTCGACGGCAAAATTTACGGCAGAGGAACTATGGACGACAAGTCTCCGGCAGTGTGCATTTTGTATTGCATGAAGCAATTAAAGGACGAAGGATTTAAACCTAAAAAGACGATAAAACTCATTTTAGGTTGCGATGAAGAAAGCGGTTGGGAGTGTATCGCTCACTATAAAAAGGTGGCAAAAATGCCCGAGACGGGATTTTCTCCCGATGCCGACTTCCCGGTTTTATACGCCGAAAAAGGCATACTTCACGCCGAGTTTACGTTTGACGCAAGCGACAAATTAAAAGAGATTATTGGCGGAGTCAGAGCAAACGTAGTGTGTGATTACGTCAGATGTCTTGCTCCGACAGATAAAAATCTGATTAAAAAATACGGACTCGAAACCGACGGGGATTATATCGTCGGCAGGGGAATTACCGCTCATGGATCTACCCCCGAAAAAGGTAAAAATGCAATCGAGCCTATGCTTAAATATCTTGCAGATTTGGGAATTATAGATAAAGAAGTTCCGCAAAAACTTTTTGACGACGTGTTGGGACTTAAAAAACTCGAAGACGAGACGGGAAAACTCACAATGTCGCCCGACGTAATCGAGGGTAAAGACGGAAAGATAAAAATTATTGTCGATTTCCGTTATCCTTGCACGCTTAAACCAGAATTTATGCTTGAAACTATCGCAAAAATAGGAGAATATACCGTTTTAGAGCATCAATTGCCGCTTTATAACGATAAAAACAGCGATATGATTCAAACTCTTTTAAAGATTTACAACGAAACAACCGGCGAAAACGCACAACCCATCGCAATCGGCGGCGGAACTTATGCAAGGGCTCTGCCTTTGGGTACGGCTTTCGGGCCGCAGTTTATGGGAGAAGAGGAGACCATTCATCAACCCAACGAATATATAAAAATCGAAAATTTAAAACTTTGCTACGAAATGTATAAAAAAGCGGTATACGAATTGTCGAAATAATCGGCTGAAAATGCGTCGTGATTTTTAACGGCGGGTTTACAAAAGAAACAAAATTAAAACAAATGGAAAAATGCTGTTTGCGGGAATAAGCAAACAGCATTTTTATATAAATACAATCCGAATAACAAACGAGTTGTAAATTTTTTAATTAGCCGCCGAAGTTGCCGCGGCTTTCTGCTTTTCAAAATCGTCTCTTTCCGAAATCATCGACTTGACTTTCATAAGTCTCGTAAGCGCGCCTCTCTCGTTTTCGTCGAGTTTTGCCGAGATATATTTTATCGTCTCTTCGAGTTGAGGTATCATTACGTGCTCTAAAGCGTTGACTCTACGTTTGTTTTTCTCAATCTCTTTCGCCAGCATTTGCACCGTTTTTTCCACGCTTGCAAGTTTTACCAAAGTTTCTATCACCTTGCTTATTTGCCTTACGGCGTGGTCTGCTTCGCTTGTGATTGCGGTAAACGAATAAGGGTAAATCTCGTCGGACGTGTTTGCTGTGACTTCGATTTGCGGCACTTCTACGTTCATCACGGAAGAGGTGGACAAACCGAGCGAAAGGGTAACCGTGGGCATACTGAAAATACGCTCGATTTCTTCTCTTGAAACAAGTCCTCTCGCTTTTGCAAATTCTTTTAATACGGACGAAAGTTCTTGCTCGGCTTGTTCGCGAAGTTTTTTGTTTTCCCTTATTATAATGGAAAATCTCCTTATCATTTCGTCGGATTTATCTTTTAAAAGTTTATGTCCTCTTACCGCCGTTTTAAGTCTGGCTTTGAGTTTTTTTAATTCCATCCTCGTGGGATTTACGTTAAGTCTTGTCATTTAAAAACTCCACAAATTCCGTTTTTACGCAATACGTATCGCGTAAAAACGTCAAATTTCGGTTAAATTAATATTTGAATTATTATTCTTGATTCTTATCGAGATATTTTTCGATATACTTTTCTTTAATACGTTTAAGTTCGCTTCTGGGAAGAATTTTCAAAAGTTCCCAACCGATATCGAGCGTTTCGATAATAGACCTGTTTGTATTAAAGCCTTGTGAAACGTACTTTTTCTCAAACTCTTCTGCAAACTTTGCATACAATTTATCGGTTGCGGTAAGCGCGGAATCGCCAAGGATAGAAGCGAGTTCTTTGCTTTCTTTACCTTTTGCATAAGCGGCGAAAAGTTGGTTGAGCGTGTCGGCGTGGTCTTCTCTCGTTTTGCCGTCGCCGATACCTTTATCCTTAAGTCTCGAAAGAGAGGGGAGTACGTCGATTGGCGGATTGATACCCGACTTATAAAGTTCTCTCGAAAGGATAATTTGTCCCTCGGTAATGTATCCCGTAAGGTCGGGAATGGGGTGGGTTTTATCGTCTTCGGGCATTGTAAGAATTGGAATCTGAGTGATAGAGCCGGGTTTTCCTTTTATTCTACCCGCCCTTTCGTAAAGTTGAGCGAGGTCGGTGTATAAGTATCCGGGGTATCCTCTTCTTCCGGGAACTTCCTTTTTAGCGGCGGAAACTTCACGGAGCGCTTCTGCGTAGTTTGTGATATCCGTCATAATGACAAGCACGTGCATACCGCACTCGAATGCGAGATATTCGGCGCACGTAAGTGCCATACGAGGAGTGGCGATACGCTCGATAGCGGGGTCGTTTGCAAGGTTGGTAAAGAGTACCGTTCTCTCTATCGCGCCCGTCTTTTTGAAGTCGTTTACGAAGAATTCTGCTTCTTCGTAAGTGATACCGATAGCGGCGAATACAACGGCAAATTTCTCGTCGCTGTTTCTTACTTTTGCTTGTCTTGCGATTTGAGCCGCAAGTTCGGCGTGGGGAAGACCGCTCATTGAAAATACGGGAAGTTTTTGTCCTCTTACAAGGGTATTAAGCCCGTCGATTGCCGAAATACCCGTTTGAATAAACTCGTTGGGGTAGTTTCTTGCGGCGGGATTAATGGGTTCGCCGTTTATATCGAGTTTCATTTTTGGGATAATCGGCGCGCCTCCGTCTTTGGGATTGCCCATACCGTCGAAAACTCTGCCGAGCATGTCTTCGGATACGGCAAGTTCGAGACTTCTGCTCAAGAATCTTGCTTTACTTGTGGAAATCTGAAGTCCTTGCGAACTTTCAAACAACTGAACGACCGCTTTATCGTTTTTTACTTCAAGAACTTTACCTCTTCTTATTTCTCCGTTTGCCTGTTGAATTTCGACGAGTTCGTTATACGTTATGCCGTCTACTCCTTCAACAACCATAAGAGGACCTACGACTTCTTTAATTGTTTTATATTCCTTATACATTGTCGTCGCCTCCTTGAGAAAGTGCTTTAAGTTCGGTATTTATAAGTTTGGATATTTCGTCGAATTCGGCAATATTGCTTTCTTCGATATATTTCGCTCTGCCTATCTTTTCTTTGGATTTGCTGTTTAAAATATCGTCGAGTTCGGCGTAGTTTTCCACAGCCTCTTCGGAAAGAGTGTAGAAATCATAAATAAGTTTAAGCATTTTATATTGCTTTTTAAGCGAAGTGTAAGTGTCGACCTCGTGGAAAGCGTTTTGGTGTAAAAAGTCTTCTCTTATGATTTTTGCCGTTTCCATAGTCAGTCTTTCCGACGAGGAAAGGGCGTCCATACCGACGAGCCTTACAATTTCGTCAAGGCTTGCTTCCTCTTGCAAAATCGCCGAAACGAAAGTGCGGAGTTTTGTATAATCGGGTCCGATGTTTTCGTTGTACCATTCGCCGAGTCTGTCCGCATAAAGCGAATAACTCACAAGCCAGTCGATAGCGGGGAAGTGTCTTTTATAAGCAAGTGCGGAAGAAAGTCCCCAGAAAACCTTTGCGATACGCAACGTCGCCTGAGCGACGGGTTCGCTCATATCGCCGCCCGGGGGAGAAACCGCGCCGATTGCCGTAACCGAGCCGGTTACGTCTTCGCTGCCCAGTACTTTTACGATACCCGCTCTTTCATAGAATTCCGCAAGTCTCGAAGAAAGATATGCGGGGTAGCCCTCGTCGCCGGGCATTTCTTCAAGTCTTCCCGACATTTCCCTGAGTGCTTCCGCCCAACGGGAAGTGGAGTCCGCCATAATTGCGACGCTGTAGCCCATGTCTCTGTAATATTCCGCAATGGTAATACCCGTGTAAATAGAAGCCTCTCTTGCGGCAACGGGCATATCCGAAGTGTTTGCGATAAGCACCGTTCTCTTCATAAGCGGTTGACCCGTCTTGGGGTCGTTAAGTTCGGGGAATTCGTTTAAAACGTCGGTCATTTCGTTTCCGCGTTCGCCGCAACCTACGTATACGATTATTTCCGCGTCGGCCCATTTTGCAAGTTGGTGCTGAACGACCGTTTTTCCGCTTCCGAAAGGACCGGGTACGGTTGCGCAGCCGCCTTTTGCAACGGGGAACAACGTGTCGATTACTCTTTGTCCCGTGACCATAGGCATATCGGGATTCATCTTTGTTTTATAAGGTCTGTACTTTCTTACAGGCCACTTTTGGAGCATACGTACGTCCTTATCGCCGTCTTTTGTGGTAAGTACGGCAACTGTTTCCAAAATATTGAAGTCGCCTTCGCGTATGCTTTTAATCGTTCCTTCGAGTCCGAAAGGAATCATTATTTTATGTTCTACAACCGACGTTTCGTTTACGATGCCGATTACGTCGCCTGCGGTTACTTTATCGCCCGCTTTTGCCTTGGGAATAAAGTGCCACTTTTTTTCGTGGTCAAGGTTTGTTACGTCCAAACCCCTTGAAATTCTGTCTCCGTATTTTTCTACTATCGTTTGAAGCGGCCTTTGAATACCGTCGAAAATACCCTCGATAAGACCGGGCGCAAGTTCGACCGAAAGGGGAGAGCCCGTGCTTTCCACAACGTCGCCCACGCCGAGACCCGAAGTCTCTTCATATACCTGAATGGACGCCTTGTCTCCTCTCATTTCGATTATTTCGCCGATAAGTTTTTTATCGCCTACTTTAACGACGTCGTACATTCTGCTGTCTTTCATGTTTTCCGCAACGATAAGCGGACCGGAAACTTTTACGATTTTTCCTGCCATTTATTTGTCCTCTCTTCCGAACAAAATGTCAACGCCGAGCGCGGCTTCCATTTCGTCCTTTAATTTTTGCATACCGTAACCCGTAGAGCCGTTTTTTGACGGAACGGGAACGATAATAGGATAAGGTTTTTCCAAAAACCTGTTTAAGTATTCGTCCAATTCTTTAGCGAGGTCGTCCGTGATGAAAATCACTTCGTATTCTTTTGCGAGTTTTTTCAGCGTTTCTTTTGCCATAATCGCGTCGGTTGCGCCGTATGCGTCCACGCCGCCCGCTTTAAAGGCGAGTATGCTGTCGCTGTCGCCGATGATAGCCATTTTACCCTGCATAGTTTTCCCTCACACGTTGTTTTATTTGCTCTTTATCGATGCCGTTGTTAAGTCCTACCATTATCGTCCTGACGTTTGCGATTTCGTTAAGTCTGTAATAATAGTACAAAATCAGCGGTTGGATACCGTCAACGACTTCGTATTTGTCTTTTTTCAATTCTTTTAAAGCATGACCGTTTAAAACTTGCTCAAACCCGATTAAAGGTTCGCCCGCGTTTAATCTCGAAAAAGTATCTATAAGGTCCGTATAATCTTTAAATTCTTTATTTTCGCTCAATTTATCGAAGTTTTTATCGAAAACGTCTTTTAGCACCGTTTCGGAAAGTTTGCCGCCCTTTAAAAAGCCGTCTTTCGCCTTATCAAACGAGCCGCTCCTGAGCGATATAGCGATATTTTTCGCGTCTGTTTCCCACACGCACAGAGCGTGCAGTTTTTTATTGAACGAAGAATAATAAAGTTTTGCGTCGTTTAAAGATTTTGCGAAAACGTCGCTTATTTTATAGCCCGACGCTTCGCCGTTTTCAAACAATTCGTCCGTCGTTTTAAGCGCGTAAGCGAGATGCTTCGGAAGCGAAGAGTAATTTTTATCGTCGATGCACTTTTCAATGTCTTCCGATTGTAAATATCCGTCGGGAAGAAGCATCGCCGATTTATCGAGACGCAATTTTTTCGAGCGCAAAAGCACTTCCGCATTATGAAAATCTCTCTCGGCAAAACAATAGCGGAGAAATTTGTCGTTAGGGCAGTATTCCTTTAAAAACTCATACAACGAATTGGTTTCGTAAGCGATAAGTTTTTCAAAATCGTATGCGCCGTCTATTTGCGTATCGCCGCCGAATTGCGCCTCTTTTAAAATGCGCAAGCCGTCTTCGCCCGAATCGCAGTCGGTCATTCTGTCAAGCCGCTCTTTGCCGATGAGGTTTTTCTCCCTCGATTTACAAACAGCGGCTACGTACAAGTTATCTTTTTTCATTTTAAAGCAACCTTTGTTTTAATTAAAGAGTTTTACGGCGACTTCTGCCTCCGTACGGGTTTTTAATTCTTCCACAAGCGTGTCGAAAGTGAGGTTTTTGTCACAAACGGCGTTGTTAAGCACTATGCCGCCGCTAAACTTGCCGTTTTTTACCGCCGTAAGCGAAAGATTTTTGCATACGTCGAGATTAAGCAACTCTTCTGCGGTAAACGGGGCGTTTTCAGAAATGATTATTTCGTCGCCCTTTTCGGCATATTGCTTTAGTTTGCTTTCGACAAGGCGAAGATAATCGTCTTTGCCCATATCCGAAAGTTTTTTCAATACAACTGCGTAAACGTCGTCGATCATTTGTTGTTTTGCGCCTAAAAACCTTCTTTTTTGTTCCATTAAAGCGGCGGTGTTGTTTCTCGAAAGGTATAGTTCTGCGTTTTTATCGACAACCGCTTTCGCTTCGCCAAATTCCTTTTCGGCGTCGAATTTCGCTTTAGAAACTGTTTCTTCCGCTTTCACGTTTGCAGAATTTATCTTTTTTTGGGCGGCTGTCTGCGCGTCCAAAAGGATTTTCTGTATGATTTGTTCTTTTCCGTCCATTTTTATATCCCGAAAAAATTATAACATTATTGAAATAACGAGTGCCAGAATAGCGTAAGTTTCTACCATTGCGGGGAAAAGAATAAGTTTACCCGAAATGCTTTCGTTTTTAGAAACTGCCATAATAGCGGCAACTGCGGTTTTTGCCTGAAGCAATGCCGATACCATACCGGTGACAGAAAGGGCAGCCGCACCTGCGAATACTTGCCAACCGGCGGTGGTAGTAGCGATAGTTGCGATTGTTCCGCTCTTCATGATTGCAAGAACGAAGCCGTAAATACCTTGCGTTGCGGGAAGAACCGAAAGCACGAGTACTTTAGAAAACTTCTTGCCGTCTTCTGCAAGAACGCCCGAAGCGGCAGTACCTGTCTTGTAAAGACCGAAAGCCGAGCCGAAGCCGCATAAAATCATGCAGAGTGCCAAACCGATAGTTGCAATAACTTGTCCATTATTCATTATTTGAGTCCTCCAAATATTTTTAAAATTTATTTTTCGTCGCATGCGCGCCGATTGATTTTCTTTTGTTTGAATTTTATTTTTGTATTGTTTACAGCGTACGTGGCGCGTAAAAACGTCAGTTTTATATAAGTCAATATATTATTTAGTTACGGTGATGTAATCGTGTTTGGAGCCGAGCGGATTAAACGGTACGCCTTCGCCCTCGTAAAATCTGCCGAAGTACTCGATGTATTGAAGTCTCGAGTCGTGTATATATGCGCCCAGCGTACCCATTGCAAGGTTGAACGCGTGTCCCGCGATAAGTACCAACACGCCGCAGATTATGCCGCCGACTCCTTTAGAAAAGAGTCCCAAGCCGAGCGAGGTGAATATGCTTGCAATTTGCGCGCCGGAAAGCATAAGACCGTAAAGACGGGCGTATGACAAAATATCCGACATGTAGTTGATTATACTGTAAACCGAACCGAAGCCCTTTGTAAACTTACCCAAAAATTTTTCATGTCTGCCTGCAAATATTACGGCAAAACCGAGACAAGCAAGGGTGAGTATCGCGCCGAATTTTAAAAGTCCGTGCGTCACGCAGAGCATGTCGAGCACCACTATGACGAGCCCCGCCAAAAAACCTATCCACACGAATCCGTCGCAAATGCCGTCGAGTAAATTTCCTCTTCTTGTGGACAGAACGCCTTTAAGCGCAAGGCTGACCATTATCTGAATAACGCCCATCAAAAGGCTTATCAAAAGCAAAGTCGGCACGGAAATGCCCGCAAGCGAAGAATAATCTCCCACAGGGTCGGGCAGCAGCGGTTTCGACAGTAGTCCGAATTTTCTCAACAAGCCGAAACCGAAGAACGAATCGAACAAAAATCCGAATATAAACGTCGCTATGCCGCCGTATGCGATGACGTTGCAAAGTTTTTTAACGCTGCCTTTTATCTTTTTAGCAAGAATAAAACCGAGCATCATCAGCAGTCCGTATCCCATATCCGCCATGATAAATCCCATAAACGCGCTGAAGAAAATCGAAAGCGTGGGGTTGGGGTCGATAGAACCGTATTTCGGGGGAGAGTACAAATCCGTGACAAACTCGAACTGACTTACAAACGCGTTGTTTTTGTTTAAGGTCGGGGCAAAATCTTCGTCGCCCACTTCCTCGAACTGCGTATAAATCGCGCCGCTCGTTTCCGCAAGTATTCTCTCTACCGTCTGCTTTGCCTCGACGGGTAAAAATCCCTCTAAAAGGAAGGTCGATTTAGTTCTGTCAAAGCCGTTGCTTTCGGTGAGTTTTTCCTCTTCGTATTTATAATAGTCGAGCAGCAACTTGAAGTCGCGCATATAATCTTTTAAAGAATACAATTCCTCGTCGTACTGCTTGTCGTATTCGTCGAGCATTGCATATTCTTTTTTAATGCTTTCTATTTTTTCCTTTGCCGTGTAGTCGTATGCAAACGGACAGGGGATAAAAGCAAGCGAATAAAGTTTTGCGTTTACCTCGTTTAAAAGCGACTTGTGGAAAACCACCGAAACGATTTTATTTGAATCGCTGTCGCCCAGAATTACTGTTTCTACAGCACCCGTTTGCTCCGAAAACGACAAAAGTTCGTCGACGTTCTTTGCGGGGACAAGCCCGAGTTTTACAAAAGAGTAAGCCGTTTCTTTAAATGCGGAAAACTTTTCTTCAAGGTTTAAATAGGGTTTATGAAGGTTTGTTTCCGCCTCGAGTTTCGCCCTTGTCGCCTTGTTGTCAAGTAAATTCTGCATTATTTGCTCGATACGCCCCAGCACCGGTTCGACCGCCTTTTCCCTTTCCGACTCGTTTATAAATTCCGCATAACTCACGTCGAACGAATTGTATAAATCGATTTTCGCGTTGCTGTGAAGGGATGCGTATTCGTTTAATCTCGTCGTCAAAAAATCCGTGCAATAAGCAAGCCTTTCCCGCTTTTGTTTTACTAAAGCGAGTTGCTTATCGTATACTCCGTCTTCCGTATTTTCGGGTGTGTTTATATGCACGCATGCAGTCCGTTGAAGGGCGTCAAGGAGAGCGTCTTCCTCAACGTTTACGCCGATAAGGCGCATTTTCAACATCTTAACAATCGCCATTTAACAACCTCCCGAAAAGTTCTTCCCCTATATCGGCGGTTTTTTTACCCAAACTTGATTTTAAGTCGGCAGCCTGTTTTTCGCCGTCAACAAGGATATCTTTATAATCCTTTTCAGCCTGTTGCTTGATTTGCACTTGCTTGTTCAAACGGTACTCGGCTGCGGCGCTACTAAAGTCGGCAGAAATTTTTTCCGCCTCTTCGCCGGCGTTAAAGAGAATTTCTTCCGCTTGTTTGTCGGCGTCGAGTTTGATTTGTTCGGCTTTTTCCTCCGCTTGTCTTATAGAGTTGAGAATTTCTTCTATCATGATAAACTCCTATGTCGCAAAAACGCAAAATGTGTCCAAAACTAACTTGGCGATAAAAACGATTTCCGCGACACGCAATAATTTAACGATTTAATCATTTAAAAGGGCATAAAACAAAATCCCATACACCCCTATTATGTTTAAGTTATTATAATACTAAATTTGGTTTTTGTCAATATTAAATTTTCAATAATGTTATATATTTACAAGCAATTTATTATGTGCAATTTATCGTTTGTTTGCGATTGAAAAACATAGTAAATTATGACAAAATAATTAAAAAAATGGTAATTTTTGGCATTTTGTTCAATAGATTGTGGCACTTTGTTTAAAAGTTTGCGTCATAATGCGATTGACTAACGACTTTTTCACCATATATAATAGATATATAGGGTAATACATAGTGTTATCGTATAATATATTTTAAGGAGACGAAAGAAATGAAGAACAACACCAATTCAACAAGCAAGCAGAAAAAATCACTTACTATTATTGCCGTTCTATTGTTAAGTCTGGCGATTTTTGCCGCGCCGTTTACGGGGGTAACTTTTGCAAAAGCACAAGAGCCTGCGCCCGATCAGCCGACGTTTGAATATGACCAACTTTATTGGTTTAGCGACAATTCAGGCAGCCAGACTTATCTTCAACAACTCGCTTTGGCTTTTCCCCAAATCGACATGGAAATGTATTGCGAAGAATACGATTTTTATCAGAAGTTTATGACTGATTTTTTGGCTGACGAATTTTCCGACGTAGAAGACGCTTACGTAATTTTTGAACTTCGTAACGGAATTACAACCGAACAAGCAGTGATATTCACTTTGTTATATAATGTGTTTGAGAACTTTAAAGGTAAAGATTGCAAAATAATGTTTATTTGCGGCACGGAAGAATTAAAGTTTTATAAGCAAAACGACTTTTTAGACTTTGTCGATATACATATCAACACCGACCTATTGACCGTGTTTTTATCCAGCCTTTTTTACAAAGTCGAAACCGATTACGGCGATACGCAATTTCGTGATGTTACATTTTTCATCGACGCATATTTTTCGGATAATGTCCAAAGCGGATATTTAAGTTGTTGGTTTTTTAAAGATTATCTTTTGAGATTTATCCGCTCTGTATATAGAGAAGAAATTGAATTTCAAGGGAAAAAGAATTTTCAGGTATTGAGCGAAAAAAACATAAAAATAATTTGCGATTTAGGCAACGGCAGTTATTTCGACGCCGCGGTTGGTGTCTTTTACGCAAACAATGCAGAAGAATTGTACGAACGTATAAGTAACGATAGATTTTATGCGATAGGTCACACAAAACTCGGCAGTACATATTCGCAAGAGTGGTATAATCTCGCCAAAGATTTAAAAACGTATTTCAATCCGAATATGGCGGGGATTTACGTCTACAACGAGGCGCAGTATACTTTTTATGATGGTTCCGTCTACACTCAAGGTTCCGGCTTAGGCTTATTTTCGCAAATAGTTTCCGACTTTATTTACGGAAATAGTTTAATAACATATGATAATTGGGTAGGTAGATGTGAAGTGATACACAAAGATATCCCCCAAGGTTCCGGTGGTTGGTTGTACTGTTTCGGTATTCCCGCTCAAGATGCAAGTTTTGCCGAAATAAACCCATATCTGGCATTTTTAGACGCTTGGCAACTCGTATTAAGTCAAGAGATTGAATACGGACACGAAATAAGCGATTATGATTACTACAACAATTATTTTGACGATAACGGTCCGCCGCCGCCGTCCGAAGAAGAAAACAATTAAATAAAAAAGGAGGATTATTAATGAAAAAGAGAATAGCCATAATGCTTGTTCTTTTATGTGTTGCCGCTTGTTTTTGTGGTTTTGCGGCATGCAAAAACAATGAGCCGACCACGCTTTCACCCCCCACGGGATTAAAAGTAAACGACGAAGAAATATTGACATGGGATAAAGTCGACGGCGCGTCATCGTACCTTGTGGAAATAGACGATAAAAGTTACGAAACGACAACAAACAGTTTAGATATACTCACGTACACGCTCGAATACAAGACGTACGAAATAAAGGTGACTGCGTACGGCGATTTAAACAATTATTTAGATTCAAAGCCGTCAAAAGTGTTGGAATATGCTGTTCCTGAGGTTTCGGGGCTTAGATTTAAGTTGATAAACGACGAGGATGCTTATATGATTACCGGTTTTGACAAAACGCAAGGCGGAAAACTTATAATCCCAGCCGAATATGAAGGGAAGCCCGTCGTTGAAGTAGACAGTTTAAGTTTTTGCGGCAAACTTACAAGCGTCGTGCTTCCCGATACCATTGAAAAAATCGACCATACTGCTTTTAGCGGGTGTGTGAATTTAAAAAGAGTAAAATTACCTTATTATTTGCGGACTTTAGGCAATGTTGTTTTTTCCGGGTGTTCTTCACTTACCCAAATTGAACTGCCTCCGCTTATTGAAAAAATAGGCTTAGGCATATTTCAGGGGTGTGACAGTCTTACTCGAATATCTATGATTGAAGATTTAGATTACCCTTACAAAGTGGAAAACAATTGCCTTATTCGCAGACAAGACAACGCTTTAATTTCCGGATGCAAAACTTCTGTAATTCCGAATTACGTCAAATCTTTAGAATATGCAGCCTTTGACAGATTAAAAACTTTAAAACAAATAACCATTCCCGAAAGCGTAGAGAAGATCGATTGGTGTGTTTTTCAAAAAACGGGCTTGACTCAGATTCACATACCCTCGGGTGTTCGCTCGATAGGCAGAGACGCGTTTTCCGATTGTGTCGATTTGAAAGAAGTTACTTTTTCCGAAGGGGTTGAAGTAATCGGTCGCGAAAGAGCCGATTTAGATTATGGAGATAATCCGGGTACGGCATTCAGTAATTGCAAAAGACTGAAAAGCATATTTTTCCCCGCATCGCTCAAAAGGGTAGACGGCAGCACGTTTTTAGGGTGTAGCAATTTAGAAGAGATATCTGTTTCCCCTCAAAGCGAGACTTACAAAGTCGACGGAAATTGCCTTATCCGTAAAGAAGACGGTTGTCTTGTCCTTTGCGGCAGAAAAGTAAACGCCATTCCCGATTATGTAAAAAAGATCGGCAATTATGCCTTTTTCGGCAGAAAACTTACCCAAATAGATTTGCCGGGCGGTCTTACCGAAATAGGCAATTACGCCTTTTACAATAACAGATTCACGCAAATCACATTGCCCGACGGGGTTGAAAAAATCGGCTCTTACGCCTTTTACAACAACGATTTTTCGCAAATCACATTGCCCGAAAACCTTAAAGAAATAGGTTCTTACGCGTTTAAATCTTGTGAAAAATTAAAAAGTATCGCCATTCCGGGCAGTGTTGAAACGATAGGGTCAAGCGCTTTCGAGGAATGTCATGCATTATCCGTGGTTTTGCCGGGTACTGTAAAAACAATCGGGAAAAATGCTTTTGATGCCGCCTCGATTTACACTTCTGCTCAAAAACGCCCCGAGGGTTGGAAATATATTAGCGGAGGTTCAGCCCCCCCTATTCGATGGGAACCTGGGAATTGTATTGTTTTTTGGGGATGTAAATTTGGCTACGACGGCAATCAACCGTATGTTGAGTCTTGCGAATGGATAAACGATGATGATAGGTTTACGATAGACTTTAGTAACGGTGACGTTATAAAAGGATATATCCCCGTCCCCATGAGAAGCGGTTATAAATTTGTCGGTTGGGCAACCGAAGAGGGCAGCACCGAAGTTGTTTATGCTGCTACGCTTGTCGACCCTGCTACTTTTGTTTACCCCGATTACGCATTGCCCGAAGACAGATATTTCGGTGAGGCATTTTATTCTTGTCTGTCAATAAAAGAAATTGCCTTGATGCCTTCCGGCACTACTTTATATGCCGTCTGGCAACCAATTTCCGAATAAAAAGCGGATTGAGTTTAAACGGAAAACACGAGATTTTATCTTGATATAAGCAAAAGATAAAACCATATAAAAATATATACGGCAACGTGTAGCGTTGCCGTATATATTAAAGGAGGATTATTAATGAAAAAAAGAATAACCATAATGCTTGTTCTTTTGTGTATAGCCGCTTGTTTTTTGGGGCTTGCGGCATGCAAAAAAAACGAGCCGACTACGCTTTCACCCCCCACGGGATTAAAAGTAAACGACGAAGAAATATTGACATGGGATAAAGTCGACGGAGCGTCTTCGTATCTTGTGGAAATAGACGATAAAAGTTATGAAACGACAACAAACAGTTTAGATATACTCACATATACGCTCGAATACAAGACGTACGAAATAAAGGTGACTGCGTACGGCGATTTAAACAATTATTTAGATTCAAAGCCGTCAAAAGTGTTGGAATATGCTGTTCCTGAGGTTTCGGGGCTTAGATTTAAGTTGATAAACGACGAGGATGCTTATATGATTACCGGTTTTGACAAAACGCAAGGCGGAAAACTTATAATCCCAGCCGAATATGAAGGGAAGCCCGTCGTTGAAGTAGACAGTTTAAGTTTTTGCGGCAAACTTACAAGCGTCGTGCTTCCCGATACCATTGAAGAAATCGAGAGTGGTTCTTTTAGCGGTTGTGTAAATTTAAAAAGAGTAAAAATGCCGTATTTTTTGCGGACTTTAGGTAACGGTGCTTTTAGCGGGTGTTCTTCTCTTACCCAAATTAAATTGCCTCCGCTTATTGAAAATATAGGTGAGGGTATATTTAGCGGTTGTGACAGTCTTACTCAAATATCTATGGTTGAAGATATAAATTATCCTTATAAAGTGGAAAACAATTGCCTTATTCGCAGACAAGACAACGCTTTAATTTCCGGTTGCAAAACTTCCGTAATTCCAAATTATATTAAATCTTTAGAATATGCAGCCTTTGACAAATTAAAAACTTTAAAACAAATAACCATTCCCGAAAGTGTAGAGAAGATCGATTGGTGCGTTTTTCAAAAAACGGGATTGACTCAGATTCACATACCCTCGGGTGTTCGCTCGATAGGCAGAGACGCGTTTTCCGATTGTGTCGATTTGAAAGAAGTTACTTTTTCCGAAGGGGTTGAAAGTTTAGAGGGAACGGCGTTTGGTGATTGTACAAATTTAACAAACATATCTTTTCCCGCGTCGCTCAAAAGGGTGGACGGAAGCACGTTTTTAGGTTGTACTAATTTAGAAAAAATATCTGTTTCCCCTCAAAGCGAGACTTACAAAGTCGACGGTAATTGCCTTATCCGTAAGGAAGACGGTTGTCTTGTCCTTTGCGGCAGAAAAGTAAACGCCATTCCGGATTACGTGAAAAAGATTGGCTCTTATGTTTTTTACGATAGAAAACTTACCGAAATAGATTTGCCGGGCGGTCTTACCGAAATAGGCAATTACGCCTTTTACAATAACAGATTCACGCAAATCACATTGCCCGACGGGGTTGAAAAAATCGGCTCTTACGCCTTTTACAACAACGATTTTTCGCAAATTACTTTGCCCGAAAACCTTAAAGAAATAGGCTCTTACGCATTTAGATACTGTGAAAAATTAAAAAGTATCGCCATTCCGGGCAGTGTTGAGTCAATAGGGATATTTGCCTTTTCGGAGTGCCATGCATTATCCGTGATTTTGCCGGGTACTGTAAAAACTATAGGGAAAAATGCTTTTGACGCCGCCTCGATTTACACTTCTGCTCAAAAACGCCCCGAGGGTTGGAAATATATTAGCGGAGGTTCAGCACCCCCTATTCGATGGGCATCGGTAAGTTGTTCTGTTTTTTGGGGGTGTAAATTCGGTTACGACGGCAATCAACCGTATGTTGAATCTTGCGAATGGATAAACGATGATGATAGGTTTACGATAGCCGTTGGCATCGGTGACGTTATACAAGGATATATCCCCGTCCCCATGAGGAGCGGTTATAAATTTGTCGGTTGGGCAACTGAAGAAGGCAGCACCGAAGTTGTTTATGCTGCTACGCTTGTCGACCCTGCTACTTTTGTTTACCCCGATTACGCATCACCCGAAGACAGATATTTCGGCGACGCATTTTATTCTTGTCTGTCATTAAAAGAAATTGCCTTGATGCCTTCCGGCACTACTTTATATTCCGTCTGGCAACCAATTCCCGAATAAAAAGCGGGTTGAATATTAAGGGCGTAAAATTTGCAAAATCGTCGTTAAACTCACTTATAATACTCTCGGTATTATTGCGTTCGTTTACCTCGATTTTTCTAAATTTATCGGCGTTAAAATGTTGTAATATTTAAGCCCTCCTTGTGTCAGCCGAGCAAGAATTGAATAAATTAAGTTTTAACGGCGCAAAATTTGTAAAACATATTTAAGCCCTCCTTGTGCGAGCCGAGCAAGGATTGAATAGATTAAGTTTTAACGGCACTAAATTTGTAAAATCTTTGTTAAACTCGCTTATAATACCACTCGGTATTATTGCACTCGTTTGCCTCGATTTTTCTAAAATTTATCGCCGTTAAAATGCGAAGCACCTTAAAGCTATATTTTTTAGATAATTTATTACAAACGTGAGCGGCGGCATACTATACGTATGACAAGCGAGCGTTTGCGGTAAATAGCAAAAAAGATGTCTTTAAGGCTTAATAGGACTCAATTCTCGCTCGGCTCGGAGGGTGGCACGCGGAACGCGTGACGGAAGGATTGTAAAGCAAATATTTATAAAACAAGCCGAATTTCATTAAAACAAGCCAAGTTTAAATCAAAACAAAACAATCCCTCAGCCACTCCGTGTCGGCTCCCTTTGCACAAAGGAGCCGATAAATCAAGTTGTAAATTTGTTTATTTTTATATAAAATAATATAAACAAGCGATGCTTTACGGCTTTCTCATATTAAACAACACCATTAAAAACATAATTTAAAACCCCCGCGCGCAATAAAATGCAGGCGGGGGTTTGGTTATATAATATATTTTCTTTTAAAAATCGGTTTTTACAAGGTCTCTTGCGACGAATACGCCGCTCGCCGATGCGTGAGACAACGAGTGAGTTATTCCGCTGCCGTCGCCTATGACGTATAAACCTGGGTAGTGTGTTTCCAGATTTTCTTTCACTTCGACTTCCATATTGTAGAATTTTACTTCAACTCCGTACAAAAGAGTCTCTTCGTTCGCCGTACCCGGCGCGATTTTGTCAAGAGCGTAAATCATTTCTATTATGCCGTCGAGTATTCGTTTGGGCAGTACAAGGCTCAAGTCTCCAGGGGTCGCGTTTAGCGTGGGTTGAATAAACGATTCGTCGATTCTCGATTGAGTAGAGCGTTGTCCTTTTATTAAATCGCCGAATCTCTGCAAAAGCACGCCGCCGCCAAGCATGTTGCTAAGTCTTGCAATCGACTCTCCGTAGCCGTTGGAATCGTGAAAAGGTTCGGAGAAATGTTTTGAAACCAAAAGTGCGAAATTTGTGTTTTCGGTCTGTCTTGCGGGGTCTTCAAAACTGTGTCCGTTTACGGTAATAATGCCGTTGGTGTTTTCGTTTACCACTTCGCCCTTGGGGTTCATGCAGAACGTGCGCACCAAATCGCCGTATTTTTGCGTGCGGTACACGATTTTGCTTTCATACAATTCATCGGTAAGGTGCGAAAACACCTCTGCGGGCAACTCCACGCGCACGCCGATATCCACTCTGTTCGATTTAGTGGAAATATTCAATTCTTCGCAAACTTTTTCCATCCACTTGCTGCCGCTTCTTCCCACCGAAATTACGCACTTTCTGCCAGTAAACGTACCTTTCTTGCAAGAAACTTCATATCCGTCGTCAATCGGCGTAATATGTTCTACGGGGCAATCGAAGAAAAAGTTCACTTGATTTTTAAGCAAGGCGTACAAGTTTTCAAGCACGATATAATTTTTGTCCGTGCCGAGATGCCTTACCGAAGCGTTTAAAAGGTGCAAACCGTTTTGAGTGCAAAGTTTTTTAAACTTGCTTCCCGCTGTGGAGTAAAGTTTAGTTCCGTCGCCGCCGTAAGAAAGGTTTATTTCGTCGACGTATTTCATCAAGGACAAAGCCTCGTTTTTGCCTATATATTCATATAAAGTTCCGCCGAAATCGTTGGTTATGTTGTATTTTCCGTCCGAAAACGCACCCGCGCCGCCAAAGCCGCTCATAATCGAGCAGCACTTGCAGTTAATGCACGACTTGATTTTATTTCCGTCGATAGGGCATTTGCGTTTATCGAGCGAGTGTCCGCTTTCAAAAACCGCAATTTTTAAAAACGGTTGAAGTTTTTTAAGTTCGTAAGCGGTAAAAATTCCGCCCGGCCCCGCACCTATTATAATGACGTCGTATTTCATTTTTCTCCTTTAGGTAAAACGCTTTACATTTTTTAATATTCGTCTTATGCGTTTTTGTATTTATATGTTTTTGTTTATCGTTTTACGTCTTTTCACTTGTTTTAATTATGTGTCCTACATTCCGATTATATCATGTAAAGCAAAATAAATCAACTTCTTTTTTTTCTTGATATTATGCTCATTGTGAGATGAATGTGTTGACGCAAAATAAAACCACTCGGCAGAGTGGTTTAGTGGTGCATCCGCCGAGGCTCGAACTCGGAACGACGGCGTCGGAGGCCGATATTTTATCCAATTAGACTACGGGTGCGTTTGTATTAAAGGTTGTTTATTTTATCTTGATTTTCGGTTTGTGTAAAAATTATCGTGACGACGTTTTGTGTCGTTTACAGCGTACGTATTGCGTAAAAATGGTAATTTTGCCGGCTAATCACGCAAAAATTTAAAGGGTTTACCCGTGAGTATGCGGCTTTTGTGCATTATTAAAACATATCGACGTTGTTTAAAAATATTATTACGTTGCTTTGATTGTTTTTTATCAAGACCTTAAGTACATTGTTATTTTACCACACATGACTTTTTTTTGCAATTACATTTCATTATAAATCTTGACTTATTTTGCAGATAAATATATAATAAAATCTATAAAACAAACGCAGAGGTAAAAATGGGAAAGAAAACGGTTGTTGTCGGAATGAGCGGCGGCGTTGACAGTTCGGTCGCGACTTTGCTGCTTAAAGAACAAGGATACAACGTAATAGGGCTGTTTATGCAAAATTGGGAAGAAAGCGACGAATCGGGCGCATGCACTGCCGAAGAAGATTATGCCGATGTAAGAAGGGTCGCGTCTCTTTTAGACGTGCCGTATTATTCGGTCAACTTCGCAAAAGAGTACATGGACAGGGTTTTTTCTTATTTCCTCGACGAATACAAAAAAGGCAGAACGCCCAACCCCGACGTTTTGTGCAACAGAGAGATAAAATTCGGCCCGTTTTTGGAGTATGCAAAAAAGTTGGGCGCAGACTATATCGCCACGGGGCATTATTGCGATATTTTACACGACGGCGACGTTCATTATTTATTAAAGGCGGCCGACACAAACAAGGACCAGACCTACTTTTTAAATCAATTATCTCAAAACCAACTTTCAAACGTCTTGTTTCCTCTCGGAAAACTCGACAAGTCCGAGGTGCGCAAAATTGCCGAAGAAAACGGCTTGTCCACCGCCAAAAAAAAGGACTCCACGGGCATTTGTTTTATAGGTGAACGCAATTTCCGCAAATTTCTGATGAATTACATCCCGGCCAAACAAGGCGATATAAAAACTTACGACGGCAAAGTTCTCGGCAAACACCTCGGGCTTATGTATTATACGATAGGTCAACGCAAAGGACTCGACATCGGCGGGCAAAAAGGTGAGGGTGACGGCAGATGGTTCGTCATCGAAAAAGATATCAAAAACAATATTCTATACGTCGCTCACGGCGAAGAGGACAGACTTTATTCAAAAGGGCTACTGATGAACGAATGCAACTGGATGCCCGGTAAACCTCAAGGAAACGACTTCCGTTGCACGGCAAAATTCCGCTATCGTCAACCCGAACAGGGCGTTACGGTGCATATAGACGAAAATGGAATAAAGGTTGATTTCGACGAAAAACAACGGGCGATTACCGAAGGGCAATATTGCGTGTTTTATTATGAAGACAAGTGCATCGGCGGCGGCGTAATCGAAAAGGCAATCTTTTAAATCTCCGGTTTTACAGCGCACGTATTGAGTAAAACAGGCAGAATTTTAATAATTTAAGCGTTTAGTATGTGTTGATTTACGCGTTTAAAGGATTGGTTTTAAGGAGAAAAACATGAAAAGCAAAATCAAATGTTATATTTGCGGAACCGAATACTTAGGTCAAGAACTCATGGATTCGTGTCCCGTGTGCGATTGGATAACTCTCGGCTGTGAAGACGAAATGGACGAAAACGACAAAGAAGATATCAACGGTGTAAGCATAGCCGAAGCGAAACGAAATTTTGCCAAAGGGCTCGATATCTGGGGCGACCCGCTCGACGAATAGACTGTTTAAATTATCATCATTGTTTGATAGTATATGGCGGCTTTGCTTATCATTATATAATATATACGCATGTATGTGCGGCATAATGTCGAGTGTATAATTTTATTTTGGAGTCGTCTATATTGTGTTTTACGCCTTACTATTACAAACACGAATTAAATCGATAATATCAAATCCGAACGTTTGCTTTTTATGGTTTGCACTCGTCGGATTTTTATTTTTCAGTTTTTATATACTTGGTAAAATATCGCAGTGATAAAATTTCCCCGTTCAAGAAAGTTTGCGTATGATAAAATTTAACAAACGGGCAGCATAAAAGGCTTCCTTGTGCAAGGGAAACCGCCCGCAAGGCTGACTGAAGGACTGTATATAAAACTATTTAAGTAATTCCACCATTAAAAAACGATGCAGTATAATATATATAATAATGAATAGGGGATGTGGTCGGGTTGAGATAAGGCAAAAAAATGATAGTGCAAAAAAAGGTAAAGATATACCATATATGGTGTAGGGAAAAGGGGAAGGAAAGAGGAGTGTAAAAAAAGATAAAAAAAGGT